>JAQVXZ010000026.1 GCA_028708845.1 Bacteroidales bacterium
TAAGTGATGCCAATTTAATATATGAATGGGAAAATACCTTTTCGCTTTGGGGAGTTAGTGCTACAAGGGCTCCTTTCTCACTTTATGCTATTGAAAACTATGTTCAAAATGCACAAAATGACGATATATATTCTGTAAAACAAATGCGTTTGATGATAGATATTGAAGATAAGGGAGTGGTTAGAACTGTTGGTTGCGTGGATCTCTATGATTTGGAACCACAACACCTTAGGGCAGGGGTAGGTATATTTATTGCAGATGGTTTGTTTAGAAGGAAAAACATTGCTTTCAATGCTTTGGAATGGGTTTGGAACTATGCAAGAAATATCCTAAACCTTCATCAGCTCTACGCTTACGTTACAGAAGACAATATGCCAAGTTGCAAACTTTTTGAGAAGGCTGGCTATAAGAAAACAGCTACTTTGAGCAATTGGATAAAGAAAGGTGATAATTATTACGATGTTTTCGTCTATCAAAAAATACTTAACTAATATTATACAACAATTAACTTCCTTATGAAAAAGAAATTCTCTTGGGTAATTCCAACACTAGCAATAATATCTGCTTTTATTATATTTTTAGTTTACTTCCTAACGGCTAAGGTCGATGTTTTGGATGAGAAGGTTTATCTCTTTATTAATCCCAATACTCCTAAATCAGAAATAGTTAAGACAATTGAGTCTCAAAATATAATAATTAATTCTCTAGCTTTCAAACTCTATTCCGTTGTTTTCAATTATAATAAGGTCTATTCAGGACGTTATGAAATTGAAAAAGGAATGAGTGTTGCTAAATTAGTCAAAAAATTATCAAGAGGGCAACAAAGTCCTATAAGACTTATTATTGGGAAATCAAGAACTAAGGAAATCTTTGCTCAAACCATTGAAAAAGAACTAGCATTAACTAAGAAAGAACTGCTTGCTAAGATGAACGATAATAAGTTCTTGAAAGAATTTGGGGTAGATTCAATAACAGTTATCTCACTTTTCATTCCTAATACCTATGAGGTCTATTGGAATATATCGGCAGAAGAGTTTATAAGAAGAATGTATAAGGAGCAAGAGAAGTTTTGGAAGAAAAGGGAAGATAAGCTAAAAGAAATAGGCTATAATAAGCTTGAGGTAATGACCATTGCAAGTATTGTTGAGGAAGAAACTAATAAGAACGATGAGAAACCAATTGTTGCTGCTGTTTATATCAACCGCCTAAAAAAAGGAATGCTACTTCAAGCTGACCCTACAGTTAAGTTTGCAATAGGAGACTTCACAATTAAAAGAATTATCGGAAGTATGTTAGGTGTAAACTCACCATATAATACTTATCAAAACACAGGTCTTCCTCCAAGTCCAATCTGTATTCCTAGCATTTCTTCAATTGATGCTGTCTTAAACTACGCAAAGAATGATTTCATTTTCTTCTGTGCAAGAGAAGACTTTTCAGGCTACCATAACTTCACAGCAGATGTCCAAGAGCATTATGCCAACGCAAGAAAATACCATAAAGCACTCAACGAATTGGAAATGCATGAGTCTATAGACTAATATAGTCCTTGTTTTTATAATTTAAAGAAGATTTTTTGGAATAAAAAAAGGGTAAGCTACTTACATCGCACCGCTACAACCTTATTACCTTGCTGCATTCCTGCCCTGGGGAGATTCAAAGGGAGCTGGTCGTGTAAGACTTACCCAATTGCAAAATTACAATTTTTTTCAATAATACCAAGCTTTAAAGGAAGTTTATTTCTTTTATACTAGGTATTATTCTATTCCTGTATTCAAACCCAATGAAAATCAAATAAAAAAATAAATTATATGAAGTCAAATTCAAGTTTAGTATTCTCAAGATTAGATCTTCGTTTCACCAAATTAGATCTTCGTTTTACGAAATTCTTTCTTCGTTTCACAAAATTAGTTCTTCGTTTCACGAAATTCTTTCTTCGTTTCATTTTCTTGAAACAGCGTTTGGTTTTCTTATCTTTTTATTTAGTACTTTTGCATACTGAAATATTGGTTTCAGAGTATTATTTACTGCTTAAATATTAAAATACTTATTAAGATGAATTTAGATAAAATACTATATAATAAGGAATTCACAAGAGATGAATTGGTCTTTCTTCTTTCTTTGGAAGGGGATGATATGAAGAAATTGCTTGATAGGGCTTTGGAGGTAAAGCTTCAAGAAATTGGTAATGAGGTTTATTTGAGGGGTCTTATTGAATATTCGAATGTATGTGTTAAGAGCTGCCTTTATTGTGGGGTGCGTTCTAAGAATATGAACTTTAAACGTTATACCGTAACAGATGAGGAAGTTCTTGACTGTGCTCGGATGGCTATGGATTTGAATTATGGTTCTCTTGCAATTCAGAGTGGGGAGAGGAGCGATAAGGCTTTTACCGATAAAGTCACTTATTTGCTGAAAGAAATTAAGAAATTATCTTATGGTAAGCTTGGTGTTACTCTTTCTTGTGGAGAGCAAAGCCCTGAGGTATATAAGGAGTGGTTTGAGGCAGGTGCTCATCGTTATTTGCTAAGACTTGAAAGTACTAATGAGGATTTATATTATAAGATTCACCCTAAGGATGAAACTCATGACTTCCAAACCAGAATTAAGGCTTTAAATTCTTTAGTTTCGATAGGTTATCAGGCAGGGACTGGTGTTATGATTGGTCTTCCTTTCCAAACTACTGAGATTTTGGCTGATGATTTACTATATTTCAAGAAACTAAATGTTGCAATGGTTGGAATGGGTCCTTTTATTCCACATCCAGAGACGCCTCTTTATGAATTTAGGGATAAAATTCCATCAGATAGGGTTAGGTTAGGTATGACTTTAAAGATGATTGCTTGTTTAAGACTACTTATGCCAAAGATAAATATGGTTGCTGCAACTGCTGATCAAACTATTTCCCCAAATGGTAGGGAGGATGCTGTGATGGCGGGTGCTAATATTATTATGCCAAACCTTACTCCTGCAAAATATAGAGAGCAATATATGATTTATCCTAACAAGGCTAATGTTAGCGATAAGCCACAAGATTGTCATGATAGTTTGGATGAGAGATTAAAAAGGATTAACCACAAAGTAGGATATAATAAATGGGGAGATTCTAAAGCCTTTTCTGAAAATAAGGGTTAGAGTTAATCTTTGAATCTATTATAAAACAAGTATTTTAGGTTACCGTTTCTATCTAAGGTCTCTAAAGTCATTTTCTCGGAATCTATTTTATCTATTACATAGATATCTGTTTGATTTTCGACTGTCTTTATGATTAAAGTATCTCCTTTGATGCTATAATTGCCTAGTTTTTCGGTGAAAGGTGGTACTGTTCTTGTTTCTGTTCCTTCTTCCCCTTCAAATTCTTCTTCTCCTTCACAAGCTTCATATCTGCTATATATTCTTTTTTGAATATCTAATTCATAATCCGAAAACTCTATATATGATTGTTTTTGGCATTGTGTAGAAAGTGTGTCTACAAGTATTCTTGTTTCAATCCATTTACCTGTTAACAAGTCGTCATCTTCAACCTTTGGGCTACATGCAAAGACTCCAATAATGGAGATTAATAATACTGAACTTAATAAAACTAGAGTGTTGTTTTTCATATTATATTATTTATTAGATTTTCTTCGAAAAGTTTTTAAATGTTATTGTGTCAAATATTAGATATAGGGCATATAATAGTAAATAGGATATTACAAAAGGTATTGTGTTTTCTGTGTTTGACAGAATGATAACCGAAAATACAATTATATAAATGAATAGTTTGCCGAACTTGACTAACATAAATATATTTTCAAACCTCATGCTCTTCTTATTTATAGAATAATATGTTAGAGTATATCCTATTGCTGTGCAAATATAAAACAATACTATGTAATAAGGTAAATTCATGCTGATTTTATTTCTTAAAAACAACATAGCAAAAAAAGCTATAAAGGCAACTACAATTGAGAAGTATGATAGCTTAGTAAAATAAGAAATCAAAGGATGTTTTTTCATAAACTTATTATTTGATTAAGAGTTTGCTGCTGATGTTTTTGTTGGTTCAAATGCTTTTGGTGATGTTGCCATACTGCATTTTCCTGTAAATGAAGCTCCTGGTTCAATTGATAGCTTACCAATTGTTATGTCTCCATTAATAGATGAGTTGTTTTGAAGTGATAGAAGTTCTTTAACAATTATATTGCCTTCAACTTTTCCTGATATATCTGCATTTTGACAATTAATGCTTCCAATAATTTTTCCACTACTGCCTATAACAAGCTTGCCTTTAATGTTTAATGATCCATCAACAATACCATCAATTCTTAAGTCCCCATCTGAGATAACATCGCCCTTTATTGTCGTTCTATTGCTTATAATATTAATTGCGTTAGTGCTTTCTTGATCGTAATTTGTTTTTGCCATAATCTATATTTCTTGTGTTAATAATCTTTACTACGTTAATAATATTAATTAGTTTATCTTTTCATATTTTATTCCTCTTTCTCTAGAGGTTTGAGGTAAAATATTCTAAAGAATTTTAAATACGCTGGTATGTTTTTCCTATTGTAGAATGTTGGATAGTTTTGAGTTGAAATAATAAAATGCTTGAAGAGGGTAGGGTCAATATTGTCTAGAACCTCATTATTAGAGATAACCCCTTTATAATATTTCATTGCTTTCTCTATGTCTTCAAACCTATCCACAGTAATCATTTGTTCTGACATGGTGAATAATAAACTTGTTAACTTTAAATTATCACTCTTATAGAATTTTGAGTTGTAGTCTGAGAATTTAATTTTTATTTCTGATGCATTTAATTTGTCGTCATCAAAAATAACAACGTAGAAATGATCCATATCTCTATATCTATAAACTAAGCTTTCAGCATCTAATATATCTTCATCATTAATAGTATGGTCAATTACCTTTGTTTTTATTTCTTCGTCCGAGCCCTTTTCGGTTTTTATTTCACTTTCTTTAGATGGCTCGTTCTTTTTTAGAATACTTTCTTTATATGCTAAGTTCTGGCTTGCAATATTATAGTTTGCGCTAAGGTATTTTAGTTGGTTTTCAATTGTAGGTGTTATTGAATGTTCTGGGTAATTATAAACAATCATATTTAAATCATTCATAAGAGAGTCTATTCCATATAGCTTGCCTTTTGCAATTGCCTCAATATAATATAGTCGTGCAATATATGGTCCAAAATGAATTGTTTCGATTGCTTCTTGAGCCTTAGATATGGTTTGTTTATAATCTTTTGATGTGTATATATTATAAACTTCTTTATAGATTCTATCTGATTCGGAGTTGGAGGATGAGAGTTCTTGCCAATAGTCTGGGTTTTGAATCATCATTGCAAATTCACTTTCAGGGTATTCTTTTAGTACTTTTGCCTTATAGTAATTTGAATTAGGAGTTTGTCCTATCTTCTCATATATCTTATATAAGTGATATGAAGATGGAAGTGTAGTTGGGTAGTTTGGATATCGTTTTTGTAGTTCGAGGAAGGTTGATATTGCTTTCCCATTATTTGCAAGTCCTTGATAATATATATAGCCTGCCTCAAGTAATGCTTTTGATATTTCAATATGTATCGAATCCTTTTTTTCTTGAGTTTTTGGAATGTCTTTTGTATAGAATTCCTTTACTCCAGGGTTGCTATTTATCAGTATAGCAGGAGGTTTTGGGTTTCCTTTGTCATCTAGTGAATCGGACTCATTATTTGCTAATTCTTCATCGTCCATATCATCAAAATCGAAGCTTTGTTGCTTATCGCTTAGTCTCCAATTGTCCTCATGTTTTCTTGGCCCCCATATTCTCATAAACTCTGCCTTACCTGTTTGTACGGTTGAGATATTATAGAAATACCATGAGCTAATTTGACGATTTTGATCATAAGGGTTTTGTCTACCTAATTGAGCAAGTTGAGCTCTTGCAAGTTGCTCGGCTTTTCTAATTTCTTCCTGTTGTTTTTTATATTCTTTTATCCAGCCATCAATTTTTTTATCCAAATCAGCTTGACTCAATTCGCTTAGTGAAAGTAGGCTATCCCATCTTGTTACAACTCTTAGGTTTGTTACAAGGTTTGCTAAAACTATTTGTTTGCTTTTTATTTTACTATACTCTGGGTAGTCTTTCTTCATTACTGTTAGAGCTGTGTCGTAATAGTCGTGAGCTGGTTCATACTTTTCCAACAACTCGTAATTTATATCAGCTAGCCTTATTGAAGAAGCTATTTTTTGATTTACATTTTTAAATGAAGATGAAACAGATTTTGCCCAATACTCACATGCCTTATCAACATTCTTATCCTTGAAGTAGATTTCAGCAAGAGCATAATAGACTTGGTCATTATATTCTAAGTTTTTATCTTCCTTAGCCATTTTTTCTAACTTTGTTTTTATCTTTTTGCTATCTCCTTTATTTGGATCATAACACATTGCTTGACTTAGTTGTGCTGCAAATTGCATATCATAGTGCTTGGCTCTTATTGCAACTTTACCAAATAACTTGCTTGCATATTCGAGTTCATTAACTTGTTGATATAGCTGTGCTTCAATAAACATTAATCTTGTGTTTAGTGAATGTGAATTAGAATATTTTTTTGTTAATTGTATATATTCTAGTGCCTTTGAGTATTTCTTTTGTGCGATTGCATTTTCTGCATAAACAGAATAGAGGAATTTGTTAAGGCTTTTAGGTGCTTTTCCCTCTTGAATCTTATTCCTTACTTGGTCAAGTGTGCTTTCGGCAAGTGAATAGTCTTTCTCCATGCATGAGGTGAAGGCTTGCCATATCATCGCATTATACATTATTGGTTCATCTTTCCAAGCAGATTGTATATGACGAAAAGTAGCTTGTGCAACCTTATAGTCTTTTTGATAAAAACTTGCTTTGCCAATTAATAAGTAGGCTTTCTTTATTTCAGGATTTTTTTCCTTTTTATTGAAAACCATTGAATGCTTTTTGATGACTTTAGAGCTTTTTTCAATTGCTCTATCCATATTAGGTTTTATTGCAGCTGCTTGTTCTTGACTGCCTAATTTGAAAACAGGTAGTATTCTTGAGAAATCGTCCTTCTGGGTTTCTTGAATAGATTTAACTCCTTGTTTGAAAGCATCATTCCCATTCCAATAAGCATTATAATGAGCTACTGTTGTATGATAGGCTCTATTATACCATTTGTTCTTTTTGGTTGAACAGGAACCTAGAAAAATAATTAAAGCTATTAGTATTATTAGCTTTTTATATGTTGTGAAGGTTGCTTTCAATATTAGTTTGTTTTCTCAGTTAAGTTTGTCTCAATACATAATAACTATTAAAGTAGTTATTATATTATATTAAGGTTGAATTTATATGTATTTTTATTCAATTATTTACGAATTTATTCAATTTCTATCTTTATTCATTATTATTTTCATTTTCTGGAATATCACCATTCTCTGAATATACGCTCTTTTTCCAATAATCTTTATAACCAAAAGCTATATTCATTCCAGCAAATACATTGAATCCTGTTAGTTTTGCTAAATTATAAGATGAGCGTAAGGATCCCCCAAAATAGAAATTAATCATATAGAGGTTTAAGTTAATGGCAAGGCTTGGATTGATTGCCGAAATGGCGTTAAAATGATTTTCAAAAGCAAATGTGTTCCCAATTGAGAAATTAAGGTATCTTTCAATTTGTGTTGTGTAGTATATTGATAGATAATGGTCTGAATAGTTATTGCCAAATGCCCCTTTATAAAGTGCGTTAAGATACTGTGTTTTAGCAAAATTCCAAGTGAAGCCTGCATATAGTTTAGCGGGTAACATTTGCGTATATGCTTTCCCTATCACTGCTTCAAGATCAAAGCTAGTCATTACACTGTCTAAAACTTCATTTAATTGGTCTTCAACAGAACTATTCCCATTAAAATCAACAGAACCTAATCCGTTGAATGTGTATGATGCATTTGGGTTTTTAGATTGGAGTGTGGTTGAATTTGCTCCCCAATTTATAAAACCAAGGTCTTGAATGCTTAAGCTAACTAGCATTTTATCGTTTAGCTTATAAGATCCTCCAAGGTCAAATGCAAGTCCTAAGTTTTTCTTTGCTTTATTCATTATTTCACTTGCATTTTCTTCTTGATTAAATTCAAGGGCTTCTGAACTTTCTAGGCCATTGAAATTAAATGAACCCATAATGTTTGAGGTTCTTATTAAGAAATTACTTGTTGCAGTTATCTTATCATCATTAAAATCTATTGATAGTTCTGATTTATCTGTAGTTATATTTGCAATACCCATTGGCAATTTAACTCTTGCACCAACTGTAAGTTTATCATTAACTATTCTTGAATAGGAAATTGATGGGGCAATGAATGCATTAAGAGAAATTAATTTATTATTAATGAATTCTGTTTTCCCATTCTCAGAATCAGTTCCATTAATAATAAAACCAAATAATCCTTTGGAGAAATTAATATTACCATCCATACTTAAATCTAATCCAAAAGAAAAATAGTTTTTTTCTCCTACTTGAAAACCAAATCCAAATAATTCAATATTACTTCCAAAGTTTACATAGTTCTTGTCGGTTAGCTTATCATAGAATTTATTTAAATCAACTTGAAGAGAATCGTCAGCTCTTCTTGTTATAACATCACCATAGGAAAAGCCTGAGGTAGCAAAGTCAAAGTTTATTCCAGAAAACGGTAAGTTAATATAGTACTTGGCAACTGGAGTGTTGGCAGGATTCATTTTAAATGATGTAGGGACATTTCTCATAAAATAAGTAATGTCTGTGTATTGTGCTTTTACACCTTTAACAGCAAATATTGTAGAAATTGCTATTAGGATATAGATAAATGTTTTTTTCATATCAATAAATGTTTTGATTTATTTAATTATAAGTTTCTTTGTTTGCTTAATATCATTTGAAATAATTGTAATAGTATAGATTCCTTTCGAAAAATCACTTATATCATAGGTTATAGAAGAGGTATATATTTGTCTTTTGTCGATAACCCTTCCTTTAATATCTGAAATAATAAAAAACAGATTGTCGTTATTATTAATATTGTTAAGCTTAATATTGATAATATCACTTGAAGGGTTTGGATAGATTGAAATAAATGAATCTTCTTTTTCTATTTCATTCAATCCAATACTATGTGTTCCAAGAGTCATAAATGAAGACGTTTCACTTTTTATAACTCCATATTTAGTTAAAGCATACATTTCAACATAATATGTAGTTCCTTCTTCCAAGGTGTCAATTCTTAGATCTAATACATTATTCGAAATACTATGTGATAAGAATTCTTCTTGACCCCATTTCTTAATCAAAAACCTAGTATGTGTTATTGGAGCATTGCCTTCAATAATTGTTCCATAGAAATGAGCAGAATTCGTATCAATATCGCTTATTATAACATTACTAACAACTGGACTAATTATTTCATTTGTCAAGAAGTTAACTTCGTTTCCATAGAAAAACCCTTCTTCTGTTCGAGCAAATACCTTATAAGAATATTCCGTGTTAGAATTAAGACTCTCAATATCTAAACTAATATTTCCAGCTTCAGCATCTATAATAAATTCTCTATGATAGATTGTATCAGAAGTTTGTTTCCATTCTATTCCTCTAAATAATACTATTTCATTGCCATCATAGATATTTCCATTTAATGTTGCGGAATTAATAGTTATTGAAGAGGGCTGATTGGTTGTTATAATCATTGGAATTTCAGGAGTTGATAATTCTAATTCATTACCAAAATAAGTTGTAGAGCTTGTTGATGCGAAAACTCTAAATTGATACGTTGTACTTGGTAGTAAATTAGTTAATATTGTTTGCGAAGCACTTGATTCATCAATATTAATATCTATATAATTAATATCACCTTCTGCTTTATATTGGAACCCTCTATTAATAATATTTTCACTACCCATATTTATCATTCCACTTATCATTGCTGAGTTATAAGTAATATTTGTAGCCTCGTATGTATTTAGAAGGGGAGGTATAATGTTTTGCATTAAGGTTGTAAAACTAATAACTTCTCCATAGTTTGTATCAATAGGAGAAATGCTATAACTTCTATAATAGTATGTAGTGCTTTGATTTAGTCCTGTTAGAATATGAGAATAAGGTTCAATAGCATTGCCATTTATAATAATCTTAATGGAGTTAGAAAAATCAAAAACATATTGATTGGAATAGATAAAGCCTTTTTCTATAATTGTAGGAGTTCCAGCATTTGACAATTTCCCATTAAGTTGAGCACTATTATTAGATAAATTGGTTGCAGCATGAGTTTTTACAATTGAAGCGATAGAATTAGTTTTAAATGAAACCTCATCACCAAAATAAGTGTTATTATACCCTAAGGCATAAACCTTATATGTATAATTTTGGTATGGTGTCATGTTAGTTAGGCTATATGATAATGAACAAGGCAGGTTGAAATTATGGCTAATATCATATAGAGAATAAGTTCCTCCATCTTCTTTTATGGCAAATCCAAAGGCTTGAACAGGAGTGGTAAGATCAGAAATATATCCATTAAGTATTGCTGAATTTGAGTTTATACTTGTTGGGCTTAGAGTTTCAAAAATGCCAGCTAAATAAGGAGTTGTGAAGTTCTTTGTTTCACCAAATGTTTTTCCAGAATTAGTTATAGCATATGCTCTAATAATATATGTTGTTCCAGGGTCTAAGTTGTTAACGGTTAAGTTAAAAGTGTCACTTACTGGGCTTATTGGGTGGGATGAAAATATAGTTTCAGATAATTTTCTTAAATCAAATCCAATGCTTGAAATTGTTTCAGAGCCAATAGAAAGAATTGCTCCAGAAAAGTTTGCTGTGGTTTCATTAATTATTTCTGGATTAAAGGTTGATATTTGAGTAGAAATATCACTAGAGCTTGTTGTATTAAAAGCAACAATATCTCCTAAAATAGTTGTATCAGAATTTATGGCATATGTTCTATAATAATAATTAGTATTGGGAGTTAATCCTATCTTATTATTAGAAAAATCACCTATCTCAATTCCTGGAATTGGTATGATTTCTTGAGCTGTTGAATAGTTAAAGCTAGGATTTATAGAAAAAAGAAATCCTTTTTCTGTTATTAAAGGATTACCATAATTAATTAAGTTTCCATTTAGAGTTGTACTTGTACTTGTAATATTTGTCGGTTCAGAACTAATAATCTGAGGATTTATTATTGTGTTTAGGGTATTAAAACCAATTGTGTCACTTAAGTAAAAACTATCCATAGTAAGAGCTATTACAGCAACTTGATACCTAGTGTTAATTGCCAAATCTATGGCGTTAAAACTAATAATACTATCTAAAGAAGTTATTGTATAATAATTATATGTTTCAGAATTTGCAGTCTTTAATGCAAATCCTCTTGAAAGTAATAATGCACCATCAGGAGACCTTTTAACTTTTCCTCTTAAAACAGCAGATGTTTTTGATATGCTATCTGGTGAATAAACTTCAAGAATTGGAGCTTGAGCTATTGATGCAAATGAAATTATACTCAATAATACTCCAAAAAACCAATGTTTAATATGTTTTTTCATCTTATTAATCTTTTAAAATTAATTATAATGTGATATTGGCTTTAACATCAATACCTAAGCTTACAGAGACCTTTGAGTCTCTATTTAATCTAATATATGGTTTGGTCGAACCATTTGAAGATGTGTTTAATATTAGCTTCAATTTCATTTTGCTTGCATTCTTAATTAGATTGAAGTTTTCTGTTGTTATAGTAATTTTAGTTGTTTTAGTTGAAGGACTAATTACTTTTCCATTATTGTCAACATTAGCACCAGTAACAATATTACTACTAGTAGAATTAAGATCTAAAACTTGTCCTGTTTCACTGCCATTTGCATCCAAACAATATAGTTGAGCTGCAATTGAGAAAGGGAAGTAATTAGTTAGCTTTAAGATTAAGGAAGCAGAATTAATATAATCTGAGGCCTCTCCAATATCAATTTTATCTAATTCAACCACATAGTCAAGATCATTTATTTGTGCCTTTAAAGGGATGTGAAGTTTTGATTTTATTTTTATCCATGGATTAGAAGGTTCAAAGCCACTAACATTATCTGGGTTAAGAACAATGTTTCCGATATATTCTATTTTGGAAGGTATAATATTTATTACTGAAGTATTTAGATTAATTGTCTTATCAGAAACTCCGATTTGATTAGGTCCACTTGCAGGATTAATTATTATTGTTTTATCTGAATTAAGAGGAATAATATCAGCAGACGTGTTGTTTTTTTCATTATAAGCTTTAACTGTTGATAAATTTAAGACTGCAGGAACTCCAGTATTTGTTTCTGCACGAAAATCCAAATACATGGTTTCTAAAGCAAACTTCCCTGTTTCAAAGATTTGAGAAAAAGTGGAGTCATTAAATATATCGATTTTATAAATATCAGACAAAGAAGAATTATAGTTCCCAAGTGTTCCAAAAGCATAACTTATATCAAAATCAGAAAATTCTAAATTGATATTAACGTCATAATTAGGTTTAATAGCTCCAACAACGTTCATGTTTAATCTGTATTCAAAATTCAACTTTGAGTTTGAACCAATATTTAATGAGTATTTAGATAAATCAATTTCATAGTTAAAAACCTTAAAGCCATTTTGATTGGAGTTAGATAATCTTAAATTCTCGTTAAAGATTTCATTTGTAATCCTATTTCTAAGACCACTACATTTAAGATTAATAGAAGAATTATGATTTATGTTAGAATTAAGAGCAATATACATAATGCCTTTCTTTAAGAATAGGCTATCAATAATTTGGGTGTCATCAATTTTGGGAATATCAACAGTGATAACCTCCATAGGCTCGGAAACATCAGGATAGTTAAAGTTTCCATAAAAATTTCCAATTACATCTTCAATTGAGATTGATGGAATATCAAAGTTAATACCCTTAATTCTATCTAATTTTGGGATATCTAACTTAAAAACAGTGTCAACATTAAATACGAAATCTAAATAATTCCCATCAGGGTGATTAACAGTAACTATTTCTAACCCATCAGTACTATCTGCTATACTATCTAAATTGAAAAAGTCACTCATAGTGATTTCAGTTGAAAGCAAATTGTTCAGATGTATTCTTGGATTTACTGTCGATTGAGCCATACGGTCAAAGTCGAAATCTTTTTCATCCACACAAGAAGAAAACCCAATTCCTAAGACCAAGAAGAATACTAAATATAAAGTAATTTTCTTTTTCATGATATAATTGATTTAGGTTAAAAAATAATTGAACAATATATATAATAGGCTACAAACCTAATTTTTGTATTTAAACCATTTCCAGATTTCTTTATAAGTTATATTCTTTCCATACATAAGGATTCCTGTTCTGTAAATCTTTGCTGCCATCCACATACAAAAACCTATAAAAACAATCATCAAGCTCATTGATAATGCAATTTCCCAAACAGGAACTCCAAACGGAATTCTAATCATCATGATTATAGGGGCAGTTAGAGGAATTATTGATAGCCAAAAAGCAACTGTGCCGGATGGGTCTTGAATAACTATTGGGAAGCAAACAATAGCAAGAATAAGAGGTACTGTTACTGGGAGAGTAAACTGCTGGGCATCTGTATCAACATCCATCAAAGCTCCAACAGCACCAAATAAAGAAGCATAAAGGAAATACCCTGCCATAAAATAGAACAAAAACATTGAAATAACTAAGACGTAATCAATAGAGAAAAGACCTTGAACAATCTGATTTACTTCTGATGAAGACGATGATGCTTCTTGAATCTTATCAACACTTATTACTCTTTCGTTAATTGTAATATCTTCTTTTTGCGCCTCAGTAAAGGTTTGAGGATAGAAGCTTTGAAGTCCTGCAATAAGTACAAAAGAGAGTACAATCCAAAGGAAGAACTGAGTTAAACCAACCAATGCAATTGAGACAATCTTACCCATAAGCAGTTGTATAGGTTTAACAGATGAAACCAATACTTCAACAATTCTACTAGTCTTTTCTTCAGAAACAGACTTCATAACCTGAGCTCCAAAAAGGAAGATAAACATATAGATTAAGAAGCCAGAAATAGTTCCAAGAATAGTTTTTATTTCTTTGTAGGAGTCTTTTCCAGAGCGTATGTCTTTAGAGTAAAAACCTATCTTAGGATTATTAAACCACTCTAAGTCTTTTTCGTCCATCCCATAATCGTAAATAAGAA
The DNA here is from genome assembly GCA_028708845.1 of Bacteroidales bacterium. GTDB lineage: Bacteria > Bacteroidota > Bacteroidia > Bacteroidales > P3 > UBA10566. The sequence goes on from JAQVXZ010000026.1 coordinate 14,227, forward strand.
CATGGTCCTTAAGAATATTACTTAACTGACTACGAATTTCTCCCTGTGCAGAAAGGGAGGGCTCGTTCTTGCTGTAAAACAAGAAACCCTTAATAGGAGGCATATCATTTGTTTTGACTATTTCCAAAACTGCATCATACTTACCTTGATCTAAAAGGTCTTGAGCCTTAGTAATATCATAGCCATATTCAAAGTTAAGCTCACTAGTATTCTTAAATTTCTCAGTATAAAGTGAAGACTTTATGCCATCTTTTTCAATAAGAGTTTCATCAACAACTAAGATATTACTCTTTGTTTCGGAGTTCATTGCCAAAAAGAAAGGAATTATCCATAGTGAAGCTATAAGGATAGGTCCTAAAAAGGTCATTACAAGGAATGATTTCTTCTTAACCCTTGTAAGGTATTCACGTCTAATAATTATCGCTATCTTATTCATTGCTTACTGTTTCTATAAAAATTTCGTTCATCGATGGTAGGATTTCCCTATACGAGATAAGGTCAGTGTTTAAAAGAATATTACTTAGTAGGTCTGCATTTCTCCCTTTTTCAATCTCAAGGGTTGAAACCTGTGTGTGAGGGTTGTTAATAGAGTTAATAAGTTTTACTCCATCAGTTAGGTAGTGCCTAATATCTCTTTCACTAGGAATAACTACTTCAAATTGATTTTTCTTAAATTCCTGCTTAATATCTACAACCTTTCCATCAAGAATCTTCCTTGATTTATTAATTAATGCAATTGAATCACAAATCTCTTCAACCGATTCCATATTATGAGTTGAGAAAATTATTGTAGCACCTTTTTTCTTAAGCTCAAGTATTTCGTGCTTTAAGAGATTAGTATTAATAGGGTCAAAGCCACTAAAAGGCTCGTCAAAAATTAATAGCTTAGGTTCGTGAAGAATGGTTGTTACAAACTGAACCTTTTGCTGCATACCCTTAGAAAGCTCCTCCACCTTACGGTTCCACCAGCTTAGGATATCGAACTTTTCAAACCAAAATTCCAACCTTTTCTTTGCATCAGCTCTTTTAATTCCTTTAAGTTCTGCCAAGTAAATAGCCTGTTCACCAACCTTCATTTTCTTATATAATCCTCTTTCCTCAGGTAGGTAACCAATAGAGTGAACATGTTCAGCCTTTAGTTTCTCACCCATAAAGAAAATCTCTCCCTCATCAGGAGCAGTTATTTGATTAATTATTCTAATCAGAGTTGTTTTTCCAGCACCATTAGGTCCAAGAAGTCCAAAAATACTTCCCTTTTCAACCTCAATAGAAACCTTATCTAAGGCCTTATGATTAGTATAGGTTTTGGAAACATCTTTAGCTGAGAATAAAATCATAGTCTTTAGAGTTAAATTTCTTTATAAATTATTTATTTCACGCTTAAACAAAACCTAAGAAACCTTAAGTTTTATTTTATAAAAGCTTTATTCACTCCTAACGCATCTAACACTTCTTCCAAAGCCTCTAAAACCAAAAATGCTTACATTAGTGGTTAGTTCTTGCTTGCTAAAGTCTATGCAACCAGAAGTTCCTTTTGTTATAGTATCACTTGCCCAATAATATCCACGAGTTCCAATATGAATAAAATGACCAGTATAAGCACTACGTAATCCTCCACAAGGAAGAATTAGTTGTCCATTTGCAATAGAAAGATAGTAATAACCCGTTGATGTGGATTTAATATCGTAACCAAGGTTAAGCACAGCCCTCCATTCTTTTTGAGTAGGTAGTCTATAGCCACAAGGACAAGGATTATTATAACCCTGATAGCCCTGCCAAAGATTATCCTCCGAATTAATTAACCAATCATTCGACTTTTTCTGATCTACAATAAAAAGTTTATGATTTGCTTTCTGACTTAAGGAACAAAGAAGGGTTGTATCTGAAAATCTTTTTTCATGTCCATCAGTTTCTCTTCCCCATTGATATAAGTCGCCCCAAGAATCAGAAGTTTCCATATCTATCGACGAGGCTCCAAGGTTACGGTCAAGAAAGTATAATACACCAGCCTCAGTTTTAATAGGAGGAAGCTCATTATAAACGAATTGTCCATTTTGAGTAACAATAGGTTTGGCAAAATTGTTATAATAATCCTGAGCTTGCGTATATTTGCAAAAGAATAAGGATATACAGACTACAAGTAATATGTTAAAATTTTTATTCATTCTTTAATATAATTTTGATAAGACAAAGGTATAACAATATGGACGTTTCTGCAAATAATAAAGCTGAAAAAAGAATTAATGACAATATTAATTAAGCTAATTAATGAGTAGACTAAAACTAAATCTCTTTGAATCATTATCTTGTAGGAACTTTAGACTATACTTTATTGGTCAATGTATTTCCCTAACAGGCTCTTGGATTCAACAAGTTGCAATGGGGTGGTTGGTTTATAAACTAACAGACTCTATTGCTCTACTAGGGATAATTGTCTTCCTTTCTCAGGCTCCAACATTTATAATAACCCCTTTAGTTTCTTCACTAATTGACAGAATATCTCAAAAGAAGATTTTAATCTATACCCAAGTTTTCTTTATAATTCACGCCCTTAGCCTAACCATTTTGGTAATGGGAAATATGCTTTCTGCAAACAATGTGTGGATAGTCTTAGTCTTAAGCCTATTTTTCGGAATAGTAAATGCTCTTGACCAACCCACAAGGCAGGCTTTCTATATTAGTTTGGTGCCAAAACATATGCTAACAAACGCTGTTGCACTTAATTCTTCCATTATAAATGGCACCAGACTCATAGGCCCAGCAATAGGTGGTTTTCTTATAGTATTGATAGGTGAGGGTGGATGCTTCCTGGTCGATACCATAAGTTATGTCTTTGTAATCATTGCTCTTTTTATGATTCATCTACCAAGAATTGAACCATCCAAAATTAAGCATAACCTATTTAAAGATACCATGGAAGGCATTTCATATATAAAAAATAGCCTTCCAATTAAAGTCCTTTTAATTACCATCTTTGGTCTTAGTTTCTTCTTACTACCAGTAACAACTTTCTTTCCTGCCTACATAAAAGATAGCTTAGGGCTAGGTAGTGAGGCATTAGGAAGTCTTATGTCTTTCTTAGGAATAGGATCTTTCGGTGGAGCATTATTCCTTGCTTCCAGAAAAACAATTATAAACCTCGATAAAATACAGCGTTTAGGAATGCTTTCAGCCTCCTTAATCCTAATCCCCTTCTTTTTTGTAACCAATATAATCGTTTCCCATTTGTTTAGTTTATTTTTAGGCCTAAGCATGGTTTGTGCAATTGCATCCACCAATACCATAATTCAATTCCTAACCCCTATAAATATGAAAGGAAGGGTTATGGGCTATTATACAATGTGTTTTATAGGCGGTTCTTCACTTGGCAACCTAATTCTAGGATATTTTGCCAACCTTATTAGTCTTAAAATAGTCATGTCAATAGGTGGAATAACATCTCTATTGCTTTTAATCTTACTTAACCCTTATATAAAGAAGATTAATCTCAATTTTAATAAAGAAGCCGATGATTCAGGCATAATTCCAGAAATTGTTCAGGGCATAAGCCAAAGCGAAATCGAAAGATAAATTCCCAAAACTAAGTATTATTTTCTCCAAACGCCATATTAAATTTCTATAATCAAGTAAGAAATTCCTATCTCTTTGAATCATTTTGCTAAGATGTACATCACAGCGTGCTAAGATGTACATCGGAAGACGCTAAGATGTACATCAGAGCAGCCTAAGATGTACATCATAGCAAAATGAAACAAAGAAAGAATAATTTAATACTTTGTTTTAAGAATTTCTTTCTTTGTTTTATTAATTTTTCTCTTTGAATTAGTCTTTTTTATTGTCTTTATGATTTGATAAACAATGACTAAACTTTATCAGTCCAACTCTTTTAAATTTTCCTTACCTTTGCAAATAATAAAAATTGAAGTTTAATGGCAGAGAATTTATTAACGGTTGAAAATCTTAGCAAGTCTTTTGGAGAGAAACAGCTTTTTGATGGGATTTCTTTTGGGGTGAATAAGGGGCAAAAGGTAGCGCTTGTGGCACGTAATGGAGCAGGAAAAACTACATTGCTAAATATTATTGCTAAAAGAACTCTGCCCGATTCAGGTGAGGTTTCATTTCGTAACGATATTCATTATATATATCTCGAACAAAACCCATATCTTGACACTGAGCTTTCGGTCTTAGATGTAATCTTTACTTCTGACAACCCAACAATGGTTGCTGTTCGTGAATATGAGGAGGCTATGTATATTGCAACTAAAGACGATAATGAAGTGAATCAACAGAGGTTAATTGATGCAATGAGTGAGATTGATAGGCTTTCGGCTTGGGACTATGATTCAAAGGCTAAGGAGATTCTTTCAAAGCTTGGCATCACTAACCTTGAACAAAAAGTTGCTACCCTTTCTGGTGGTGAGAAAAAGAAGGTAGCCCTAAGTAAGGTTTTGATTGAGGGATGTGATTTACTTATCTTAGATGAGCCCACTAACCACCTTGATGTTGCTATGATTGAGTGGTTAGAGGATTTTCTAAAACGAAGTTCCCTTACTCTACTAGTGGTTACTCACGATAGGTATTTTATAAATAATGTTTGCACAGATGTTTACGAAATTGATAGGGGAGAGGTATTTAAGTATAAGGGAGATTATAATTATTTCTTAGAAAACAAAGAGTTAAGGGAAACCATTTTTCGTCAAGAGGTGGAAAAGGCTAAGAATCTATATAAAAAAGAACTTGATTGGATGCGTCGTATGCCACAGGCAAGGACAACAAAGAGCAAGGCAAGGATTGATGCTTTCTATGACTTAAAAGAAAAAACAGAACTAAGGTTTGAACAAAAGGCAGCTGATTTATCAATTCGTAGTCAGAGGATGGGTAAGAAGATTCTTGAGATAAGTAATATTTCAAAGAAATTTGACGATAAGGTTATATTAGATGATTTTACTTATGTGTTTAAGAGTGGAGAAAAGATTGGAATTATTGGAGGTAATGGTGTAGGTAAGAGTACTTTTCTTAATATTATTACTGAAAATGAAAGGGCTGATTCTGGTAAAGTCTCTACTGGTCAAACTATAAAGTACGGCTATTATAGGCAAAATGGATTAGAGGAAAAGGAGGATATGCGTGTGATAGATATTATTAAGGAAGTGGCAGAAAGTATTAAGCTTAACGATAAAACTGAGTTATCTGCATCCCTGTTTCTTACCTATTTTGGTTTTGGAACAGATCTTCAATATAATTTCTATTCAAACCTTTCTGGTGGAGAGCGCCGTAGACTATACCTTCTAAAGGTTTTGATTTCTAACCCAAACTTCCTAATTCTTGATGAGCCAACAAATGACTTGGATATTTATAATCTTGGAGTTTTAGAGAACTTCCTAAAAGAATATCAGGGCTGTCTTTTGATTGTTTCGCATGATAGGAGTTTTATGGATAACCTTGTGGATCATATCTTTGTTTTTGAGGGTGAGGGTAAAGTAAGGGATTATCATAGTAATTATTCCGACTATCTTGAAACAAAGCTTGAAGAAGACAAAATAAAGACTCAAGCAGAAAGAGAAAACAACCAAAGAGATAAGGCTAAGCAAAAGATTGCAGAAGCTCTTGTTGTAAAAGATGAACCAAAGCGTAAGTTATCTTATAGTGAGCAAAAGGAGTTTGAGAAAATAGAAAAGGACCTACCTCTATTAGAAAAAGAAAAAGAAGATATAAGTTCAAAGCTCTCATCTGGGGAACTTGAACCAGAGGATTTAGTTTCTCTATCCTTACGTTACGAAGAAATAGATAAGGCGTTAGAAGAAAAAGAATTACGTTGGATAGAATTATCTGAATTCTTATAATAGTATTAGAGATATAGCCATTATCGCCATTCCAGTAATAAGACCGTAAATTGAAATATGATGCTCACCATACTCTCTTGCAGCAGGTAGTAATTCGTCAAGGGAAATAAATACCATAATTCCTGCAACCAATGCAAAAATGCAAGCTAGTAGAGTTGGGGAAAGAAAAGGCATAAGTATTAGATATGCAAGTATTGCTCCCACAGGCTCTGCAAGACCAGAAAGGAAGGAGAACCAAAATGCTTTTTTCTTACTTCCAGTTGCTTGATAGATTGGAATAGAAACTGCAATACCCTCTGGAATATTATGAATAGCCACCGCAACTGCAATAGCTATACCAAGCTTAGGGCTTTCTAAGGCAGAGATAAAGGTTGCTATGCCTTCTGGGAAATTATGAATAGCTATTACTATTGCAGTCATAACACCCACTCTCATAAGTTTAGCATTTTTCTTAGGCTTATCTTCCATATCTTCAACAGAACGCATCTCGTGTGGATTTTCTGCCTGAGGAACCAAGCGGTCAATTATACCTATAAGAAGAACTCCTACGAAAAAGAAAAGAACAGTTACACCCATTCCCATTTCTCTTCCGTATTCTTGAATAAGAATTCTTTGCGATTGAGGGAAAAGCTCAACAAAGGATATGTATATCATTACTCCTGCCGAAAGACCTAAGGAAAAAGAAAGGAATTTCTTATTTGTAGATTTTGCAAAGAAAGCAATCACACTGCCAATCCCTGTTGATAGTCCAGCAAAAAGGGTTAGTAGAAAAGGAAGAAGAATATTTTGTTCCATATATCTTTGTTATTATTTTTTCGTTAAATACTCATTATTATTAGAATCTGTGCAGCAATAACCCTAAGAAACATAGTCAAAGGATAGACCGTTGCATAAGAAACATTAGGGGAGTCATCAGGAGAAAGATTACTTGCAAAAGCTAAGGCAGATGCGTTTGTTGATGATCCTGCAAGAAGTCCCCAAATAGAAAATATACTCATATTATAGCGAAGTCTTGCAAAAATTCCTACAATTAGAGTTGGCAAAAGAGTAATGATAAAGCCGTAGAATATCCATATATAACCCCCTCCAACTATTGTATTGATAAAAGTTTCGCCAGAGGCAAGCCCAACTGAGGCAAGGAATAAGCTTATACCAATTTCTCTAATCATCATATTAGCACTTGTTGTTGCAAAGGTAACTAATTTATAATACGGTCCATATCTTCCCATCAAAATTGCAACAATTAATGTTCCACCAGCAAGTCCTAATTTAATGGTTTGGTTTAGTCCAGGGATAGCTAAGGGTATAGATCCTACAATAATACCAATGAAAATGCCAAGAAAGATAGGCATAAGGTTAGGTTGGTTGAGGCGTTTCATTGAATTACCTAATAGGAGTGCAACCTTATCTATGTTTTCTTCTTTCCCAACAACAGTAACTCTATCTCCCATTTGAAGTTGTAGGTCGTAAGTTGCAATAAGTTCTATCCCAGAACGGCTTATCCTTGTAATATTAACTTCATAAAGGGAACGGATTCTTAGATTGCCTATTCTTTGTCCATTAAGCTCGGGCTTAGTAACAACAATCCTCTTAGATATTAGGTCATGGTTTTCTGTTTCCCAGTCCTCCTCCGATGTTTGTCTTCTTTCTCCTAAAAGCATTAGAAGAGCTTCAATATTAGTTTTCTCAACAACAACTCTTAAAGTATCATCCTCTTGTATAATAGTATTATTGGTAACCACCTCCACTGTTTTGTCTCTATGCATTACCCTTGTGAAGACAACAGGCTTACCAAAAAGACTAATAACTTCTTCAACTCTTCTTCCTATTACTCCTTGGTTCTTAATAATTATTGATAATCTTGCATCCCTTCCAAGCAAATTATCTTCATTTTTAACAATCTTTTCTTTGTCTAACTTAATCCTAAGAATGCTTTTAATCAAAATAGAACTAATGATAACCCCAACAACACCAAGAGGATAAGTAACAGCATAACCTAATGCTATTGTTGAGTTTTCATGTCCAAAAGTTTCTTTAAAAGTTTGTTGAGCAGCACCAAGACTAGGTGTACTAGTAACAGCACCAGAAAATATCCCAACCATTGTTGCAAGGTCAGTCTTTGTAATAAAATGAATTATATAAGTAGTAAGTCCACCCAAAAAGACTACTGCAAGCGCAAGCATATTTAACCTTAAGCCCCCTTTCCTTAGAGAAGAAAAGAAACTCGGCCCCACCTGCAAGCCAATTGAATAAACAAATAGTATAAGTCCGAATTCCTTTGTGAAACTTAATATATTAGGATTTACTCTTAATCCAAAATGGCTTATTCCAATCCCTGCAAACAAAATCCAAGTTATTCCCAGAGATATATTAGCTATCTTTATTTTCCCAAGCAATATCCCCAACGTAATAGTCAGAGCAATAAGCAATATGGCGTGACCAATGCTAAACTCAGTAAATAAATCAATAATCCAATCCATATCTTTCAAAGGGATAAAAGTTTTTGCAAAGATAATGGTTGTTTTACTTATATCAATAAAATTATATCAAGTAAAAATAGAAAACATTTAGTAAGAGAATATAAAAAAAGAACCTCAAAAACTTTTTAGGTTCCTTGAAGTCCTTTTTTATTGACTTTTCTTTAGAAAACGAGTATCAATTTGAAACTCTTATTTATAAGAAGGGCTAGGATGGATTGTGCCGCCATCATTTATCTGTAATGATATTGAGGATGTATCAGATATTTTTGGAATAACTATTATATTGGCAAGCTCTCCAATTGCAGGTAAAACTACTACTGGATATTTATATTCTATATCCCAACGATATTCATTAGCACTTAGCTTCCATAATGTATCGAAGACTTGACTAACGTTTAAATTACGTGTAAAGGTATAGGCAAGTAAGATGTTGTTTATTGAAAAATCTATTCTACAACTTGTTAAATTAGTGTCGAACCTAATGTATTCATCAAAGCTTTCTTGATTTTGAATTAAGTAAAGTCTATCCTTATATTTTCCATTCTCTCTTAAAGCCTCCCAATCTAAGGTGTGCTCACAAGAAAGATTTGTTGAAGAAATATGTAATGGATACACTTCTTCTTTGATTGTAGGTTTTAGATTTTCTTCTTCACAAGAAACAAAACTTATTGCCAATAATGCAATAACTACAAAACGAACTAATTTACTTGTCCTTTTCATTATGCTTATATATAAAGTTAATAATTTCGACAAATGTATATATAAGTTTTGAAATAACGAATTAATTATGGTTGAAACTGATTATTATCAGTAATATAAAGATAAAAACATTGCTTTTAACCCTTTTCTATGAGATTATTTCTTAATTTTGCAGTTCTAAAGAGAATAAAACATTAGACTATGCCAATAGATTTTACAATAGATTTCATCCAGATTTTTACAGCCTTTATGGTCTTGTTTGCTATTATTGATATCACTGGGTCGATACCAATCATACTTGATTTGAATTCCACAGGGAAGAAAGTTCATGCAGGAAAAGCGGCTTTCATTTCTTTTGGTTTGATAGTTTTGTTTATGTTTATGGGAGAAGGAATCTTAAAAATATTCCATGTTGATATTGCATCTTTCGCTATTGCTGGTGCAATAATTCTTTTTGCTTTAGCAATAGAGATGACATTTAATTATGTAATTTTCAAGAACGATGGACCAAAAGGACATTCTACAATTGTGCCAATGGTTTTCCCACTTATTGCAGGAGCAGGCACACTAACTACAACGCTTTCTCTTAGAGCTGAAATCTCAACTATCAACCTAATTATTGCAATTGGTCTAAATATGGTTTTGGTTTATATTGTAGTGAAAAAGGTTAATTTAGTAGAAAAAATACTAGGTCAAGCAGGAATATACATACTAAGAAAATTCTTTGGAATCATTCTTTTAGCAATGAGTGTTAAGCTATTCCTTACCAATATTTCTGCTGCAATGAATTAGAATTGTCAAAATTCTCTTAGACTTCTAAAAGGGCTTTCATCTGCATTAGGATTACCTTTTTCCAATCTTCAATAATGTCTTCTATTTGCTTATTATCTGGTTTTAGAATCTCTTCTATTAGGTTTTTTGCTATAAAAGGGAAGGTTAGTTGACTAATAAAAGACATCAGAATTATATGGATAGGAATTTCTTTGATATTTCCTTTCTCCATTTCTTCACTAATCTTTTCTGATATTAATTTAATATAACTACCAAATCCAATTTCGTAAGCAGTTGATAGTAGATGGTTGACATCTCTATTTATTTCACCTAAGATAAAGCTTGGAAGATAGGGGGTGGATAGGAAAATCTCAAAATATATATCTATTATCTTATCTAATTTCTCAAAAAAAGGTTCTTGGGTTATTAGTATATCTTGAATTTTAGGTAGGAAGGTTGCAATAATTGTTCCAAAAACTGCTTGGAATAGCTTCTCTTTGGTATTATAATAGTAGTGAAGGGCAGTTCTATTAATACCTATATTTGTAGCTATATCACTCATATTGGTATTCTTGTAACCGTATTCTAAGAACATTTGTTTAGCAACTTCAATAATTTGATCATTCAAGCACTCAGCACTATTACTATTTTCCATTTCTTAGTTTATTTAATATTATCCACCATCAAGTGAAGCCTATTTGTAATATTTACATCACTAACTCCACTATCGAAATCTAAGGAAAGAAGATTCATTTGAGGATATATTGATTTAATTTTCTTTTCTATTCCTTTTGAAATAATATGATTAGCAATACATCCAAAAGGTTGAAGACTTATAACATTATTTACGCCTTCCTTAGCAAACGAAACAATCTCTCCTGGCAGCAACCACCCTTCTCCAAACTGTGCAGAAAGAGATATAACTTCTTCTGAGTGCTTTGCAGTTTCAAATATATCGTTAAAAGGAATGTAATGCTTGAACTCAGAGGCTATTTTATTGAATTCATCAACATCTTTCTTCACAAACTTATAAACACTATCCATAACAAAACCCGGCATCTTGCTTGTAGTTAGGTTTTCTCTCTTTCTCACCTTATTATTAACAAAGGTTTGTATAAAGAAATCTGTTAGCATTGGAGGGATAACTTCAATATTTCTATCTGTTAGCCAAGACAAAACCTCCCTGTTAGCAAAGGAATTAAATTTAAGGAATATCTCCCCAACAATTCCAACCTTAGGGATATTAACCTTGTCATCATCAATTATACTATTGAAATCTATTGCTGCAGTTCTTAACAATGCTTTCAAGCCTTTCTTATCCCTCTTAATTATTAGTGAGTTTGCAGCTTCAAGATAGTAATCCTTTAGTTTTTCTGCCTGACCCTCTTCCTTTTCTCTAACCAATGAAGCATAGTAGAACTTAGAAATGCAATCGCTATAAAGGATTGATTTAAGTGCGGTTGAGATATGTTTTATCCAATTAATGTAAAAGCCTGATTGCTCCTGACTCATAGTCTCATCAAAGGCTACAGAAATTACTGGAACATTCTTAAAACCAGCCTCAACCATTGAACTCTTAATCATAGGCAAGTAGTTCGAAGCCCTACACTGACCTCCTGTTTGAGTAATAGCAACAGCAGTTTTGTCTAAATCATATTTCCCAGTCTTGAGTGCCTTAATAATATCTCCAATAATAAGAGTTGCAGGATAGCAAACCTCATTATTAGCATATTTCAAGCCCTCTTCTGCAGATAGATTATCACTCTTTGGCAGCACCTCAAAGTCATAGCCCGTTGGTTTAAAGAATGCTTCCATTATTGGAGAGACATAATCGGTGAAATATGGCACAATGATTTTCCTTTTAGCTTCTTTCTTAGTAAATGTTTTGGTTGTAATGAAAGGAGTCTGCTTTAAGATTCTGTTATCATTATACTTAATACTTTCAATCAAAGACCTAACCCTAAGTTTTAGAGAACCAATATTGCTAACGTCATCAATCTTTAAAATTGTTAAGCTCTTGCCATATCGTTTCAGAATAGCCTTAACCTCATCTAAAAGAAAGGCATCAGGACCACAACCAAAGGAAGTCATTTGCACAAGATGAATATGATTACCTTGCTCTGCCACCCATTGAGTTGCTTCAAGTATCCTATTAATATATGCCCACTGAGAAATATAATGAGCTTGGTGGAAATCGCTTTCGTTCTTGCTTCTTACTATATCCTCAGAAATAACATCAACTCCCATATCCGAAATCATATCTGAAAGCTTGTGTTGAACAAGTTGGTCAGTATGATATGGTCGTCCAGCAAGTAGAATAGTTAGTTTCTTCTTTGATTTATTTTCATCATATATCTTATGGTTGATTTCTTCAATCTCCTTTGCGTATTTCTCTTGTGCCTCAATTGCAAATTCAATTGCCTTATCAATAGTTTTATTATCAAGTCCCAAAGTTTGAAGATATGCCTTACAACCTTTCTTTAATAGTTTTTTATCTCTAAAATTAATAGTAGGAGAGTCAATTGGAGTTTCTGGATCAATAGCACTCCTAATTACATCTGAATAAGCTGAAACTATTGGGCAGTTATAACTATTTACTGATTTCTCGCTTTCCTTTTTTTCAAAGATAACATAGGGCATAAATATCCTATCAACCTTTTTTTCTATTAAATCATATATATGGCTATGCGTTAGCTTGGCAGGAAAACATATATTATCGGACATAACAGAATGAATGCCTAACTCATAGTTCTTAAAAGTTGATGGCTGAGAAAGAATAGTACGAATACCGCTCTTTGCAAATAATTCATGCCAAAAAGGATAGTTCTCATATATATTTAAAGCTCTTGGAATGCCAATAACAGTTTTATTAGTATAGTTCTTTGCTTGTTCTCTATTAAATAATAAATTATACTTATCTATATAAACATTCTTACCTTTCTTCTTCTTCTCTCCATAATTTGAAAATATCTTTTCGCACTTATTACCTGAGAAGAAGATATTATTATTGGTGAAAGTGTATTTATTAACCAAACAATGGTTTTCACAACCCCTACATTGTATTTCTTGTGTCGTATATTCTGATGAAAGGATTAGGTCTTCAATAGTCCTACCTTCTCCCTTAATTGAGTTCTTTGCATAAATTGCACACCCATAAGCTCCCATTAGTTCAGGGATATTTGATCTGAAAACCTTTGAATTAGTAAGTAGTTCAAAGGCTCTAACAACAGAATCGTTCTTCATCGTTCCCCCTTGAAGGACTATGGTTTTCCCTAATTCTTCTTTGTTTTTTATTTTCAAAACTTTATAGAGGCAGTTCTTAACAACAGAGTAGGAGAGACCAGCTGCTATATCCTCAATTGAGGCATTTTCTCTTAGTACTTGTTTAATCTTTGAATTCATAAAGACAGTGCAGCGAGTTCCTAAGTCACAAGGATATTCCGCCTTGCAAGCAGATGATGCAAAATCGGAAATACTAAGATTAAGAGACTTTGCAAACGTTTCAAGAAATGAGCCGCAACCAGAAGAACACGCCTCATTGATTTCCATTCTGTTTAAAACACCATTCTCAATAAACATTGCCTTCATATCCTGCCCACCAATATCGAGTACAAAGCTAACCTCTGGAGTTATTTTCTTAGCAGCAGCATAGTGAGCAATGGTTTCAATTATCCCACAGTCAAGATGGAAAGCTGCCTTTATTAAATCCTCCCCATAACCTGTTGAAGCACTACCCTTAATCGTTATTGATTTGTTTTTAGTCTTTTCAATTAGTTTCTCTAAACCCTCTTTCACTGTCTGAATTGGGCTTCCACTGTTTGGAGAGTAGAAAGAAAATACAACTCTCTCATCTTTATCAATTGCCACAACCTTTGTTGTTGTTGAGCCTGAGTCAATCCCTATATACAAATCCCCTTCTATATCTCCAATATCTACTTTCTCAATCCTGTTTCTATCCTTTTCTTCTTTCCATTTCAAGTAGTCCTTTTCTGAATTAAAGAGTGGGGGTAGCCTATCAGTCGTTTTTATATCATGACCTATGCTATTTTCAAATAGACTTATTAAATCATCAATCTTATGACGTGTATTTCTTTCATCATGTAGTGCAGCACCCCAAGCAGGTATTAAATTCGCATTGGGAGGGGTTAATGTGTCTTCTTCCCTTAGCTTTAGATAACTAATAAATGCTTTTCTAAGTGAAGGAATAAAGGTAAGGGGGCCACCACAGAAAAGAATCTTAGGTTTAATTTCAACTCCATGAGAAAGAGTTACCACAGTTTGAACAGCAACCGCATGAAAAACAGACATAGCTATTTCTTTCTTGTCAACGTTCTTACTAATAAGGTTTTGAATATCTGTTTTAGAGAATACACCACATCTTGAAGCAATCTGATGATGCCTTGTAGCCTTTTGTGCCAAGCTATCCAAGTCCTCAATTGTCACTCCCAGAAGAGTAGTCATTTGATCGATAAAAGCACCCGTACCACCAGCACAATTACCATTCATTCTCAAATCCGCATTGCCGTCATCATTAAGATAAACAACCTTTGCATCCTCACCACCAATATCAATTATGGTTGAGATTTCAGGAAACTTCAATTTAACAACATCAACCGTTGCCGTAACTTCTTGAATAAAAGGAAGAGAAAAACGTTCACTAAGCCCCATTCCAACAGAACCAGTTATTGATAATTCAATTTCAGAATCCTTTAATCTATCTTTCAAATCCTTAAAGATAGATATTACAGAATTAAAAATATCTGCACAATGCCTAGTATATTTAGAAAAAATAATATCTCCATTCTCATCCACAACCACAACTTTCGCAGTCGTTGACCCAACATCTAAACCTACTCTATAACAATTCATTAAAATAACCTCACATAATAGTTTGACACCATTGTCAGTTGCAAAAATACTACTTTATTTCTTTCTTGCAAATCATAGTAGAATATTACAATAAAAGAAGTCCAATAAACTACGAGCAAAGTAATTTATTGGACTTCAGAAATAAGGCTAAATTATTATTTACCTCTTATTTTTTTAAGAACATTTTAGCAAAATTCTTTGCTTCTCTCTTCTTCCAGTCACCTTTGTGGTAAATGTAAGACGCCATCATTGGAACAACGGTTGTAGCTTCTGCATAAACCATTTGCTCAAATGCTGTGTCAACCTTACCCCATGAGCAAGCTTCTTTTAGAGTTGAAGAAGAACATGCACCATCTCTTGAGTCTGCAACGGTGATTTGAACTGCGTATTTATGCATCTCAACTTCGTGACCAAGTATTTCAGCACATACAACAGTGTCTTGAACAAAGTTTTTAGGAACTCCACCACCAATCATAAATAAACCTGTAGTTCCAGCTTCAATCTTGATATCGGTTAGTTCTTTAAAATCTCTTACAGAGTCAATTGTTAGGTGTTTGTCTGGGTTTTCAACTTGGTGAAGTACTAGACCAAATCCAGCAGAGCAATCACTAAATGCAGGACAGAAGATAGGAACGTTGTTTTCGTAACATGCTTGTATCAGAGAGT
The DNA here is from genome assembly GCA_028708845.1 of Bacteroidales bacterium. Classification (GTDB taxonomy): domain Bacteria; phylum Bacteroidota; class Bacteroidia; order Bacteroidales; family P3; genus UBA10566. Next base: position 29,555 of record JAQVXZ010000026.1, read on the forward strand.
CCTTTTTCTTTGCGTTATTGCCCTCTGTAAGCCATTTTCCTATCTCCCAAATAAATTCTCTTGAAGAATAAGGACGTTTTTCTAATCTATCAGCAATGATTTTGATTGTTCCATCGCAGTTTTGCAGCTCTTCCTCATCAATATAAGTATCATATATTCTATCAATATAGTTAGATCTTAGGTGCTTATCATCAATAAAAGGTGTTCCTTTATAGTGTTTGAAACCTAAAGCTTCAAAAAAGTCCATATCAATTATAGATGCTCCAGTTGCAACAACAGCATCAATCATCTTGTTCTTAACCATATCAACATAAACTTGCATACAACCAGCCGCAGATGTGCTTCCAGCAAGTGATAAGATGATTGAGCATTCCTTATCGTTAATCATTCTGTCGTAAATGTCAGCAGCATTAGCAGTGTCGCGAGATGAAAATGACATATCACGCATTGCATTAATCAAGTCAGTGGTATTGATTTTCTTTATATCAATATGCTTCACTTCTTCCTTTAATAA
>JAQVXZ010000027.1 GCA_028708845.1 Bacteroidales bacterium
TAGGATAGGCCATGAACTAGGCCTAGGAACTCTCCTATGTTGTTTGTGCCGTAGGGGTGTGCGTAGTGGAATAGGCGTTTCTTTGTTCTGGTGCTTACTCCTTGGTATTCCATCTTGCCTGGGTTTCCTCCACAGGCTGCATCGGTGGATATGCTTTCCATTATTGGGGTGCCAACTGATGGGTTGGTTTTGGTTGTTTGAGATTTTTTGGCGTTGGCGTATAGGTGTTTCTCTGGTTTTTCTTTGAAGGCAAATTGTGCTTGTGCTTTGTTTTCAAATGATTTGTACTGTGCTCCTTCTATGCCTTTGATTTGTTTCTGACATTCTTCCCATGTTTCGTATATGCCTGGTTTTATGCCTTTCCAGACTACGTAGTATTTTTGTTTTTTGGCCATTTTCTTAGTTAGTTTTCTATCTTATTAGGGTTATATCTCCACTTTTGCTAAATTCTCTGCCTTGTCCACATTGGACTTTGAAGCGGTAATAATATACTCCTGCTTGGCAGTCTTTGCCTCTAAAGGTTCCGTCCCATGCTTGGTTGGGGTCTGTGCTTGAAAAGACTTTCTCGCCCCAGCGGTCGAAGATTAGGAATTCTATTTTTTCTATATATTCTCCTGTTACTTTTATTACATCGTTTTTCCCATCTGAGTTGGGCGTGAATATGTTTGGTATAAATATGTTTGGCTCACCACAGTTTATTACTTCCACCTTTATTCTTATGCTATCGTTATAGTTACAGCCGTTATTGTCGGTTGCAAATATATTATAGGTTATTGAACTTAATGGTGATGCTATTGTTTTTGGTAGGTTTGGTTGTTTTATGTAGGTTGGGGGCGACCACTGGTAAGATACTCCTTCTATTTCGGTGCAGAAAAGGACTATGGGTTGTCCATCGTATATATCTGTTTCGGAGGCTCCTATTTCAAAGTTATGGAATATATCTTTATTGATTAGGGTTATTGTGTCGTAGGCTTTGCATCCGTTTTGGTCTGTGGTAGCAACCCAATATGTGCCAATGCAGAGGTCTGTTATTGTTTGGGTTTCTTTTCCGTTATTCCAGGTATATACAAATGGTTCTGTTCCTCCTGCTATGTTTGCAGTTGCTTCTCCTTTGCAGGCTTCAAGGCAGTTGAGGTCTTTCTTTGTTATTATGGTTATGTAATTGGAGTCGTTAACTATTTCAATTGTATCGGTTATTTTGCAGTTGTTATTATCGGTAATTGTGAATATATATTTTGATGAACAAAGATTATCTAACGAGAAACTAGTTGATAAGTTTGACCATAGGATTGAATAGTTTGGTCTGCCTCCTGTTGGGCTCAAATTTATGTTGGCAGTGCATATTCCTTCGCAAGGGTTACTGGTTTTGGTGAAATTAAAGCCTAGTTGATTGGCACTTGTAATAGTAAAGTTTAGGGTGGATTTGCATCCTCTATCGTCAGTAACTGTTACTGAGTAGTCGCCGGAATGAAGGTTGTTAATTGTTGGAGATATTCCCTCTGTGCCATTGCTCCACTCAAAATAATGAGGGCTTATTCCTCCATTAAGAAATATTGTTGCTGTTCCATTTGAATCTCCATAGCATAATATATCTGTTTTTTTTAAGTCCAGACCTGTGCCTGTGAAATTTACCCAAATGCTATCTATTCCAAAACATCCACTCTCTTCAACTCTAATATAAATATATTGGCTGTGCATAAGATAAATAGTAACTTCATTTGAGGTTGTGTCTTCATTTATTAGGTTTAAGAAGTTGAGGCTTTTTGAAAATTTATAGCTTGAATAGTTTCGATTTGGAACTACTATATTAGTTGGGCTGTCGCATGTTGTTATGCTATCCGGTAAGTCAATATCAAGATGTCTAATCTCAACTCTCTGTCTTATTGTATCTACACAGTTGCCATCACTTATGATTAAATAGAAATCGGTTGACTCATTAATTATTGCAAATGGGTTTGGAATTGAAGCATCGGTAAGAAGGTTTGCAGGTTGCCATTGCATTGTTATGTCTTGGGAAGAAATTGGTGGTATTCCTATTTGAATTGGAGTGTTTGGACAGGTGTAAACTGTGTCGATTGACCTTGAGGAATTGCCTAAAACAAGAATTCTATGTGTTATTGTGTCGGAACTAACGCAGCCACCAGACATATATGCAATTAGTCTAATATCATAAAATCCTCCATTATTAAATGTATGAGTTGGATTTGTTTCAATAGATGTTGTTCCATCTCCAAAGCTCCAATTATATGATGTTCCTCTTCCGTAATTGAGGAAATTTATTGTTTGGGGAGCACAACCGACTTGAGGATATTCAAATTCTGCAACTGCAAAGTCATCATGTATATTGATTTTGAAAACTGCAGCATTACAATTATTTGAGTTATTTGTTCTACTATAAACACTATCAGGAAAGGTTGGGAAAGCCTGACTTGCCCCACATCCTGCGCAAGCTGCTTGATAGATATTGCTAAATTTATCATACCTACTTGTTCCTCCGTCAACGTGGTCTGCAACTCCATTGGCTCCAAAGAAGGTTGCAAACTCTAAGTTTGATGCATCAGAAGATAGAGACATGATATAGAAATCTTTATTATCGGTTGTTGGATAAAATGCATCTGAAGTTGTTTCTAGGTTTCTAGTACTTAAACTCCCCATTGAGCCCCAGCCAGAGATGTAAATTCTTCCGCAAACATCAACATTAAAGGCAGATGGAGAGATGTTTGGATTGCCGTTATTCGAAGCTCCAAAGACTGTACTCCATATTCTTGTTTGAAGGTTAGGACTTAGCTTTGCTATAAACTGACCTGTATTAGGATGATTATATATTGCATTAAAAACTAAGCTTGAGCCTAAGGCATGTGTTTGACCAAATATATGAGGATTGTTTTCTTTGTCTGTTCTAACAAAATATGCTTGGTCTTTTTCGTTTGATCCGAAATATGTTGAGGCAATTATCCTATCTCCATTATATGAAATTAGGGAAACAAAGCCATCTGTTTTTCCTCCATTAAAGGTTGGTGAAAAGGAATTAGGGGTTGTTGGGAAATCATGTGAGACGGTTCCCCCTGCAACATATAGCCTATATTCATTATCGGTGTCAATGGAATAGACAGCATCGTCACCACTTCCTCCAATATAGGAAGAGAAAAGCATTGTTGAAAGAGAATAGTCGAGCTTAAAGACAACTCCTTCTTGTCCTCCTGCACTATGGGGTTGAAATGAATTGCTGGTTGTTGGGAAATCATTAGAAAATGTGCAAGAGCCAACATATATATTATTTAAGTCATCAGTAATTAACTCCCCTCTTGCTCCATCTCCATAATTACAATAAAGAGAATCATTACCAAAGAAAAGGGTATTGCCTAAATTATATCTATTCTTAAAGTTTATGCCATCGTTTTTTGTTCCTCCAACATAGGTTGATGCCATAAGACTTGTTCCATCGCTATTAAATTTAGATATATATATATCTGAACCATAACGTAGGAGAATTGATCCATCATATGCTGTTGAGTCGCCTCCCTTAAAGGTTTGTTGGAAGGCATTAGGTGTTATTGGGAAGTTATTGCTTCCTGTTGTTCCGAAAACAATTAACTCATCAAACTCATTAACAATTAAACTATGGGGCATATCTCCGCTTGAACCTCCCAAATAGGTGGAGAATAAAAGCTCTGTGCCAGTTGCGTTAAACTTTGAAATAGAAACATCCCATTGTCCTCCTGCAAAAGTAGTTTGAAAGGCGCCAAGGGTTGTTGGATATCCTTGGCCATTAACAATTCCTCCAAGGTATGCATTACCTTCCTTGTCGTAGGTTGCAGTGAATCCCCAGTTGTCGGCAATAGATCCAGTATAGGTTGAGAAAATAAGGGTAGGGTCAATAATTAAATCGTATTGAGAGTTATAATCTCCAATCTTATATGTTATGATTTTATCTTTTAAAATAAACTCTGCCTCAACCTCAATTTGTTTATCGTTTATTGTTTGGTAGGCAAAGGGTTTTACTTCAATAATTTCTCCAACTGAGGTTTGTAAAACGATATTTCCTTTCCTAAGTTTTATTTTATCAATACCCTCATAAACCACAGCAATATCTTCAACTCTTCCTCCTTTATGAATAATGAAATCGTGCTTTAGGTTTAAGTTATTTGAATATACCATCCAGTCAATATTATTATAGACTTCTTTATATAAGAGATTAGTATATGCATAAGCCTTACTTGCCCATTTTGATTTGTCGTTGCCTATGTAATAATTATAATATTCTTTGCTTTTGTTTTGAGGTATTATGCTTTTTGGAGTTTTAGAGTTAAGAAGTTTTAGTTTGAAGGCGTGGTTGTTAAGAAACCTTTCTTCATGTTCTTGTTCTGAATCCTCTCCATTGCCTGATCCGTGTTGGCATTTATGTCTGTTTTCGGATAATAATATAGTTATACCATCATTCTCTAAGTATGCAAAACCGTTTCTTAGTTCCGATTTATAAAGAATGTTTTTTTCCCACTGTCCTTTATTTTCAATAAATTTCAGATTATTCTTTTGGTTTTCAATACAAAATACTACATTTGCAGATGAAAGTAAGAACGATATGATTAATAAAATAAAGTGACGGCTTTTCATAATAAATGAGTTTGGTAGTTGCAAATATATATAAAACAAATCAAATCATGAAAAAGAAAATTGTTTTTTTAGCCTTTAGCCTATTAGTAATAAGCTTTTCGGCTAAGGCTCAGTTTAAATTTGGAATTACAGTTGGCACGCCATTCAAATTAAATAGTCTTGATATTAATAGTGTTGCTATTGAACACTCTCGTCCTTTCAATCTTGGTATTGTAGCCGAAACAATGGTTCCACTTACTTGCATGGGGCTTGAAGTTTCTGCTCTCTACGAACTAGAAAAGATAAGTGGAGAGAATATCGTAGAGGCTGTTAATATTGGATATATTATCATCCCTATAAATTTTAAGTGGAAGTTAGGACCTAAATACTTAAAGTTTTTTGCCAAGGCTGGTCCAAGTTTGTCAATAAAGATTCATGATTCAGGTAATATTGAATTAACAAGAGAAGGAAATCCATTTAAAAACTTTAAACCTCAACCTTTTAATATTGGTTTGAATATTGGTGTTGGTCTTGAAATTATGTGCAAGATTCAAATAGGAGCTTCTTATTTCTATAATTTCTCCGATCCTTTTATTCAGGCTGTTGGCTTTGGTGCTAGTAATGACTACAATATACCTAATAATGGAGGCTTCGTAGTTTCGTTATCATATTTTTTTTAAAAACATAAACAAGGGCATTAATTCAAATATACTTGGCAGTTTTTAATTTTATTGTACTTTTGCATCTATAAAATTGAAAATAAAGTTATGGCAAAAAATCTTGTGATTGTGGAGTCTCCTGCTAAGGCAAAGACTATTGAAAAGTTTTTAGGAGAAGATTTTATTGTAAAATCAAGTTTCGGACATATAAGAGACCTCAATAAAAAAGACATTAGCATTGATATTGAAAAGGACTTTGAACCAAATTATCAAATTCCAGAGGATAAGCATAAAATTGTTTCAGAACTTCAGAAAGAAGCAAAGAAAGCAGAGATTGTGTGGTTAGCATCGGATGAGGATAGAGAGGGAGAGGCGATAGCTTGGCACCTCAAAGAAGCACTTAATTTGGAAGATGATAAGGTAAGAAGAATCGTTTTTAATGAAATTACAAAAACAGCTATCCTTCACGCTGTTGAAAACCCAAGAGAAATTGATAAGAATTTAGTTGATGCTCAACAAGCAAGACGTATTCTTGATAGAATTGTAGGTTATGAGATTTCTCCAATTCTATGGAGGAAAGTTAAGCCAGCTCTTTCAGCAGGAAGGGTGCAGTCGGTTGCAGTTAGATTAATTGTTGAAAGAGAAAACGAGATAAAGGATTTTGTTTCAACATCTTTATATAAAGTTACAGCTGAATTTAAGATAAAGACTACAACTAAACCTCTTGCTGCAACTCTAAACAAAAGATTTGAGAAGAAAGAAGAGGTTATTGAATTCTTGAAAGCTTGTATTGGAGCTACATTTACTATTAAGAGTGTAGAAAAGAAACCAGCAAAACAAAGTCCAGCACCTCCTTTCACAACATCAACCCTACAACAAGAGGCTTCTCGTAAGTTTGGTTTCTCTGTTTCAAAAACAATGATGGTTGCTCAGCAACTATATGAAGCTGGGTACATAACCTATATGAGAACTGACTCTGTTAATCTTTCAAAAGATGCTCTATCATTTGCAAAATCAGAGATAGAGAAATCATTTGGGCAAGAGTATGTTAAAATAAGAAACTATAAAACTAAGTCAAAAGGAGCTCAAGAGGCTCACGAGGCAATCCGTCCAACAAACTTAGGCAATCACAAAATTGAAACAGGTGATGCTTCTGCAAAAAGGCTATATGATTTAATTTGGAAAAGAACCATTGCATCTCAAATGGCTGATGCAGAACTTGAAAAAACAACAATAAACATTGATATATCTTCTAGAAAAGAAAACTTTGTAACTCAGGGCGAAATCATTACATTTGAAGGGTTCCTTAAAGTATATTCTGTTTCAACCGATGATGATGTAGAAGTTGAAGAATTAGCATCTAAGCTTCCTGATTTGAAAGAAGGAGAAAATGTAGATTTAATTACTTCAAAAGCACAACAAACCTTTACCCAAAAACCTCCTCGCTACAATGAGGCAACCCTTGTTAAGAAGCTTGAAGACTTAGGAATAGGAAGACCTTCAACATATGCTCCAACCATAAGCACAATTCAAAAAAGAGAGTATATTGTTAAGGAAGACCGCGACCCACTACAAAGAACAGTTCAGATAATAAGTCTTTTTAACAATCAAATTGAAGAAAAGACTATTGAAGAGAACTATTCAGCAGAGAAGTCAAAGCTATTCCCAACCGATATTGGAACAATAGTAAACAACTTCTTGGTTGAAAACTTTAGAGATATTATAGATTATAACTTTACTGCTGACATTGAAAAAGAATTTGATGAGGTGGCAGAAGGTAATAAGAACTGGCGAAAAGTTATTGGAACTTTCTACAAGCCTTTCCATAAAGAAGTGGAAGATGTGGCAGAAAATTCTGAAAAAACAAGTGGAGAAAGACTTCTTGGAGTAGATCCAAAGACAGGAAACAACATATATGCAAAGATAGGTCGTTTTGGACCAATGGTTCAACTTGGAGAAACTTCCAACGAAGAGAAACCAAAGTTTGCTAGTATGAGAAAAGATCAGAGAATTGACGAAATAACACTTGAAGAGGCGTTAGTTTTATTTGAAATGCCAAGAAATGTTGGAACATACGACGATGTTGAGGTTATTGTTAACCTTGGCCGATTTGGTCCTTACATAAAATATGGCACAACAAACGTTTCAATTCCAAAAACAGAAGACCCATATAAAATAGATCTTGCTGCATGTATTGAGATAATAAAGAACAAGCCATCAAAAGAAAAGAAGGTTTTGAAGACTTTCCCAGACTCAGAAATAGAGGTTTTGGAAGGAATGTACGGACCATATATCAAAAGTGATGGTGCAAACTACAAGATTCCAAAAGGAAGGAAAATAGAAGACCTTACTTTCGAGGATTGTACTAAGATTATTGAAGAAGCTCCTAAAAAGAAAACTGCAAAAAGGACATCAACAAAGGCTGCTCCTAAGAAAACAGCAACAAAAAAGACTAGTTCAACTAAAACTACTAAGGCAGCAAATAAATAATGCATAAAGATAAGGTATTTTGCATAATTAGAAAGAGATACGTAGCATTGACTCCCGAAGAAGGGGTAAGACAAAACGTAATCAACTATCTAATTATGCAAAAGAATTATCCTCAAACCCTAATCTCGGTCGAAGGTGAAATAAAGGTTAATAACCTTAGAAAACGTTATGATATACTTGTTTATGATAGGGATTTAAAGCCTTTTATGCTAATAGAATGCAAAGCTCCCAATATTAAAATCACACAAGAAACTCTAGATCAAATATCAATTTATAGTCTATCAATTGATGCCTCTTATTTTCTTTTAACTAATGGAGAGAAAACCTTTTGCTTGAAAAAAGATATTGAAAAAAGAATATTTAACTTAGAAGAAGAAATTCCTCAATATCCTTTCCCTAAAAAATAAAACAAAGAGATAGCGAAATGAAACGCTATTCTAGAAAATTAAAACGAAGAACTAATTTGCTGAAACGAAGATCTAATTTCCTAAAACGAAGAACTAATTCGCTGAAACGAAGAAAGAAAAACTAGATTAAATACTCTATAAAACAAAACAAGGACTCTATAAATTAGAATCCTTGTTTTTTTATTTACTCTTATGTTTTGTAGATATTATTCTTCTCCTCCGAAATCGTCAGCACCTGCATTTTGTTGTTGTTGGCGTTTTTTTTCTTTCATTGCTTGTTCTTTATTTACAACACCAAAGCGGTAGTTAAACGATACAACTACATAACGAGATGTTCTATGATTAACAGAATATTGTTTGAAGTTTTCTGTAAAGGTGTATGTTGATCTTTCTCTAGTGTTGAATATATCTGATACTCTAATACCTAGACTTCCCTTTTTATTTAGTATATCTTTCTTAACCGACAAGTCAAACCAATACATAGGGTCTGAATAACCTTGAATATTTGTTCTTTTTGGTATATATTGACCTGAGATTTGTACTACCCAGTTCTTAGGTAAGGTTAATGTGGTATTTAGTTTAGCGTCCCAGTTTAGTGTTTGAACTAAGTTTCCTCCAAATTCTCTACCGTCTTCATAGTTACCGTATAAGTTAGCACTTAGGTTTGCTTTCCACCACTTTGTTATCTTTTGGTCAAGAATAACTTCCATTCCATAGTTAGAACTTTTTGCAAGGTTCATTGAAGTTGTTGCAATTCTTATTCCATCTGAATATTCTGCTCCTGCAATATCCCATACCCATTCAAATCCATATCTATCAGCATTTGCTTTATTCCATAGGAAACTGAAATTTGTCATTGAGTTATTTGTTCTTCTATAATAAAGAGAAGTGAATATTGTTGTTTTTTGGAATATCTTTGAGTAGCCAACTTCAAAAGCATCTGTGTATTCTGGTAGTATATCTGGGTTACCAAAGCGAATGTATTCAGGGTTATTTATATCAACATATGGAGAAAGTGACCAGTGGTTAGGTCTTCTAATTCTGCGTGAATAAGATATTTGTCCTGATTGTGAGTCTGTAAAGTTATAAGAAATATGAAGGGTAGGGTATGCACTGAAATAATTCTTTGTGTCAGGGTCCTTAGGGAATGTTAGTTCTTCTTTATTTTGTATTTTCGAACCATCTCTAAAAACTTGTTCTAAACGAAGTCCTACCTGTGCAGATAACTTCTTATTGAAGCTATAGCCAAGTGTTCCATAAACAGCATGAATTGATTCTTTATAATTGAATACGTAGCTCATACTATCATCTTTGGTTGTAATTCCTCTTGTAGGGAAGTAATCGTAGTTTGCTCTTGTATTAACGTAGTTTAGGTTATATCCTGTTTCTAGTTTTAAGGTTTCTGAAAAAGGATGAACATAATTAATAGTTGCAAATGCTCTATCGTTATTTGATTTAGAAACGTTCTTTAGATAAAATAATTCATTTGTTCCTTCTTCAAAGCTTCTAATTTGAATGTTATTATTTGAAAACTCTCCTATATTCCAGTTAGCATCAAGTGTTAGAAGTTGGTCTTTCTTATTAAATTTCTTTTCATAGTTTAAGGTAATTGTTTGGAAGAACATACTTCTTTTTCCTGTTTCTAATCCAAAATAATTATTTGGGTTAGCTGGGTTAAGGGAGTCGTTATCAACCCTAGAATAAAGTCTTTCAGAGCTTTCACTCTTTGGTGGGGTTCCTCCTTTTCTAAGATTATATGAAAGGCTTAATGTGTTCTTTTTATTAATATACCAATCTCCTCCAATCTTAAATCCCCTTCCAAGACGATTTCCTGTTGTGAAGCGGTCTTGAAGTATGTTAACATTATTTGCAGTTAAGGTTTTATCTGAAAATCCATTGCTTGAGGTTTCAAAATATCTAATGTCTCCGTTTAAAAATACTGCATATTTCTTTGTTGAATAGTTTAGGGCTGCTGAAAAACTTCCTTGTGGGAATAGGAATTGGTCTTTATCTAAGTTATTGTTTATTCCAACGCCAGATGATGCAGCTATGCTTCCATTAAATCCTCTATTTCCTTTTTCTTTCAATACAATATTAATAATACCACTCATACCCTCTGGATTGTATTTTGCAGATGGGTTGGTGATAACTTCAACGCTTTCAATTGTTGAGGAAGGTATTTGTTCTAAAACAGTTTGAAGGTCGCTGCCAAGAAGTTCGCTTGGTCTGCCGTCAACAAGCACAGTAACATTTCCACTGCCTCGAAGAGATACTTTACCGTCTTGATCAACCGACACAGAAGGAACATTCTCTAAAACATCTGTTGCAGAACCGCCAGCACTAACAATGTTTTTATCAACATTAATAACTCTTTTATCAAGTTGGTACTCCATCATACTTCTTTCGGCAGTTATTTCAACTCCTTCAAGTGCTTGAGTGCCTAAGTTAAGTTGAATTACTCCTAATTGAACATCTTCGTTCTTTATTTCTAATGGCTGATAAACATCTTTATATCCAATAAATGTTAATCTAAGAAGGTATTTCCCTTTCTTAGCATCTATTGAAAACTTACCGTCTTTATCAGTAATTGTTCCATTAACCAAAGATGAGTCCTTAGTTCTTAGTATTACAACATTTACGTATTCAAAATATTCATCAGTAGAGGCGTCTTTAACTTTTCCGCTTACTTTAAAAGATGACCTACCTGCTTGCCCCCCTACTGGGTTGTCTTTTGCGGCTTGAGGTCTTTGTGAGAATAGATTTGTGGATAATAATAACATCCCTGCTAATAGTAAAAATAATGATTTAGTTCGAATTTCCATGTTTATATGTTTATTTTAGAATGCAAAATGCAATATCAAGTTTTATAATTATGTAGGTTTAGACAATAAAAAACAGAAAAGTTTACTTGTGTGGTAAAATTTTCTGTATATTTGCCTTTTAAAACGAAATAATCATTAGGAAAGTATCATGAAGAAAGGTTTTTTATTTATAGTAATGTTATTTATCTCCATTTTCTCTTATTCACAAGTCGATGTTAAGTGGGGAGAAAGATTTTATAATATACAAGAGTCTTGTGAAGATGCACAAATCATTATGGAAGATCCACAGGGCTATTATATGTGGTATCTATTAAATGAATATGCTGGAGGTGGTGAGTTTGAGCTTAACTACTATATGGCAAGAATAGATAAGGATCAAAATGTTCAGAAGATATATAAGATGGACTTTGGTCATCCTTCTTTCAAGATAGAACAAACTTGGCAGAGTGGAGAACTTATTGGATTTATTTTAAGTAGGGTTTCAGAAGACGCCCCTAAAGCAACCAAGGGTTCAAGAGCAAAAAAACAAGCTCAAAAGATTACAACAGGAAAAGCAAATCTTTATTATCAGTTTTTCCACACAAGAGATATGCGTTTGGTAGGAGAAAGACCACAAAGGTTTAAAAACTACGACTATTTCGCAATAGAAGGACAGAAACCATACTTATTTAATTTTTCAGAAAACAAAACAAAACTAGCATTTGGATTCCTAAAAAGCGATACTTCAGGAAGATCGGTTGATGTTGAGATATACGATGACAAGATGAGGTTATTATGGGAAAAGCCTCATAACCTAAATGTTAATAATGACGCATATATTATTAAAGATATTGCAGTAAGTAATGATGGAAAGCGTAGTTTGCTTGCAATTAAATCTTTTTCTACTTCTAAGAAGAAAATATATACTGATGGTAAGGTTCATCTAGTTTGGATGAATGAGTATGAAGAAAGAAAACATGAAGAACAATTAGATAAAGCATGGGCAACAGATTTCAAATGTGCATTTGCTCACGAAGAAGATTATTTGGTTGCTGGATATTACTCAACAACAAGTGCAAATCCTGATTATGCTGTTGGAAGTTTTTCTTTTCTTTATGACCATAGAAGAGGGTATAATAAAAAATCTTCAACCTTAGAGTTTAAAGAATACGAAACTGATGATGATATCCCAAATAAAAGCGAGCTTGCTCTACCTTCTGAAATGACAGCAACGGTTGATTACCTTTATCCAATGGTTGGAGGAAACTGTATAATGATTGGAGAACAAAAGTTTGAGTCCAAAATTATTCAACCAAAGAGAAGAGGCGACAAACCAACAGGAGAGGAAGCTAATTTCTACAGAGATATAATAATTACAAACGTTGACAAGACAGGTTTTGTAAATGGTAATGCATATATCCCAAAACGTCAAAAGACCTATCGTGAAAGCGAACAATATAATTCTTATTCCATATCAAGAGACCGTTATGGGTTATATATAATGTTCAATGACCATCAAGATAATTATTCTGGAAACGCTTTTTACCCAAAAAGAAACTATAACTCCGACAAGTCTAGAACTCAAATCAATTTTGTACAAGTTTATAGTGACGGTTCATGGCGTTGGCACGAGGCTTATAATTCCAAAATCAATAAGATGCCTTTCTATAAAACTCTATTTCTAACCTTAGATAAACAAATATTGTTCTTAGGTCACTACCAAGATAATAATGTTATTGGAAGCATAGGGACAAGATAGTAAAATGGATGAAAGGAAGCTTAAACTAATTGAGAATTTAGTTCTTGAGGCATCAGAAAACAAAAAAAATGTTTTGATATCTGGAGAGGAGGGTTCTGGAAAAGAATATACAGCTCGATTAATTCATAAGTCGTCTACCTATAAAGACAATCCATTTGTTGTAGTTAATATTACTACAATAGTTGATGTTGAAAAGATAATCCCCTATATTTACAAGGCATACGGAGGAACATTATATCTTGATGAGATTGGAGATTTAAGTCTTGATCAACAAGAATATTTAATTGATATCCTAGAAAAGATAATCGTAGAGTCCAAATTAATTTCTGATCAAAAAGGGATTAAAATTATAGCCTCCACAACAAAAGACTTGTTAAATGAAGTAATTAAAGGTCGTTTCGGGAAAGAACTATATAATATTCTAAGTCAGTTTGTAATTGAGCTTCCTGCATTAAGAGAAATGGGAGAGGAGATAGTTGAGATAGCAGAAAAGTTTATATTAGATTATTGTAAGATAAACCGTAAGCCATTAAAACATTTAAGTCAAGCTGCAAAAGAAGTCCTACTTGATTACGATTACCCACAAAATCTTAGAGAGTTAAAGTCAATAATTGAATTAACCATAATAACTACAAGCTCTTCTATAATTTATTCAGAAGATATTTATTTAAGAAAGAATATATCAGAGATAGATATCCTTAAAGAAGATAGGACATTGGAGGAATATGAAAAAATCATTATAGAACACTTCCTTAGTAAATATGATAATAGGGTATATTATGTTGCACAAAAGTTAGGAGTAAGCAAGAACAAGATATATAATATGATAAATAAGGGTATAGTTAAGAGAGAAGGTATTTAGTATTCAACTATTATTCCGCCGCAAGAGTCTTTCGAAGCTCCCGTAACAGAAGATAAAGTGTTAATTTCTTTTCTCTGTCTTAAAACTCCTAAGAAAGCAAATATCAAAGCTTCCTTATAATTAATAATAATTGGCTCTGGAATAGAAATCTTGTGTTTAAGCTTTGCTTCTAACCTTTCTATTAAGTATTTATTGAAAGCACCACCACCAGTTATTAATACATCACCATTAATATTATTTGCTAACTGATCTGTTGCGTGTTCAACAAATGTAGACATTAAGTCTTTTGTTTCAAGCTTACTTTCTTCCAATAAAGGTAAAACATTCTTTATAACCCATTCCTTACCTAGTGATTTCTTTTCTTCTTTCTTATAAAAATCTAAAGCATTAAGCTTTTCAAGAAGTAGATTATCAACCTTGCCACTTCTTGCCAATAGTCCATCCTTATCATAAGTCAAACCCTCTCTTTCAGCTAAAAGATTAAGAACAATATTAACAGGACAGATATCAAAAGCTATTCTCTTTCCTTCTTTCTCAAACGAGATATTAGAAAAGCCACCAAGATTTAAACAGTAATCGTATTGGGAGAAAAGAAGCCTATCACCAATTGGAACAAGAGGAGCCCCTTGACCACCAAGAGCAACGTCCAATCTTCTAAAGTCTCCAATTGTTTTAATTCTTGCCTCAGCTGCAATAGAGTTTATATCTCCAATTTGAGTTGTAAGATTAATATTAGGTTGGTGAAATATGGTTTGACCGTGTGAAGCAATAAAATCTACTTCTATATTATATTTATCAATAAATCTTCTAACCTCCTTGCCAATAAAATGACCAAATTCCTTATCTATCTTTACAAATTCATAGGATGTTGTATTTTCAGCTTGAATAAGTTTATCTCTTAGATCTTTTGAGTATTCAATAGTCTCTGCCTTTTCAATAGAATAAGACCATTTATCATTTTCAAAAGAGAATAAGCAGTAAGCAATATCTAATCCATCGAGAGAAGTCCCCGACATTAAACCAATAACCTTATAAAACATCAGCCAAAACCTCCATCTTAGTAGAGTTAGAACCCTTAATTAGTATTGTAGCCCCTTTTATCTGATTTTTAAAGAAATACTCCTTAGCATCATTTGAACTTTCAAAGAAAAGCATATCCTCTTTTCTAAGCTTTTCAAATTCTTTTCCCACCAAAACAACTCCTTTTAGGTTCATGCTTTCTAATAAATCAATAACATGTTTATGCTCATCTTCTGAACAAGTGCCAAGTTCTTTCATAGCTCCAATAAAAGCGTATTTCTTGTCTGCCTTTAAGTTTTTAAAGTCTTGCAAAGCTGCATTTATACTTGAAGGATTTGCATTATAGCAATCAAGAATTAGAGTATTATTCTTTGTTTTTTGAATTTGGGAACGGTGATTACTTGGCTCATAGTCTTCAATTGCCTTTGCTGCAACACTAAGAGGAATATCAAATAATTCTCCAATAGTTATTGCGGCTAAAAGGTTTTGACTATTATAAGTTCCAACAAGATTAGAGTTTATTCTTATGCCTTTATACTCCAAGCTTGCTGTTTCTGAATATATTTTATTTGTTATTGAGTATGTATAGAACTTGTTTTTATGAATCTTAGAATAATCAAAAAGAGAATTATCATCCATATTGATTATTGCATAGTGGTCTTTTCTGTCAAGATATTTAAATAGTTCAGTTTTTGCTCTTATCACTCCTTCAAAACTTCCAAAGCCTTCCAGATGTGCTCTGCCTATATTGGTGATTAATCCATAAATAGGCTCTGCAATATGACAAAGAAAATCAATTTCTCCAACATGATTAGCTCCCATTTCAATAATAGCGAACTCTGTTTCCTTATTTACCCTAAGCAAGGTTAGAGGAACACCAATATGATTATTGAAATTACCTAAGGTTGCAATTGTATTATATTTCTTTGATAGAACTTGGTAGCATAGTTCCTTTGTTGTGGTCTTTCCGTTTGTTCCAGTTATTGCAAGCATTTGAAGGTTTTTGAACTGTTTACGGTGATAATTTGCTAACTCTTGCAAAGAAGAAAGTACATCTTCAACCAAAAAACACCTATCATTTATCTTATACTCTTTCTCATCTATAATTGCAAAAGAAGCCCCATCTTGAATAGCTTTCTCGGCAAACTTATTCCCATTAAAATTCTCTCCTTTGAGTGCAAAGAATAGGTCTCCTTTTTTAATATTGCGAGAGTCCGTTGTAATTGTTGGATGTTGAAGAAAAATACTATAAAGTTCTTCTATCCTATGTTGATTGTCTTCTCTATTGCGTTCCATAGCTTTTCTGCTGATTTCTCCCAATTAAATTTCTTATTTTGTTCAAATCCCTTTCTAATAAGTTCTTCCCTGAGCTCTGGCTCAAGATAAATTCTTTCCATTAAATCAGCAATACTTTGTGGCAGATAAGGGTCGCAATAAAGTGCTGCATCACCTCCAACCTCAGGCATTGAAGTTGCATTTGAAGTAATAACTGGACATCCAGCTGCAAAAGCCTCAACAATAGGTATGCCAAAGCCTTCAAATTGAGAAACAAAGGTAAGAGCTAAAGCAGCATTTGCAATTTTATTTATATCTTCTACCTCCAATCTTCCAGTAAATATAATATCTCTCCTATATCTCAAATGATTATAACAGTCTTCAATCTCACCCTTCCACCATTTTTTAGACCCAATAATAACTAACTTAACATCGCTCTTGGTCTTTTCCTTAAATAAATCAAAGCCCTTGAACAAATTAAGCAGATTCTTCCTTTTATGAATAGCCCCAATGAAATAGAAATAATCACTTCCTCCAGTTAAATCTTCTTTTGTATTCTTTTTCTCTTCTTCTGAAAGGACATAATAACCTTCATTTGCTGCATTATAAACAACATCAATCTTGTTTTCTGGAATATCATAAAATTCAATAAGGTCTCTTTTCGAGTATTGAGAAACAGTAACAAGGTGAGTTGAACTCTTAGCAAATTTTGGAAAGAAATTCAAGTAGTATTTCCTATGCCAGTAATTGCCAATATAACTTGGATCATATTCATAGTTAATATCATGGAAGGTATTTAGGGTTGGAATCTTTGACTTTCTAGGAATATAAGTGTCAGGTGAGAAAAGAACATCTACCTTATATTTTTTCATATATAGAGGTAGTAAAAAATCGAAATATATATACCAAAGAATAGGGGCACGTGTAGGAAGAGGAATCACAACAGGAGTAACATTATCTGCAAATACAAAGCTACTATGATATTTCCTATCAAAGAAAAAAATGAATTCATGTTCGGGATGGTTCTTTACTACTTTCTCTAAAGTCTTAAGTGTAAAATAACCAATACCTTCAAGCCTATTATGTAATAATAATCTTGTGTTTACTGCTATTTTCAATACTAAAAAATGTTTTTATGAGTTATTAAAGCAAAATTACAAATAAAAAGTGAGAAAAAGGTTTGTAACTAATTTATTTTTTCTTCTAGCACTAAACATAATCATTAAATCTTTCTGGATACTAGGAGTAGATAGAGGGGTTCAAAATGCTGTGCCTGCAAGTGAGTACGGATTATATTTTGCTCTTCTAAATTTCTCATTCATATTCAATATATTACTCGACTTTGGGCTAACAAATTACAATAATAGACTAATAGCTCAGCACCCTCAACTTCTCTCCAAATACTTATCCCAACTCGTACCCATAAAGTTTGCAATGTCAATTGTTTTTACCATTGTAGTCTTTATAGTTGCCATTTCATTAGGCTATGACGTCTATGCATTAAAACTCCTTGGCCTGCTCTGCCTTTCACAGTTCTTTTCCTCACTCCTAATCTATCTCCGCTCCAATATTTCTGGGCTTCTGCTCTTCAAAACTGATAGCATACTCTCCGTCCTCGATAGATTTATAGTAATAGTTCTTTGCTCCATACTCCTATGGTCAGGACTCCTTAAAACAGAATTTAAGATAGAATACTTTATCTACACTCAGCTATTTGCCTATTTTATAACAGCCCTTGTTGCATTTATTATCTGCATCAAGAAAGCAGGATTTATCAAACTAAGGTGGAACTATCCCTTTATAGTAAAGATAATAAAAGACAGCTACCCTTATGCCACCCTAATACTCCTTATGGCTTTCTATAACAAAGCCGATGGTGTAATGGTGGAACGTATTTTGGACGATGGCGCAGAGCAAGCTGGAGTTTACGCATCCGCCTTCCGTTTGGTAGATGCAGTAAATATGATAGCCTATCTTTTCTCAATCATCCTACTACCACTCTTCTCACGACTAATTAAAAACAAGGACGATGTACGCCCTATAATCAAGGTTTCATTTCACTTACTCCTAATGCTAACAGTTTGTTTTGTAGCCCTTAGTCAAGTCTATGGCTACGACCTAATGCACCTTATGTACAATAAACACATAGAAGAAAGCTCCCAAGTCTTCAGAATACTAAGCATATGCTTTATTCCAATATCCATGACCTATATATTCGGAACGCTCTTAACGGCAAACGGCTCCCTAAAACACCTAAACATAGTTGCAGGCTTAGGTATGGTGCTAAATATCAGCATAAACCTATTTCTAATACCAAGATTCTTTGCCTTAGGAGCAGCATATTCTTCCCTTATAGCACAAACCATAACAGCAATATTCCAAGCCCTAATAGCAATTAAGATATTCAAGATAAAATTTGTCCCACTCTACGCACTAAAGATAATATTCTTCGTTATCTCCTTAGGAATCACTGCCTTTATCCTCAAAGACATAACCACACAGTGGGCATATAATCTGATAATAACATCATTCGCAATGGTCGTTCTAAGCTTTGTATTCAGAATATTCAGCATAAAAGATATACTTTCCCTCCTCAAAGCCTCAAAAGAGTAATAAAAACTTCTAAAGTCAAGTCCAAAATCCCCAAAGTCAAGTTAAAAAACACTATAATCAAGCATTAAATTTCTATCTCTTTGTTTAATCTTGCTAAGATGTACATCACAGCGTGCTAAGATGTACATCATAAGCCGCTAAGATGTACATCACAGTAAGCTAAGATGTACATCACAGCAAAATGAAACGCCGTATTAGAAATTTAATACAGCGTTTCAGAAATTTAATATGGCGTTTTATGAAAATGAATTAAGCTAATACCTTATTTTATAGTATGTTTTAGCATTTTCTTTGAAAGAGTGATATCAGAAATTTCCTCAATAATCTTTTTAGAGCGTTGTTTGTTTAATCCAATTATTCGAGCAACATCCATAATGTCTTTTAATATTGGTTCGCCTTGTCCATTTATTGTTGTTGTATGATAACCATTAAATCCAATACTTGGCAAAATATCATAGGCAGGGGAGATAATCCAATTGTTATTTACTAATTGGAATGAGAAGTTTTTAGAATGGTCATCCCTATTTGATATAATAATATTGAAGACCATTTGGCGAAAAAGCTTATAAACTTCTTCCATATTATTAGTTAGGATAGCACATGCTTTTAGCAAATCTATATAATCTAAACTTGGTATCCTGTGGTCGGCATTTAGTAATCCTGATGCACTTGTGGTATGGATTTTCCCTCTTTCCGTTCTGTCAAATCGCTGAACTGCGAAGTACTTACCTAAAATCAATTTTGTTTCTGGCATTTCAATACCACATTCTTTTGCTAGTAAGGAATATTCATATTCTATTTGACCTATGTCTTTTGAATCATAAGTACTTTTAAATTTTACAAGCCATTCTTTCCCTTCAATCTTCAAAAAAATCTTCGGTCTTGCACCACCAGAGGAAGATCCGTACTGATAAAAGGTATCAATTGCTCCTTCATCATAGTCTTTACTTGAAAGAATAGCCTCAGCATCCTTTGCCAAAACATCAAAATCAATTATATCTTGTTTTTCTTCTCTGCTATTATCAGGAAAGTACTCTAAGGCTCCTCTTCCATTTGAACCAATCAAAGACAAACGCTGTAATATTGTTAGTTTATAAGGGTCTATTCCTTTTTGTTTTAAATAATAATCAAGGATTAGATTACCCCAACCATCAGGAAGGCTATCTCCAAAAACGCCAAAGCCTCCTGAGAAAGGAGTTCTTTTTGCTATGAAAACGTTTGTTTCTAATGGTAAGATAAAAGGGGATATTGAAGATCCTGTTTTTATATATTCAGCATCATATTCAAAAGCACATAAATTATCTGGCGTTATTGCGAGTTTGCCAATAAGCTTTTGGTTTAAAAAAACTTCTAATGAATTTATATTTTTCATATTCCACTTCCTCTTTTACGTTTCTTTGCCTTATCGATATTAATAATCTCATCAATATTACTATAACTTGTCTTATCGAAAAGAGAAGAAAAATCATCTGTAGCATTAAGTGCAAATGCAATCATAACTAAGCTACGAAGAGAAATTTCTCCTGTTTGTTCAAATTTGCGATAAGTTGAAATAGGTATGCCAGAGCGTAGGGAGATTTCCTTTTGGGTGAAGTTTTTTTCTAATCTTCTTTCTCTAACACGAGAGGCTAAAGACATGATTATTCTATCTGGATTTCTGTCTGTAAGTGATACTATAATGTTACTTGATTGGTTTTTCATACTTAAGTGATACTATAATGTTAGTTGCAAAGATAGTGCAATAACAATGAAAAACCAAGAAAAGGGTCTTGTTATTTTCTCTTATAGACTAAGAATTGGAATTCTAAGCTGTTGTTTGGGTCAGTTTTTATCTCGCTTTCTGATTCCAAAAGCCAAGTGTTGAGGTCTATTTCTGGGAAAAAAGTATCGGCTTCGAAGTCTTTGAAAACTTTTGTTATATAAAGCTTGTCGCAAAAGGGTAGGGCAGCCTTGTAAAGCATTCCTCCGCCCATAATAAAGCTTTTATCGAATTGCTTTGCGTAAAGAATTGCCTCTTCAACTGAGTGAATAACTTTTGCACCTTCTACTTTATAGTCTTTATTTCTTGAGATAATAATGTTTTCTCTTTTTGGTAGGGGTTTAAAAGGAAGAGAATCCCAAGTGTTTCGTCCCATAATGATTGGGCAACCAAGTGTTGTGCTTTTGAAATACTTTAAATCTTCGGATATATGCCAAAGTAAATCATTATCTTTTCCAATTGCATTATTATTTGCAATAGCCACTATAATATTTATCATAATCTTAGTTTTCTTTTGTCTTAAACAGCAATTGGAGCTTTAATTGTGGGATGTGATTCATAGTTTAGAATCTCTATATCCTCGTATTTAAAGTCAAAAATGCTTTTAATATCTTTGTTTAGTTTTAGTTGAGGTAGGGGATATGAATCTCTTGAAAGCTGAAGTTTAGCTTGGTCGAAATGGTTTAAGTAAATATGAGCATCACCAAGGGTATGAACAAATTCTCCTACCTCAAGGCCGCAAACTTGTGCTATCATATGAGTAAGTAATGCGTAAGATGCGATATTAAAAGGAACACCCAAAAAGATATCTGCACTCCTTTGATATAGCTGACAGGAAAGCTTTCCGTTAGCAACATAGAACTGAAAAAGAATATGACAAGGGGGAAGAGCCATCTTATCTATTTCCCCAACATTCCAAGCATTTATTAGTAATCTTCTTGAATTTGGGTTTGTTTTTATTTGCTCAATTAGTTCTGTTATTTGATCTATTGTTTCTCCATCTTGATTTGTCCAAGACCTCCACTGCTTTCCGTAAATTGGTCCTAGGTCTCCGTTTTCATCTGCCCACTCATCCCAAATTGTAACCTTGTTTTCGTTAAGGTATTTGATATTTGTATTGCCTTGTAAGAACCAAAGAAGTTCATGTATTATTGAACGAGTATGTAGTTTCTTGGTAGTTACCATAGGAAATCCCTCTTGAAGATTAAACCTCATTTGATAACCAAATACACTCTTTGTTCCTGTTCCTGTCCTATCTTCTTTTAGGTTACCTGTATCAAGAACATGTTGTAATAAATCTAAGTATTGTTTCATCCTTTATTGGTTTAGTGATTATAGTTTAGTGTTTATAGTAAGTATGAAACGCTATAAAAGGTCTTTTCCTATATCTTTTCTAAAATATTTACTTTTGTAGGATATCTTATCAACATTCTTATATGTATTATCTAAGGCCTCTTTCATCGTATTCCCAAAAGATGTTATTGCAATCACTCTTCCGCCGTTGGTAACTATCTTTCCATCGCTTTCTTTTGTTCCTGCGTGAAAAACAATGCAATCCTTTGTTTCTTTGATGCCAGATATAATATCTCCTTTCTTATAATCCTCAGGATAACCTCCAGCAACCATCATTACGGTTGTTGTATATCGAGGGTCAATTTCAAGGTTTACTTTATCGAGTGACTTAGTTCTAAAACTATTAAATGCTTCTACTATATCAGATTTAATGCGTGGGAAAACACTTTCTGTTTCTGGGTCGCCCATTCTAACATTATATTCAATAACATAGGGTTCTCCTCCAACATTCATAAGACCAATAAAAATAAAACCTTGGTATGGGATATTCTCTTTCTTTAAGCCTTCAATTGTAGGGATGATAATAGTTTTTTCTACCTTATCCATAAATATTTTATCAGCAAAAGGAACAGGAGAAATTGAGCCCATTCCACCAGTATTTAAACCAGCATCACCTTCACCAATACGTTTGTAATCCTTTGCAACAGGCAATACTTTGTAGTTTTCACCATCGCTTAACACAAATACACTACATTCAATTCCTTTCAAGAATTCCTCAATCACAACCTTTGCAGAAGCAGCACCAAACTTTGCATCTTCAAGCATTTCTCTTAGTTCCTTTTCTGCCTCTTCAATAGTTTCAGGAATAACAACGCCTTTTCCTGCTGCTAATCCGTCAGCTTTAAGAACATAAGGAGGGTTTAAGGTTTTTAGAAATGCTATTCCCTCTTCTATTGTCTCCTTATAAAATGTCTTATATCTTGCAGTAGGGATATTATTCTTTAACATAAATTCTTTTGCAAAGTCTTTGCTTCCCTCAAGTTCTGCTCCTTCTTTGCTTGGTCCAATAACCAAAATATCTTTTAAGTCTTTATCATTATGAAAGAAATTCCAAATCCCATCAACTAAAGGTTGCTCTGGCCCCACAACAAGGATTTCTACCTTATGACTTAAGACAAAATCCTTAATTTTTGAAAACTCAGACCCAATGCTTACATTTTCTCCACATAGAGCTGTCCCTGGATTCCCTGGAGAAATATAAAGCTTTGTTAGTAATTTACTTTCTGAAATCTTTCTTGCAATGGCGTGCTCTCTTGCGCCACTTCCCAATAATAATATATTCATTTCTATAGTTTTCTTTTCTACTTAAGTATTTTAATTAAATCTAACTGTGTTTGTATGACCATTTCTGCTATAAAATCTATAAATCCTTTATCATCACTATGTGCTTTCTCTAATAGGGAGATGTATTCAGAGCGAAGAATAGGGGGGATAATAGCTATTGTGTAGGCATTCCTAAGGAGGGAAAGGTTCATTAATAATCTTGCAACCCTACCGTTACCATCAATAAAAGGATGTATAAAGACAAATTTCAAATGAGTTAGGGCTGCAAAGTGAATAGGGTTTAATGTCTTTTCGTTCTCATTATACCAAATAACAAATTCATTTATCTCTTTTTCAATATAATTTGGAGAGGTTACACTATACTGACTTCCAGAAATGAAAACTTGTTCTTTTCTATAATGACCTGCTTTCTCAGAGTCTATATTCTCATAAAACAAACGGTGAAGCTCCAAAATATCTTCTGCTTTTAGGCTTGAATTATTTACTATTTCATAAATATAATCATAAGCCTTAGCATGCCCTGTTGCTTCGTATATGTCTCTTAGAGGTTTGCCTCCAACAGTTAGACCGTCCTCAATAACAACCTTTGTTTCTGATTCAGTCAAGCTGTTTCCCTCCAAAGCATTAGAAGAAAATGTAAGTCCTATCCTATAATATGCTTTTAAAGAATAAAGAGTTTCTTTTGCAAAAGGACGGAAACTATCAATAATCGTTTTATTCTCAAATGCCTTATCAAATAAACCACTCATATTATCTTTTTCTTTTTCTTGGTGCTTTGCTCTTCGATTTGTATTTTGGAGCTGCTTGTGAGAATTGCTTCTTCTCGTCAATCTTTTCTGGGGAGAAATCTCTTAGTTGTGTTGCAAACTCTCCGTCATCAACTAAGGAGAAGTCCATTTGTTTCTTTAGCATATTAACACTTTCAACCTTAATCTTTATAGGGTCGCCTAAACGGAAAGTCCTATTGTTTTTTCTGCCAACAACTTGGTAGTTGTCTTCATCAATATAATAGAAATCATCGGTTAGTGTTCTTATTGGCACAAGTCCTTCACATTTGTTTTCATCAATCAATACATAGATTCCCCACTTACTAATACCTGAAATAGCTCCCTTAAAGACTTGTCCAATCTTATCGGATAGGAATTCTGCTTGTTTGTATTTTACTGATGCTCTTTCTGCTTCGGCTGCTTTCTTTTCCATTAAAGAGCAGTGTTCACACTTTGCTTCGTAAACGTCTTTGTCGGCAGAGGGTTTATCATCTAAGTAACGTTCCAAAAGTCTATGAAGCATTAGGTCAGGATAGCGCCTGATTGGAGATGTGAAATGAGAATAATAAGGGAATGAAAGCCCGTAATGTCCTATATTATTTGTTGAGTAATATGCTTTTGACATTGTTCTAATTGCAATGTTTGAAATCATACTTTCTTCACCCTTTCCTGCAATGGAAGCAAATAAATCATTAAAACTCTTAACAAGCAAACTACGACTTCCGGTGTTTATTACGTAGCCTAATTTACCAACAAACTCTGTAAATATACCTAATTTCTCTGGGTTTGGCTCATCATGAACTCTATATATAAATGTTTTAGCTTCTTTATTTCCTTTCTTGTCTTTTCCTATCTTTTCAGCAACTCTCCTATTAGCTAAGAGCATAAACTCTTCAATCAACCAGTTAGCTTCTTTCGACTCTTTAATATATATGCCTATTGGTTTTGAGTTTTCATCTAAATTGAATTTTACTTCTTGGCTTTCAAAATTAATTGCACCTGTTTGAAATCTTCTCTTCCTAAGAATTGTTGCAAGGCGATTAATAGGAAGTATAACATCTTTCATCTCTCCTTTTTCTTCCTCAATTGTTTTCTGAACTTCTTCGTATGCAAATCTCCTATCAGAATTAATAACTCCTTTTCCAAACCACTCACTAATAATTTCAGCCTTTGCATTCATTTCAAAAACTGCAGAAAAGGTTAGGCTATCTTCATTAGGACGAAGTGAGCAAACCATATTTGAAAGCTTTTCTGGTAGCATCGGTATTGTTCTATCGACTAAATAAATAGATGTTGCTCTATTATATGCTTCCTCATCAAGAGCTGAGCCTGGTCTAACATAGTGGGTTACGTCTGCAATATGTACTCCTAATTCAAAGTTACCATTTGGAAGAACTTGAAAAGAGATTGCATCATCATAATCCTTTGCATCTGCTGGGTCAATGGTTATTGTGGTTGTATTTCTGAAATCTCTCCTTCTTTTTATCTCTTCTTTGGGAATTTCAATAGGGATTTTATCCGCCTCTTCTTCGACTGCATCAGGGAAAGATAGAGGAAAACCATACTCTGCTAAGATTGAAAGCATTTCTGTATTGTTTTCTCCTCTTTTTCCTAAGATTTGAACTACTTTTCCAAAAGGATTATTGGCTCTCTCAGGCCATTCTGTCATTTCAACCAAGACCTTATCATCTTCTTTTGCACCATTAATATCTTCTTTAGGGATGAAAATATCCACAGGCATTGATGTGCTGTCGGAAATGAAGAAAGCGTATTTTTCATGTATCTGAACAGAGCCTACAAATGTTGTTTGGCTTCTGGATATGAT
Source organism: Bacteroidales bacterium (assembly GCA_028708845.1). Taxonomy (GTDB): domain Bacteria; phylum Bacteroidota; class Bacteroidia; order Bacteroidales; family P3; genus UBA10566. The sequence continues at coordinate 25,468 of JAQVXZ010000027.1, forward strand.
TTCTGTAACTTGTCCTTCTGGTTTTCTCCCTTTTCTTCTTGGGAATAAATAAACCTTAACCTTGTCTTTATTGAGTGCATGGTTAGTATTGTTAGGAGATATGAAAATATCCTCTGTGCCATTATCTGGAATAACATAAGCCTTAGAGGTTTGCTTCATGTCAACCGTTCCAATAATATAGTTAGAAGGAAGGATTTGGTCGTTGATATATCTTGCATCTAAGCGATACTTCCCTTTCATTTCCTCAATTAAGATTGAATCTTCTGCCAATTGAAGTATATTGTTTAGAATCATTTGCATTGAAGCCCTGTCATTTGTTCCAAGACGAGATGCTACTTGCTTATAGTTAAGTGTTTCAAAAGGATTTACAGCGAATACTTTTAAGATTGAATTGATTATTGCGGTTTGATTTTTGATTTTTGTATCCATAGTACTTATTATTTGACTACAAAGATAAGTAATTCACTTGAATTTCATAAGAAATGCCAAGAAAAAATTAAAATACAGACTTAAGAAAATGAATCGCTGTTTCAGGAAAATGAAACGAAGAAAGAAATTACTGAAACGAAGAAAGGATTTGCTGAAACGAAGAAAGAAAAAATTAAAACAAAGACTTACTAGTCTTATTTTATTTGTATTTTTGTGAATCCATATTTAGAAGAAAAGAAATTATGACCCCACTTGAAGATAATAGAGAAAAGTATAAGGAATTGATAGAAAAGTATCCAGTTTTTAGATATAAGAATTTTGGATATAAACTCAATGAGGACTCAACCATAATAATACTTTATTTTGAATTTGAATGTGGAGAGCATATCTTTAAACCAAAAATTGAGTTCTTTGCAAATAAGTTTTTTCTTGAATCAGAAATGGGAGAAGACGACCTTTCAATAATAGCTTTTAATATTGGGATGATTGAACTTATAAGTTATTGGAAAGCATTTGCTTCACCTGTTCTTATGGTTGAAACAGGCTTTCTATCAGAAAAACAAATCGCATTTTGGAAAAAGCTCTACTTCAATGGGCTTGGGGAGTATTTCTACCTTAACTCAATTGATACAAATATTGAAGATTTTATGATAATTGTGTCTATGGGTAAGGAATATAAGAAGTTAAGCTTTAAGCAAGAAATAGATAAAAACAAAGTTATTGTTCCTATTGGTGGAGGAAAGGATTCGGTTGTTACATTGGAATTATTGAGAAATAACTCAATGGAAATCTTGCCTTTAATTATTAATCCAAGAGGGGCAACCCTAAGCTCAATTGAGGCAGGAGGATTTTCTCAAAATGAATATATAAAGATTAGAAGAACAATAGATAAACACCTCTTAGAGCTAAATGATAAGGGATACCTTAATGGTCATACTCCATTTTCTGCAATGCTTGCCTTTGTTTCGCTTTTCTCTTCACTTATGACAAATACTCCAAATATTGCCCTAAGTAATGAAAACTCAGCCAATGAATCCACAGTAAAGGGAGAAGATATTAACCACCAATATTCAAAAAGCTTAGAGTTTGAAGAAGATTTCAGAGAATATGTTAGAGAATTTATAAGTGAAGATTTCAATTATTTTAGTTTTCTTAGACCAATGTCTGAACTTCAAATAGCTCAGCAGTTTTCTTTATTAACTCAATATCATAAAGTATTCCGTAGTTGTAATGCAGGAAGCAAGACAGATATTTGGTGCTTAGATTGTCCTAAATGCTTATTTGCCTTTATAATTCTATCGCCCTTTCTTCCTCCAAATAAGTTAGAAGAGTATTTTGGAGAAAACCTATTAGATAAGAAAAGCCTAATTAATTACTTTGATGAACTAACAGGAATTGCAGAGCTTAAACCCTTTGAATGTGTTGGGACAATTGAGGAAGTTAACCTTGCCTTAGCTTTTTTAGTTGAGCGTTATCCTGAATCAAAACATTATTATCTTATAAATTATTGGTTAGGTCTTGATTTGTCTAAACAATATTTATCAATGGATAAGGATAAGTTCTTATATGATTTTTCTAACGAGAACTTCCTTGAGCCACAGTTCCAAGCTATTCTTTCCAATCCTTATGCAATGTATAATAAGGCAGAGATTACAAGGCAATTAAGATTTAAGAAAATTCTTATATTCGGATTTGGCAAAGAAGGACAATCAACATATAGATTAATACGAGACTTATTCCCACACAAAAGAATAGCAATACAAGATAGTTCAGAAAATGTAAGAGAGAATGAATTCCTAAAAGAAGATATAAAGAATAATTTAGTTGAGTTTTATCTTGGAGAACAAGCCCAATATTCACATACAAAGGATAGACAATACGATTTAGTTATTAAGTCGCCAGGGATTTCTCTTACTAATATGAAAGAGCCTTATAAAGAAGAAGAACTTACATCACAAACCCAGCTATTTTTAGAAAGATATGCCAAACAAACCATTGGAATAACCGGTACAAAAGGCAAAAGTACTACGTCAACCCTTATCTATAAAATGCTAAAAGCAAAACATGAAGATGTCCTTCTTGCAGGTAATATTGGTCTTCCTATGCTTGACCTTATTGATCAAATAACTCCAAATACAATCATCGTTTTAGAACTTTCTGCTCACCAACTTCAAAATATCACAATATCTCCACGTATCTCAGTCCTCCTGAACCTATTTGAAGAACACCTTGACCACTTCCAAACCTATGATAAATACCAAAAAGCAAAGCTAAATATCTTAAAATACCAGAAAGAAGAGGGCAATGCTCTTATCTATAATTCAAATGATAAGTTAATTGAGAAAGGGATAAAAGAGATAAACAAGAAAACAAAACTTATACCAATCGATATAAAAGACTATTCCTTTTCAGAGCCAATAACACTAAAGGGTGCACATAATAAATTCAATATCATGGTTGCTTATTCCGTTTCAAAGCTATTAGGATTAGAAAGCAAAAAGGGTTTGAAATCAATATTAGAATTTACAGGACTTAATCATCGCCTTCAATTTGTTTGCAAAAAAAACGAAGTTGAATATTATAATGATTCAATTTCCACAATTCCACAAGCAACAATTGCTGCCCTAAAGTCCTTAGAAAATGTCCAAACTCTTATTCTCGGAGGAAAAGACAGAGGAATAGATTATTCAATTCTAAAGGATATACTATTCGAATTCAAAACCCTAAAGAATATAGTCTTTGTTTCAGAAGCAGGCAAAAGAATGTCAACAATAATCAAACCCAACCCTTCAAAAGACAGCCAAACTCTTTTCTCCAACGACTATAAAGAAATCGTAGCTTGGTGCAAATTGAAAACCGAAAAAGACCACAAAGTCCTCCTAAGTCCAGCTGCGGCAAGCTACGATATGTTTAAAAACTTTGAGCAAAGAGGTCAGGTATTTATGGATTTAGTAAAGAATGACTAAGGTTTTGATTTAATACTCAAAAAAATGCCACCTCCTTCTATTTTTACCAAGTTAAAAAATATTTTAACTAAGTTATTTCGCATTTAGAAGAAGTTATTTTACCCAAAAAGTCTGACTTTTCACCCTCATAAGTCAGTCTTTTTTACCCTAAAAGTCAGTCTTTTTTACCCTAAAAGTCAGTCTTTTTACCCAATAAAGTCAGTCTTTTTACCCTCATAAGTCAGTCTTTTTGACCAATAAAGTCAGTCTTTTCACCCAAAACTAAGAAGTTAAAATCCAAAACTAAGAAGTTTAAATCCAAAACAAAGAAGTTTAAATCCAAAATAATCAAGTTTAAATCCACAGGTTTAATCTGCAAATGTTTAGTGATAGTTTTTAATTTATAACACTAACATACTATTACTTAATCCTGATTATTACTTCATATCTTGGCGGATTATATCTGTAATATCATCCATAATCACCTTTGCTAAATGATCTGCTTTGGTAATATTATCGCTTTCTGAATAAATTCTAATAATTGGTTCGGTATTGCTCTTTCTTAGGTGAACCCATTCATTTTCAAAGTTAATCTTCACACCATCTATTGTTAATACATCGTAGGAAGAATATTTTTGAGCTATCTTTTCTAAGATTATATCAACATTGATTTCTGGTGTAAGTTCTATCTTGTTTTTGGAAATAAAATAGCTTGGGTAGGAGTCTCTAAGTTCGCTTGTCTTAATGTTTTTCTTAGCTAAAAGTGTTAAGAATAAAGCTATTCCAACTAATGCATCTCTTCCATAGTGTGACTCTG
>JAQVXZ010000007.1 GCA_028708845.1 Bacteroidales bacterium
ATAACAAACTGGATTGCAAATCCAGTTCAACGATAAGGACAAATCCAGCACGACGGAGCTTTGTCCAACTTGATGAATACGACATTATCCGTCACCCCTTAGTAACAAAGATTGTAGAAGCTTACGTGAAAAACGAAAAGAAATAAGAGAATAATCCCCCTCTAATCCGTCGAGGTGGATTTGTAATCCACCTCATAATTACTATAAGGATTTTTAATCCGTAATATAAACAAAACCAAGATAATGCAAAGAAATATGAATAAGTATCGGATTGAAAATCCTAATAGTAATAACGAACTGGATTACAAATCCAGTTCAACGTTAAGGACAAATCCAGCACGACGGATATCTATTTAAACGTTAAGAACAAATCCAAAACGATGAAGCCTTTAACAAAAATTTATGCAAAAACCATTAATGAACAAATGAAAAGTGGTATAAATCCGGGTATGCCAGCTAATCTACCATTTAAATAAACAATATTATGAAGTTTTTTTATTATTGCTTTTATAGATTGACTAATGCTTATAAAGTGTTAGATGGGAAAGATCCTGAAATATATGCAAGAGGTATAGTCACTTTATGTCAATCATTAAATTTATTGTCGCTTTTATCTATTCTTTTTATTATTAATAATTCTCAATATTCAATAGTTTTTATTGGAGTTTTAATGATGCTTAATCTAATTGTCAATTTATTTATATTGACGAAGAAAAAATATATAGAATTAGAAGAAAGATGGAAAGAAGAAAATTCTAAATGTAGAAAAACAAAGTTGTATTTAATTTGGCTTTATGTAATAGCTTCTATAGTAACTTATATGGTGATGTTATCTGTTATGAGTTAAATAATTGACAAACCTAATAAAAATGGATCTAATTATGGATAGAATAGATATTAATTTGAAACTTAGTGGTGGAACTATGGATGTTACTCAAAATGGATATACAATGAATGTACCAGTCTTAGATGAGCAAACTCTTTATGCAAGTGCTTTAGTAACCATTAATGATAAAGGATACACTAAGCATTACTTTGAAGAAGGGAAGATAATATGAGTAATAAGCTTGGTGTCTGACACTAGTAACTAAGAAATATTAAAATATACTTGTTTTTATGTTTTATTATTTATTAGTTTGCAGGGTGATTTTGAGAAGGGCTTTATGGGGTTATGAAAAGGGCTTAGGTTGTAGAGGATGTTTTGAATTAAAAGACACGAAAACGGCATTTTTATACTGCTAAAAAGGCTCTTTGAGAGGCAGAGAAAGTATGGCTCAAAAGTAGATAACGTCTAATGGGTCATTAGACGTTATCAAATGGGTAGTTTGCCGTTATTAAATGGGTCATTAGACGTTGTCTACTTTTGACTTAGACGTTGTCTACTTTTTTTATGATAAGGACAAGGGTCTATCTTGATGATAAATAAGTGTTTAGAGATAGGGACGAGAGTCTCTTTTTAAGTAAATTAATTATTTTTTATCCAAAATTATTGTATTATGGCTATTGAATTTATTGCTGTTCTGTGAAATAGGTTTTTAGAACTAATGTTTGATTAAAATACATTAGATTCTTATCTCCGTCGAGGTGGATTGCTTATCGGTTTACCGTTTGCAAGGCGAGAAATCCAGTTCAACCAAAAGAAAAAATCCGGTATGACGGAGTGCGTTATTGCAAATCCCACACGACGGAAATTCATAATAACCGCCGACCCAACTCAAATTGACCTTCCCTGTCAACAACAATCAGGACTAAAAGAAGCAACGAAATACTTGAAAGACGTTGAAGGCATAAGCTTTGTCCAACTTGATGAATACGACTTTATCCGTCATCCCTTAGTAAGAAAGGTTGTAGAAGCTTACGTGAAAAACGAAAAGAAATAAGAGAATATTCCTCTTCTATTCTCCGCAAACCCCAACTTAATCTCCGCACATTCTGCGGAGATTATTTTTTTATGCGGAGAATAATATGTAATTTTGCCAAAATATGCATTATGAAAAGGATATATATTTACCAAAAAGAGGGTTGGCCTAATTTCCATTGGGATGATGAGGTTGTATCTCCGCTATTATTAAATGTTCGTTACCTACAAGGACAATTAATAGGTAAGATGAGTGTTTTTGGCTTTGATTTCAAGAATGAAACTCACTTTTCTTCAATAACAAATACTGTACTTAAGTCTTCCGAAATTGAAGGAGAATATTTGAATACAGATCAAGTAAGGTCTTCTGTTGCTAAAAGATTATCTATGGATGTTTCTGGATTAGTAGCTTCTGAAAGAAAGGTTGACTCAATTGTTGAAATGACTTTCGATGCAACACATAATGCAAGTAAACCTCTAACCAAAAAACGTTTATTTGACTGGCATAAGCTATTATTTGAAGGTGAAGAAAGAGATTCCAAACTAAGTATAGGTTGTTGGAGGAAAGAAGAAGGAGGGGATATGCAGGTTGTTTCTGGGGCAATGGGAAAGGAAAAAGTTCACTTTGAAGCTCCAAACTGGTCTGTGATAGATTCTGAAATGGACTTGTTTTTGGACTTTCTAAATAATAAAAACGATATAGATAATATACTTAAAGCCTCAATAGCTCATCTTTGGTTTGTAACAATTCATCCTTTTGATGATGGAAATGGAAGAATATCAAGAGCAATTGCCGATATGCTTTTAGCTCGTGCGGATAATATACCACAAAGGTTTTATAGTATGTCATCTCAAATCAGGATTGAAAGAAAAGAATACTATAATATATTAGAAAAGACCCAAAAAGGAGATTTAAATATAACTCAGTGGATAGTTTGGTTTTTGAATTGTTTAGAAAGAGTTTTTATAAATACAGATGCTAACCTAAATAAGCTAGTTTATAAGTCTAAGTTCTGGGAAAACCATAAAACAATAGTCTTTAATGAACGCCAAACCAAGATGATTAATCTTCTTTTCAATGATTTTGAAGGAAAACTAACCACATCGAAATGGGCAAAAATTAATAAATGCTCCCAAGATACAGCACTTAGAGATATAAAGGATTTAATAGAAAAAGGAGTACTAAGAAGAGAATTAGAAGGTGGAAGAAGCACAAACTACGAGCTAAATAGCCTTTTATTAAACTAATTTACTGAAACAAAGAGATAGGAAAATGAAACGCTGTTTCACGGAATTAATACGCTGTAATAATTTACTGAAACAGCGTTTTAAAAAATTATTACGCAGTGTTATTTACATAAAAAAAGAGGCTGTTAAATAATTAGCAGCCTCTTGGTGTTTTATGTAGGGAAGGGATTATTTTATAAATCCACTTCTTATTAGTAGTGCTTTATTGGTTGGTTCTTGTCCACGGAATGCTTTGTAAAGTTCCATTGGGTGTTTCTTTCCTCCTTTTGATAATATGTTTTTGCGGAAAGATGTTGCAACTTCTTTATTGAAAATTCCTTTTTCTTTAAATAATGAATAAGCATCTGCATCTAAAACTTCTGCCCATTTGTAACCATAGTATCCTGCTGCATATCCGCCTGAGAAGATATGACCAAATTGTGTGCTCATTATTGAACCATCAATTGCTGGAAGAAGTTCTGCTTTTTGTGCTGATTGTCTTTCTATTTTTTCAACGTCTCCAGTAAATGGTTTTGTGGTATTATTCCATCCCATATCAACTAATGCAAGGAATAATTGACGAACTGTACCGTATCCTTGTAGGTATTGTTCGCTTGCTTTAATCTTTTGTATTAGTTCTGCTGGGATTTTTTCTCCTGTAAGGTAATGAACAGCAAATAGGTCTAAGAACTCTTTTTCTGTTGCAAAGTTTTCCATTATTTGTGATGGTAGTTCAACGAAGTCTCTGTAAACTGATGTTCCTGATGTGCTTTCGTAAGTACATTCTGAAAGGATGCCGTGAAGGCAATGTCCGAATTCGTGAAGAAGAGTGTTGTACTCATCAAAAGTTAGTAGTGATGGGCTTTTGGTAGTTGGTTTGGTGAAGTTACATACCATTTGAATTAATGGTCTAACATCTTTACCGTTTTCAATTTTTTGTTCTCTAAATGATGTCATCCATGCTCCTGAACGTTTGGATTCTCTTGGGAAGAAGTCCATATAAAGAAGTGCCATAAATTTATTGTTTGCCTTATCCCAAACTTCGTATGTTACTACGTCTTGGTGGTATGTTGTTATTGCTCTGTTTTCTCTAAATTCTAAGCCATAAAGTTTATCAGCTAACATGAAAATTCCTTCACGTACTTTTTCAAGTTGGAAGTATGGTTTTGTCATTTCTTGGTTGATAGAATACTTTTCAGTCTTTAGTTTTTCTGACCAATATGCCCAGTCCCAACGTTGCAACTCGCCTTGAAATCCTTTTGATTGTGCATATTCAGTAACCATCTTAATGTCTTTTTGTGCAAATGGCATTGATGATGCTAATAGGTCGTCTATAAATGAAAGTACCTTTGTAGGAGTTTCTGCCATTCTATCGGTTAATGCATATTCTGCATAAGATGAATAACCTAAAAGTTGAGCCATACGAAGACGATTATTAGTTATCTTAATAACTGTTTCTTTATTGTCGTTTTCGTTATTGTTGTTTGCAACTCTGCTTGAAGCTGTCCATATTTCTTGTCTAAGTTCTCTATTGTCAGCATAAGTAATAAAAGGTAGGTAGCTTGGGTAATCTAATGTGAATGCCCAACCTTTAACCTTACGTTGTTTTGCTGTTTCTTTTGCTGCATCAATTGCATATTGAGGAAGTCCTGATAGGTCTTTCTTGTTAGTAATAACTTTTAGGTATGCGTTTTGGTCTGATAGGTTATTCTTTTGATACTTTAAGCTAAGAAGAGATAGTTCTTCAGAAATCTTACGGAACTCTTCCTTTTCTTCTCCTTTTAGTAATGCTCCGCTTTTAATAAATCCTTTATATGTTTTATCTAATAGCATTCTTTGTTCTGTAGTCAAAGCAATATCATCTCTCATATCATAAACCGCTTTAACCTTAGCAAAAAGCTTAGGGTTCATACTAATATCGTTTCCATGTCTTGTTAGGTCTGGAGATATTTCTTCTGCAATTTGTTGAAGTGCACCACTAGTATTTGACTCGTTGATGTTAAAGAATACGCTTAACACTCTGTTAAGTAATCCTCCTGCATTTTCAAGAGCAACAATTGTGTTTTCAAAGGTTGGTTTGTCTTTGTTTTCGATAATTGCATTCACATCTTTCTTTGCTTCATCTAAAGCGAAAAGTATTGCAGGTTTGTAGTGTTCTGTCCTAATCTTATCGAAAGGTGGGGTTTGATATGGAGTATTCCAATCCTGCACCAAAGGATTAGAGTTTTTTACTGCAGCAGCATCTTCTGGTTTCATCTGTGCTACTAATAGTGTAGAAACTACGGTCATAATTAATGTAAATAAAGTTATTTTTCTCATTTCTATGTTTTTAATATTAATTTTCAATTAAAGTTGCAAAGATACATTATTTTGCCAAATTTCTAATAAGATATATTGGAATTGTCTTTAAAAACGTTATCACTATTAATATGTTTCGATTTGTTTTTGAAATCTACTTTGAGATGCTGAAAAATTAGTTTAATTTTGCACTCTATTTATAACTGATAAACAATAATTAAATATGAAAAAAGCATACGTATTCCCTGGTCAAGGCGCTCAATTCGTTGGCATGGGAAAAGATCTTTACGATAATTCACCTTCAGCAAAAGCAATGTTTGAGAAAGCAAATGAGATACTAGGATTTAGAATAACTGATCTTATGTTCTCTGGCACCGTTGAAGATTTAAGACAAACAAATGTAACTCAACCAGCAATATTCCTTCATTCTGTAATCCTGGCACACACATTAGGCGAAAACTTTAAGCCAGATATGGTTGCAGGACACTCGCTTGGAGAGTTCTCAGCCCTTGTTGCAGCAAGAGCAATGAGCTTTGAAGATGGACTACGCTTAGTTGCAGCAAGAGCAAATGCAATGCAAAAAGCATGTGAGGCAGTTCCATCAACTATGGCTGCTGTTCTTGGACTTGAAGACAGTATTGTTGAAGAAGTATTAGCAAAAATAACTAATGAAGTTGTTGTTCCTGCAAACTATAACTGCCCAGGACAACTCGTGATTTCAGGTTCAGTAGAAGGAATCAACCAAGCTTGCATTGATTTGAAAGCAGCAGGAGCAAAACGTGCACTACCTCTAACAGTGGGTGGAGCTTTCCACTCTCCTCTAATGCTTCCTGCACAAGAAGAACTTGCAAAAGCAATTGAAAACACAGAAATAAACGCTCCAATCTGTCCTATTTACCAAAACGTAAACGCCTTAGCGATGACAGACCCAAAAGAAATAAAAGCAAACCTAATAAAGCAATTAACAGCTCCTGTTCGTTGGACTCAAATATCAAAGACAATGATAGCTGATGGTGCAACAACGTTTATAGAAGTTGGTCCAGGAACAGTTCTTCAAGGACTTATTAAGAAAGTTTTACCAGAGGGAGAATTTATCTCAGCATAAACAGAACAAAGAATTATAAAATGGAATTTCAAGAACTTATTCTAAAACGCCAGAGCGATAGGAAGTATCTAACAAGACCTGTTGAACAAGAGAAAATCCTTAAATGTATTGATGCCGCTCGTCTTTCACCCTCTGCTTGCAATGCTCAACCTTGGACATTTGTAGTAGTTGAGGAAGAAGAACTAAGACTAGAAGTTGAAAAGGCAGCATCGGGAATTGGGATGAATAAATTTGCAGTCCAAGCTCCTGTTATCGTTGCTATTGTTTTAGAGAAACCAAACTTCACTTCCAAGATAGGTTCCGTAATTAAAGACAAGGAATATCCGTTAATAGATATTGGGATAGCAGCTAATCAGTTCTGCCTTCAAGCTGCTGAAATTGGATTAGGCACTTGCATACTAGGATGGTTCGATGAGAAAAAGATAAAGAAACTTCTCAACGTTCCTTCCTCCAAAAGAATTCCAATATTAATTACTCTTGGCTATTCGGATGCAAGGCTAAGAGAGAAGACAAGAAAGCCGATAGATAAGATGTACAAACAAAATAAATATTAAAACAATGATAACAGACAATTTCTCAAGACGACATAATGGTCCTCAACAAGAAGACCTTGAAGGAATGCTGAAGGTTATTGGAGTTAGTTCAATTGATGAACTAATCGACAAAACCGTACCCTCAGCAATAAGATTCAAAAAGCCATTAAACCTTGATAAAGGAATGAATGAGTATGAATACATAACTCACCTAAAAGGATTAGCTGCAAAGAATAAACTATATACCTCATTTATTGGCATGGGTTACTATAATACAATTCTTCCTGCAGTACTTCAAAGAAATATTCTTGAAAACCCAGGTTGGTACACATCCTACACTCCTTATCAAGCAGAAATATCACAAGGAAGACTTGAGGCATTATTAACTTTCCAATCAGTTATCCACTCTCTAACAGCAATGCCACTTGCAAATGCTTCAATGCTTGATGAATCAACAGCAGCGTCAGAAGCAATGTTAATGTTTTTTGGAACTCGTACAAGAGAACAACAAAAAAACAATGTTGTTAAATTCTTCGTTGCAGAGGATTTATTCCCACAAAGCATTGAAGTAATTAAAACAAGAGCTCTTCCAAAGGGCATTGAATTAGTGTTTGGTAACCCAGATACAATAACATTAGATAGCACATTCTTTGGAGCAATACTACAATATCCAAACCGCTATGGAGAGGTTAAAGATTATGCAGAATTTGTAAAGAAAGCAAAAGAGAATAATATCTTTGTAGCAGTTGCAGCAGACCTTCTTTCTCTTTCTCTTCTAACACCTCCAGGCGAATGGGGAGCTGATTGCGTTTGTGGTTCAACACAACGTTTTGGAGTTCCAATGGGCTATGGCGGACCTCACGCAGGATACTTTGCTTGTACTGAAAACTTCAAGAGAAATATACCAGGAAGAATTGTAGGCGTAACAGTAGATGCTCATGGTAACAAAGCTTATCGTTTAGCTCTTCAAATGCGTGAACAACACATTAAGAGAGAAAAAGCAACTTCAAATATATGTACAGCAACAGCAATGGTTGCAATTATAGCAGGACAATATGCTGCTTGGCACGGCCCAGAGGGAATAAAAGCAATAGCAAATGAAATTCATTCTCTTGCGGCTTTGCTTGCTAAAGAGGCAACTCAATATGGCTTTATTCAAAAAAATAAATCATTCTTCGACACCCTACACTTCGAAACCCCTGTTTCAGCAAAACAAGTTTGTGCAAAGGCTGTTGAAAATCAAATGAACTTTAACTGCATTGATGATAAACACATCTCAATTAGTTTTGACGAAGTAACAACAATTCAGCATGTTAATCTAATCCTTTCAATCTTTGCTGGTCTTGTTTCAAAAAAACACACAGATGTTAAGTTTGTAGCAGAAATATCAAAAGGAATTATTCCAGAAAACCTAATACGTAAGAGCGAAATCTTAACACAAGAAATCTTTAACAAATATCATAGCGAAACAGAGATGATGCGCTACCTAAAGAAGTTGGAAGTAAAAGACCTTTCTTTAAATAGAGCAATGATTCCACTAGGAAGCTGTACTATGAAACTAAATGCAGCAGCAGAAATGATACCTTTCACATGGGTAGAGTTTGGAAACATACATCCATTTGTACCAAAAGACCAAGCACAAGGCTACTTGGAGATAATAGACAATATGGATAAGATTCTTTCCGAAGTAACAGGATTTGCAAAAGTAAGTTTCCAACCAAATTCAGGTGCAGCAGGAGAATATGCAGGACTAACAACCATTCGTGATTACCAAAGAGCAAATGGACAAGCAGACAGAACAATTTGTTTAATACCAGCATCAGCTCACGGAACCAATCCAGCATCAGCAGCAATGGCAGGGCTAGATATTGTTATTGTTAAATCAACTAAGGAAGGCGAAGTAGACATTGAAGACCTTAGAGCAAAAGCAGAATTACATAAAGATAAACTTTCTTCATTAATGATAACCTACCCTTCAACTCACGGAGTATTTGAAGAAGGAATATTAGAAATCATTAAAATCATACATGATAATGGAGGTCTAGTTTATATGGACGGTGCAAATATGAATGCACAAGTTGGCCTAACCTCTCCTGGATATATGGGAGCAGATGTTTGCCACCTAAACCTACATAAAACCTTTGCAATGCCACATGGCGGTGGTGGTCCTGGAGTTGGTCCAATTGGAGTAACAGCACAACTAGCCGATTACCTACCAAGCCACTCCGAGGTTGAAACTGGCGGAAAACATGGTTCACCTGTCTCTGGCTCACCTTACGGAAGCCCAATGCTATTAATTATTACTTACGGTTACTTAAAACTTCTTGGTGTTGATGGACTAAAAGATGCAACACGTTATGCAATTCTTAATGCAAACTATATGAAAGAACGTCTAAAATCTTCCTATGATATCCTTTATACAGGAAAAAAAGGAATGGTTGCTCACGAACTAATTATAGATTGTAATCCTTTTAGTCTTTCAAGTGGTATACAATGTGGAGATATTGCAAAACGACTAATGGACTATGGCTTCCATGCTCCAACAGTTGCTTTCCCAGTTCACGGAACCCTAATGATTGAACCAACAGAATCAGAATCTGTAGAGGAAATGGATCGTTTGTGCGATGCCCTTATTCAAATCAGAAAAGAAATTAAAGATATTGAAGAAGGTAAGGCAGACAAGAAAAACAACCTAATTATGAATGCACCACATACAATGCAAATCGTTTGTGCAGACACTTGGGATAAACCATACACACGTCAAGAAGCAGCTTTTCCACAACCACATGATGACAAATACTGGCCATCTTGCTCTAGAGTAGATGATGCTTACGGAGACAGAAACCTATGTTCTTGTTGGGATATCTAATTCTAATAAAGTAAAATCATAAACCAAAGAAGGGATTGTATTAATTTACAGTCCCTTTTTTTATATCCTATTTGGAATTACTTTACCCTGTTTACAAAACACCAAGTTACCTGTCATAGCTAAGCTTCCAAGAAAATTTTATATCTTTGTACGATGAAAAAATTTTTAGTAATACAAACAGCTTCAATAGGTGATGTGGTATTAGCAACTTCTCTCTTAGAGGAATTGCACTATAATTACCCTTTGGAAAAGATTGATATCCTTGTAAAGAAGGGTAATGAATCTCTTTTCACCGATCATCCTTTTGTAGGTAAGGTTTGGATTTGGGATAAGAAGAAAAACAAGTATTTTAACCTTATAAAACTTATCTTAGATCTAAGAAAAGTTGACTACGAGTATGTTATAAATATCAATCGCTTCTTTTCATCGGGGATAATCACAGCTTTATCCCACTCCGATGAAAAGATAGGCTTTAAGAAAAACCCTTTTTCATCCTTCTTCGACCAAAAGATAGAACACCTTATTGATAAGGATAAATTTGTTCACGAAATAGACAGAAATTATTGTCTAATTGAATCCATTTGTGAGGATGATGAGTCCGATGTTTCGCCACCAAAACTCTATCCAACCCCAGAGGCATTTGAGAAAGTAAAGCAATATAAAGACGGAAAATACTATACAATAAGTCCAAGCTCACTCTGGTTTACCAAACAGTTCCATAAAGAAGGTTGGATTGAATTCTTAAAACTTATTCCTAATGAAGCATCAATTTACTTACTTGGCTCACCCTCTGATATTCCCCTTTGCCAAGAAATACAATCAGCAATTAGTCACCCTAAATGCCAAATACTAGCTGGAAAGCTAAGTTTTTTGGAGTCAACAGCCCTTATGAAAGACGCCAAAATGAACTTTATGAACGATTCTGCACCATTGCATTTTTGTACATCAGTAAACGCTCCAACAACAGCAATATTCTGTTCAACCGTTCGTGAATTTGGATTTACACCCCTGAGCGAAAATTCCGTAGTCATTGAAACCAAAGAAAAACTATCTTGCCGCCCTTGTGGATTACACGGATATAAGAAATGCCCACAAAAACATTTCAAATGCTCCCTAACAATCGACATAAAAGAACTGATTGATAGGCTATAATAATATTAAACCCCATTTCCCTTATCCAAACTTAATTTTCCCCTTCTAATAAAGAAATCCCTCTTTCAAAGAAAAAAACTTTTAAAACAAAGGACTAAATTTCTATCTCTTCGTATTAAATTGCTGTGATGTACATCGCAGCACGCTAAGATGTACATCATAGCACGCTAAGATGTACATCACAGTAAGCTAAGATGTACATCACAGCAAGATTAAACAAAGAAAGAAAAACTTAATACTTCACTTTGTTAGTTTTTTATCAAGAATAAATAAAATTTATAGGGCTTATTAATAAAAATTTTAGTATCTTTGGACTTGGAATTAGCGATGGCTTTTTCCCAATTATTAATTAACCAAAAAATATTAAACAATTATGGCACATTATTACAAAGTAGGCAAGAAGAAATTTAGAAAAAATGGAGTATGGGAGGAATTAAATTATCCTTATGCTGTTTATAAAGGCGTTTTAAACAGAGACGATATTGCGAATATTCTTGCTGAAAGAACAACTATTAAACAAGCCGATTTGGCAGGGGCTTTGGTTGGATTATCTCAAATTATTGAAGAAAAATTACACCAAGGCTATAAAGTAAACCTTGAGGGTATAGGAATTTTCAGCCTTTCGGTAACTAGCGATGAGGGTTGTGAGGATGCTTCAAAAGTCATTCCTGGTAGGGTTAAGGCTAAGAGGGTATGCTATAAGGCAAGTCAAAAGCTTCAAAAGAACTTAGAATTTGTTAAATTTGAGCGTCCAAGAGATAAATAAAATATCTTTGTAGTCTATAATGTGAATGACCTATGAGTATTTATAAAAATTTCGTTGTCTATAAGGCATCGGCAGGAAGTGGTAAGACTTTTAATTTGGTTTTAGAATATGTGTCGTTGCTTGTCAGGAACACTAGGGCTTATAAGCAAATCCTTGCAATGACTTTCACCAATAAGGCAACCGCAGAGATGAAACAAAGGATTCTTTCGGAGCTTTATTGCATTAGGATAGGGAAAGAAACTTCGTTTTTTGAAGCTCTATGCCAAAGGAATTCTGATTTGGAAAAAGAATTTATTAGAACAAGAGCTAAAGAGGCCTTAGAGAATATTATTCATGATTACTCATATTTTAATATTCTTACAATAGATTCTTTTTTGCAGAAGGTGATGAGGAATTTGGCTAAGGAGCTTGGCGTTGGTTCAAACTATAATTTAATTATTGAGGACTTAGAAATTAGGAAAGAGGCAATTGAAAGGCTTATTGAGTCAACTGGTAATGACGATTCGTTGTATCAATGGTATATGGATACGATTTACAAAAATATTAGCGAGGGTAAGAATACTAAGATTGAACGTAGGTTATTGCAGTTTAGTGATAATTTACAGAAAGAGACCTTTTTGAAGTTTGAAAATGAGCTTAAGGAACTTGATATATCAATATTTAAGGAGTTTAAGAAGGAAGGGTATGCAAAAATTGAAGGTTTAAGAAAAGATTTAGAAGTTTATTCTGACCAGTTTCAAAGCATAATGACAAGTAATGGGCTAAGTATTGATGATTTTTCTAATAAGAGTAAAGGAATTGCAGGAATGCTTATGGCTATTTCCACTAGGAATGATTTATTAGATAAGCAAACTTTTATTAAAGCTTTAACCGACCCTAATGTTTGGTTTGCTAAGAAAAATCAAACCCCTTCAACCGATGCCTTAACAACAAATACTTTAATTCCTTTAATCAATAAAGCTTATAATACTTATATATCAAGTATTAGAATAATAAATACTTGGAATGCTATCTTACCAAATATTGATAATATTGCACTTCTAAAAGATATTGCTAATCATAGGGATGATATCTTGAAAGAGGACTATAAGTTTTTGCTTTCTAATACTTCTAAACTCTTGTCTGAAATAATTCGATTGGATGATAATGGTGATATTTCTTTTATTTATGAAAAGATAGGTACGCAGCTCAAATACATAATGATAGATGAATTTCAAGATACCTCGTGTTTGAACTGGGAAACCTTACGTCCGCTTGTTCTGGAAAGCATAGATAGTGGTAATAGGAGCGTTGTGGTTGGTGATGTTAAGCAATCGATTTATAGATGGAGAAATGGGGATTGGAGAATTTTAAACGATATAAATAAGGGGATTAACTATGGAGAAAATTCAAGCCTTTCTCGTCTTCCTGATATAAAAAATCTTAATAAGAATTATAGGACAGATGCCAATATCATTGATTTTAATAATGAAGTCTTTGGAGAGGGGATTAAAAGCTTTACTTCCACAATTGAGGGCTTAGATCCTGAGCATATTGATTTAATTAAGGGAGTTTTTTCTGATTCTAAGCAGGATTATAAGGAAGAAGTTATAGGTAGAGGAGAGGTTAGGTGTAGATTTGTTGTTGGTTCAAACCGCTCGGAATGTGATCCAAGAATAAAAGAAAACATAATAGAAGAGATTGATTACTATTTAGGAAAGGGTTATAAGAAAAAAGATATTGCAATTCTAACAAGGAGTAATAAAAACATTGGAGAGATTGCAAATTACCTTACAGAAAATAATAATAATGTTGTTTCTGATTTTGCTTTTAGCTTTGCAAGTTCAAAAAGTCTTAACCTAATTATTGATTGCTTGCGATATATTTCAAACAAGAAGAATAGCGTTTCTCTTTTCAACATTAAAAGAAGTGTTTTTGGTGATGAAAAAATATTTACTCAAAGCATTGGGTCAGTAAATGAGATTCCTGAAGAATTATCCTGGCTAAATAATAGAGAGAGTCTTCTTAATAAACCTCTTTTTGAATTAGTTGTTCATATCATTAAGAACTTAGAGTTAGATAAGAACGAAACAGAGTTATCCTTTATAACCTCCTTTTGTGATAAACTACAAGACTACACCAGTGGCAATACTTCCGATATAAATTCTTTTATAAAGTATTGGGATGAAGACCTACTAGAAACTAAAATTTCAATTAATGAAGACTATGATGGCATTCGTATAATATCCATTCATAAGGCAAAGGGCTTGGAATATCCTATTGTTATACTGCCTTTTGCTAATTGGGATCTTACAGGAAGCGAAGACCTTTGGTTAAATGAGAATAAGCTAAACGATAAGATACCAACCTTATTTGCAGCATCAGGTCAGCTAAAAAATTCTTTGTATTCAGAAGATTATAAGGAAGAAACTATGCAGCAATATGTTGATAACCTTAATATTTTATATGTTGCACTAACTCGTCCTAAGCATTCGATTTCAATTATTGGTCAATTACCTAAAAAAGATTATGAAAAGATAAGTAATACATCTCATTTCCTTCATAACCATCTCAACAATAAAAAATGTTTAGAGACAAAACAAATGGGTGAGGATATAGAATATTATTATTTTAAGTTAGAACAAGAGAAACCAACCTTTGAAAACAAAGAAGAGAATAAAGAATTAAACGAAGCTACTAATAATATATTCAAGATAGTCCCAGACCAAATCCCAATGCAGTCAGGCTTTAAGGGAGCAGAGATAAGATACTCCCAAACAAGGCAAGCAAGAGATTATGTTAAGGCAATCATTGAGGGCAAGGAAAAAGAAATTAATCCAAGGCTTCAAGGTATTATTCTTCATAATCTTCTTTCAAATATTATAACTAGTCAGGATGCAGGAAAATCTCTTGAAACCTCAATGGCTAAGGGAGAGATATCGCAAAATGATATATCATATTTTGGAGATATAATAAGTAAAATGCTTTCTGTTAAAGAAGTAGAGTCTTGGTTCGATGGAACGTATAGGGTTATGAACGAAGTTGATATTATCACTAAGGACAAAGATATTATAAGTTCAAGGCGTCCTGATAGGCTAATGGTGTCTGAGAAAAAAGAGGCAGTAATTGTTGACTATAAGTTTGCATCTTCCAAGAATAGTCTTGAGCTTTATAGCCTGCAAATAAATGAATATAAATCCTTATTGGAAGAAATAGGTTTTAAAAATATCAAATCCTACCTTTGGTTTGTTAGTTTTAAGGAGAATGAATTTACTTCTGAACTAGTAGAAGTAGATTAATTATTGTATTTTGTTAAATTCTAAGATAGTAACTATGGTTAATGATTCTTTTCTTTCCTCGGTAGCTAAGAATATTTCTAAGCATTATAATAATGACTTTCAAAATTTAAATATTATTTTCACCAATAAAAGAGCTAAGGTATTCTTCAATGAAGTTCTTTATGAGCATTTACAGAAACCTTTCTTTTCTCCCAATTACTACACTATTAATGATTTTGTAGGGAAGTATTCACAGCTTGTTGAAGCCCAAGAGTTAATTCTAATCTATTATTTATATGAAGTTTATTCTGAGGTTTATTATCGTGATAAGCCTGATGTGGAGAAAGAATCATTTGAGCACTTCTATTTCTGGGGACAAACAATTCTAAGGGATTTCGATGATATAGATAAAAACCTTGCTTCAGCCCAGCAGGTATTCACAAATATCGAAAACTACAAAGACCTAGAAAACAAGTTTGAGTTCTTAAGTGATGAGCAGAAGGAATTATTAAATGGTTTCTTCGAAGGTTGTTTTAAACTAGATGCCTCATCTCAAATCAAACAAAGATTTATTTATGTTTGGAACTGCTTGCTGGAAATCTATAATAAATACAAAGAAAAACTTAAAGCCTTAGGCGTTGGTTATTCAGGTATGCTTTATCGTGACCTTGTCGAAAGACTTAAGGAATCAGATAAGATAGGTGATGGTTCTTATTGTATTATTGGGTTTAACGTATTAAATAATGTTGAAAAGGGAGTTTTCTCTTGGCTTAAGTCGAATTACGAAACTCGTTTCTATTGGGATTATGACGATTATTATAATGATAACCCTTCTCAAGAGGCTGGTCTATTTATAAGAGAAAACCTTAAAATATTCCCTAACCCAGAGGATTTCTCTATTGACACAAACCTTATCTTAAAAAAAAGCCAAGAGCTAGAAATCATTTCAACTACTAACGAAAACTCACAAGTTGGTTACATTAATAATTGGCTTGAAAGCTTAGTTGAGAAAGACAAAAACTTAAAACAAAGTGATATTGCAATTGTTCTCTGCAATGAAGACCTACTACCCTCGGTGCTTTCTGCTCTTCCTGAAAAAATAGGAAAAGAAAAGACTATGGTAAATATTACTATGGGTTATAAGTTCGTTGCCACTTCGCTTTATTCCCTTATCGACCACTACTTAAAATTACAATCTTCTCTAAGCAGGAAAAACAATTTACGCCTAATTCATATACTTCCTTTTGCTCAGCATACATACTTCAATGGAGCCTATAACAAAATCATTGCTAAGCTAATTGATAATAACGCAATCTCTCTAAATAAAGAAGAAATAGAATCTTTCGGCGACTTATCTCATTTGCTTAAACCTCAAATAAGTCCTCAAGAACTACTTTCTTCCATTGAGGAAATCATAAGAATTATAGTTAAAACAAATATTAAAACTGAAAAAGATAGTAAAGGAAATAACGGTATTGAAGAGGTGCTTAGCGAAACCATATACCGACTTTCAGGAGTTATAAATAACTTAAAGGATTTATTCCAAAATAATAATATTACCATAGAGGGTAATCTATTATATCAAACAATAAGGCAGCAACTAAGCTCAATAATGATTCCTTTTGAGGGCGACCCAATAAATGGCGTTCAGATAATGGGGCTATTAGAAACAAGGAGCTTGGATTTCAAACACATACTCTTTCTTTCAACTAATGATGATGTTTTGCCTAATGTGTCCCAAGACAATTCCTTTATTCCTTTTACTATCAGAAAGGCATATAATCTAACAACCATTGAAAGAAAGATTGCAGTATTTGCATATTATTTTTACCGTCTCTTCCATCATTCCTCTTCCATTCACTTCCTCTATAATGCTAATACAACAGATGTTAAGCCTAAGGAAATGTCTCGTTTCTTGCAACAGCTTAGGATAGAAAGTGGCAAACCATTCTCCTACAAAACCCTAATCTCAAACATAAAGGCTTCAATAGAGCCTAAAATTGCTGTAGAAAAGAAAGAAGAATATTTTAACAATGTATTAAATAAGTCTCAAGAGAGGTTTCTTTCCCCAACCTATATTAACGATTATCTAAACTGTCAGTTGAAGTTTTTCTTTAAACATATTTATAACCTTGAAACAATAGAAGACTTTGAGGAAGAACTACAAGACAATGTCTTTGGTACAATATTTCACGACTCTGCCAAAGAGTTCTATAATAATATAATTAAGGCAAAGAAAGACAAAGGATTGAGCGATATAGAGTCAAGGAAGATTAATGAAAGCGATATCGAAGAACAGAAGAAACACATCGACTCCATTGTTAAAAACAACTACGAGAAAGTCTTCCTTAAGAAAGCATATAGAACCCTTCCAGATATAGAATATAATCAGATAAGTAAGATAAAACTAACCATATTATCTAAGTATATGCATCAGCTTGTGAAATTAGATAAAGCCTATGCACCTTTTTATATTATAGCCCTTGAAGAGAAGTTTATTAAACCAATTATGGTAGAAGGTAAATCGATAAATATTGGAGGTTATATCGATAGGATAGACTATAAAATTAACGATAAGGGTGAAAAGGTTATTAGAGTATTAGACTATAAAACAAACGATAAGAAAAAAGAAGCTGTTCATTTCAATGAGGTATTCTTTTATGATGGCGACAACCCAAAAAGAAACGATTACATCCTTCAAGCCTTTGTTTATTCATGGCTAATATACAATAATACAGCCTTTGATAAAATGCTTAACGGACTTTCCTACGATATAATAAGTCCAGAAATACTATATATCAAACAATCCATTATTGAAGGTTATACAAGTCAAATTGCATTAAAGAGCGATGAAGATTCAAAAAAACAAGTAATAGTAGATAACTTCCTAGAATACGAGAAAGACTTTGAGGATAAGTTAAAACACTGCATTAAGGATATGATAACTAATACTAAAAACACACATTATCAGCAGCAAATGCACAACTGTACCTATTGCGACTTCAGTTCCATTTGCCTATAAAACACTCTAAGGAATTATCATAAAAACACTTTGGCACGCAATTTGTTTGATAATAGAGTAAAGAAACAAATTAACACAAAATATCATGAAAGCTCAATCAAGAAAAACAGGAAAACTAGCAGGATTAGCGTTTATAATAATAGCTTTTCTTACTATCAGCTTCACAGCGGAGGCGTCTTATTATAGATATAACAGACACCAAGCAAGAAAAACCATTAATAAGACAGCTTATATTATTGACGAGGCGTACTCAATAGCAAACTACTACGGCTATTGGACAGGAACATACCTCTCACGTGCAGTATATTATAACGAATATGCACAAGACCAATTCCATCGCCGCAACTACCGCAGAGCAGTACAATACTCAATCAAAGCAAGAGAATATGCACTAAGAGTAATTGATGGATGTGATTCATATTGGGATTACTACTATTACGAAAACTACGGATGGAGTAGAAATTACGGCTATAACCCTTATTATAGTGGACATTATGGAGGAGGAAACTACTACGGAAACTACAATAACTACTATAACACCTATTACAGCAACTCAAATAACAATAATAACTCCAACTACAACCCAAACAAACCAACTACCTATAATGATGGCAGAGGTGGAAACGGAAGAACACAATCATTCGACCCTAATAAACCATCAACAGGTGGAGCACAAACAGGACACCTAAGAGATGATGTGAGCTTCAAAAACATAGATACAGAAAAGTATTTTGACAAAGAAGAGCTAACATTAATAAATGAACTTCCTGCAGAATCTAATATGGAAGAAACTTTCAGAAAAGACAATAAGAACGTAACCTTTAACGACAACAACCTTAGAACTAATACCAAGCTAATAGAAAACAACCGCACAAGAAGTCAAGAATTTGCAAAAACTGCACCAGAGGCACAAAGAAGCACAATCAAACTACAAGAACCTAAGAAAATAGAAGAAGTAGTAAGAACAAGAGAAGCTGGCAAAGGTGTTAGAACTCAAGAAGACAATTATAGATATAGAGATGTATTTGATTCTGGAACAATAGAAGGAGATCCTGATCAAAGAAGAACTAATGATTCAAAAAATAGAACAAACAGTCAACCAGCAAAGCAAATCCAAACAAGAACTATCAATCAAAATGATACCAAAGACAGTAGGAATATCAAAGACATCCAACCATCAAGAAGAGAAACAACAAAATCATCTTCTAATACATCAACCAGAGAAGTGAAAACTCAAACTAAATCACAACCAACTCAAACCAAAAGAACCGAAACTAAAGAAAGCACTAAAACCACAACATCTCCAACTAGAACAAGAAGATAGAGATAACTATAATTCTAAATAACATCTAACATCAAGGCCTTGCAAATGTGAAAACACCTACAAGGTCTTTTTTTCTTTGATTCAGTACCTGTTTTCTGCGTTAGGATTTCTAATCTCTTCTTGTATATATAATCCGTTAAAACAAAAAGAGAGACGCAATCACTATAATTGCGTCTCTGCATTAACCATTTAATTATAAGAGGAGGCTTTGATGTTATTCTTTTATTATCTTTTTGATAATGGTATTTGTTTTGGTGTCAATTCTTAAGTGGTATAATCCTTTTGAAAGATCTGATAGGTCGAGCTCTAGGCTTGTGGTATTAGGGTTAAGGATATATGATTTAAGTATTCTGCCTTGTATGTCCAAGACTTGGATATCTGCTTTGGTACTTAGTCCTTTTATGTTTAGGTTGGCTTTTGATGAGGTTGGGTTAGGGTAGAGCGTTATTGTTGGCTCATTATCTAATAGGTCGTTTAACCCGATTGCTGATTTGCATATTGGTTCACTTATTGATGACTCACAGTTCTTGTTTACAGCTTTTACGGTGTAGCAATAAGTTTCTCCTTCCACAATAGTATTATCTACATATACTCGGCTGGTTGCTATTGCCACAAACACATCGTCCCTATAAACTTCGTAGCTTAGTGCATTGGATACCCATGTTATTAATATATTACTTTCTTCATCTGTTATGGTAACATTACCTTGAAGCATTGTTGGGGTTAAAGGGGTTGGATTGTTATGGATTTGTATATAATCGGTTCCAGCGCATTGTCTTTCCTCTATCATTGTGCTTACTACTAAGTAGTAGTTCATTATTGAGTCGCAGCTTGTAACAAGTGGGGTTGTGATTGTGTTGGTTGTGTCGTTTGTTGGATACCACATGTAATTGTAGCCTTCTGAGTATGGTGTTGTTAATGTCATTGGCTCAAATATGGAAGTGTCTCTTGGTCCTAAGTCAACTATTGGTCCTTGTAATACTTTTATTCCAATTATTGTGTCCCATAAGCAACCGAAATTGTCTGTTATTTCTAATGTGTAGTTAATTGTGCCTGGACTTTGCTTTGGCATTCTAAGAGCAAATTTATTATCTGGTAATGGTGTTATGAATTCTCCGATTAGTTTTATTGAGTCTATTTTTGATATGCTCATCGCTTCTGCCTCTGCTCTACCAAATTCAATACCCCATGAGAATACATATCCGTTGTCTTGTGCCCAATAATCACAAACTTTAAGTTTCCAGTCCCCATTAAATGGACAGCCAATTAAGGTTTCGAATCCGTTTAAATCAATAGCTTCCCATCCAGTACTTGGCGTGGGTTGATTAAAACTAGTAGCGTTCTGATAAGGAGTTTGGAAATATCCACTATGTGAGTATATGTCGGAGGAATCAATTGGTGAAGGCACGCTTCCGCTAATCACTCCTCTAGGGTTGTCTAGTATTTGGTTCGAATAGCAATAGTTCCAACCAATTCCTTGAGGGTTGTTTTCTGGTAAACAACCGTTGTCAGTTCTTATTGCTAGTCCTAAGTCAGCTCCTCCAGCGTGAGTAAAGTGTTTTAATATTGTATTTTGTCCGTTTGGGCATACTACTTCTATACTAATGTCTCCTATAAACGAATGTTCCATATTTGTGCATATACTTAGGATGTCGTCTTTGCTTGTTATTAATTCACCAGATGGATATTCATCAATGGTTATAGGGATTTCCAAACAAAGAGGAGCACAATTAGGACCGTCAGGAATAAAAAATGCGCCTTCATAATTATATCCTCTTATTTCATCATAATCGCCAACCACAATGGTGCTACCATCTTCGTTCCCTACTGATAGGTAAAAGACTTCTCCAGAACATACTTTTAAATCCTCTTGTATTTCCCTGATTTTATTTACTGATATTCTAACCTTTGTGTTTATTTTGTTTATGCTTGAGCATTTAGAAACGGTATCGTAAGCAATTAGATTGAGGTCTAATATTGATCCTTTTGTGAACCTATGTCCTACGGTATTATTATAATCTATTGTTTGGGTTTGCCCATCTCCAAATGACCAAAAATATTGACAAGTATTTGGGGATTGAGGCGACGGCATAACAACATTTGAGAATGATGGGTTTGCTCTAAGAATTATTGAATCACCCATGCATATATCTATGCTCTTATAATGTTTTAAAGAATAGTTGCCTGAAGGAGCATAAATTGTGTCTGTTATGTCTTTGATTGGGAAGTTCTGCATATTGCCTTGTGCATCTACTTTTGTGAAAAAAGAATCTAATTGAGCAACTAGGTGTTGACAAAAGTCTACGCATTCTATATTTGCCTTAAATCCAAGGGCAGTATTCAGTGTATCTGCAACAAGACGAACGGTAAGACAACCTGTGGTGTCAGTGAAATGAGGTTGAACTGTTTGGTTAAGTAGTTCTTGGTTTGTGAAAAAGGGTTGAGAATTGCTATTATAAAGAGGAACGCCGTTAAGACCTTTTCCTGAATAAATTTCAAGCTTATCGGAAGGATGAATATCAAATTCTACAAAAGTTAAGGTTAGTTTCTTATCTGGTGTAGCTGGGCATATTGTTCTCCAATAGCTAGTATTGTTTTTATAATTACTAGCACTTCCGCCACCATCATATAGAGTTCCTCCACATTTGAAAAATATAGACCCATTGGATAAGCTATCTAATAGGTATGTTTGTGAGTTTACAATGCTTGGAACGAATAATCCAAGACTAAAAAATACAATAAGTAATGATTTTTTCATGGTTGCAATATTTATTAAATAACTCCTTATAAACTACTAACAGCAGAAGTTAGTAAAAAGTAAGCAAAGATATCAAATAAAATGTTTCCAATCCTAATTTTAAGATATTAATTTTGTATTATTTCACTTTTCACTTTTATCTTTTTACCTCTTACCTTTGACTTCTTAGTTTTAATTTTTCCAGAAAGCAGGCATAAACAAACAAAAGACTGTTATTAGCTCTAACCTTCCGACATACATAAGGGTGGCAAATATTAGCTTAGCTGCTTGTGATAGGTCGGCGTAGTTACCATAAGCTCCTATTTCTCCAAAGCCTGCTCCCATGGTGCTAAGACAAGAAACAACTCCACCCATTGCTTCATAGAAACCAAGTCCTAGTGCTATTAGAAGAAGTGAGGCAATAAGGAAAGTGAAGAGATAGAGTAGGAATATGGTGAGTATGTTATTTACTACTTGCTGGTCTAGTATTTTCTTCTCAAATTTTATTGGTATATGAGCATTGGAGTGAATGGAGCGTTGGAGTATGTTATTTGCATTCTTAAATAAAATGATTACCCTAACAAGCTTTAAGCCCCCTGTTGTGGAACTTGCCATGGCTCCTGAAAACATTAGAAGAAAGAGTAGGAAAGTGGCAGGGGTTACCCAAAGGGTATAGTCGTAGCTTATGAATCCTGCCGAAGACAATATGCTAGATACTTGAAAGAGGGAATGTCGGAAATTGGTTTCAAGGTTAATGTTGGGGTCGTAGATAAGTAGTCCAATAACAAGGCTACCTATTAAAACTATTGCAAGATAGACCTTAAATTCTTCGTTGTCCCATAGCTTTTGAAACTGACCTTTTATTGCAAAATATATAAGTGGAAAGCTTATACCCGATATTATCATAAAGACAATAATAACATATTGTATAAGGGGTGAGAACTGACTTACGGAATCGTTCTTTGTGGAAAATCCTCCTGAACTAATGGTTGAAAGAGAATGAGCAAGAGAATCAAAGAAATTCATTCCTGCTGCCCAATAGGATAGCATTGCAATAATAGTTAATGCAATATATATCTTGATGATTATTAGTGCTGTTTCCTTTGTTCTGGGTGATAGTTTATTCTTGGAGGGTCCTGCAACTTCTGCCGAAAACAAAGACATGCCTCCTCCTCCAATAAAAGGGATAAAGGATAAGACAATAACAACTATTCCAACTCCACCAATCCAATTGGTAAGTCCTCTCCAAAAAAGTATGCTTTGGGGTAGTGATTCAACATCTGGAATTATTGTGGCACTAGTTGTGGTAAAGCCTGACATGGTTTCGAAAAAAGCATCCGAAAAGCTTTCTATATGTCCCCCTAATATATAGGGCAAGGATCCAAAGATTGACATCACTATCCAAATTGAAGATACTATTAGAAGCCCTAGGCGGCGATCTATTTTTAGCTTCTTGTATCTAAGAAGGGGAATAAGAAATATTATGCCAAAGACTGCGGTTATGGATGAGCTAATAAGTAAGCTTAGGTAGTTATTGTCGTTATAGATAAGAGATATCAAAAGACTGACTATCATAAAGCCTGCCTCTACTAGTAGAAGCATACCTAATACTCTGGTAATTGTTGCTAACCTCCTTTTAAATAATAATCTTCTCTCCATTTTCTTTTTTTCGGAAAAACAAAGATACAACTATATAGCCACAGACCTTATATAAGAGGATAACAATAAGCTTATCTTTTCCAGAAAGCAGGCATAAATAAACAAAACACTGTTATTAGTTCTAGTCTTCCAAGATACATAAGGGCAGAAAGTACCCAGGTGGTAGCATCGGAAAAGCCTGAATAGTTGCCAAATCCTCCACAACTTCCTAGTCCAGGACCAATATTGCTCATGCAAGAAACTGCACCTCCCATAGCTGCTACTATTTCAGTACCAAGAAGAAGTAATAACAACACTCCAACAACGTAGGTTGTAATGTATAGGAAAAATATTGTCATTACATTATTCATAACGTTTGGCGGTACTACTTTTTTTTCAAACTTCACTGGCAGATAACCTCTTGGACTATTGCTATGTTGAATAATATGTATTGCGTTCTTAAATAGTAGAAGAACTCTAATGATCTTTAAGCCTCCTGACGTTGAACCACTCATTGCCCCAGAGAACATCAATAAATAAAGAATAAAGATCGCAGGTAATGCCCAATCGGTATAATTAGCGTTTACAAATCCTGTTGAGGTTGAAAGACTTGAAACTTGAAAAAGTGCATAACGAAATGAAGTCTCTAGACCCAATGTAGGGTCATAAATAAGAAATGTTATTAATGAAGTTGCTGATATAGTTATTAGGATATAAGCCTTAAACTCTTCATTAAGCCATACTCTCTTAAATTCTCCTTTTGTGGCATAGTAAATTAATGTGAAATTTGTACCAGCAGGAATCATAAAAGCAACTAAAACATATTGAGTAAGGGGAGAAAAGGCTGCTCCGGATGCATTTTTTGTTGAGAAACCTCCTGAGGCAAGGGTAGAAAATGAATGACAAATAGCATCAAATAAATCCATCCCTGAAAAGAATAAGCTAATTATACATAAGACGGTTAACGAAAAATATATTGAAAGAAGGATTTTTCCTGTTTTCTTAATATGGGGACTGAGTTTATCTTTCGACGGTCCTGGAACTTCGGCAGAAAACAAAGACATTGCACCTGCTCCAATAAAAGGGATAAAGGAAATAACCATTACAACAATACCAATTCCTCCTATCCAATTGGTTAAACTCCTCCAAAATACTATTCCTTTGGGGATAGACTCTATATCTGCAATTACTGAAGCACCTGTTGTGGTAAAGCCTGACATGGTTTCGAAAAAAGAATCGGTATAAGATAGATAACCTCCAATATAATAGGGGAGTGATCCGAAAATAGTCATTAATATCCAAATAAGTGCTACCACAAGGAAACCAAGTCGTCTGTCTATGTTTATAATAGGGCTTTTGAGAAGAGGCACCCTAAGAATAAATCCCACAATAAAAGTTATTATGCTGCTAATAAGTAGAGCTTTGATATCGTTGCCGTTATAGAAAAGTGCAACAAAGAAGCTTGATAGCATAAAACCTGCCTCAACCATAAGAAGCATTCCTATGACTCTGCAAGCTGTTACAAATCTACTTTTAAACATCATTTTGAGATTTTGAGGATTGCAAAGGTAGATAAAAATTCAATTCAAAGAACTAAAAACAAATCACTGAAAGAATTTATTAATACGCCACATTAAAAAATTAATACGAAGAGTTAAGAAATTAAAACGAAGAGTTAATAAATTAAAACGAAGAGTTAGTAGATTGAAACGAAGAAAGAATAAATTAAAACCTTGTTTTATTGGTAAACTACTGTTGGTTTTGGTTTCTTGTCGTGGAATAGGTAACCAACTTTTATGCTTGTGGTATAGGTCATTCTATTTCCTCCACCATACAACATACCTATTGCGTTAAATTCTCCAAATTCATCATCTTTTAAGTTTGAAAAACTATATCCAACTCCAAAGCACCAATCAATTAGGAAACGATTTGAAAAGACCCATTGTTTTCCACCAACTACCATTAGGTTTATTGAAGCCATGTTTTTTTCAATAGGTTTACTCTCATCTATAATATTACCATACTGATCATAAGTAACGTTCCATTGATCTACTTTAGCATTTATTAATGACATCTTTATTCTTGGCATTACGTAGCTTCCCTTTAATATATGAGCATATTTCAAATTCCTTACATAGTAGTCAGGTGAACGGTAGAAACGATATCCTCCAGATATTGCTAATCCTGTTGCTTCGTAAAGGAAGTTTTGATATCCTAGCCCAATTATTGCAAGTCCTGCTGTCCAGCTTTGTTCTGGCTTTATGCTTCTTTCATAATCAAATTCCATAAATCCAATAATAGGAGAGGTGAAGTTAAATTTGATTGCGTTATTTGTATTGTCTTGGTAGTTATTCTTGCCAAACATTGAGTGTTCTATTTTTAGTATCTCTCCATTTGCAAACTTTATGTACTCAATATTGTTCTTATCTATGGTAAATCGCCTTTCCTGACCTCCCAAATCAGCAGAATAAGAGACTAATTCTTCCCCGATTTCTATGATTTTACAAGATATTTCTGCCTTAGGATTTTTTCTAACTATCAAGTCTTGAGCCGATAAGCTTAGGAAAGAAAACATTATTATGCTTATAAAGATTAGCTTTTTCATAATGGAATTATTATTTAATATTGAGCAAAGATAAAAATAAATTTGAATTCTCAAGTTTTTTTCAATTAATTAATCGTTTTCAATTGAAATTATATTCTCAACACTAAATACAAATGGCTTCTTAGTCTCTTCTTTTCTTAGTTTGCAATCACTCATTCTGCACTCTGAGCAATATTTTTGGTCACATGAATCGCTGTGAACAGTGAAGTAGAGTTCGAGATTCTCTCTTTGAAGTGATTCTTTGAGTTTGTCGGTAACCTTATGACCCTCTTGAATGGTGTAGAAGCAAGGCAGGGTTATGTCGCAGTCTATATGTAGTGAGTTTCCGTAGCGAACAGCTCTTAGGTTATGAATGTTTATCCAATCCTCTTGTTTGTTAAGTTCAATGCTCTTTGCTATGATTTTTAGTTCGTCTTCATCGTTTTCATCAACAAGGTTAGATATTGTCTTACTTAGTATTCTTAGTCCTGTAATGATAATAATTGAGCCATAAACTAAGGCAAGGATACTATCTATAATAATAAGCCCAGTGATTTTGATAAGGATTAATCCAACAAGTAGTCCTATTGTGGAATAGGTGTCTGATTGTAGGTGTTTTCCTCCTGCAACTAAGGCTACGGATGAGGTTTTCTTACCTTTTCTTATGCTCCAAGCTCCAAGTAGGAAGTTCATCACTCCTGCAAATGCAACAATGACCATCCCTATTTCAAGTTCTGGAAGTTCGGTGGGTGGAATATAAAACCTCTTTATGGCTTCAAAAATAATTAATCCACCTGCAAGTATTATAAGAGAGCCTTCAATGGATGCTGAAATAAGTTCCATTTTCCCATGTCCAAAGGGATGTTTTTCGTCTCTTGGCTTAGCTGCCCAACGTAACGATATAAGGCTTATAATTCCTGCAACAACATTAACAATGCTTTCCATTGCATCGGAATAGACCCCTACGGAATTTGTTATGAAATAGGCTGTGAACTTAGCAATTAAAAGAAGTGCTGATATGCCTACGATTAGTCTTTGAAACTTCCAATTAATCATAATTTAGGTTTTATATAATAAAAAAAGAGCCTTCCTAGGAAAGACTCTTTTTCTAAAAATACTAAAAATATTATCTTATAAACTTTCTAATCTTGAGATATACTTGTCAATTTCTCTTGCTTCCATTGATGCAGGATAATCTGTTTTTAATTTCTTGTATGTAGATAAGGCTTTTTTGTTGTCCTTATTCATTTCGTAAGCTAGTCCTAATTTGAAAAGAACAAAAGGTGTTGTCATGTCGTTAGGGTTAGACATTGCTTTTTCATAGTTTTTGATTGCTTCGCTAACGTTGTTTAGCTCAAGGTAGCAGTCACCAATCATTGCTTTTGCTTGATTTGATAAGAAAACGTCTTTTGAAGAGAATTTCTTAAGGTGATCTATTGCTTTTTGGAATTCTCCTTTTGAAAGATAAGCACTTCCAGCATAGAAATTAGCTAGTGTCCCACTCTTAGTGCTGCTATATTTATCAGCAATTGCAATAAATCCCATGTGTTTTCCATCTCCATTAAGAGCTTTGTCCATATCTTCATTCTTAAAGAATTGTTCAGCTGCAAACATTTCAGCAGCAGCAGACTCTTGACGAGGTTCTGCAATTAATTTCTTGTAAGCGAAAAACCCACCAATCAATACTAAAATTGCAATGATTACAATTAGGATTATCTTTTGATTTTTCTCAATGAATTGTTCTGATCTTGAGATTGCTTCACCAACAGCAAGGTTCTTAGGTTTTTGTTCTTTACTCATAATGTACTTATCCTATATTTTAATTTAGAGTGCAAAGATACATTTTTCTTTAAAAATACGAAGGAATACTGTCTTTTTTTAAAAACTTTTTAGGATATTTACTATTTTACTTGCAATATTAGATTAATATTTGTAGTTTTGTTGCTTAAAAATACAATGTTTATATGGGGATTAGTACAAAATTCATGGGGTATAATATCAAAAGCCCTATTGTTGTTGGAAGTTGTGGTTTGACTTCAAATATTGAAACTTTAAAGAAAATTGAACAAGCAGGTGCAGGTGCCGTTATACTTAAATCTTTGTTTGAGGAACAAATTACTCAAGAGATGAATGTTAACGTGAAAGTATATAGCGCTAGTTTTAGTGGATATCCAGAGGCTTACCATTATATAGAAGAACACACTAAAGGAGAAGTTATTTCCAAATACATTAAATTGATTAAGGATGCTAAGTCTAATTTATCAATTCCTGTTATTGCAAGTGTAAACTGCATAACTGCTTCCGAATGGTTACCTTTTGTTAAAATGGCTGAGGAGGCAGGTGCTGACGGAATTGAACTTAATATGTTTATTCTTCCTTCCGATATTAGTCTTTCCCATGAAGATGTTGAAAGGTTTTACGAAGACATTGTACATATTATAAAAAGAGCTACCTCACTACCAATTTCCCTTAAAATATCTTATTATTTTTCTTCTCTAACTAGGTTTGCTCAAAAGATTTCTTGGCTTGGAATATCTAATCTAAACATTTTTAATCGATTCTATCAATCTGATATAAATATAGACACTTTCGACACATTCCCTGTCAATATTAAAAGTAGTCATGATGAGCTTTATAACACAATTAGATGGACTGCAATCATTTCTCCTGAAATTAGATGTAGCCTAACGGCAGGAAATGGTGTTCATAAGGCAGATGATATCATTAAACTACTTCTTGCAGGAGCCGATACTGTTCAGGTTGTTTCGGCACTCTACGATGAGGGATTAAACTTTATAGTTGAGGCTAATAATAAATTAGAGAGTTGGATGAAGGAAAAGAACTTCACTTCAATTAGTCAGTTTAGAGGAAAGATGGCAGTTAAAAAGAATAAGGATGCTTCGGCATTCTATAGGGTTCAGTTTATGAGATATTATTCTGGAATTGAATAGAACTTAATACGAACTTTATTATATATACATTTATATAACTTGTCGAAAGACGATTTACTAATTAAAAACAAACTGAAATTATGGAAAATCAAAACAAACCTGTAAGTTTTTTCCGTTTCGAAGATTTGAGGATTTACCACAAGTCCTTAGATTATTTTAACTGGATTATTGAACAATCTAAATCAATTAATCATGTTGAACATAAAGTAGTTATTGAGTCATTAACTAAGTCAGCTATGGGGATTGCTGTAAACATTGCAGAAGGGTCATCACGTCACAAACTTCAATTCGTTACTTTCCTAAAAGATGCAAAAACTGCTGTAAGAGAATGTGCTGTTTTGTCATCAATGGCTCTCGGCTCTGCTGCTTTTACAGAAGAACAATACGAACAGTCTAAAGAAACTTTGATTGAAATGACAAAAATGCTTGGAGCAATGATTGTTTCACTTCAAAAAAGCACTCCTCGTGATGCTTCAGAACCTAGAATTGATTTCAATTCATCCAAAGAAATAGACTTTGAATATTAAAAAGCTTTACTTTTAATCTTTTTTTGCCTTTAATTGAGAGAATTGTCGTACATTTGTTTTTCTAAAAAGGAATAACAAACAATATGCAGTTCTCTCAAATCATTGAACAACACGACTTAATAAATTCACTTATTCGCATTTATGATAAGCGAAGACTTAGTCATGCACAATTGTTTTTTGGAGAAGAAGGCTCAAAAAGCTTTGCACTAGCATTAGCTTATGCTCAATTTCTCAATTGTAGCAACAAAATAAGATTTAAGCCAGAGGACAATATGCCTATAATTGCAGACTCTTGCGGAATATGTCCCTCATGCAAGAAGTTTAAAATCTTATCTCATCCCGACCTTCATTTCATTTTTCCTAACACAACAACCAAAAAGTTTGATTCAAAGAATTCATCGGAGCTTCTTATTGGTGAGTTTAGGGAGTTTGTGCTAAAACAAGAAGGTATCATTAAACTTAATGATTGGTATGATTTTTTGGATGTGGGCAATAAACAAGGGACAATAAATGTTAGAGATGCTAATAATATTATTAAGGCTTTAAGTGTTAAGTCTTATGAGGCAAAATATAAAATTATGATTGTTTGGTGTGTTGATAAGCTCTATTATGACGCTGCACCTAAGCTCCTTAAAATATTAGAAGAGCCCTACGAGGACACAATATTCTTATTAGTTACTGATGATAGGGAAAACATTTTACCTACTATTCTTTCAAGAACTCAATTGGTTAAAATACCAAAATTAAGACAGGAATCAGAAACAGAGAATAAGTATTTGCTTCTTTTTGTTGAATGGCTAAGAGCTTGTTTTTTCTATAAATCTAAAATAGTAGATATTGTTAAGATTATTGAGAAAGATATTGTTAAGCTTGGAAGAGAAGAACAAAAACAATTTTTGGGATTTGCCTTAGAAGT
This sequence comes from Bacteroidales bacterium, assembly GCA_028708845.1. Classification (GTDB taxonomy): domain Bacteria; phylum Bacteroidota; class Bacteroidia; order Bacteroidales; family P3; genus UBA10566. The sequence continues at coordinate 30,765 of JAQVXZ010000007.1, forward strand.
CTTCCAAAATAGTTTTGCAATTAAAATAGGATTAACAACAAGTCTTAACTTGCTGGAAAACACTGACGAAAAGTTTAGAGCTAACTTCCCATCATTTATTAATGAGAACAATATAGAGCAAATATATAAAGAATTAGATAAAGCAATTTTACATATAGAACGAAATGGTAATGCCAAGATGATTTTTCTTGACCTATCAATTCAATTAGGATTTTTACTGACGATTAAATAATTATGGATAATAGAAGAAGAGATAATACAAGACGTGATAATAGAAGACGTGATAATAGAAGACCTAATATTATTAAAGAAGAAAAGATAATAGATCAAGATCAATTGGATTTAGAAAAAAAAGAGCAGGAGCAAGCAGAAGAGGAGTTTGGTGAGGGTGATGATTTAGCACTATCAGATATTCTCGATAAATATTCTGCCCTTAAAAAGCAATCTATTTGTTTTACTGCCGATGAAGAGAAAGAGATTATTTATGGAGAGCAGTTTTCTCATCCCTATTATGATGATGACCCTATTGTAGGAAGAAATACTTTTACCCCTTCAATAATGTTGACAAGGGGTTGCATAAATATTCCTCAATCATATGTTCCTATTGACAAAAATGAACTACAAAGAAATGCAAAGCTATCTGTTCATGACTGGATGAGTAAAATTAAACCTCCATTTGTTGAAAATAACTTTGACTGTGTAGAGGTTAGGTTTAAGAATTCAAGGAAAGAGTTTTTCAAGCTTCCTGATGGGTTAGAAATAACCGAGGGAGACGTTGTAGCTGTTGAGGGCTCGCCTGGACACGATATAGGCATTGTAACTTTGGTAGGAGAGCTATGCAGGGTTCAGATGCATAGAAAGAAATTCAGTCCAAATTCCGATACCATCAAAAAACTATATCGTAGAGCAAAGTCAACAGATATTGAGAAATGGATTCAATCAATAGAAAGAGAGGATGAAACAATATTCAAGACAAGAGATTTCGTTAATGAACTTGGACTTGATATGAAGATTAATGATGTTGAATACCAAGGAGACAACACAAAGGCAATATTCTATTATACTGCTGAAGACAGGGTGGACTTTCGTCAACTAATTAAACTTCTAGCAGATGAATTTAGAATTAGAATTGAGATGAAACAAATTGGAGCACGTCAAGAGGCTTCTCGTCTTGGTGGAATAGGAACTTGTGGCAGGGAACTATGTTGCAGCTCTTGGTTAAATAATTTCAATTCTGTTTCAACTCAAGTTGCAAGAGTACAACAGATTTTCCCTAATCCTCAAAAGCTAGCAGGACAATGTGGTAAATTGAAATGTTGCTTGAACTATGAATATGATGTTTACTTAGATGAGCTTAAGACTTTCCCGGAAATTGGAATACCAATACACACACGAAAGGGTAAGGCAAACTATATAAAGACAGATGTTTTCCGTAGGCTTATGTGGTATGTTTATGAAGGAACTTCTGAATTTATGACGATTTCAGCAGACACAGTTAAAATGCTATTGCAAATGAATAGAAACCGTGAGCCTATTGATAATCTTGAAAAATATCAAATTAAGACAGAACCAAAATCGAAATTAAATATCTAAATTTGTTTTTCAATAATAAACCTAATGTAAATAGATATATGAACAAGATATTATTTGGACTTATTTTATTTTCTCTAACAATAATGCTTACAAGCTGTAACCCAGATGTTGTTTATGATAAAAGCCAGAAGGTTGATCCAAAGGGCTGGAATATGAACAAAAAGCTTGAGTTTGATGTTGCAATAGAAGATACTCTAAGGCTTTATGATTTTGCAATAAACATTCGCAATACAACCGACTATCCTAACTGTAATATCTTCTTTTTCATTAAAACAATTTATCCTGATGGCTCAATAACCAAATCAGATACTGTTGAATGTTATCTTTCTTATATGGATGGATCGTGGACAGGCAAGGGAAGTGGCAAGATAAAAGATAATAGGTTTTGGTTTACTCAAAGAGTTGTTTTCCCACAAAAGGGAGTATATAAATTTGAAATTGAGCAAGCAACAAGAGATACCAATTTGGTTGGCATTTCCGATGTTGGTTTACATATAGAATACCATAAAGACAGAAAATAATGGCTCAAAACAAATCGGCAAATAAAAACAAAAAGAAGACAGCAGACTTCTCCTCTTATGTGAAAATGATGTGGAAGGCTTTTTTTGGACTTCTTATTTTTATTGTGATATTCTTTTTTGGACTATCCATGGGTTGGCTTGGCTTCATGCCTTCTTTCGAAGAACTGGAAAACCCTAATTCAAACCTAGCCTCAGAAGTATATTCTGCAGACGGAGAGATACTAGGATATATTGGAATTCAAAACCGTTCGAACGTTCAGCATTCAGAACTTCCAAAACACCTTATCGATGCCTTAATTGCAACAGAGGACGTTAGGTTTTTCAGGCATTCAGGAGTTGACTTAAAAAGTCTTTTTAGAGTTTTAGGCAAAACTATTCTTTCGGGCGATAAAGGTTCGGGAGGAGGTAGCACACTAAGCCAACAACTAGCAAAGAACCTATTCCCAAGAGAAAGAAAATCAAAGGTAGGTCTTGTATACTCTAAGCTAAAGGAATGGGTTGTAGCAATTAAACTTGAACGAAACTATACAAAGGACGAAATACTCACAATGTATCTTAATACTGTTGACTTTGGTTCAAACGCATTTGGAATTAAAACCGCTTCAAAAACCTTTTTCAATAAACTACCCTCAGAACTTAAGATTGAAGAGGCTGCTGTTTTGATTGGTATGCTTAAAGCTCCTTCAGCCTATTCACCTGTAAGAAAAACAGAACGATCAAGAGAAAGAAGAAACGTTGTTTTGCTTCAAATGAATAAATATGGTTTCATTCCAGATGCAGACATCGAGGCATTATTGAAAAAACCACTCGATATTTCTCGTTATAACCCACAATCACACGATGAAGGTATTGCAACCTATTTCCGTGAATATATAAGAAACTATATGAAGGAATGGGGCAAGACGCATAAGAAACAAAATGGAGAGCCTTATGATGTTCATAAAGATGGTTTAAGAATATACACGACAATTGATTATAGGATGCAGAGAAATGCTGAAGAGGCAGTTAAGGAACACTTTAAAGTTCTTCAAAAACAATTCTTCAACCATACCAAAGGCTATGCATTAGCTCCCTTTACAGGTATATCTAAAGACGAGGTAAACAAATTCTACATTCAAGCAATGAAGAACTCCGACAGATATCATAATATGCAACAAGAAGGATATAGCGAGAAAGAAATTAGAGATGAGTTTGACAAGAAGGTTGAAATGAGAGTATTTACTTGGCAAGGATCAAGAGATACCATTATGAGCCCTTGGGATTCATTAAGATATTATAAACACTTCCTCAATACTGCAATGGTTTCAATAGAACCTCAAACAGGTCACGTAAAGGTCTATATTGGAGGAATCAACTATAAGTATTTCAAATACGATAACGCAATGTTAGGAAGGCGTCAGGTTGGTTCTACTTTCAAACCATTTGTTTATGCATCGGCAATGAAGGAAAATGAATTATCACCTTGCTTCTCACTTCCAAATATCCCGGTTACTTTCGAAAACTACGATGACTGGACACCTAAGAACTCCAACACAGCAAGAGAAGGGGAGATGATTACCCTTAAATGGGCACTTGCCAATTCTGTCAACTACATTTCTGCAAACCTAATGAAAAACTATACCACTCCTAATTCTGTTATTTCACTAGTAAGGAAAATGGGCATAAAATCACCTATACCTGCCGTTCCTTCAATTTGTTTAGGCACAAGTGACTTATCAGTAATGGAAATGGCACAAGCAATGGCAACCTTTGCAAATAAAGGAACCCATATAGAGCCTGTATTTATTACTAAAATAACAGACAATAAGGGTGTAGTATTAGATATCACAGAAACAAAATCAAATGTAGCACTTGACGAACAAACCTCATATATGGTATTAGACCTAATGAAAGGCGTTGTTGAAAGTGGTACAGGAGGAAGACTAAGATATGTCTATGGGCTAAGAAGTGTAATTGCTGGTAAAACAGGAACAACCGACAATAATTCCGATGGATGGTTTATTGGTATCAATCCTCGCCTTGCAACTGCCGTTTGGACAGGAGGAGAGGTGCGTTCAATTCACTTCCGCTCAACAGCACTTGGACAAGGAGCCTCAATGGCTCTGCCGGTATATGGTTTGTTTATGAAAAAATGCGAAAGCGACAATACATTAAAATTCTATCAAGGTGACTTCATTAAACCAGAAGCTATGAATATTGAAATGGATTGTTCAAAATACTTAGAGGAAATCAATACCGACTACTCAACCCAATCAAGAAAAACAATAAGTTCCGAATACGAAAAGAACTGGTAGTCTACTAAAAAAACCATAAAAAAAAGGTTCGTATTTATGATACAAACCCTTTAGTCTTTTTATTGAAAAACAAAGTCTCTATTTGCTTTTTTCTCTTGCTTTTAGAACTTCATTGATTTCTGGTTCAATTTCCCTAAGCTTGTTAATAGTGGTTCTTGAAACCTTATACTTTTCGTAAACACTATTAAGCGACATTCCTCTTTTAAGGTCTTTAAGGATAGCATCCTTGCGTCTCTTCATTTTGTTTAACTTAACAGTGCTTCCTTCTTTTCTTCCAAGTTTTATACCCTGATCTTTCATTTTTTGAATATACTCTTTTGATTTCTTAGAGCGGTATTCACAAAAACTAGTATAAAGTTCGATTAGAATACTTAGATTCTTTGATTTTTTTGCATCAAAACAATGGTCATCCTCAACACTATAAATAAGTATATTGTGATGAGCACAGTGTCTTATTACGTTGAAAATACTTTGAGGATCTTCCCCTAACTCATAAATGTTCTTAACAAAAAGAACATCATCAGGAGTTAAAGTAGTTATCAAATCCTGGTTTTGATAAAACACATTGATGTTCATGCCTAATTCTTTAGCATAGTTAGATATAGCCTCCATTGTAGCGATATCATTATTTTTTAAATAAGCTATATTCATAATAAAATATATAAAATAATTAATTAACCCCCCACCATAAAAAACATAGTGGACAACACGACAAAGTTAGATAAAAAAAACGATTATACCAATCAAATAATAAGAAAAGATAGCAATGATTAAATGTTTCAATGCTTATAGTGTTTGTAATCAGTATGTTGTCTTGAAAAATAAACTTAGAAACAATTCCACTTATCTCTAATAAATCATATTTTTTGGTCTAAAAACACATATTTTTCTTGATTTAATCAGAATTTATAATTGGTTTTACTGATAAAACAACTAAGAAACAGCCAAAATATAGTGTAAATTCACTTTTTTCAATCCTCTTCTTAACTAATTCATATAATGATATATAAATAGTATAAATCATTTGTTTGAACTTAGACGGATTAATGAATAGTATTTAATGCCTCAAAGACTATCTCAAGACCCTTTTTTTTAGGTATGAGCTTAAAATGTGAACATCTTTCATACTAAAAGAAACGCAATATTTGGACTTTAAATATTTCTTTTTTTTATGAATAAATATGATTATGATAAAATGAAACGCAGAGTTAGGAAATTAAAACGAAGAAAGAATTTGCTGAAACGAAGAAAGAGTTTCTTGAAACGAAGAAAGAATTTCTTGAAACGAAGTTTCAGTAACCTAATGCGCAGAGTTGATGACTTTAGCCTATTTTAGCACTTAGTTGAGCTGGCTTCCATATTCTCTTAGCGATCTTGCAGCGTGCTTGCTTGCAGAATCGATTATGGAATCTAGGCATTTGTTGATATGTTCTGAAAAGTCGAGGGATTCGTCTTGAATAACTATTTTATCTAATAATACTTTGCGGTTGAGGTTTACTACCTGTATTATCATAAATAGACTCATTGGATTTACTTTTATGGTAATGGTTTTTTCGGTGAATCCATATACTTCGAATGTTTGGGGAGGGGTGAAGTTGTTAATCTCTTTTTCAGATTCTTCAATTAATGCATCGATGCAATATGTCATTTCTTCTAGTAATGGTTTCACTGTTCCTATGCCTGCTTTATGCATCCATTCTATTAGTACATCCAAATTGGTTTTCACTACTTGTGAGAGTGCATATAGGATTGCTGGGGCTGCCTCAATTTTAACTTTTTCTCTAAATAGTATTGCATTCATGGTCTTTGGGTTTTAATGATTCGTTATTTCATTAGCTTTAGTGCTACGGTATTTGCTATATGTTCTCCTTCTTGGGTTAAGGTATAGTTGTTATTAGTCTTTTCTATTAGTTTGTCCTTTAGAAGGCTTTGGGCTTGGTTCTGGAAGTGTTTTGAATAAGAAAGAGGGAAGGTGCTTTCAATATAGCTTGAATCTAGTCCTTCTTTTATCCTTGTGCCTACTATTATATATTCATTATACTTATCTTTTATGCTTAGAGATTCTTTTTCGTAATAGGCTTCATTTTTGTTTATCTTTTCTATATATTCATTCAAATCCGATACGTTCCAGCGTCTTTCTTCTAGGTTATAGCTATGTGCTGATGCTCCAAGTCCTATATAGGGAATGTTATTCCAATAGGATGAATTGTGTTTTGAGCGAAATGCTGATTCTTTGTTTTTTAATTCTTTGCTTAGAGATGCAAAGCTAGATGTTTCATAATGTTCAAATCCATTCTTAGTTAAATAATCTATCGTTAGGTCGTATTGTTCTATTTGTTCTTCTTCTTTTGGAAGTATTAGTTTGCCTTTTTCAATTAGCTTATCTAAGACAGTGTCTTTTTCTACCATTAAACTATAAGCTGATATATGTTGGATATCTAAACCTTTTGCAATTTCTAGATTGTTTAACAATTTCTCGTTATCCATTTGAGGAAGGTTGTAAATTAGATCTATGCTTATATTGTTTATGCCTAAGTCTTGGGCTTGTTTAACTGCTCTTATTGCATCTTCCTTGCTATGCTTCCTCCCAATTGTTTCTAAATCTTTATTGTCGAAAGACTGTATTCCTATGCTTAGTCTATTGATTGGAGTATTATTAACTAGATGCTCAAGATAGTCTTGGCTTAGGTTTTCGGGATTAGCTTCAATTGTTATTTCGCTTAGGTTAAATAGTTCTTTGTCTTTTAAGATATTAGAAAATAGATAGCTTATCTCTTCTTTTCTTAGGGTAGTGGGTGTTCCTCCTCCTATATATAATGTTGTAATTGGCTCTTTTATTTCCTCTTTCCTATGCTCAAACTCTTTTATCAATGCATCAATATATTCTTTCTTCCCCTCTCTTGTTGCAGAGGAATAGAAGTCGCAATATATGCACCTTTGTTTGCAATATGGTATATGTATATAGAGTCCTGACATTGTATTAAAAATCTTCTTTATGGAAGGTTATACGAAATGTAGTGCCTTTACCTAGTGAGGATTGTTTTACGAATATTTTCCCTTTATGGTATTCCTCTATTATTCTTTTTGCAAGCGAAAGTCCAAGTCCCCATCCTCTTTTCTTGGATGTGAAGCCTGGTTGGAAGATATTCTTTTGGCAGTTCTTAGGTATTCCCTTACCTGTATCGGAAACATCAAGGTGTATTTTCTTTGTTTCATCTATTAACTCAATACTAAACACGCCTATTCCACCCATTGCATCAATTGCGTTTTTGCATAGGTTTTCTAGCACCCATTCCAAAAGATATTCGTTAAGAGGTAAAATAATTGCTTTGTCTTGTGGAAGAATCAACTTGAAATCAACCTTCTTAGAACTCCTTGTCCTTAAGTATTCAACAGCATTATTAATAATTGGAACAAGGTCTTGTTTTGTTAGCTCTGGATTGGAGCCTATCTTAGAAAACCTTTGAGTTATAGTCTCTAGACGATGAATATCTTTTGTAATCTCCTTGCATGAGGATTCATTCTCTGGATTAAGCTTTAAGTATTCCACCCATGCCATAAGTGAAGAAATAGGAGTGCCGAGCTGGTGTGCAGTTTCCCTACTCATACCCACCCAAACCGAGTTTTGTTCAGAGCGTTTTATGGCATTGAAGAGCTGGTAGGCAATAAAGATAATAATTAAGGCAATAACTATAAAGAATATCGGATAATACTTAAGAACTTTTAGGATATTGGATTCCTCATAGAAAACATAGGCGTTTCTTTTGTCAGGAAGTGTAATAAGTATTGGCTTATTTACAGCCTGCATTTGGTTAAGTGTAAGCTGAAGATTTCCCTGAGTTATCTTGCTGGGGTTAACATTCCCCGACGAATACACAATGGTTCTGGTAGTGTCGGTAATAATAACAGGAACAAAAACATAGTTAACCGTTACCTCGTCAATAAGAGATTTGGAAAGGTCTAAAAGCACATTGTGAAGATTAGTATAGACCCTACTTTCGGTGTAGTAGAGCTTAAACTTCATACCATAAACCTCATATTCGAGTGGAGGGTTTTGGGAGAATTCCTTATATAAATCACCAACAAGTACCTTATAATTCTTGGGTAAGTTCACATTTTGGGAAAGAGATATATTATTAAACTCATCCGTTATAATAACAGGAATAGTTCTGTTGTCAGAAATAAAGCGGAAATAGAAATCAAGTTCCTTGTCTAAGGGTTGTTGTAGGATGATTTTGTGGGCTTCAATAAATTGCTCTACCCTTTTTCTTTCCTCTTCCTTTACCTGCTTAAAGAACTTTTCAGTATGTTGAACAAGGTCTGATTTTCTGCTAATGGTATTAGCCCATAATTCAATTTTTTTCTTTTCCTCTATTCTTAGTTGGGAGATTAGTTTGTTAACCTCCCATAGGAAGTATCCTATCAATGCAAAGGCAATGATAAAGAGTATCCATTTTAGTTTTGAGTTTTGTTCAAATATCTTCATTCTGAAAGCAAAGGTAATATATTTTAGATAATGATTTGTATAAATTATTTGTTTCGTAAGTATATTTGTTGTAATTTTACAAATTATTTAAAAGAAATCTTATAGTTCCATGTTAGATAAAATAAGGCGTTTTGTGCAATCTTTTGTGTTAAAAGCCAAGCTAAAGCAACATCAAAGAGAGAAGCAAGTTTCCTCTCTAAATTCGGCAAAAACTGTAGGTATTGTTTGTTTGGTAGACAAAGAAATAAATTGGGATATAATTAAAACCTTGATAAAGGAATTTCAGGATAAGAAAGCCAAAGTTGAGATAATGGGAGTATTTTATGGTAATTTGAAGCCACTTTGGTTTATAGAGACCCTTAATATAACACTTTGTACCGATAAGGAACTAGGACTAATGCAAATTCCAACAGGAATGCATGTTAAAGAGTTTTTGTCAAAGGAGTTTGATTTGCTTGTCAACTTCTCAATAAAAGAAGACTTTGCACCATTCTACATAGCAGCACTATCAAAGGCTAAGTTTAAAATAGCAATCGACACAGAGAACAACCGAAAGCATTTTGATTTACTTTTAAAGCTTAATGAAGTTAATATGAAAGAATATAAGAACCAACTAATTCACTATCTTTCTAAGATAAATATTTAAAATAATAAACAGTATTATTATTATGAACAAGGATTTTAAAGGCACTGGAGTTGCTGTAGTTACTCCATTTCACAAACAAAGAAACGTAGACTTTACTGCATTAGGTAACATTATTGAACACACTATTAATAATGGAGTCGACTATATTGTTTGCCTAGGAACAACAGCAGAATCTGTAACCCTAACAGAACAAGAGTCAATGGCAGTTGTTGACTACACCATTGATGCCGTTAACTCCCGAGTTCCAATTGTTGTTGGGATGGGAGGAAACAACACATCACATATAGTAGATAGAATATCCAAAACAGACTTCGCAGGCATAAGTGCCATATTATCTGTTGCACCATATTATAATAAACCTTCTCAAAAAGGAATTTACGAACACTATAAAGCAATTGCAGAGGTATGTCCTATTCCACTAATCCTATATAATGTACCAGGAAGAACAGCCTCAAACATATCAGCCGAAACATGTCTTCAACTAGCTAATGACTTCCCAAACATAGTAGGGATAAAAGAAGCGTCAGGTGATTTTGCACAATGTATGGAGATAATATCAAAGAAACCAAAGAACTTTAATGTTATATCGGGAGAAGATGCACTCTTGCTTCCACTAATGAGCATAGGACTAACAGGAGTTATTTCTGTTGTAGCAAATGCTTTTCCAAAACAAATGAGTACAATGGTCAATCATTGTTTAAAGGGCGACTTTAAGAAAGCAAGAGAAATTCATTATAAGATATTACCATTTGCAAATGCAGTATTTGAAGAAGGCAACCCAGCAGGAATTAAAGCAGCATTAGAGATTATGGAACTATCACAAAATCATCTTCGACTACCACTGACTAAAATAGGTAAACCACTATATACTAGAATAGAGAATATAATTAAAGAAATTATAGATAAGAAGTAAACTTTTTTACAAACCCAAAAATTAATCGATATGGTAAGTTACAAAGAACTTGGCTTAGTGAATTCGAGAGAAATTTTTACTAAAGCCTTTGAAGGTGGATATGCAATACCAGCATTCAACTTCAATAACATGGAACAAATGCAAGCAATTATACAAGCTTGTGTGGAAGTTAAATCTCCAGTAATACTTCAAATTAGCTCAGGAGCTAGAAAGTACGCAAACCAAACCATCCTTCGCTACCTTGCACAAGGAGCAGTTGAGTATGCAAAAGAACTTGGATGCAATATTCCAATAGTACTTCACTTAGACCACGGAGACACGTTTGAGCTTTGTAAATCATGTATTGAATATGGCTTCTCATCAGTAATGATTGATGGATCACATCTTCCTTATGATGAAAACGTAGCTCTAACTAAGAGAGTAGTTGATTACGCACACCAATATGATGTTACAGTTGAGGGTGAATTAGGAGTTTTAGCAGGAGTAGAAGATGATGTTTCTTCTGAACATAGCCACTATACTCGTCCAGAGGAAGTAGAAGACTTTGTTAAGAAAACAGGAGTTGACTCATTAGCAATTTCCATAGGAACCTCACATGGAGCTAATAAATTCAAACCAGAACAATGTACAAGAGATGCAAATGGAATACTTCTTCCACCACCTCTTCGTTTCGATATATTAGAAGAAATTGAAAAGCGTATACCAGGATTCCCTATCGTTCTTCACGGCTCTTCATCAGTTCCTCAAAACTTGGTTACAAAAATCAACAAATATGGCGGAGCAATTAAAGACGCTGTTGGAATTCCAGAAGAACAATTACGCAAGGCTGCTAAATCTGCTGTTTGTAAAGTAAACATTGACTCTGACGGACGTTTAGCAATGACTGCTGCAATTAGAGAAGTAATGAATAATAAGCCAGCTGAGTTTGACCCAAGAAAATACTTAGGACCAGCAAGAGATAGCTTAAAGGAACTATATATACATAAATGTAAAAATGTTCTAGGCTCTGATAACAAAGCATAAGACAACATTAATAATAGGCTAACCAAGGTCTATATAAAAAAAGAAACGACTCATGGTATAAATACTTGTGAGTCGTTTTTTTATATAGAGGATTTTCTTAACCCTATTTCTTTATTAGTTTCTTGGTTGATGTCTCATCTCCATTAAATACTGTTAGGAAATAAACTCCTGGTTTTAGAGATGAAATATTTATTGAATTTGTAGGTTGATTAATTTCTATTGATTTTTGACCTAAGAAATTTGAAATAACAACCTTTGTTGCATTTTCTCCTCCAGTAAGATTTACTACGTTAGTAGCAGGGTTGGGATAAATTGAAAGATTTGTTGATGAAATATCACTTAAACCTACAGTTCCCGTTTTGCCTGCTAATATAGGGGTATTAGGACTTGTTTCGTAAGCTATCTCTTGGAAATTTGCAGTATATCCTATAGCTTCGCTTCCTGTTATAACAACCTTAGCCCATCCATAATGAGTATTAGCTCCAATTTTGAAACGGAAACCCATATAATTCACACTACCAACTGTGAAAACAGGACTATCATCTAACCAACTCACCAAAGAGCAATCTCCCATACCTACCCAGTTACCAGAACTACCAATAGATGTATTTAGAGCTAAACTCATTGGAATATCCCAATTCTCATCTTGATTTCCAGCTGCCCAAATGTTAAATGTAGGGTTTGATGCATTGTATTCGATATAACAGTTAATGTTTTCAACATCGAATCCAGAGTTTGAAAGTTTAAACTCTAATACTCCATCATTATTGAAGTCTAATCCAAATCCAACAATTGTTTGGTTGTCCCAACTAACGAAGTTTCCATTGCCAACTCTTCCTACAACAATTCCTGCAAACATTGATGTGCTCAACAATAAAGCAGCACAAAGTGTAATAATTTTTCTCATAGTTTTATTTATTTATTTATTATTTGTAATCTAATAACACTAACTCTTTTTTTTTGTTTACTTTGAAATAAAAAAAAGATATTTAATTATTCTCAACCTCTTCAGCCTCTTCAATTAGGATGTCAATTGCATCAAGCACCTCTTCCTGTATCTTTGCCTCCTTAAATACAAATATTTTATTTAGAAAGAAAGTGATAACGGCATTTGGCAAGATAACTATAGCTTGACCCATAACATTTCCTAATTTCCTAGTATCTATTGGGAGGTTATGTATGAAGCTAAAGCAATCAGTGGAAAGGATTATTTCGTAGAGAGGAGATTGTTTTAGGAAAAATAGTTCAATAACATTAATAAGATATACAGCCCCATAAACTAAGAAGAATTTTACTAAGAGTTTATTTGATTTGTTTTGAAAGACAATATATCCTGTTGTTTTGTAATTAAAGAGAACACCAATTATTTGAGATACTAAAAGAGCTATTGTGTAGTGAAGACCAATCCAAATTAGGAATATGAATAGAAAATATCCGAAAGCAGTATTTATTCCTCCAACAAAAAGAAACCTAAGAAATTTATTTTCAATCTTCCATAAAAGATGAATAGGCAGAAGCAGTAAGCGTTTTATCATAAAAAAAGATTTAATATGCAAAAGTAGTATTTTTATACTTATCTTTGTAACTTATTTTGAATTATATGAGAAGACCATTGATTTTTGTTACCAATGATGATAGCTACCGCTCCAAAGGTATTGAGTTACTTGTTGGAATGATGAGAAAGCTTGGAGATGTTCTTGTTGTTGCACCCATGACACAGCAAAGCGGTAAGAGCCATTCTATAACCGTTAATGAACCCCTAAGATACCATAGGATAGCAGAAGAGGAGGGCTATAATGCATACGTATGTAGTGGAACCCCTGTAGATGCTGTTAAGATAGCATTTAATAAACTTATGGTAGAAAGAAAACCTGATTTGCTTGTATCTGGCATAAACCATGGCTCAAATGCATCAATCAACACTATATATTCAGGAACCATGGCAGCAGTCTTTGAGGGCTGTGCTCTTGGAGTACCTAGCATTGGTTTTTCACTCGACTGCCATAAGTCAGATGCTGATTTCGAGCACTCCATTCCTTTTATTGAGAAAATAACAAAGGAAGTTTTGGCAAATGGATTAGATGAGGGGACTTGTCTCAATGTTAATATACCAGCCAAAGACATAAAAGGAATAAAGGTATGTCACCAAGCAAAGGCATATTGGAATGAAGACTTTGTTGAAAGACAAGACCCAATGGGATATAGTTATTTTTGGCTAACAGGAGTCTATAATATACAAGACGAAAACCAAGGAGCCGACTACAACGCCCTAACTGATGGCTACATAGCAATAACACCACAGCAGGTAGACTTCACAGCCTATAACGTAATAGAAAAATATAAAAATCGTTTTCAATAATGATAGACAAACTAAGAAAAGACAATTATGGCTTTGGAGCCTTTGTTGGAATAATATCCATAATCCTAACAACAATCATTTTACTTTTGGGCTTAAGTCTTTTTTCCAAGGGCTATAATGACGACCCTAAGCTATTCCTATTTTCTTTTATCCCAACCATACTTCTAATGAGATGGTATTTTAAGATAGAATATATCAAATCAGCAAAAGCAATTGTCCTAGTAATTGTTTTCACCATGATACCATACTTTTTCTACCTATACACATCAGGACTTTTTAACACAATTGCCAAATAGATATGAAATATTACATAATTGCAGGTGAGGTTTCAGGAGATTTACATGCCTCTTTCCTAATAAAAGGCTTAAAAGCAAAGGACGAGGAGGCAGAGTTTAGGTTTTGGGGCGGTGATAATATGGCAAAAGAGGGCGGAACCCTTGTTAAGCACATCAAAGACCTTAGCTTTATGGGTTTTGTGGAGGTAATAGCAAACCTTAAAACCATTCTAACCAACTTACGATTTTGTAAGAAAGACATCCTTAACTATAAGCCAGACGCAGTAATATTCGTTGACTACCCAGGTTTCAACCTAAGAATAGCAACTTTCTGTCACCTTAAAGGCATAAAAACCCTATACTATATATCTCCAAAGGTATGGGCATGGAAAAAGGGAAGAATAAAGCTAATGAAGAAGGTATTAACCAAGCTCTATGTAATATTCCCATTCGAACAGGACTTCTTCAAGAAGCACGACTTAGACGTAGAATACTATGGCAATCCACTCCTTGACGAAATACAAGACTATGCCCAAACCCAAGACAAAGAAGCCTTTTTGGCAGAAAACAAGCTAGGCGACAAACCAATCATAGCACTTTTGCCAGGCAGTAGAGTGCAGGAAATAAAGAAAATCCTTTCCATTCAAATGACCCTTATTGAAAAATTTCCAGACTTCGATTTCGTTATAGCAGGACTACAGACCCATAAAGAAGAGTTTTACAGAAAGTATATGGATGGTAAGGACGTAAAGATAATATACAACCAAATCTATTCCATCCTTAGCGTCTCCTATGCAGCCATTGTATGCTCAGGAACAGCAACCCTCGAAACAGCACTATTCAACGTGCCAGAGGTTGTATGCTATAAGGGAAACCCAATATCCTTTGCAATAGGCAAGATGCTAGTTAAACTTAAATACGTATCTCTTGTAAACCTAATACTCGACCGCCCAGCAGTGGTTGAACTACTTCAAAAAGACTGGAACGAAGAAAACCTAGAAAAAGAATTTAGAAGAATAGTCTACGACGAAGGCTATAGAACAGAGATAGATATGAATTATTCCAACCTAAAGATAATACTAGGCGAAGCAGGAGCAAGCAATAAGATAGCAAAAAGCATTGTAAACCTACTTAAAAACTAAAACATAAAATGAAATTTTTAAAGACCATACTACTTATACTATTCACAGTCCTATCCCTGACATTAAGTGCAGAAAAGATAAACGTAAGGATATATGCCGATAAACAAATAAAGGAAGCAAGCTTTGTCTCCTCATTTGGAAGATATACCATTAAGTTAGGCGATGAAGAAATAAGCATTCAGAAAACCGATATAGTAAAAATTAAAGCCAAAGCAGAAAAGGTAGAACTCCAAATAAACGATTCCCTTATTGGCAACTACAAAACCATTAATTTCCTAACCCAAGGTCTAATGAACTTCTTCCTAATAAGCCCCAAAGAGAATGGAGTGCCAGAAAGACGATACGACGATAACCTAATAGTAAGCAATGAAAAAGGACATCTCAAACTAATAAACAATATAGAGATAGAAAGCTATATAGCAGGCGTAGTACAGGCAGAAACATGGGGAGCAACCAAAAACGTAGACTTCTTCAAATTGCAAGCCATCTGCGTAAGGAACTACCTTTTTATGAACCTAAGCAAGCACCAAAAAGACGGCTACCATATGTGCGATGGAGTACATTGCCAGGCATATAAGGGCAGAGCAAACCAAGTAGAAGTAATACAAGGAGCACATAATAGTAAGTCAGAAGTAGTTGTAGACTCAATGGGCAACCTAATCGAAACCCTTTTTCATGCAAATAGTGGAGGACAGACCGTAAACGCCGAAGATGTTTGGAAGAATTCATTCTCACACCTAATAGGCAAACAAGACACCTTTTCAGTAGGAATGAAAGCCTACGAATGGGAAAAATACATAAGACTAAGAGATTGGAGGAATTATTTCAGAGAAAAAGGAGTAAACATAAAAGACGACTCAGTGAAAAACGAACTAATAAACTTCTCACAAAAGGATGGCAGAAAGAAAACCATGCTAGGCGTACCACTAGTTCAGATAAGAAAAGACTTTGGTCTAAGGTCTACCTTCTTCGATATACAGCCTTGGGGAGGAGAAGTAAAACTAAGTGGCAAAGGCTACGGACATGGAGTAGGAATGAGCCAAGAGGGAGCAATAAATATGTGCGATCAGGGCTATGAATACTGGCAAGTTCTGGAATTCTACTACACAGGTGCTAAAATAAAACGACTTGACGCAGAAAAAATATTAAACGAAACGAATTAGATAAATTTTAAATACAGACAAATATGAAAAAAATCAGCCTTTTAGTATTATGCCTTACTATTTTTGTTAGTGTTGGCTATTCTCAAAAGACAATTGAGTGGTTAGAAATAACTGAAGTTGAAAATGCAATAAAGCAAGACGAGAAAGATGCCAAAAGGGTGTTTATCGATTGTTATACAGATTGGTGTGGATGGTGTAAGAGAATGGACAAAGACACCTTCTCAGACCCATTAATTGCAGAGCTAATGAACCATTATTTCTATAACGTAAAATTTGATGCAGAATCGAAAGAACCACTTACCTTTGGAGGAAAAGAATACACAAACCCCAACCCAAAGAAAAGAGGATCAGCACATGAGCTAGCAAACTATCTTTTAAACAACCGTCTAGCATACCCATCATTCTCCGTCCTCAACCCCGACCTAAACATCGTAACAATCATCCCGAGCTATTTCCCACCAAAAGACTTCGAACCAATAGTAGTATTCTTAGGCGGAAAATACGACCTTCAATACAACTTCGAAGACTTCAAGAAAGTATACGAAAAGAAGATAAAGCCAGATGTTATGAAAGAAATTGAAAAAGCAAACAAGAAAAAATAACAACCCAAACTGATAAATAATGTCAAAGGAAGAAACAATAGAACAGCTATTAAAAGATAATATAATCCTCTCCACAGGATGCACCGAACCAGTAGCAGTAGCACTCTGTGTAGCCAAAGCAAAAGAAGTTTTAGGACAGACACCCCAACGAATAGAACTACATATAAGCCAAAACATCATCAAGAACGCAATGGGAGTAGGCATACCAGGCACAGGAATGATAGGCTTGCCAATAGCCATAAGCCTAGGCGTAGTATGTGGAGAAAGCTCAAAAGGCTTAGATGTCCTAAACTGCAAAAAAGAATATATACCAATAGCCAAAGACTGGCTAAACAACCATAAGATAGAAATCTTTCACGCAAAAGACGTAGACAAACTCTATATCGAATGCATAGCTTATGCAGATAACCAAAGCTCGAAAGTAATAATAGCAAAGACACATCAAAACATAATACATATCCAAAAGAATGATGAGGTATTATTTAGTGTAGAAATAGAGACAGAAAAGCCAAAAGACATAGACAACAACCTAACAATCACCCTAAAAGACGTATATGACTATGCAACCCAAACCCCAATCTCAAGACTAAGTTGGATATTAGAGACAATACCAGTAATAGAGGCAGCATCCCTAGAAGGACTAAGAGGCGACTATGGTTTGAAAATAGGCAAAATACTAATGAGCGATGAAGAAACCTCAGTTCGTAAGCGAGTAATAGCCAAGACCTGTGCCGCATCCGATGCAAGAATGGGCGGAGCCACAGCACCAGTCTACACCAACTCAGGCTCAGGCAACCAAGGCATAACATGCACCCTACCAATATACGAATTTAGCAAAGAAACCTCTAAGACCGAAGAAGAACTAATCAGAGCCCTAATGCTATCCCACCTAAGCTCCACCTACGTAAAACAATATATTGGCAGATTATCAGCCCTTTGTGGACTAGTAAACGCATCCATAGGCGTATCAGCAGGCTTAGTACTCTTACAAGGCGGAAGCTACTCACAAGTTTGTTATTCAATCAAAAACATGATAAACACCCTAACAGGCATGATATGTGATGGAGCCAAACCCTCATGTTCCCTCAAGATGTCAGTAGCCTTAGGCTCAGCCTTCGACTCATCCACCCTAGCCATTCGCAACATAGAAGTAGAACCAACCGATGGCATAAGCGAAAAATCAATCGAACGCTCCATCAAAAACTTAGGCAAAATAGGACGCTACGGCATGGACTCAATAGATGACTTAATCCTAGAAATCCTAACCAATAAGGAGGTCTAAGGTCGAAGGTCGAAGGTCAAAGGTCGAAGGTCTAAGGTCGAAGGTCTTTAAGCTCCTTTTTTTTAATTGTTCCGCCTTTCTTTGTTTCACGCCACTAACTCTTGATTTCAGCAGATTAACTCTTGATTCTAGCATTTTCTTTCTTCGTTTCGCTAGCTTTTTGTTGCATTAATAAATCTGCAATATCTAATCCCTTTTCTCTTTGCTCTGGAGTTGCTAAGCGTTCCAAAATATCATTAATTATCAAATTACAACCAATAGCTGCAGTATAAATCCATAGTTTTGTTTATTGGTTTGTAATTATTCATTATTCATTTATTCATACCTATATATATAGAGTGAATAATAATATTCTATGTATATATCCCCCTCGTAAGCGAGGGGGAATACACTATTTACAAGCTTTTAATTATTTATGTTTTTTTGAGATTACTAATAATCCTTGACACTTTTGATTGAGAAAAAACTTCATCAGGAAACTCCGTCATGGGGGATATGCTATCCCACACGTTATTACTATTAGGATTTACTAATCCGATACTTATTCTTATGTCTTTAATGAACTTATCTTAAAATTATTTTGTACTTTTGAGGATTGAATTAAAAAATAATATAAAGATATGGCAGAAGTGAATAATGCGGATATAGGTTTTGAGGATAAGATATGGAAGGCGGCAGACCTTTTGAGAGGTAATATGGATGCATCGGAATATAAGTCGGTGGTATTGGGATTGATTTTCTTAAAGTATATATCGGATAGGTTTGAGATAAGATATAAGGAACTGGTGGATGAGGGAGAAGGTTTTGAGGAGGACAGGGATGAATATACTTCGGAATCGGTCTTTTATGTGCCACAAGATTCTAGGTGGGATGTGATTGCAAAAAAGGCAAGAACTCCAGAAATTGGTATTGCTATTGATGATGCTATGAGGCATATTGAGAAAGAGAATATTAAACTTAAAGGGATATTGCCTAAGAACTTTTCACGACCAGAGCTTGACAAAAGACGACTTGGAGATGTGGTTGACTTGTTTACTAACTTTAAGATGCACACCAAAGACGAGTCAAAGGATGTCTTGGGCAGAGTATATGAGTATTGCCTTTCTAAGTTTGCAGAAGCAGAGGGAAAACTTGCAGGAGAGTTCTATACCCCAGCTTGCATTGTTCGTACACTTGTTGAGATATTACAACCCCTAAGTGGTAGAGTTTATGACCCTTGCTGTGGAAGTGGTGGTATGTTTGTTCAGAGTGCAAAGTTTATAGAATCCCATGCAGCAAACATAAATAATATATCGGTCTATGGTCAGGACTCCAACCCAACAACTTGGAAGATGGCGATGATGAACCTTGCAATACGTGGCATAGAGGCAGACCTTGGCAAGTTTAATGCAGATACATTCTTTAATGATTCACACCCCAACCTAAAGGCAGATTACGTGTTAGCAAATCCACCCTTCAACCTTTCCGACTGGGGAGGCGACAAGTTATCATCAGATATACGTTGGAAATATGGCTTACCACCAAACGGAAATGCCAACTATGCTTGGATACAACATATAATTCACCACCTATCAGAAAACGGAAAAGCAGGTATAGTACTTGCCAACGGATCCCTAAGCACACAGACCTCAGGAGAAGGAGAGATAAGACGTAAGATGATAGAAGATGATATTGTGGAGGGGATAATAGCAATGCCATCCCAACTATTCTATACAACACAAATCCCTGTTTCAATTTGGATACTTAACAAGAATAAAAAACAAAAAGGCAAAACCCTATTTGTTGATGCAAGGAATCTCGGCACAATGGTTACCCGTAAGCTACGACAACTAACCGATGAAGACATTAACCTAATAGCCCTAACCTTCAAAGCTTTTCAAGAAGGAATACTAAATAAAGAAAAAGGTTTTAGTGCAATAGCTGATCTAGAAACCATAGCAAAACAAGACTATATTCTAACACCAGGCAGATACGTAGGAATAGCAGACCAGGAAGAAGACTCCGAACCATTTGAAGAAAAAATGACACGCCTAACCACCGACCTAAAAGATCTATTTAATAAATCCCACGACCTAGAACAAGAAATAAAAACCCAACTAAAAAAGATAGGGTATGAATTATAAGAAATTAATATCAATTTCGCGACCTAACGAAAATGATATTTTTATTGATAAAAACGATGTATATATACGATTCGACAATTGTAGAGACGCGATTAATCGCGTCTCTACCGACGACAACAACACCTACAATAATTAAAATACGGGTAAAATGATATGCGACAATAATTATATTATGGGTAAAATGATATGCGACAATTGTAGAGACGCGATTAATCGCGTCTCTACCAAGGACAACAATAAATTATGAATAATTGGGAAAAGGTAACATTAGGGGAGATAATAATATCTGCTAATACTGGATTAGATGCAATCAAAAGAGCACCAATTGTAGATATTGATACGGGAATAAAATGTATTAGAATACAAGATATATCTCAATCTAAAAAATATGAAAATTGGGGATACACTAATGTTGATGAAAAGAATTTTAAAAAATTCCAATTAAAACAAAATGATATAATAATTGCTAGGACAGGTGCTACTATTGGAGTAAATATTAGAATAAAAAATGATTTAAATGCGGTCTATAATAATGGACTAATAAGAATCAGAGTAAATAATCAAATATGTAATCCTATTTATTTATATTATAATATTAGAACATCTAATTATTATGGTTTTATTGATTCTATTTCAGGGGGCACTTCATCTCAACCAAATATGCAAATAAATGCATTACTAAGATTTGAAATTAATCTTCCACCTCTTGATGAGCAAAAACGTATTGCTGATGTTTTGAGTGCTTTGGATGATAAGATTGAGATAAATAATAAGATTAATGAGAACCTTGAAGCACAAGCACAGGCAATATTTAAGCAGTGGTTTGTGGATTTTGAATTTCCAGATCAAGAAGGCAAACCATATAAAACAAATGGTGGAAAATTTATTGATTCAGAATTAGGAGAAATCCCTTTAGGGTGGAAGATTGATTCTGCTGAAAATATTTTTGACATTTCTATTGGCAAAACACCTCCAAGAAAAGAACCAATTTGGTTTTCAAAAGACAAAATGGATGTTACATGGGTTTCTATTTCAGATATGGGGAGAGAGGGTGTTTATATATCTAATAGTTCAGAATACTTAACACGTGATGCAATAAAGAAATTTAATGTTGTAGTAGTCCCTGAAAATACAGTGCTACTAAGTTTTAAGCTAACAGTTGGTAGAATATCAATTACAGATGGTGAAGTAACAACAAATGAAGCAATAGCGCATTTTAAAACAAATAACAAGACATATACAAATTATATTTATCAATATCTTAAAGTTTATGATTATCAATCAATGGGTAATACTTCTTCAATTGCAAATGCAGTTAATTCAAAGATTATTAAAGTAATGAAGATAATATTACCTTCTGATAACATACTGAAAGACTTCTATGATATTGTTAATCCAATAATGATGAGCATAAAAAGGAATGAACAAGAAAATAAAACCCTTTCAGAGCTTAGGGATAGTTTGTTGATTAAATTAATGAGTGGGGAGGTTAGAGTATGAAATATTATTGTAATATTAAATTAAATAATGATTATCGTTTTTCTAAAGAAATACTGAATTTTATTCTACCTTTAGAAATTAATACAATAAATGGTATAGTAAACGGTAAGTTAATTATGCCTAATAGAATTTCAAACAGAGATTTATATTTTGAAAATGATTCAATTAAGATGGATATTGTATATTTAGGTACAGAACTTGAGTCTTTTTTTTTAATTAATGCAATTTATTGCGAGTTTGAATTAGAAAAAAATGATGAATTAGATTTATACTATGGTATAAGTAATAAGTTGTATAGTTTATCAAATATCCTTAGATGCTATCCGAAAAATATATTAGATAAATGTTGTTGTTCTGATAATAAAATAAATAAAATTGATTTTAAATTATTTTCAGATGATGGAAAAGAAATAAAAGATCAAAAGCTTTACGGGGTAGGATATAAAAACGAAAAAGATTGTATTGATATTTTTATAATACGTCGTATATTGCTTCTATTAAAATATAATGCTAAACCTAGTATTACATATCAATTATTAAATGAAGCAAAAGATATGGAAGATAATAATGATTATAGACATGCAATTATTAATTGTTGTACAATTTGCGAGATTGTTTTTTCAAAATTACTCGTTGATAAATTGACTAAAAATGGTTCTAAGAAGAACGACATAGAGAAAATACTTAATAATATTAATGGAATTGCTGCATTAGGAAAATTATTAAAAGAATTTGAAATAAAAACAATTAAAGCTGATTTTGGTAATTTAGCAGGATTAAGAAATAAATCAGCACATATGGGAATTTTACCAAACAGTGAAGACTGTAGTAAGTATATAAAAGTTTGTGAAGAACTTTTAAAATATCATAGAATTAAGTTTTATAAAATAGAAAAATCATAGAATATGCAAGAAATACGAACTTCTCATAGATTGAAACTTATTATTGCCTAAATTGATGGGTGGGGAGGTTAGGGTGTGAATTTAAAATTATAAAAATTGATGCAGATTATACTAATGTATTATAGAAAATTAATTCCGCAATTGTACAATTAAAAATATACTATTATGAATGAAGAAAAAATTGAAGAAAAAGTTGAAAAGCTTTTAAATTGTAAAGAAACCACGAGAATATTTGGATATTCAGAGAGAGGAATATTAAATTCTTTAATGTTTGAAATTAGCAAAGATAAAAAGTTAATGATTGAGTTTTTGAAACTGCTCCCTGAAGAAATAGCGGTAAAAATCGGAACTCCAGCTTGTTTTAAAATCCTTCTTGATCATTCTTTATCTGGTTTTGGCAGTCCAGACTTGATTGTTATTGCTCATTATATTAAGCCTGAAGATAAAAAAGTAATATTTTTGGAAGCAAAGGTGCAAACTTTAGGTCATCAAAATTGGAATTTACAAGCTCTTTATGATAATTATGTTGGTGTTAGTGTAGATAATTATAAGCAACGGAAAATGGGTTCTAATCTATTTTTTCAATTAAAACTCAAAAGGTCCTTAGTTGAAAACCTAGATACAATTAGAGAAAATAACCTAATAGAAGTTGGAGTAGTAAGTAAAAAAATAGGTAATAATGCAATAGTGTTAAGGACTGTAGATATGATTGATTATGCAGCTGAGTATTTTTATGTTGGAATTGTTCCTCACTGTAATTTTAGTCAAAGTGAGGAGGATAAAGAAAAATATAATTTTTTATTATGGAAAGATATTGAAAAATTTTGTGAGAAGAATAAATTGCAAAATGTACTGGACATGTTTGATTATAATAAAGGACAGATATATTAGTAGCCGATAAATCCAATGCAACATAACGCTATTTTGGAGATATTCAAAGATAATAGATGCTTAGTAGTTTAGAGAATGAGCACAATGTTAAAAAAGCTTTATTTTTAGTCGAATATTCTTTGGTTTTAGCAATCAGTCCTAAATATTGGCAAAACTTGGGACTTAAATAATGTTAAATTTGTGAGATTATAGTTTATTTTCGTTGTTTTCATTGGTTAGTCCGAAATATTGTATAAATTTGCGACTTAATAATTGTTAAATATTATGAGTGTTAGTATTTTTGATACTGTAAGAAAATTAGTTTTGGAGAAAGAAATGGGAGAAATTCTATTTGTTTCTGATTTTTCTCATCTTAATGATGATGAGTCTGTAAACAAAATTCTATCAAGATTGGTTCATGAAGGGAGATTGGAAAGGATATCGAGAGGTATATATTTAAAGGCTAAGAAGACTGATTTCGGTTCTTTAATTCCTTCTTTGGATGAAATTGCACATGCTATTGCTAAGAGGGATAAGGTTAAGATATTCCCTTCTGGCAATACTGCTCTAAATATGTTAGGCTTAAGCACTCAAGTTCCAATGGTTGCTGAATATATTACAACAGGATCTACAAGAACGGTTAAGGTTGGAAAAAGAAAAATTGTTTTCTCTAATTCTACTCCTAAAAACTTTGAATATAAAAATGAATTGATTCATCTTATTGTTGTTGCAATGAAGAAGATTGGGCAGAAAAATATAAGTGATGAGGATATTGAGGTTATTCAGAATTTACTTTCTGATAGGGATAGTATAGAGAACTGGAAAGAGGACATTCAACTTGCTCCTGTGTGGATAAGGAAGATAATAATAAACTTAATTGAAAATATTGAGCTATGAGTTTGTGGATTAATCTTGGATTGGATGAGAGAAAAGTACTTATTCAACAAACAGCAGAAAAAGAAGGAATACCTGATTTGGCAGTGGAAAAAGACTGGTGGGTTACTATTGTTTTGAAAGCTTTGTTTTCTTGTTCTTGCAATAAGCATCTATTGTTTAAAGGTGGAACTTCATTAAGTAAGGGCTGGAATATTATAGAAAGGTTTTCAGAAGATATTGATATTGCTTTGGATAGGTCGCGCTTTGCCTTAGCTTGCGATAACCGTACCCAAATAAATATTCTTAGAAAAGAGTCAAGAGTTTTTATTGAGAAAGAATTAATGCCAGAGTTAAATAAAAATCTCATAGCTTTGGTGGGAAATGAAACTTTCGAGATTGAATTTATTGAAAATATCAACTCAACAACTGATCCTACTGTGATTAATGTTGTTTATAAAAGTATTTTAGATAATAGGGTTGAGTATATTAAGAATATAGTAAAGATTGAAATTAGTTGTTTGTCTCTTTCTGACCCTAATGAAAAGAGGGATATTTCCTCGCTTATATATAAGTATTATCCGAATGTTGATAATGATTCTTCTTGTCAGATTAATACCGTTTTACCTCAAAGAACCTTTTTAGAAAAAATCTTTCTACTTCATGAGGAGTTTCAAAAACCAAACCCCAGAACTGAGAGAATGTCAAGGCATTTATATGATTTAGAGAAGTTGATGCAGATTAAAGAAGTGATAGTGTCCTTGAATGATATGGTACTATACAATACTATTGTTGAACATCGAAAGAAGTTTAATAAGATAAGCAGTGTTGTTAATTCTCTTTATTCACCAGAAAAGATTAATATTATTCCCCCTGATTTGATTTATAAGGATTGGGAAAAGGATTATTCAGATATGAAAAAATCATTTATTTATGGTGATTCTCTTAGTTTTGCAAAGCTTATTGAAAGGATAAGAGAGCTTCAAGATATAATACGTAATTTAGAAAACTAAACTAACCGCCTATGACCTTTTCTGAGAACAATTTTGAGAACGCTATTTTGGAGATATTTAAGGATAATCTTGGATATCAGTATTTCTATGGTCCTGATGTTAAGAGGGATTTCCAATCTCCATTTCATGAGGATTTGCTTGTGGGGTCTTTGTTTGAGATAAACTCTATGTTACCTAAGGAAGCCATTAATGAGGCTATTTATAAGCTGAAGAATGTGGAGACTGGCACTTTGGTGCAGAGAAATATTAGGTTTATGGATATGCTTCAGAATGGGGTGGAGGTTAATTATTATGATGGTAAGGAGCAGAGGTCATCGAGGGTGAAGCTAGTGGATTTTGAGAATGTGGATAGGAATATCTTTTCGGTAGCTAATCAATGGACTTTTGAGGAGTTTTCTCTTAAGAGGGCAGATATTATTGTTTTTGTTAATGGTCTGCCGCTTGTTGTGGTGGAACTTAAATCGCCTTCGAGACAGGAAACTGATGTTAGTGCTGCGTATAGGCAACTTAGAAATTATATGAAAGAGATTCCTTCTTTGTTTGCCTTTAATGCTTTTGTGGTTATGAGTGACCAGGCGTTTTCTAAGGCTGGGACTATTACGGCAAGTGAGGATAGGTTTATGGAGTGGAAGACTGTGGATGGTGGGTATGAGAATACTAAGCACGCTAGTTTCGATACTTTGTTTGAGGGTATGTTTGAGAAGAGGAGGTTATTGGATATTATTCAAAACTTTATTTGTTTTTCTAAGCAGGGTAAAGAGGAGGCTAAGATTTTGGCTGGTTATCATCAATATTATGCTGTTCGTAAGGCTATTAGTTCTACGGAAAAGGCTGTATTGTCTGATGGGAAGGGTGGAGTTTTTTGGCATACTCAAGGGAGTGGTAAGTCGCTGTCGATGGTCTTTTATGCTAAGCTTTTGCAGGAGAGTTTGAACTCGCCTACTATTGTGGTTATTACGGATAGGAATGATTTGGATGATCAGCTTTTTTCTCAGTTTGCTTCTTGTCAGGATTTCCTTCGTCAAGTGCCTGTTCAAGCTCAGTCACGATCTCATCTTACTCAGCTTTTGAATGGGAGAAAGGCTAATGGGATTTTCTTTTCCACTATGCAGAAGTTTGAGCAGGGGAGTGAACCACTTTCTGAGAGAAGGAATATTATTGTTGTGGCTGATGAGGCTCACCGTAGCCAGTATGGTTTGGAGGAGAGGATTACTAAGGAGGGTGAGATTAAGATTGGGGCGGCTCGGATTATTCGTGATTCTCTGCCTAATGCTACATTTATTGGTTTTACCGGTACTCCTATTTCTTTAAAAGATAGGTCAACTCGTGAGGTATTTGGTGATTATATTGATGTTTATGATATGACTCAGTCGGTGGAAGATGGGGCAACTCGTCCTGTCTTTTATGAGAGTAGGGTTATTAACTTGAAGCTTAATGACGAGGTTTTAAGGCTTATTGATGATGAGTATGATAGGCTGGCAGATGAGGCTGAGGGTTATGCTATTGAGAGGAGTAAGAGGAGTTTGGGGCGTTTGGATAGCATATTAGGGAGTGATAAGACGATTGAGAGTTTGTGTGATGATATTCTTATTCATTATGAGGAGTGTCGTCAGTATGAACAGACAGGTAAGGCTATGATTGTTGCTTATTCGAGGGAGATTGCACTTAAGATTTATCATAGGTTACTTTTTTTAAGACCTTCTTGGACTGATAAGGTGGCGGTTGTGATGACTTCTTCGAATGATGACCCTGAAGAGTGGAGGGAGATTATTGGCAATAAAACGCATAAGGATGAGCTTGGAAGGAGGTTTAAGGATAATGAGGATAGCCTGAAAATTGCTATTGTTGTGGATATGTGGCTTACTGGTTTCGATGTTCCTTCGCTTTCTACTATGTATGTTTATAAGCCTATGAGGGGACATAATCTTATGCAGGCTATTGCTAGGGTTAATAGGGTTTATAAGGATAAGCAAGGGGGTTTGATTGTGGATTATGTTGGGATAGCTTCTGCTTTGAAACAGGCTATGAATGACTATACCAAGAGAGACCAATCGAATTTTGGAGAACAGGATATTGCTAAGACTGCTTATAGGGAGTTTAGGAATAAGTTAATGGTTTGTAGGGACCTTATGCATGGGTTTGACTTTGGAGGTTTTCTTACGGCAACAGATCTTGAGAGGGCTAAGCTTATAAGTGGTGCTGTTAACTTTCTGTCTGACAAAAGGAGAGAGGAAACAAAAAAGACATTTATTAAGGAGGCGCTACTGCTTCATAATTTCTTATCGCTTTGCAAGAGTATTGTTGAGTATGATGATAGGATTGAGGCGGCATATTTTGAGGCTGTGAGGACTTTGATAACAAGGGTTTTGTCTCCTGGAAAGATTTCTCTAAGGGAGATAAACCAAAGGGTTAATGATCTACTTTCTCAGAGCATTAAGAGTGAGGGGGTGATTAATTTATTTTCCGATTTTGAGAAAGAGTTTTCGCTTTTCGACCCTAAGTTCTTGGAGGATATTCGAAATATGAAGGAGAGGAATATTGCTATTGAGCTTTTGAAGAAGTTGATTGCTGAGCAGGTTCATGTTTATCAGAGGACTAATGTTGTTAAGAGTGAGAAGTTTTCGGATATGTTATCTAATGCTATGAGTAATTATTTGAAAGGACTACTTACTAATGAAGAGGTTATTCAGGAACTTATTAGTATGGCTCATCAGATTATGAATGCCGATAAGGAAAATTCTGAACTAGGTTTGAGTAGTGAGGAGCAGGCTTTCTATGACGCCTTAACTAAGCCTGAAAATGTGAAAGATTTCTTTGAAAATGACCAGCTAATTGCTATCACAAAAGAGCTTACAGAGGCTTTGCAGAAAAATAAGACAATTGATTGGCAGAAGAAAGAAACAGCAAGAGCAGGTATGAGGAGGATTATTAAGAGGCTTTTGAAGAAATACAACTACCCACCAGAAAAAACCGATGATGCATTGGAAACGATTTATCGTCAGTGTGAGATGTGGGCAGATAATTTGTAAGGGGAGAATGAGGAGAAAAAAAGACGACATCGGGTTATGGACATCGTCTAAATTGTAGTCGTTTAGTAAAGCTTTTAATTTACTATCAGCTTCTTAGTTTGATTCAATACTTTAACCTGATAAATACCTTTTGCAAAGCTTGTTAAATCAATGCTCAACTGTGTTTGGTTTGGTTGTAGGTTATAGGTCTTTACTTTTCTTCCTGTGATATCATATACAAACACGTCAGCAGATTTTGTTAGTCCTTCTACTTCTAATATTGCACTGCCTGTGGTTGGGTTAGGGTATAGCTTTGTTTGTGTTTCTGTGATAAGGATATCGTTTAGGTCAGATTCACATGTTATATTGGTAAATTCACTCCAATAATCAGCAGCTTGATATGCAGCTATGGATGCACAAGGTACGTAAACTGGTATTGTCCTGGATACAAGCAAAAATGAACTATCTTGAATGCTTGGAGGGATTAAGGCATTGGAGGTTATTGAGCTTAAGCCAGTACATTTATTAAAAGCCAACGTTTTAATTGTAGTAACTGAATTAGGAACGATTAAGGATGTTAGTCCAATACATCCTTCAAAAGCTTTTTCTCCAATTGTAATAAGAGAATTAGGAAGAGTTATGGATGTTAAACTTCGACAGTTTAAAAAAGTTTGGTATTCAATTGTTGTGAGAGAATTAGGAATATTTATTGATGTTAGTTCTATACAAAACCTAAAAGCTCCGTCTCCAATTGAAGTAACAGAATTTGGAATTGCTATGGATGATAATTCATAACAGCCTGAAAAAGCATATTTTCCAATTGAAGTAACAGAAATAGGAATGGTTATTGATGTTAAACCATGACAATCATAAAAGCCCCAAGATCCAATTGAAGTAACAGAATTAGGAATTACAACTGATCTTATGCTATCACAATTATAAAAAGCTTTCTCTCCAATTGATGTTACAGAATATGTATTTCCATTATGTTCTACTGTATTTGGAATTGTTATATCTCCAACGAGATCTAATAAGTTATAAGGATGAGTATTTAATTGATAAGTAACCTCTACCTCATAAGGAGCAGTATCTGATGTTATTTTAAAATAGAAGGTTTGACCATTGCTTACGGCAGAAAAATCATAAGCTTGAACTTTTGCAGAAACTCCTATTAAGAGAATTGCAAAAATAATAAGTAATCTTTTTTTCATGATGTTTTGATTTTTATGGGTTTAATTTATTATCAGCTTCTTTGTTTGGTTTAATACCTTTACTTGGTAAATGCCTTTTGCAAAGCTTGTTAAATCAATGCTCAAATGTGTTTGGTTTGGTTGTAGGTTATAGGTCTTTACTTTTCTTCCTGTGATATCATATACAAACACGTCAGCAGATTTTGTTAGTCCTTCTACTTCTAATATTGCACTGCCTGTTGTTGGGTTAGGGTATAGCTTTGTTTGTGTTTCTGCACTTAGGATATCGTTTAGTCCAACAAAGCATTGGTAGTTAGTAAATGCAATCCAATTAGCAGCAGCTTGATAAGCATCTATAGATTCACAAGGCACATAAACTGGGATTGCACTTGGTATTGAGAAAAATGAATTCCACTGAGCTGTTGGAGGTATAATAGCATTAGAGGTAATTTGGGTTAAGCCACTACAATTACCGAAAGCAGCATTTCCGATAGAAGTTACTGTGTTTGGAAGGGTGATTGAATCTAAGCTAGTACAGTCTATAAAAGTATTATCTTCAATTGTAGTAATGCTGTTTGGTAGGGTAACGGATGTTAAACTGCTACAAGCTCTAAAACATTCTAATCCTACTGAAGTAACAGCATTTGGAAATATTACTGATGTTAAGTTAGTACAGAACTCAAAAGTTCTTTCACCTATGGTAGTAACAGAACTAGGAATTATTATTGATGTTAAACTAGAACATCTAGAAAATGTAGCTTTGCCTATGGATGTAATAGCATTAGGTAGTGTAATAGAAGTTAAATCAGAACAGCCTGAAAAAGCCCACTCATCAATTGAAGTAATAGAATTAGGTAGGGTGATGGATGTTAAGCTGGTGCAACTTGAAAAACAACTACTACCTATTGAGGTAACAGAATTAGGAATTGTTATTGATGTTAAAGCACTGCATAATACAAATGCTCCTTTTCCAATTGAAGTAATAGAGTTTGGAATTACAAATGAGTCAACATTACTATATCCAGAAAAAGCATTGTCTCCAATTGCAGTAACAGCATATGTGTTTGTATTGTATTCTACTGTTGCTGGAATTATCCTAGATCCTGCGGAATGTATTGGGTTGTAAGGATAGTCTACATTTTGGCTTGCAACCTCTACCGTATAAGGCGCAGTAGCGGATGTGATTTTAAAATAGAAGGTCTGACCGTCGCTCACGGCAGTGAAATCATAGTTTTGTGCATTTGCTGTAAATCCTACCAGGATAATTGCAAGAATAATAAGTAATCTTTTTTCATGATGTTTTGTTTTTTTAATTCATTTAGATAATCAATTATTTAGACCTGCAAATCTAATATTTATTTCTTAATAACCAAAATAATTTGAAATCTTTTTTAAGAGAGTTACTTAGTATTAGAAAAAGAAATTAATACCAAGCTAAGTGCTACATTAGCTTTGAGTCAGGTTTGAATAAAAAAAGGGGATAGAAAATTAATCCATCCCTCGTTCTTTATGTTTAGAATATGCTTGTGTATTATGCAAGGGGTTTTATGCCTTTTTGTATATATGCTGTAAGTTCAGAGATTGGGATGCGGTCTTGGTGCATGGTGTCTCTTTCACGAATAGTTACTGTTTCGTCTTCTAGGGTTTGGGTGTCTACTGTTATGCAATAAGGTGTGCCGATAGCGTCTTGACGGCGGTAGCGTTTGCCGATAGCGTCTTTTTCATCGTATTGTACCATGAAGTCTTGGCGTAGCATTTTCTCTATCTCTTTTGCTTTCTCTGGCATATTGTCTTTCCTTACTAGTGGTAGGATTGCTGCTTTGATAGGGGCAAGGACTTTTGGTAGGTTGAGGACTGTGCGTATGGTTCCGTCTTCTAGGGTTTCTTCTTTGTAGGCGTATGATAGGATTGCTAAAAATGTTCTATCTAGTCCTATGGAGGTTTCTACTACGTATGGGGTATAGTTTTCTTTTAGTTCTGGGTCGAAGTATTGTATTTTCTTGCCTGAAAACTCTTGGTGTTGTTTTAGGTCGAAGTCGCCTCTTGAGTGTATGCCTTCTAGTTCTTTGAAGCCAAATGGGAATCTGAATTCTATATCTGTTGCTGCTTTTGCATAGTGTGCTAGTTTTTCGTGGTCGTGAAAACGATACTCTGTTTCTGGTATGCCTAATGATAGATGCCATTTTGCTCTTGTTTCTTTCCAGTATTCAAACCATTTTGCTTCCTCTCCTGGGCGAACAAAGAACTGCATCTCCATTTGTTCAAACTCACGCATACGGAATATGAATTGTCTTGCTACTATCTCGTTTCTAAATGCTTTCCCTATCTGTGCTATGCCGAATGGTATTTTCATTCTTCCTGATTTCTGAACATTTAGGAAGTTAACGAATATGCCTTGTGCTGTTTCTGGTCTTAGATATACTATGTTGGTGTCTTCGCTAAGTGATCCCATCTTGGTTGAGAACATTAGGTTGAATTGACGTACGTCTGTCCAGTTTTTTGTTCCTGATATTGGGCAAACAATTCCTAGCTCTTCAATCAAGAGTTTAACTCCTTCAAGGTTTTCTTGATTCATTAGTTCTGCAAAGCGTGAAGATATGTCGTCTATCTTTGCTTGGTTATCTAGTACTCTTTGGTTGGTTGATACAAATTCTTCTCTGTTGAAGCTGTCTCCATAGCGTTTTTCTGCTTTTTGGACTTCTTTCTCTATCTTGTCTTCTATTTTTGCAATATGGTCTTCTATCAAAACATCTGCCCTATATCGTTTCTTTGAGTCTTTGTTGTCGATTAATGGGTCATTGAAGGCATCTACGTGTCCTGAGGCTTTCCAAATCTTGGGGTGCATGAATATTGATGAGTCAATACCTACTATATTATCGTGCATTTGTACCATCGATTTCCACCAATATTGTTTTATATTATTCTTTAATTCAACGCCATATTGTCCATAGTCATAAACGGCAGCCATTCCATCATAGATTTCTGATGAAGGGAAAATGTACCCATATTCTTTTGAGTGTGAGATGATTTTTTTGAATAAGTCTTCGTTTTGTGCCATATCTTTATTTTGTTTTATTGAGCCTTGTTTGGTTTATAATGTGTTTAAGATTCCAATAACTTCTTCTGCTTGTTTGATTATTGGATATATATCTTTAACTTTCTTTTCCTTGAGTTTTATTAGCATATAGAGTATGATTTCTGCCTCTTGCTTTGTAAGAATAATGCTTTCTTTAAGTTCCTTTTCTGTTCTTCCTTCCGTAATAAACTCTATGCCTAAGCGTAGTTCTGATTCTGAACTTAGGAGTTGTGTGGTCTCTTCTCTATGCTCTTTTGTTAGCATAAAAGGTTTGGAAAGATTGCAAATTAGGGTTGAAAGGTGGTCTGCCTTTTCTTGTAGTTCTCTTATCTTATTCATTATCTAACTATTCATACTTGCGAAAAACTCGTCGTTATTCCTTGTGTTTTGTACTTGTTTTCTAATAAATTCCATTGCCTCAATAGGGTTCATATCTGCTAAGTAGTTACGCATAATGCCCATTCTTCCAACGATAGAGCTTTCTAATAATAGGTCTTCTCTACGGGTTGAAGATGAAACAAGGTCAATTGCTGGGTAGATACGTTTGTTTGATATCTTTCTGTCAAGTTGAAGTTCCATATTACCGGTACCCTTAAACTCTTCAAAAATTACTTCGTCCATCTTAGAACCTGTTTCAATAAGAGCTGTTGCAATAATTGTTAGAGATCCTCCTCCTTCAATGTTTCTTGCTGCTCCAAAGAATCGTTTTGGTTTTTGAAGTGCATTAGCCTCAACTCCTCCTGAAAGAACTTTTCCAGATGATGGTGCTACGGTATTATATGCTCTTGCTAAACGTGTGATTGAGTCAAGAACAATAACCACATCGTGACCACATTCTGTCATTCTCTTTGCTTTTTCAAGAACTAGGTTAGCAATCTTTACGTGTCTATCTGCTGGCTCATCGAAGGTTGATGCAATTACTTCTGCATTAACTGTTCTTCGCATATCGGTTACTTCCTCAGGTCTTTCGTCAATAAGTAGTACTATAAGATATACCTCAGGGTGGTTTGCAGATATTGCGTTTGCTATTTCTTTTAAAAGAGTTGTCTTACCTGTTTTTGGTGGTGCAACAATTAAAGCACGTTGCCCTTTTCCAATAGGGGTAAATATATCGATTATTCTTGTTGAAATACTTTCTAATTTATGTCCTGTTAGTTGGAATTTCACTTCTGGGAACAATGGGGTAAGGTAATCGAAAGGTACCCTATCTCTTATTTGGTCAGTTGTTCTACCATTAATAAGTTCTGCTCTAACAAGTGGGAAGTATTTCTCTCCGTCCTTTGGTGGACGAATAAATCCTGAAACGGTGTCTCCTGTCTTTAGACCAAATAGCTTAACTTGTGTTTGTGAAACGTAGATATCATCAGGAGAGTTAAGGTAATTATAGTCAGATGAACGTAGGAAACCATATCCGTCAGGCATTATCTCCAATACTCCTTCAGAATTAATTAGACCTTCTTTTTCGAAGTTATAAGTAACTTTAGAAGCTTGGGTTTGTTGTGAAGAGGTATTATCGGAACTTCCTTCTGATCTGTTTCCCTCTGGTACTTCATTTTTCTCAGCCTTAGCAATCTTTGGTATTTCTTTCTTAGGTTGAGCCTTGGTAGTATCTTCTTTTTCAATTTCTTTGTTTTCTTCTAATGGCGTTCCTACAGGTAATAGCTTAGTGTTTTCTTTATCTATCTCTATTTCCTTTGTTGGAGCCTTGGGCTTAATCTCTGATACCTTTAAGTCCTCAAGAGAAGGAACTTCTGGAATTTCAGGTATAACAAATTCAGATATTTCTATACTGGCAATATCCTTGCTTGCTTTTTCAACCTGCTTAGGTTTTTTCTCATCAGTCTTAGTTGTAGTAGTTTTCTTAACTTCTGTCTTCTTTGTTTCTGTCTTCTTTGCCTCTGTTTTCTTAGGTTCAGCTTTCTTGTCCTCTGTCTTTTCTTTTGGGGTGGTTTTAGATCCACCTACATTTGATTCTGCAACTGGCTTTGGTTTTAGCCTCGTTCTTTTTGGTGCCTTTGCTGCCTTTTCTTGTTCAATATCTTCTTTTCTCGGGTTTGCTGCCTGATGATCTAATATTTTGTAGATAAGGTCTTGTTCCTTAAGTTTATTAGTTTTAGGTATTGATAGCTCCTCAGCAATAGATTTTAACTCTTCTAAAGATTTTGTGTCTAATTGAGATTTGTTATACATATAAAATTGTATGATAAATAAATTTTGAGATTAAATTTGTCTGTTTAATTAAATGACCATTTTTTTGGAGATTGTCGACTAAGGAGGATTAAATTTTTATAGAATAAATCTCTAATCGACACTGCAAAATTAAAAAAATTTTAGAATAATAACAAACAAAAGGCTTTTTTATATATATTTGTCCTCTTATTCAACAGCAAAAAACACACATGAAAAACTATATTGGTAATCTGAATGGTCTGCATATCAAGTATATAATAATTAATTTGGTCATCGCAGCAGCATCTTACCTAACACATTTAATAATTGGAGATATTGGTCTGGAAAACAAAATTATCATATACATATCAGTAATAATGATGATATTGATTTTGACTTTCTTTATTTCAGGAAGGAAGAAATACCAAAGTCAACTTAATAAAATTAAGACACTTGCCTTGGGCGAAAAGCTCAATATCTACCATGATATTAACAAGAAAAGATTAGTTTCTTTCACTATAATTACTATTATTTCATCACTAGGTTTCGTCCTATCTTCAAATCCACTTTACTTAGGATTTTCAATACTATCAATATTGCTTATATTTTTAAACCGCTGTTCCAAAGTTAAAATATCATTCGAACTTAATCTAACAAAAGAAGAGCTTGAAAAGATAGACAAACCTATTAATTAGAAATTAGAATCAAAATAAAATAAGAAAACCATTATGTTTAAAATTAAATCAAAGAATCAACTTACAGAAAATATATATTCAATGGATGTTGAGTCGCCTTGGGTTTCAAGAGCGGCTAAGCCAGGACATTTTGTTATTGTAATTATTGACGAAAAAGGAGAGAGAATACCTCTTACGATTTGTGATTACGACCAAGAGCAAGGAACTATTAATATTGTTTTTCAAGTAATAGGTAAGTCAACCGAGAGAATGGCTAAGCTAAATGTTGGAGATGAGTTCAAAGACATTGTAGGACCTTTGGGTAATGAGAGCGAATTTATACATCATAATATAGAAGACTTAAAGAAGAAGAGCATATTATTTGTTGCTGGTGGTGTTGGAACAGCTCCTATATATCCTCAAGTGAAATGGTTCAAACAAAAAGGTATCGATGTTGATGTTGTTATGGGTGCTAAAACCAAAGACCTAATTATCTTAGAAAAGGAAATGGGTGCGGTATCGAAGAACTTATATATATGTACTGATGACGGCTCGAACGGAAATAAGGGCTTGGTTACTGATGTGATTAGAGATTTAATAGATAATAAGAAAAAACATTATGATGAGGTTATTGCTATTGGACCTATGATAATGATGAAGTTTGTTTCTCTTTTAACCAAAGAATATAATATCAAAACAACAGTTAGTTTAAATACTTTGATGGTTGATGGAACAGGAATGTGTGGAGCTTGTAGGGTAACTATTGGAGGAAAAACTAAATTTACTTGTGTTGATGGACCTGAGTTTGATGCTCACCAAGTGGACTTCGATGAGGCTATGAGACGTCAAGGAATGTATAGGACACACGAGATTGCAACAGATACCTCATGGCACCACTGTAACTTAACTCATAAGGTTAAGCAATCAGAACAAGCAGAAATCGTTGTTGAGAAATTTAAAAAGGTAAAGGTAAGAGAGCAAGACCCAGTTGAAAGGTCTCAAAACTTTGAAGAGGTATCTTATGGATATAATGAAAAGGAAGCAATGGCAGAGGCTTCACGTTGCATTGAATGCAAGAACCCTGGTTGCGTAACCCAATGTCCTGTTAGCATCAAGATTCCTCAGTTTATTTCAAAAATAAAGGTTGGTGATTTTGAAGCAGCAGCTCATATACTTGCAGAAGACACAGCACTTCCAGCAGTTTGCGGTAGGGTTTGTCCTCAAGAAGTTCAATGTGAGGAAACATGTATATTAGCTAAGAGGGGAGAGGCTGTGGCTATTGGTAAGCTAGAAAGGTTTGTTGCTGACTGGTCGAGGGAAAACAAAATAGACCTTGTAAAGAAAGCACCTTCAAATGGTAAGAAAGTAGCAGTTGTTGGAGCAGGTCCAAGTGGACTTACTTGTGCAGGAGATTTAGCAAAACTAGGATATGAGGTAACAATATTTGAGGCTCTTCATAAATCAGGTGGAGTTTTAGTTTATGGTATACCTGAGTTCCGTTTACCAAAAGAAGAAGTTGTAAAACACGAGATAAATAATGTAAAGAAACTAGGTGTAACGATAATCAATGATGTTATTGTTGGTAAGAGTATCACTATTGATGAGCTGTTAGAAGAAGGATTTGAAGCAGTGTATATTGGTTCGGGTGCAGGACTTCCTAAGTTTATGGGTATTCCTGGTGAAAACCTTAACGGAGTTCTTTCTGCAAATGAAATCCTAACACGTTCCAACCTAATGAAAGCATTTGAGGAAGGATATGAAACACCAATCTTCCCTGGTTCGAAAGCAGTTATTGTTGGAGGAGGAAATGTGGCAATGGACGCAGCAAGAACAGCAAGACGTTTAGGTTCTGACACACATATTGTTTATAGAAGAAGCGAAAAAGAAATGCCAGCAAGAATAGAAGAGGTTCATCACGCAAAAGAAGAAGGTATTATCTTCCACACAATGACTAGCCCTATTGAAATCCTTGGGGATGAGAAAGGATGGGTAAGAGCCATTAAATGTATTAAAATGGAGCTAGGCG
Organism: Bacteroidales bacterium; assembly: GCA_028708845.1. GTDB lineage: Bacteria > Bacteroidota > Bacteroidia > Bacteroidales > P3 > UBA10566. The sequence goes on from JAQVXZ010000007.1 coordinate 68,488, forward strand.
AACCTGATGCAAGTGGTAGAAGAAGACCTCTTGAAATAAAAGGAAGTGAGCACGAAATAGAAACAAAATCTGTTATAATGTCACTTGGCACCAATCCAAACCCACTAATCATCAATACAACAAAAGGACTTGATGCAGAGAGTTGGGGAGGTATTATTGCTGATGAAAATGGACAGACATCAAGAAAAGGTATATTTGCAGGAGGAGATGCTGTAAGTGGCGCTGCAACTGTTATTCTTGCAATGGGAGCAGGTAAACAAGCTGCAAAAGCAATACATGAGTATATTCAGAATAAGAAATAAGCTAGTATTTAATAAAACATTTGCTTAGAGATTAATATTTGGGGACGTAATTAACTGCGTCCCTTTTTTTATTCTTTATATGTATATTTAAATTTCTCCTCTTCTTTAATCTCTTTCTCTTTCTTGACCTCTTCTAAGTCTTTTACCTCCTCTGCTTTGTTTTCTTCACCTCTTTTAATATCGCTGTGGTGACCATATTCTAACCAATAAGGGTCGTCTTCCGAAAGCTCGTCTTCTTCCTCTATTAAGGGTTCTTGATGAGCTATTGCAATTGCTTTTCTCTTATAATAAATTGCAAATACAAAGCCTGTTATTGCACCACCTAAATGTCCTTGCCAGCTAATTCTTGGGCTTGATTGGAAGTCTGGGAATATACCCCAAATTACTCCACCATAAAGAAATATAACTATTAGGCCAAAAGCTGATTGGGGCTTGTTTCTCTTAATTATTCCACTAAGAATATGAAACCAAGCCATGGCATAAACTAGGCCACTTGCTCCAATATGTATTGAACCGCTTCTTCCTATTATCCAAGCTGCAATGCCTGAGAAAAGATAGAAGAGAAGAAAAAGTTTGGTGGCAAATTCTTTGTAGAATATATATAATCCAAATAATAGAATAAAAGATGCTAGGGTATTGGATGCAAGGTGAGAGAAGCCAGAGTGAAGAAGAGGCATAGTAAATATACCAATTAGTCCCCTAAGTGTTCTTGGCTCCAAACCGTATTCCGAAAGCGATATGCCGCTTATTGTTTCCATTACCTTAATAGACCAAAGCAAAAAAACAAAGCCTATGGGAACTATTAAAGCGTTTATAAAATCTTTTCTTTCTCTATCCATTTCTGATTGCAAAGATAATAAAACTACTCAATTTTCAATATTTCTTTTCCCTTTTGTGCAATCTTTAACAAAGAAATATTATATTTGCAAATTGAACCTATAGTAAGATAATATGAATAAGAAGAATGTTGTATCATTTATAGCAATTACCTTGTTGCTAATAAGCGGACTTAATAGCTTTGCTCAAAGAACTAACAGAGCTCCTGAAAATCGTTTTGGGATAAGGGCCGGTTTTAATATGAGCGATTTGACTCATGCAAGAGGCTTAGACGTTTTCAACGGCTTGGCTTTCTACAACAAAAACCTTACTTATGTTGGATTCACCGACACCAAACCTTTTCAATATGGTTTTAACGTTGGAGCCACAGGACAGATAAAGCTTTCTGAATCATGGTATCTTCAACCCTCATTATTATTTACATCAAAAGGCTTTAAGTTAAATACACAAAATAAAGGTTATCTTGACCAAAACGTGGAAATGGATGTTAAGGCATATTATATTCAAATGCCAGTTGATATTGTTTGGAAGTTTTCTTTTAGCCAAGATTTCCGATTTATCGTTCAAGGAGGAGCTTTCTTAGGGTTTGGAATAGCAGGAGAGAGTCATTTCCTTGACCATTACGGAGAAAAGACCATGCCAAGAAGTCTTCACCAACAAACACCTGATCCTACAATATCAAATGGATACATAGGTTACGACTATACCGTTCACCAACTTATGAATGAAGACTTCGATGATACCTTTATGACAGAGGGAACAAATCGCTGGGATGCAGGTCTTGAACTTGGCTTAGGTTTCGAATACAAAAGATTTCAAATATCTCTATCTTACCAATATAGCTTTACACCTTTATATGATTATTCTCACGATTATACATTGAGATATAAAGAAAAAGGGATAGCAAATACAGCTAATTCATTTGAATATCTAAAACAAGAAACCCCTAAATCACCTGCTCAACACGTAATATCAATATCCCTAGCATATTATTTAGACCTAATCTCTAATAAAATCAAATATTAGACTAAATACCTAGGTCTTTTCGTTAGTTATTTAATGATGAAAAAGATAATATTATTCTTGGCTCTTGTTTTATCCTCAGCCTCTCTTATGGCTCAGGAAAAGGAAGTGCTTATTTCTGAAGATTCTATAATAAGTAAAGATTATACGTATGACTTCATAAATCAAGCCTCTTCACCTCTTCAATATAATATATCAATGGGAGCAAATTTTGGAAGCGGATTCTTCGGTCAGAGTTTTACTTCCACCTATGTAGCACCATCACTTAGAATAAGATTAAACCAAAAGACCCATCTTAGAGCAGGAGCTTTGACAGGAGATCTTTGGTTAAATGGTGGCTCAAAAAGAAATACAGTAAACGATAGAGCACCTTATGCCGATAGATATAAACATAGCGCAGCCTATATGGGGATGGATTTTGAGTTAAGCCCAAAGTTAAATCTTTTTGTAACTGCATTCTACGACACATATAACCCCTTAAGAACTCAGAGCCTACGTCCACAATCACAAAACATATACACATACGGTTTTGACGCAAGTTTAACTTATGAAATTTCTAAGAATAGTTTTTTGAATCTTAGTGTGTCATTTATGGAGACCAATAATCCATATATGTTGTTAATGCCCTATCATCACTCACCCTTCAACTCAATGGGGCTGATGAATAATACCCTTTTCCCTGGTTCAAGATTCCCAAACCATAGTCCTTTTTCTTGGTAGTTTCTCTTGTTTAAAATAGTTTAATGAAACGCAGAGTTAGGAAAATGAAACGCTGTAATAAATAATTAAAACTAAGAGTTAGCAAATTAAAACGAAGAGTTAAGAAATTAAAACGAAGAAAGAATTTGCTGAAACGAAGAAAGAATTTGCTGAAATGAAGACTTAATTATTAAATTCTTCCCAGAAATAATCTTCCTTATAGTTTTCTGCCCATCATTAGCCCATCCCTAATTGGTATTATAACATTTTCTACTCTTGGGTCATGGGTTATTAATTCGTTAAAGTTATTAATGGCAAGGGTTTGCTTGTCTCTTGGCATTGGGTCGAGTCCTACTTTCCCGTACCAAAGAATATTGTCGGCAATAATTATTCCAGAGGGGCGTAATTTCTCAATGCAGATATTATAATATTCAGGGTAGGAGGCTTTGTCGGCATCAATAAATATTAAATCAAATTCTTCTTCTATGGTTGGCAGTATATCTAGGGCTTTCCCAATATGTAGTTTAATTTTTTTGTTGGAACGTTTAATTAGATTTTCTAAAAGGAAGTCCTCGTATTCTTCTTCTTTCTCTATGGTGTGAATAATTCCTCCTTCTTGTAATCCCTCTGCAAGGCAAAAGGTGGAATATCCGCTAAATGTTCCTATTTCAAGAATGTTTTTAGGGTTAACCATTTTAGAAATCAACTTTAAGAAAGTTCCTTGCCAATTACCACTAATCATATGTGGATGAACAAATCGCAATTGTGTCTTACGATTAAGCCTTACCAAGTCTTCTGGTTCTTCACTTACATTCTTTTCGCAGTAATCCACTATTCTCTTATCAATAAATGGAGATATTTGTAATTCAGTCATAATTTAGTTTTTTTGCCCGCAGATTTTCACAAATTTATAGGATTTTACCTTTTACCTTTTCACTTCTAAAACTCTAAAGCTCTAAGATTTTAAATTCAACTCTTCTATTTTTTGCTCTTCCTTGGTCGGTGTCGTTGTCAGCAATTGGTTGACTTGCTCCATAGGAACGGTATTGTAAGCGTTTGGAAGATATACCTTGACTAATTAGATGCTCGTAAACAGCTTTTACTCTGCTATGAGATAGTTTTTGGTTATAGTTGTCAGAACCCTTGTTGTCGGTATGTCCTGAGAGTTCAATTTTCATATAAGGGTTTTTGTTCAAAAGATTGATTAGGTTATTTAGTTCAACAAATGACTGTGGTAAGATAATGCTTTTATCAAATTCAAAGAATATATTCTCCATCACAATAACCTGTCCTACCTCGTAACGCTTCTCGTCTTTGGTCTTAGTAATAGTTATATTGTTTTGTATTTCTTGTTTTTCTTTACAAGTTAAGCAATAAAGCGATACATCATCAATATAATAATAAGCTCCAGGAAGGAGATAAGTCAGATATGGAAGGTCAACACAATTGCTTTGAGATGCTGGATAGAAATTACCTATTGTAAGAAATCTTTCTCCTCCAAGTGCTGTGTATTCTCCCTCTATCTTCATCCAGTTTTCTGTATCAATAAGAGGATTCTCGTAAGGGTTAACAATTTGTGGCTTTAAGTAGGTTGATATTGATTGGCTTACTCCATTCTCATACTTAGTTATAACTTGGTCGGTAAGCATTTCCCTTGTGTCTTCTTGAATTCTATCTACAGTAAATAAAGCTCCAATTGTAGCAACAGCTCCTGCGCTATACTCCGAAAGGCTTACATAGAATGTTAGTTTATATGTTTCTCCCTCTTCTAAGTCTTCCTTAAACTCTGTTTGTATATATTCCCTATAACTTGTCTTTGAGGTATAGATGCCAACCATTCCAACTCCTGTTCTAGGCATTTGAATTCCTAGTTTGTTTTTTGGAACATTACATTGTTTACTACCACATTTATTATAGTAGTCAGCACTTCCTCCTGTTGGTTGCCACCAAGCCACAGCTTCCGACATATATCCATAAGGTTCTATCTTCTGTGGGCAAGTGTAGTATTCTTCAAAGGAGGGGTTGTATATTAGATTCTCTCCTTTCTGTCCAATAGCCAAAGTCTGACTTAGAACGAAAAAGGATACAATCAAAATTAACCTAGTCTTTATTTTGTATTTTCTATTAAGCATTTCCAGTTTATGTTATTTGATGCCTCTACCCATATTATATCTTTGTCTTTCCTAAACCAAGTCATCTGTCTTTTGGCATAGCGTCTTGTATTGGTCTTAATATCTTCTATGGCCTGCCTAAGTGTAATTTCTTTATCGAAATACCTAAATATCTCTTTATATCCAACAGTGTTAAGTGCTGATAGGTTTTTGAAAGGATAGAGTGTTCGAGCCTCTTCCACTAATCCTTCTTCTATCATTATATCAACTCTTCTATGAATTCTTTCTATTAGTTTCTGCCTATCCATATGGAGGGCAAACTTAATTATTTCAAAGTCTCTCTCTGTTTTCTTTTTAGTTAGGAAGGAAGAAAAGGGTTTTGAGCTCTGACGTATAACTTCCAAAGCACGTATAAGTCTTATATGGTTTTGCGTATCTACCTTTGCATAATACTCAGGGTCTTTCTCTTTTAGCTCCATTTGTAAAGGGAGTATGCCTTGTGAAGAGAAAATATGGTTTAGGTCTTCTCTAATTCCTTTTTCTACATCAGGAAGAGCATCAATACCATTGCAAACAACATCAACATACATTCCACTTCCTCCTGTTAGAACAAGGGTGTCGTAAGTCTCAAAAAGATGTTTTATTTTCTTTAGGGCGTCTTTCTCATACAAGCCAACATTATACTTATCCTCCACTGATATATGTCCTATGAAATGGTGGTTTGCGGCTTTTAGCTCTTCATCGGTTGGAGATGCTACGCCAATTTTCATTTCTTTATAAAACTGACGTGAATCAGCAGAAAGGATTTCAGTAGATAGAGTATTAGCCAAAGAAATTGCCTCAGTGGTTTTTCCTACTGCTGTTGGTCCAACAAGAACGTATAATCTCTTTTTCATTTCTTAGGTTTTAATCCAAGCTTTTCTGCTTCCTTATACATTAATTTAAGTGCCTCTTCTCTATCGTTTGGAATTGTTCCTTCCAAAATAGCATCTTTTATATTAGTCTTTATTATTCCAATTTCCTTGCATGGTGTTATATCAAATATATCCATAATATCCTCTCCTGAAACAGGGGGTTGGAATCTTCTTATCTTATCGCTTTCTTCCAAATATATTAGTTTCTGACGCACAATCTCAAAGTTGCGTTTAAACTTCTGCACCTTATGAAAGTTCTTTGAAGTAATATCAGCCTCACAAAGTGTTATCAAATCATCAACATCATCTCCTGCATCGAAGAGTAATCGTCTTACTGCTGAGTCGGTAACAATATCTTCTGCAATTATTATTGGCCTAAGGTGCATTCCAACAAGCTTTTCAACATATTTCATATTCTCATTAAGTGGTAGTCTAAGCCTTTTGAATATATGTTTAACCATTCTAGAGCCTTTTACTTCGTGACCATGGAAAGTAAAGCCTACCTTAGGTTCATATTTCTTGGTTAGTGGTTTTGCTATATCGTGAAGAATTGCAGCCCAGCGTAGCCAAAGGTTATCCGTATTTGGTGCTATATTATCTAAAACTTCAAGAGTGTGCTTAAAATTGTCTTTATGGGTTTTCTCTCCTACGTAATCAATTCCTTTGAGGGCAACTAGTTCAGGAAGGATGAGATTTAAAAGTCCTGACCTCTCCATTAGCTTAAATCCATAGGAAGGGGTAGATGAGAGAATCATTTTATTCATTTCATCTATTATCCTTTCTTGGGAGATTATCTCAATCCTATGTGCATTTCTTGTGATTGCGTCAAAGGTATCGTTATGTATGAAAAACTTAAGCTGGGTTGAAAACCTAATAGCCCTCATCATTCTTAGGGGGTCATCGGAAAAGGTTATATCAGGATCAAGTGGGGTTTGTATTATCTTGTTCTCAATATCTTGTAATCCATTGAAAGGGTCTATCAAATTGCCATAAGTTGCTTTATTGAGTGATATTGCCATTGCATTAATAGTAAAGTCTCTTCTGTTTTGGTCTTCTTCCAAGGTGCCGTCTTCCACAATAGGCTTTCTGCTATCATGGCTATATGATTCTTTTCTAGCTCCCACAAACTCTATCTGCCAATTAGTATCACCCTCATAATAATTCACCATAGCTGTTCCAAAGTTCTTAAATATAGATACCTTAGAATGCCTTCCTATCTTGTTAGCAACGTTTTTTGCTAGTTCAATTCCACTACCAATGCAAACAATATCAACATCCTTACTTTCCCTCTTCAATATCACATCTCTAACCCATCCACCAACAACGTAGGTTTCTATTTGCATTTCGTCCGCAACCTGCTGAACAATCTCAAATATTGGGAGGTTTAATTGTTTTTCTAAATTCATATTATGCAAAAGTAATATATTTTTTTCAGACCTAATAAATCAGAAACCGAATTAATTTAATTAGTGAATTAATTTATTTAATTTCTTTCCTTGTTGTTTAAAAAATAAGTCTTAACTTTGCAAAAACATATAGTTGTTATATTAAGAAGATTAATTAAAATAAACCCTTTAAATTAAAAGAAAAATGAAACAAGTACATAACTTTAACGCAGGTCCATGCGTTTTGCCAAAACAAGCAGTAGAATCAGCTATCGAAGCTATTCGCAATTTCGACAACACAGGTATTGGTCTACTTGAGATATCTCACCGTACACCAGGTTGGGAAAGAACAATGGCAGAAACTGAAGCTTTGTGGAGAGAACTATTAAACATCCCAGAAAACTATGAAGTTTTATTCTTAGGTGGTGGTGCTTCAACTCAATTCTTCCACATTCCAGCTAACTTCTTAAAAACAAAAGCAGCTTTCCTTCAAACAGGTGTTTGGGCAAAAAAGGCAATTAAAGAAGCTAAATTTTATGGACAAGTTGAAGTAGTTGCTTCATCAGAAGATAAAAACTATACTTATATCCCTAAAAACTACACTATACCAACTGATGTAGATTACTTCCATATCACAACTAACAACACTATTTACGGAACAGAATTAAAAACAGATATCGATTGTCCAGTTAATCTTATAGCTGATATGTCTTCTGATATTATGTCTCGTCCGGTTGATATTTCTAAATATGCTATGATTTATGGTGGAGCTCAAAAGAACGTTGGACCAGCAGGTGTAACTTTCGTTATCATCAGAAAAGACCTTATTGGAAATGGAGTTAGAGAACTTCAATCAATGGTTGATTACAAAACTCACGTTGGTAAAGAAGCTAGAGATAAATCAATGTTCAACACACCTCCTGTATTCCCAATATTCGTAATGCACGAAACTTTGAAATGGTTAAAAGAAATTGGTGGAGTTGCAGCAATAAACAAAATTAACGTTCACAAAGCAGACCTTCTTTATAACGAAATCGACAGAAACAAAATGTTCAAAGGAACAGCTGTTAAAGAAGACCGTTCTATCATGAACGTATGTTTCGTTATGAATGACGAGTACAAAGAAAAAGAAGCAGATTTTATGGCATTTGCAAAAGAAAGAGGAATGATTGGAATTAAGGGTCACCGTTCAGTAGGTGGATTCCGTGCTTCTATCTACAACGCATGTCCAACAGAATCAGTTGAAGCATTAGTGGCTTGTATGCAAGAGTTTGAAAAATTAAACGCATAATTATTATGACAAAAGTATTAGTAGCAACCGACAAACCATTTGCAAAAGCAGCGGTTGACGGAATAAGAAATATAGTAGAAGGAGCAGGCTTTGAACTAGCTCTTTTAGAAAAATATACAGACGTTAATGACCTATACAAAGCAGTAGCTGATGTAGATGCATTAATCGTTCGTTCAGATAACGTTACAAAAGAAGTTATCGATGCAGCAAAAAACCTTAAAATTGTAGTAAGAGCAGGAGCAGGATACGATAATCTTGACCTTGAAGCTTGCACAGCAAGAGGAATTGTTGCAATGAACACACCAGGACAAAACTCAAACGCAGTTGCAGAACTTGCAATAGGTATGATGATCTATATGGCTCGTACTTGCTTTACACCAGCAACAGGATCAGAACTTATTGGAAAGAAACTTGGTATCCACGCTTACGGTCACGTAGGTCGTTTAGTGGCTACAAAGGCAAAAGCAATGGGAATGGAAGTTTGGGCATTTGACCCATTCGTACCAGCAGAACAAATGAAAGCAGACGGAATAACAGTAGCTTCAACAATAGAAGAACTTTATTCAAACTGTAACTATGTATCTCTTCATATCCCAGCAACAGAACAAACAAAGAAATCAATTAACTTCGACTTGCTTTCAAAAATGCCTAAGGGTGGATGTTTGATAAACACAGCTCGTAAAGAAGTTATTGACGAACAAGGAATGGTTAAATTGCTAACAGAAAGAACAGATTTAAAATACTGTACAGATATTCCTGCTTCAAACCAAGAAGAATTAAATCAATTTGCACCAAGAGTTTTTGCATCACCAAAGAAAATGGGAGCACAAACAGCAGAAGCAAACCTAAATGCAGGAATTGCAGCTGCAAACCAAATTGTATCTTTCATCAAAGACGGAGTAACTAAATTTAAAGTTAACAAGTAGTCAATACTTAAACTAAATAACACTTAATACTAAGGCAATTCATTTATTTGAGTTGCCTTTTTTCTTTCTTCGTTTCAGCAAATTACTTCTTCGTTTCACGAAATTCTTTCTTCGTTTCAGCAGATTAGTTCTTCGTTTTAAGAAATCCTTTCTTTGTTTCAGTAAATCCTTTCAGCAATTCAAGAAAATTGTTTCTTTTTTTGTTTATAATTGTTTATATAAAATATAATAAGTACTTTTGTTGCCAAATTATATCATAAATATGAAACACTTACTACTTTCTGTTTTCGCAATTCTATTTGCTCTTAATTCTTTTAGTCAATGTACTATCACCACATTGCCTTATCAAGAGAACTTTCAAAGCTATAATAATGGAACAGTTCCTCCTTGTTGGACTTCATTTAATTCTTATTCTGAGATAATTCAACTTATGGGCAATAAATATCTTGGTATAAATAATTCATATATGCTATTACCTAAAATTGATACCTCAATTCATATTAATACTTTAAAAATGAATTTGGATATTCAAGGATCATCAACAATTATTGTAGGTGTTATGAATAATAATTCCGATGCTTCAACATTCGATACAATTGCTACATTTCGACCGATGTCATATTCTAATTTTAATAATATTGAGATTAATTTTTCTCAATACCTTGGTAGTGGAAATTACATTGCATTTAAGTCTAGTGGAGTATATATTGATAATATAATTCTTCAAACTACTCCTGCATGTTCTAAGCCGTTTAATTTCCAAGGAAATATTAATTCTGCATCGGTAGATTTGACATGGACAGAAGGGCATCTTGGAGATTCTGCATGGTATGTTTTCTATAAAGTTGATACTGCTTCTGTTTTTGATACAGTTAGAGTTATATCAAAACCTTATACTATAAATAACTTATTGCCATTAACTAATTATAAATTTATGGTGGCAACAGATTGTGGTAATTCAATTTCCTTAAAAAGTGATACATTATCTTTAAGAACTGATTGTAATACAATAGATACAATGCCATATATAGAAAACTTTGATACTTATGGAAGTGGCAGAACTATTTTCCCTACATGTTGGCATAGATCAGCTCCAGGGTCACAATCTCTATATGTTTATTCAAGTAAATTAATTTTTTATCATAGCAATAACGCTGCATTAACACCTGCTTTTGATGAATCAATAAATATTAAAGACTTAACTATATCATTTGATATTAGAAATACTTTAGAAGCGCATTTAGGAAATCAAGGGATGATTGTAGGAGTAATGGATAATGAATCTGATTATTCAACTTTAGATACTATGTTTACTTTGAAAACTCCCTATAATGTATTAAAACGTGTAAACTTAAATTTTAATCAATATCAAGGAAGCGGAAAGCATATTGTATTTAGGGCTAGTTACTATAATATTTCTAATCTTGTAATTGATTATACCCCATCATGTGCAAGACCATATAACCTAACTTCAAATACTAATTCGACACAAACAGAATTATCTTGGATAAGTGGGAACTCTTATGATGCAGCATGGTATATTTATTATAAACCTAGTACAAGCACAGTATATGATTCAGTTTATGCAAATACATCAACATTTACATTAACAAACCTCTTGCCTCAAACCAATTATACTACATTTGTTAGAACAGTTTGTGATACTTCTTTATCAGAAAGTACTGATACAATTGCATTTCGAACATATTGCAATACAATAAATAACATACCATATATTGAGAATTTTAATACTTATGGTTCTGGTTCGACAATTTTCCCTCCATGTTGGAAACAAAATAATTCTGATAATAGGGAGCAAACAATATATGTTTATAATTTAAATTTATGCTTAACTTCGGCTCATGATGCAACAAGAATAGCAGTAACACCTCGTTTTAACGATTCTTTATCTTTAAATAATATGATGTTGAAATTTAAAATGAAGGCTGAATATTACTCAGAAGATACTACATTCAGAAATTTAATAATAGGATCGATGACGGATATTGAAGATATATCTACATTTGATTCCATTACTACAGTATCTGCAAATAGTAATTGGAGAAATATTGATATTAATCTTTCTCAATATGATTTTTCAGGACAGTATATTGCTTTTAAGTATAGCTATGAAGAAGGAGCCATGTATATTACAAATATATTAATTGATGAAATACCGACTTGTCCAAGACCAATTAATCCGCAAGTAGATAATATAGGTGGTAAGTCGGTAGATATTAGTTGGGATTTATTTACAGGGGATGAATCAATGTGGAAAGTATATTATAAACCAACTAATAACTTAACTTATGATTCTATAATTTCAACAACAAATAATTTTACATTAAACAATTTAATTCCCACTTCAAACTATCAAGCATATATAGTAACCTTATGTGACACTTCAAATTCAGAAGGAAGTGATATAATATATTTTAGAACAATTTGCGCAACTATTGATACATTTCCTTTTTTAGAAACCTTTACTCGTACAGGAATAAATGCATTCCCAAATTGTTGGGTTACATCTTCAACAGATATAGTATCTGGAAGATTAGCTTTTAGTAGTAGTGATATTCTTATTAGTCCTGAAATTAATAATGCGACAAATATTAGTGATTTGATGATTAGATTTAATGCTTCACTTTTTTTTGGCTCTCAAGATGATAATAATATAATATTTACTATTGGGGTAATGAGTGATCAAAATGATATCACAACATTTGATTCTGTCACATCAGTAATATTAAACAACTTATCCGCAGAATTTGACATTAGTCTAGAAGGGTATCAAGGTTCAGGGCATTTTATTGCTATACAAGCAAAAGGAAGTTATTCTTTTCTTTCGATAGATGATTTCTTAATTGACCAAAGAACATCTCGTTGTTTTAGACCAGTTGATATTGTTGCCACTAAAGATACAACTAATTTTTTAAGTGTAAATCTTTCTTGGCAAGTATTAGATGCAAATGAATCAGGCTATTGGGTCTATTACCTAACTGAATATGCAACTCAGCACGATTCTATTTATTCTGCAACCAATTCAATCACAATTCCAAATTTACTTCCTCACTCTAAGTATTTCTTTTTTCTAAATACATATTGTAGTATTGAAGGGATTTCTCTTTTATCATCACCGGCATCATATATTACTCCTTGTTATAATGCCACAATAAGTAGCTTCCCTTTTACTGAAGATTTTTCATCAGGTTTTAATTGTTGGAGACTAGAAAATAATGGAACATTAAGAGATGTAAATTGGATGGACAATAATGGTAGTGCTAGATATATTAATGATGGTTATACTGTAAGAGATTCCCGATTAATAAGTCCAGCCTTTAACTTTACATCTAATATGCAGATTACTTATAATCTTCAAAAAGAATTCATATATAATAATCCAAATAAAAGACTTTACGTCTATATTAATTCAAATCCAGACACAATAGGTGCAATATTATTAGGAACAGAATATCCAAATGGAAGAGCTGAACAAACAACTTATTGGGATACTATTAACTATCAAATTCCTTTAAATACTTTTGGACTAAGGTATATAATTTTTAAAGGAGGAGGTGAAGGGAATTTTAGAATTGATAATATAGTTGTTGAGCCTGCACTAACTTGTCCAATAAATTATATTCCTATCATTGATAAATATAATGAAAACTCTATAACAGTTAAATGGAATAATAGTATTTTAGTACCTCAAAATTGGCAACTTGCTTATCAAGCAATAAGTCCTTCAAACTTTAATCCATCTTCACCTTCTGCAACCCAAGTATTAATTTCAGATACATCCCTAACATCATTTACTATTAATGGATTAAATCAAGGAACAACATATAGCATAGCTCTAAGACCATTATGTGACACAACTTGGTCAAATACTGTATATGTTTATACTCCAGAGGTTGCTCAAATACCTTATACTTGTAATTTTGAAAACACAATTGAGAATAAAAACTGGACAATATCTAATGGAGATGCACTAAATCGTTGGTATATATCCTCAGCCGTAGATAATGATACTATTGAAGGTAATTCATTGCTTATATCTCACGATAATGGATTAAGTAACGTTTACACTCATAATGCAATATCTTGCGTAAGTGCAACAAGACCATTTGAGTCAACAGGAGCAGATTCATATACTTTAAAATTTGATGTAAGAATGAAAGGTGAGCCTAACTATGATTACCTTAAAGTCTTTGTTGTGGATAATGACACAACGTATGCAGGTTCAAATACAATCCAATATTATGGAAGTAAAACCTATTCAAATCAAGTCGTTTTATTTGGAGGAGTAGATGGATCATGTCCAACTTGTGCCTACAGGAGTAATTATAATACTTCAACCGTAACACATACAATACAATTAGGCAGTCAAGGAGTAGCAGGTAACGTTAGGAAGTTAGTATTTGTGTGGGTAAATGACTTTGCAATTTCTAATAACCCACCACCTGCAATTGATAATATTTCACTTAAAGAGTATGCTATAATAACAGAAATCTACGACACAATATGTCAAGGTAATCATTACACTCAAAACGGTTTTAATGTAGATAGTGCAGGAGTATATACAAGAACAATTCAAGTTTCAAATGGTTATGATACTATATTAAATCTAAATTTAATGGTTAATCCTTCATATAATACAAACTATACGGCTTCAATATGTCAAGGAGGAATTTATACCGAACATGGTTTCAATGCAGATAGTGCTGGAGTTTACACACAAAATCTTCAAACAATAAATTCTTGTGATAGTATAGTAAGTCTTACACTTTCAGTTATTGAACTTGCAACTCCAACAAATATATCAATTCAACAAGAAGGAAACGTATTTAATATAAGCTGGCAAGTCCAAGCAGATAGTTCTATCCTTTATCGTAATAATGAATTAATTGCAACACTAACAACCAATAACTATCAAGATACTAACCTTATTGATGGAGTGAACTATTGTTATAAGCTAAAAGCAATGATTGGAGATTGTGTAAGTGAAGAAAGTCCAGAAGAGTGTAAAGCCTTTTTGGGGATTAATGATATTGATAAAGCAAACTACTCAATAAATATTTATCCAAATCCTGCAAGAGTCTATATCATAATAGAAGGAGATAATATAGAGAAGATAGAAATATTTAATATTAATGGACAAAAGCTTCAAGAAAAGAAAGTCAACAATTCAAAGCATATAACATTAAATACTAAATCTTTGGCTAATGGAACATACCATATTAAGATAATCCACCATGACGGACAAATCCTTACTAAGAAACTAATAATAGCAAGATAGAGATTTCATTATTACTTTTATTATATATTGTTAATTCAAACATTTTACTATCTTTGCCGAGTTAAAAGATTATTTCTATGTAGGGAATGTCGATCATTAGAAAACAAATATGGTTATTGTACTCAAGTTGAGGTTATAAATGAAACTTATATTATGAAGAAACTGATTTTTACTATTTTCCTTTTATCCTCTTTCTTGGTTTATTCACAAGAAGAAATGCCTATTAAGCAACCCTCTAAGTTTCATCATAGCATAGGTTTAAATCTATCGCCTCTTATGCTGGGAGGATATATTGTTCCTGATATTTTTCAGACATACACGGTGCCTTTTGGAGGAAAGCATTGGCGTAATTTCATCCCATACTATGAGTTAGATTATAATAATAAGATTTTCTTAGCTTTCAATTATAGATATGATAATATCGATTATAAGTTTAATGCGGGGATGTACAATCTTCTTCTTAGTTATAATTTTTTTAAGTCTAAATCTTCTCAGGCATTTAAGTTAGGAGCTGGAGGGGTGTATTTTAGAGCAGAAAAGAATAGAATTGTTAGTTATAGGATAGGTCATGTTTTAGCTTTAACTTATCATGAAAAGATTAATAAACACTTAGGAGCAGGTATAGGTATTGACTTGGCTTTTTTCCCTTCTACTATCATAAAGGAAGATTATGGTGATATAATAGTAGAAAGTAGAGAAAGTGCTCATGGAATATTCCATTTCTATCTTAAATTCTCCTATACTTTCTAATCTGTAAATATAAGCCAGTTTGTTTGGTTTTTGGTGCTTGATGTTAGTTTGCCAATTGGGATGTAGTTCTCACTCTCTGTGCGTATCCAACCATGGCTCCATGTGCCCATATCTAAACAAATAGCAGTGTTAATACCCATTCTGATTAGAGAGGCTGAGAAATCGTTTATCTTCATCCTTTGCTCTGATTCTACAACGCAGGGCTGGTTGTCAATAATAGCTAATGCTCTACGATAGGTTTCTCTTTCTCCGAAGATTTTGCAATCCATAAGAACTGAATCGTGAACTAATAGCATTTGTTGGAATATGTAGCCTTTCTTACGTATTGCTTTTGTCTGCATTGATTTTAGGGAAAGGTCTATTGGTCTTATTGAAACTTTATTATCAATTATTGAAACATAACCATTGGCTATTGATTTATATCCCCATTTCACTATTCCTTTTTCTATATGCTTACCCATTATGCTTTTAAGGTCTTTTCCTGTGAAAGCAGCAGCAACGGATAGTTTTATTCTTGTGTCGTTTGAATCAGGACGTGTTGTTGTGAACTCTGCACGAGCATTTATTGGGCGATAAACCAAGAGGGTAATAGTTAGGGTGTCTATTTGCTGATATATTGTATCGACCTCAATTCTTGAATTAATCTTATCAGAACTTAATATGGGATTAGAGTAAAGATTAGAGTATAGGTTTAGGCTAATTATAATGCTTACAAGTAATATTATAGTTTTTCGCATGCTAGTATAATCTTTTCACCCTCTGCATTGGTTGTGAAGAAAAGGTAGTCATCTCCTCCATCTTTTATTGCGGTACGTTTTCTAATATCTGCAACCATTTGAGGGAAGTTTCTAATTGTTATATTAGCTTTTGGATAACGTTCTGCAAGGGTTTTGATGTTTTTATGATTATAAGGGAACATTGTTGTAATAACAAATGTCCTTCCGGGGAAGTTCTCAATCTTTTGTTCTGAAACAAACAAATGTGAACGAGAAGCTATTTTCTTTGCAGGGAAATAATCTGTTATTACATGGTATCCTGCTGCTTTCATAACAGAAGCATTGGGTTCATAAAGGAATGCATCTCTTTTGATATCGTTTTTGCTTGCAATGTTTGGAGTGGTGGGAGTATTTTTGAATGAGAAATCTATTTGTTTATTATTGGAATCAAAGTCAATGCAATGGTATTTTATTTCTTCAGTGAAGTCTTTTTCTAAGACAACGAATAGTTCCTTGCACTCGTTCTTTACCGATATGATATGTATTTCCTTAATGTTTGTTAGCTCTCTTAACATACTCTTTATCTCTAACATAGGAGAGAGTTTAAGGGCTATTGTCTTTGCTTTCTCAAACAATTGAGGGATAAGACCAATAATAGAAGGTTGGCAATCCTTAAGAAGAAATACCTTTTTCTGGTCTTCATTTCTTCTTGAAGGGTCAAGATATATAATATCAGTTTCTTCATATTGGCTAATATCTGTTATGCTATTTCCCTTAATGACTTCAATATTGCTTAGACCAAGAATTCCGAAGTTATATATAGCTATATCTGCAAGCTCAATATCTATATCGTGGTAGTAAACCTTTTTCATCCTTTTTGCAAAGAATATATCATCAATTCCGAAGCCTGAGGTAAGGTCTCTTAAGGTCGAATTGTCTGGGAAAAGCGATGCCTTGTATTTTGCTGTTTGCTCCGATGAGGTTTGTTCAAGATTTATCTTCTTAGGGTAAACTATATCATCATTTTCAGTTAGGAAAGGAAACTTCTCTTGAGCTGTCTTATAGCCTTCTATTTGCTTTACACATAGCTTAATATCAATGTTTTCCTTTTCAGGTTGAAGCAAGAGTTTTGTAGTGTTTGCTTCTATATTTTCTTTAATATATTCTTTTTCTTCTAAACTTGGTATTTTCATTATGCAAATATAGGAATAATTTCAATCCACTTATTTTTGCTTGTTAAAAATAAACGTGTATATTTGCATTCTTAAAATTTATTATAATAAAATCTTTTTAATCCATAGACTTAAAGCATTGACTGAAAAGACTCAAAGGACAGAGATTTGAAATTTAATTTTTGTGGACTAAGCTGCTTAATTCACAAATTTAAAATCTAGAGGGAAACTAAATATATTTTG
The DNA here is from genome assembly GCA_028708845.1 of Bacteroidales bacterium. Lineage (GTDB taxonomy): Bacteria > Bacteroidota > Bacteroidia > Bacteroidales > P3 > UBA10566. The sequence continues at coordinate 86,156 of JAQVXZ010000007.1, forward strand.
TTTTATTATGGGAGAGACTAAGTCGCCAAAAGTAGGTCTGGCATTAAGTGGAGGAGGGGCATTGGGCTATGCTCATATTGGTTTTCTTCAAGCAATGAAGGAGTATCATTTCGATGTAGATGTTGTTTCAGGCACTTCAATGGGTTCAATTATTGGAGCATTATATTGTGCGGGCTTTTCTCCTATTGAAATATTGGAGCTAGTTGATAAAGAGAATATGAATAGGGTACTTAGTATTGTAAGATTTAGCCCAAGTTTTGGTAAGGGTTTTTTTAATCATGATAAACTCTCTCATGTTTTAGAAAAGAATATACCTCATAATGATTTCTCTAAACTAAATAAGAAGTTTTACTGCTGTGTAACCAATTTCAATAAGGCTACATATAAATTTGTTAGTAAGGGTAAGTTTCTAAAAGAATATATTATTGCATCGGGTTCAATACCTGTTATTTTTGAACCTAAATTGGTAGAAGGGCAGCAGTATATTGATGGTGGGGTTATGCAAAACCTTCCTGTTGAGCCTTTACTTGAAGAAAAATGCGATATAATAATTGGAGTTGATGTTGTATCTGTTCCTAATCAATCGGAGGTAAAGGGATTGACTAATATTTTCACAAGGGCAATGGCACTTTCCATTGTTAGCAATACTGAGAAATGGGCTGATAAATGTGATTACCTAATAACTCCTAACCTAGAAAACTACACAATAACAGATTTTGATAAGGCTCACGAGTTATTCGATATTGGCTATAAGTTTGGTTGTAATTTCTTTGAAGATTATTGCAAAAATAAGAATTCCAATTAATAACTAACGTCTTTTTTTCTTGTCAGGTCTTGGACGAGCATCCCTAACCTTATAATTACTTCTTACAACGTTTGATTTCTTTCTTTTGTATGGAGAAATACCAACAGGTTCTCCGTGAAAATTACTACCACTTGAAGAAGCACAAGATGAGCTTAGAAGAGAAACTCCCGAAAAAGCTATTATAGCAATCAATATCATCCAGATTTTTTTCTTTATTAGTTTCATAGTTTGTCTTGTTTTTTAATGTTATTAATTGTTTCTTTGTGGCATTTGAGGCATAAAGCTTGTCATGTCGATAAAAAGAGTTAGAATCAAATATATCCCAAACACCATTAGAACGCCTCCAACAACCCTATTAATATATGTAATTACCCTATCAGTCATAAAACGTTTAAGTTCGTTAGCTATTGCACACTTCAATAAATCCATACAGAAAACTGTTACAAGAATAGAAAGAAGGAATAGAATTTGAAGATTAGCCTTTGGATAGCTAGTTGCAACCCCAACAGGAATAAGCCAAAATATCCAAATGCTTGGGTTAGCAATATTGAAAACAAATCCTTTTGCTATTGATTTGAACTGAAACTTAGTTTTAATTTGAAGGTTCTTTGGATCAATTATTGTTGCATGACGTTTCATAGCAGTATAAATACCAAATATTAAAAGGAAAAACCCACCAGAGACAGCTAACATTTTTTGTGCGTGAGATGATTCGAAAAGTGATGATAAACCATACCAAGCAATAAACGCCATACAAATATCAGAAATAGATATTCCAATAGCAAGATGAGAGCCTTTCTTGAATCCTTCGCTAATGCTTGTTTGAAGCAAAGAAAAGAATGCAGGACCAGCCATCAAAGCAAGGGTAAGTCCAAATAACATTCCTTGGGTTATTGTATGAAAATAAATCATAATATATATTCTGGTTTAATGTTTGAAATGCAAATTTACATAAATATCATTAACAATAAGCAAAACTAGGACGAATTATTGTATCTTTGCGGACTAAAATATTTGAAAAATGGAAACTAAATTAAATAATATAGAGGAAGCAATTGAAGACTTCAAACAAGGTAAGTTGCTTATATGCGTTGATGATGAGGATCGCGAGAATGAAGGGGATTTTATCTTTCCTGCAGAAAAAATAACTCCAGATATAGTTAATTTCATGATAACTCATGGTAGAGGATTAATGTGTGCACCCCTAACAGAGGAAAGGTGTAATCAGTTAAATCTCGATATGATGGTTTCTGAAAATACATCTTCACACGAAACACCTTTCACTGTATCGGTTGATAAGATTGGTGATGGTTGCACAACAGGAATCTCAACAAGCGACAGAGCAAAAACTATTAAAGCTCTTGCAGACAAAAACACAAGACCAGAAGAGTTAGGACGTCCAGGGCATATTTTTCCTCTAAGAGCAAAGTCAGCAGGAGTTCTTCAAAGAGCAGGACACACAGAGGCTTGCGTTGACCTAGCACGTTTGGCAGGACTAGAGCCAGTTGCTGTTTTAGTAGAAATACTTAACGAGGACGGAACCATGGCACGTTTGCCACAACTAATGGAAATGTCTAAGAGATATGGTATTAAGATAATCTCTATCAAAGACCTTATAGCATATAGAATAAACCACGAAACTCTTATCAGAAGAGAACAAGAGGTTAATATGCCAACAGCATGGGGAGACTTCAAACTAATTGCATACACCCAACTAAACAACCAAGCAACCCATATGGTACTTAAAAAAGGCACATGGGAAAAGGACGAGCCAATAGTTGTTAGAGTACATTCCTCATGTATGACAGGTGATATATTCGGATCATGCAGATGTGACTGTGGCGACCAACTACACCAGTCAATGAAAATGATTGATGAAATAGGCAAAGGCATGGTTATTTACATGAGTCAAGAGGGTAGAGGGATAGGACTAGTTAATAAAATCAAGGCATACCATCTTCAAGAACAAGGCTTAGATACCGTTGATGCAAACATAGCACTAGGATTCCAAGCAGACGAAAGAAACTATGGCATAGGAGCTCAAATCATAAGAGACCAACATGCAACCAAAATCCGTCTACTAACCAATAACCCAGTTAAGAGAACAGGACTTGAAGCCTTTGGAATTGAAATACTTGAAACACTTCCTTTAGTTGTTGGACATAACAAACACAACGAAAAGTATTTGAAGACCAAAGCAGCGAGAATGGGACATACCTTAAAGATTGATTAAAAGAGGGTTGTACATATCTTAACTAAAATAAATAGTTGGAAATAAACAATTATTCGAAAATTGTATTATATTTGCAGTGTAAGTAAACGAAAAGATTGAATGGAAGATTTACATAGGCTTATATCAGGAATAGACTACAAGGTTAGAAACCTGATAGAAGACAAGCATAGATTAGAACAAACACTAGTTAGTTTACAAACAGAAAAGCAAACATTAGATAAGATTGTATTGGAACAATCAGAATTAATAAATAGTTTAAAAGAACAGATTAAAACATTAAAATTAGGAGAAGCAATAAAAAATAATTCGGATATAACAGAGGTTAAACTGAAAATAAATAACTTGGTGCGTAAGATAGACACGTGTGTAGGGATGATAACAAGAACTGAACAATAGTACATAAATTCTAAATGCAAAAGCAAATGACTGAAGATTTATTGATAAGTGTAGACATAGCAGGAAGAGTTTATAAGGTAAGGATTCAAAGAGAAGAGGAAGAGGTGTTTAGAAAAGCCGTTGATGCAGTGAAAACAAATATCAAAGATTACGCCAAGATGTATGCTTATAAAGATAAACAAGACCTATTAGCAATGGTGCTACTACAATATGTAACATCTTATATAAAGATAAAAGAGGATAACATTTTTAGTGATAAACAATTAGTAGCTAAATTAGAAGAAATAGACAGCATACTCAGCATGGAAGATTAAAAATATATTAAACATATATTAAAGATATTCCCGCATCAGTTCAGAAAACAGTTTGGAAACTCAACATTTAAAATTGAAAAGAGAACGCTCAAACCCGGGTAAAACAGGCCTTAACCCTTAGGGGTTCTTCTTCGGAAGACATTGGAAGTTTGATACGGCTGGCACTCAAATCTTGTTTAACGGAGTTTTTCTTAACTCCTTTTTGGAAGGATGCGGGTTTTTTATTTTCACGAGCCATCAAGTTTTATCCTAAACACATTATTAACTAACCTAAAAACAGGATAAGAAAAGACTAATTAATACTTATATAAAATTATGAACATAATAACAATAATTGTAAGCGTCATAGTTGCAATAGTTTTCACAGGAATCGGAATTTATATAGCAACAACAAGACTTCGAGACGCATTGACAAAGAAATCTGCAAAAATCTTAGTAGAGGCTGAAGAGAAAGCAGAGCTGGTAAAGAAGGAAAGAATCCTACAAGCCAAAGAGAAATTCCTACAACTTAAAACAGAACACGAAAAGCAAGTACAGGAGCGCAACAATCGAGTAATGCAAAACGAAAACAAACTAAAGCAAAAAGAACAAGAAATAAAGCTTAAGGTTGACGAGTTTCAAAAGAAATACAACGAATTTACAACAGCAAGAGAAAATCTAAACAAACAACTAGAAATCCTTGCATCAAGACAAGCAGAGGTAGAGAAAACATTCCAAAAGAGCGTTGAAAAACTAGAACAAATAGCAGGCTTATCGGCAGAGGAAGCAAAGAAAGAACTAATAGAAGCAATAACAGGAGAAGCAAGATCAGACGCCTCAAGCAGGGTTATGGAGATTATTGAAGAAGCTAAACTAACAGCTAACCAACAAGCAAAGAAAATTGTTGTAGAATCAATACAAAGAACAGCAACCGAAAACGCAATAGAAAACACAGTATCAGTATTTAACCTTGAAAACGAAGAAGTAAAAGGTAGAATCATTGGAAGAGAAGGAAGAAACATTAGAGCCTTAGAAAGCCTTACAGGAGTAGAGGTAATAATCGACGACTCACCAGATGCTATCATACTATCTTGTTTTGACCCAATCAGAAGAGAAATAGCACGCCTAGCATTACATAAACTAGTAACAGATGGAAGAATTCACCCTGCAAGAATTGAAGAAGTTGTTTCAAAAACAAAGAAACAAATCGAGCAAGAAATCATAGAAATAGGAAAAAGAACATGTATTGACTTAGGCATTATCAACCTTCACCACGATTTGGTAAGAATGATAGGCAAAATGAAATACCGTTCATCATACGGACAAAACCTACTACAACACTCAAGAGAAGTAGCAAACCTTTGTGCAACCATGGCTTCCGAGCTAGGGCTTAACCCAAAGATAGCTAAGAGAGCAGGACTTCTTCACGATATAGGTAAGGTGCCAGATAACGAACCAGAACTTCCACACGCAATTCACGGAATGAAGCTTGCAGAACGTTGCAAAGAGAAACCAGAGATATGCAATGCAATTGGAGCTCACCACGATGAAATAGAGATGGAAAGTCTTTATGCACCAATCGTGCAAGTATGTGATGCAATTTCAGGAGCAAGACCAGGTGCAAGAAGAGAAGTAGTAGAGGCATATATCAACCGTCTAAACAAACTAGAAGAAATTGCAATGTCATATCCAGGAGTTGTTAAGACCTACGCAATTCAAGCAGGTAGAGAACTTCGTGTTATTGTAGCAGCTGAAAAGATAACAGATGCAGAAGCAAACCAAATCTCAGTGGACTTATCAAAACAGATACAATCCGAAATGGTATTCCCAGGTATGATTAAAGTAACGGTAATTAGAGAAACAAGAGCCGTAAACTACGCTAAATAAATAAATAAAACAACTATTATCTACTAAGAAGTAGAATAAAATATAAAAAGCGAAGTCAATTAAATGGCTTCGCTTTTTTCATGTCTTAGAATTGTTTTCCTGACTTTGACACTTATTTTTCTTTTAACTTATAATTCGCTGTAATATAGTTATCTGTATTTTTTGCTTCACTTTTTAGGGTGAATCGGACGAAAATAAATGTTATTTTTGCATTATGTT
>JAQVXZ010000048.1 GCA_028708845.1 Bacteroidales bacterium
TAAAATACTTCTTACCAGAAGGAAGTACAAATGCTTATATTTATGTATTTAACCTTCAAGGAAATTTATTATTAACATATAATCTTAATGATAATGGTTTTGGTTCAGTAGAAATTAATGGTTCTTCTTTAAATGCAGGAATGTATATTTATTCATTGGTTATTAATGGACAAGAGGCAGAAACAAAACGAATGATTTTAACTAAATAAAGATGATTATGAATAAGTTAATGTTAATATGCTTATTATTAATAAGTATGTCTTCTTTTTCTCAACCGCAATATAAAAACTCACTAAAGGATTTAAGGGAGAGTTATATTCAAACAGGAAGAGAAATGAGAGCAGAAACAAAAAAGATAAAATGTGAGGAAATAAAATTAACCTTGGAAGAAAGTAGAAACTCTTATATTTCGGCAAGAAATGAAGAGAATAAATTAATTGCTTTATTTCATTTATCAAAGATGTCCTGTCCTCAAATAATATCTTTTTTTGAAGAAGTTATAAAAAATGATACATCTGAGTTGATAAGATGTGAAGCAATAAAATATTTAGGATGGATTGATGCTCAGTCAAGTATTAAGTTTTTATTGAATAGAGCAGATAGTAATACAGAAATATCAAATTATGAAAAAGTATGTATAGGGACAACATTATCCGTTCTTGAAGATTATAAAGATGCTGAAAATATTTTAAATAAAAATTGTTTTACATTAGAACAAAAATATTGTGACAGATGTATTTGGGCTTATTATATTATTGGGAACAATTCTTCTATTAATTACTATCGCTACTTGATTAACAACTCAAAAGACGATATTAATGTAAATATTGCAGTTCAAAAACTAGCAGAGTTAGGTGATATAGAAACTGCTTATCCTGTTATGGAAAAGATAATGAATGAAGATAATGCTATAAAAGGCGGAATAATGAGGATATTAAAAGCAATAGGAGACCAAAGGAGTATTCAGTTAATAGAAAAAGTTGCTCTAAATGATAAAAGTGAAGACAATAGAAAGTTCGCAAAGAAATTATTAGAAACCAATATAAATAGATAAGTATATGAAAAAGATATTTTTATTAATATCTATGCTTGTGGTATATTTGAATGGGGTTACACAAGTATATGATCCTGCAAAAGCAATTGAGTATGCAAATATTTGGTGGAATGGAAGAAACACTCCTTTATATCAAAATTATGATGATTTGGGAGGAGATTGTGCCGCTTTTGTTTCGCAATGTTTAATTGCTGGTGGCCTTGATTTAAGTAAAGGAACTAACGGAAGTGGTGCATACGTAAAGCCAGATGGAGTTATAGCAGGAGTAGAACAATTAGTATATCATCTAAAAACATATCAAGATGTTGACTTTATTTCAACAACTGATGCATTCCAAACAGGGAATAATAAAGAACCAGAGTTTGTTGTTCCTGGAGATCCTGTGTTTTATGGATCTTCCGATTATAGTAAATACACACATTCTTTATTTTGTGTTAAAGAAACAGGAACGGATAGAACAAGGTTATACAATGCACATTCAAATAATGTATACCAACAGCCAAAATCATATTGGGGATCTATGATTAAATATTTCTATTATTTTCATATTAAGAACTCTATTCCTGAACATTGTAGGAATTGTGTGAAAGATGCCGATGAAATATCTATTGATTGCGGAGGTTCTTGCCCTCCATGTGATGATGCTCCTCAAAATAATATCATATCAAATAGTAATGATATAAAAGATAATAATTATGCTACACAAAATATCAATGTACAAAATGCAGTTGTTTTTGCAGGAAGAAATGTCCAATTTTTATCAGTGGATGATATTACTTTTGATAATGGATTCGAGGTTCAAGCGAATGCTCAAATAGAAGCAAAGACTACTAATAATATTTTAAAAACAACAAGAGATAAAAGCTTAGAATGTGATATTATGTGGATTAATTACTTTGGTTTAAATCAGCCTTACTTTTTAAATTTAGTAGGTTTCACCTCTTTTGATATAAGGGTATCTCAACCTATAGGGAATAATTTAACAATAATATATCAAAAAAACAATCAAAATATCAATAAAAATGGGTCAATAACTTTATGGAACGCACAAACTGGAGTAAATCATGATGCCTTAAATCCTAAAGATTTTGGACAATTTGTTGTAGATGTTACTCTTAGAAAAGCATCAGGACAAGCTATAACCAAAAGCTATTTGATACTCAAGGTGTATATTTGAAAAACTTTAGCAAGTAAAATTTTTTGTCGTGCGGTATATGTTCTTAAGTATGATGGAAATGGTTCAAATTTGAGATTTGTTTCTGCTTCCTATATTGAATTACAAGGTGGCTTTGAAGTAGAAGCAGGAGCAAGTTTTGAAGCAGATGTATATGAATGTAATATGGTAAATCATTAAACAAAATAGATATGAAAAAGACAATAATTTTAATTGCATTTATATTTGTAAGTATTGCAACTATGTCGCAAACTAAGTTTGGAGTTAGAGCAGGAATGACTGTATCAACTTATTATTCTGCTCAATCAATCTATCAATTCAAACCAGGCATTCATATTGGAGGAATTGCAGATATTCCAATTGGTTCTTCAGAGTTTTCCTTTGTTCCTGGATTGTATTTTGCAGACAAAGGAACAAAAACAGAAGGTTATTATCCACCACCAAATGTATATTTTTTTGTACCTCCTGATCAATTCTTTTTTAAAGAAACACACTATAATTATCAATTAGAAATTCCTTTGCTTTTTACTTATAAGATTCTAATAAATGAAAAACTAATCTTAAAACCTCAGATAGGTGCTTTTGTTTCATATACTATGTTTGGAAGAATTAATAGCAAAAGAGATTATTTATACATGATTAATCCAAGCTCTCCTTCAGAATTTTCTGAAAATTACTATTTCTATGAAAGGCTTTATTTAGGTTTTGGTGGTAATATTGGTATATCTGCTTTCTATAACAAGTATTCATTTACGCTTTCTTGTGATGTAGGGTATCCAAATAATGAAGGAACAGACCCTGCTTATGAAAGAGAAGGAAACTTCCCTAATATTTGTATGTTCTTTTCCTTAGGATATAACTTTTAGAGTAGTTTGAATTGATTAAGGATTAAAAAAAGAAAAGAAGGGATAAGGAGTTTGTCTAATATTTTAGTAGACTCCTTATATCCCTTTTGGTAATGTAATTATTAACGCTCCTGCAAATATACGATTGAAACCAGTTGAAGATGTAATTATTCAATCAGATTTTGAAGTTGTAAGCGAAGCAAGTTTTGAAATTAAAATAAATAATAACGATGAAAACACATGTTTATAAATTAGTGTTTTTATTAACTCTATTATTGAGTATTAATAGTAATGCACAAGATTCAATATATACAGAAGGGTATGTAAAGACCATACATGCTATTGGAATTAGTGAATTTAAAGAAGATTCTTTAATGTACAATACACAAAAATCTACTTATATTGATAGTATAGCATCTTTACATATTCCAAATGATGCTACAACAATAAAATACATTAAATTAAATTTTCATTTTTATCTTCATTCTACACTAGGAGGAAATTTTGATTCTATAGATGATAATTATGCTAATACTACAGAACCTTATTCAGCATATAATTTTGTTGATGATGTAGTAGAAATGATGAATCATTATTTTTCAAATCTCGAAGTGCATAATTATCAATTATCTTGTTGCCCATTAGCATTTATTCCTGATTCTAAAATAAGAGTATATAATGCAGGTGTTTATTTTCATTATAATAATGCAAATTTAATTTATGGTAATTATCCTAGTGATTTTATTAATGGAGATAGTATAATAAATGTATTCTTTTTCCAAAAAAATTACAATACAGGAGTAACAGGAAATGCAACATTTAATTTGCCAAGATATATAAGTATTAATGGAGCATGGGAAATGTATAAGGCACATCAAGATTTATTCTTTGCTGATACAACAGAAAGCACATTTTGGAAGAATTTTACTAAAGGGTTTTATGGTAGCACATTAGATCATGAACTGTTACATGATTTAGGATTGTTGCATGCTACTGTAGCAGGTAATGATGACTTAAGTGATACTCCTTCTATAAAAGAAATTGAAGCAGAATATGGAATAGAATATGATTGTTATAATAATAGACCCAGCTGTACAAATAATTTTATGGATTATGGAGGCGGTAAGGCATTAACTCCTTTACAGTTAGGTAAAGCACATTATTATACAATAAATGTTATTCCTCAATATATAGATTGGAGTAAATCTGCAAATGCAGATTTATATATAAGAGATTCGCCAATTGATGATGGTACTGTTCCAAGCACAGAAGTTACATGTTGGAATAGTCCTAATATTTGGATAGAAAAAATGAATGGAGATACTTTATCTAATCCTGTTGGAGGGGAACCATGTTTTGTAAACGTAAGAATACATAACAAAAACTTTCATCAAAGCTCTGGTAATAATGAGGTTCTATCGCTATACTGGTCAAAAGCAGGAGTTGATTTACGTTGGCCTATAGATTGGAATGGGAGTACAAATTTTAGTTGTGGAAAGAAAAGAGGAAGTTTTATAGGTTCTGTAACTATTCCGGTCATACAACCTCAAGGGGAAATTACATTAAAAATATTATGGACACCTCCTATTCCTCAAGAATATGAAAATTGCACAGAATTTGGCGATGATAAATGGCATTTTTGTTTGGCTGCAACAATTGACCAAGGAAATGATCCATTAACTACAAATACACCTAGTATGTGGTATATGACAGTGCTTGACAATAATTTTGCTTGGAAGAATTTAACCATAGATAATTCTGCGGTGTCTTTAAGTGTTCCGGGAGGAATTGTCTCTTTTTCTAAACCATTAAAATATAATGGAACTTTAAATCTAAAGTTTAATGCTAAAAAAAGCAAAGAACAAGGATATATTACAGATGTTGCAGAAGTAAGATTAAAGCTTTCTCAAGGTCTTTATAAAGCATGGTCAGATGGAGGTAAAAGAGGCATTGGCATAAAAGATATGGGAAGAAATGAAATAATGATAAATAATATCAATGCTGAAATTAGTAATATTTATTTAAATGATAATCAGAATGAATTTATTTTAACCCAAACATATTTCTTAACTCAAAAACCCTCGCCTACAAATACATTTGAATTTAATTTGTTTGAAACATTTGATAACAATGAGATAATAGGAGGAGAAACTTATATTATAACAAAAAATCTTGATGGATTAAAAGCGGTTACTTCTGAAGACAAAATTATTGTTAAAGGAGAAGAGACAGAAATTAAATCTCTAAATACGGAATCAAATGCAAGTTATTTATGGTACAATAATGAACAAACAATAGACTCTAATTTATCCGTATTTATTTCTCCTGAAAATACAACAAATTATGTTTTAGAAATAATTAAAAATGAGAGTGGAAATAAAGATTATGACACCGTTAATGTAATAGTTAAAAAGGCTATAATTAATTCAATAACAACAAATCCAGCAAGTAATATTATAACGGTAAATTACAGACTGTCTAACTCAATAACGTCTGCTTATATTAAAATAAAAAATATTTATGGTTTAGTTTTAATTAATGTTCCTATAAATATGCTTTTAAGTGAAAAACAAATATACTTAAACAGCTTGTCTGCTGGAATGTATTTATTAGAATTAATCTCAAATGATGAAATTTTAGATTGTAAAACAATAATAAAAAAATAGCCTTATGAAAAAGATAATATTAATTATATGTTTTGTGCTTGTTTATTCAAGTGCTTTTTCGCAATATTTAGTTGATGGATTAAAATGGAATAATACATCTGGAGGAACTGAAGATTGGGGCGTAAATATATATAGAAATTTCACCTATAAAGTTGATGGAGATACAGCAATAAACGGAGTTGCTTATAAGATGATAAAAATGAATTATCCGGATATCGACAATCAATGGTCTTCTGCTTTTTATTTAAGAGAAGATAATAGAAAATGGTATTTAATTGGTCGCAATGGAAACTTAAATGCTGAGGAAGAATTATTGTATGATTTTTCTTTAATGACAGGGGATAGCATTAATCTTCCTTGGGCGAACAATAACAGTGTAAAAGTTGTAGCAGATGGTGATACCATTTTAGAAAATGGAGAAAGTAGAAAATACTTGATATTAGGCAATAACGATGTTCCGACAAACTATAATGACATATGGATTGAGGGTTTGGGTAGTGCAATATGTCATATTGATCTGCCATGCTTTTATCTAATTATTATTGACGCTTGTGCAACTTCTCTATGTGCGTCTTTTAACGAAGAGCTCCTTTTCACTTCATATCCGAATTTACATTGTTACGATATGGGAGGAAACTTTATCACTTCTTTAACCAATATTTTCTGCAAAGATAATTCAATTACTCTTTACCCTAATCCAGCAAGACAAGAAGTAAACATAAGTTCTGAGAATATTATTAATTCTATTGAGGTATTTAATTCCCTTGGTAAAAAGGTTTATCTAACTAATGTGAAGGCAAAGGAAAAAACTCTTGATATTAATACCCTTTCTAAGGGAGTTTATATAATTGAGATAAATACTGATAAGGGTTATGTAAGAAAGAAACTGATTAAGGATTAAACTTTAAATAGAGGTTTAATTAATATTGAATACTTTCTATTAGTTCAAATAAGTCCATGTCTCGTCCTAAATAATCTCTAACGCTTATTTTGGACGAGACATATTATAGTATTTCATTTTCCTAACTCTTTGTTTTGGTAAATTATTACAGCGTTTCAATTTTCTCTTTCTTTGATTCAATCTCCAATTCATGGCATGATGTTGGTC
>JAQVXZ010000028.1 GCA_028708845.1 Bacteroidales bacterium
TGACATTCAATATCAAACTTATATTGTCCACTTACGGTTGGGGTATAAATACCTACATACTGTGTGTAAACAGAATTAGTTGCATTAATAACTGGAGTCCCAATTATTTCATTTATACTATTATCGTCTATTCCTCTTACTCTTGCCTGAAGATTTTGCCATCCACTTAGACCATCAGTAACATACCAGAATGTGAAAACATAATTATTATCTGCAGTTAATTCAAATGTAGGACTTGTAAATTTATCATTACATCCATATTTAAATGAAGCAGACTTTGTTCCTGTTCTTGCATTTCTACCGTATGTGGTATTTGCCAAATTAGTATAATTATATGTACCTAATCTTGTTGCTGACCAGCAAGCAGGTAATGTATTAATTACCGTTATTGATTCAAAACTTTCTGTCCATGGGAAAATATTTGATGGGTCACAATCTGTATTAAAAGTAGCTATAGTCGTCCAAGCACTTGAATCTGTGCCAGGATTACAAACTGCCCTCATTCTAACATTATATGTTGTTGATGCTGTTAATCCCTGTAGCAAATATGAAGTATCTTGAATTGAAGAAACTGTTGTTGCTAATGCCCAATCTGTAATCGTTGATGGTTTATATTGGATTAGGTAACCCTCATTCCATGTATAAGGATTTACAGTTGGTTTCCATGTTAAAAGAGCTTTATTATTTCTTATTTTGTCAGCAGGCACAACAAGAGAAGTTGGCGCTGGACATGATAATAAAGTATTAAAACTAGTTGAGGAAGTCCACGCACTTGAATCTGTTCCAGGATTACAAACTGCCTTTATTCTAACATTATATGTTTTTGATGGCAATAACCCTGTAAGCAAATAAGAAGTATCTAATATTGAAGATATTGATGTTGATGAATCCCAACTTATTATTGTAGATGGTTTATATTGGATTAGATAACCCTCATTCCATGTAGCAGGATTTTTAGTTGGTCTCCACGTTAGTAATGCTTCAGTAAAATTTATGTTACTTGAAGGAACTGTAAGAGAAGTAGGAGCTGGACATGACAATAATGTTGTAAAATTAGTTGTAGATGTCCATGCACTTGAATCAATGCCAGGATTACAAACTGCCTTTATTCTAACATTATATGTTTTTGATGGCAATAACCCTGTAAGCAAATAAGAAGTATCAAGAACTGAAGATATGGAGATTGATGAGTCCCAACTTATTATATTTGATGGTTTATATTGGATTAGATAACCTTCGTCCCATGTAGCAGGATTTACAGTTGGCTTCCATGTTAATAATGCTTCGGAATATGTTAAGCTACTTGAAGGAACGGTAAGAGAAGTAGGTGCAGGACATGATGTTGGAGTTGTAAAAGTAATATTAGACCAAAGGCTTACGGTACTTGAACCTGAACAATTAGACTTAACTCTTACATTATAAGTTGTTGAACCAGCCAATCCAATAAGAGAAAAAGAATTAGTGGTCGAAGTTTCACTCAACCATGTAGAAGAAGAAGATGGTTTGTATTCAATAGTCCATGAATCAGCAGAGACCCTTGAAGTCCATGTTAAATTAGCGGAAGAATGGAATATGTTACTTGCTAAGAGACTTGAAGGAGGAGAGCAATAATCCAAAGGAAAATCTGCTATTGAGAATCTAGAATTATACCTATAAGTATTTGAATTTGCTGTTGAAGTTGCAAAATTAATATTTGCATTATCAACAACTTTTGTCCAAGCCATGCCTGTAGGTGTTGTTGCATACTTAACGGATATTGAACAGCCTCCACCACTTGCACATCCTGCTCCTGTTGTAATAACTAATAAGTTACCTGCTCCAGAATAGAGAAATGGAGTACTAAAATTAAACATCCTCCATCCAAGAGAAGAACAATTAACATTGGTAGAATCATATACCAAAGTAGCTCCCTCCAACAAATTATTCATAATTTGCGAAGAAGCTAAAGAGATATCTGACACTTCCTTTAAATAGATCTTCAAAGATCTTGTACTAGTGGCAATAGCCGTAGATATATCTAATCCAAAACTTTGGATTACTCCACCTTGAGTCATTTCGTTTGCTGTGAAAAGCAATGCAGAATTATGATACCCATAATAACCTGGTATAGGACCAGAGGAAGAAGTGGATGTTCCAGTACCAATGGTTACAGTGGTCTGGGTCCAACCCGAAATGGCAAACATTATCGCCATCAAAAAGAATAATAATCGTTTCATTTTTGTTTGAATTTTAGTTAAACATAAATTAAATAATTGAAAATATAATAATCATATAAAATTAATCAAAACCAAAGCACAAACATACATTTTTTTTTGTGTAAACCAAATTTTTGAGCGTTAAAAATACATAAAATAATTATTGATTAATATAAAGACAAAGAAACTAACCATATAAGAATGACTTATCATAAGAAACAAATCTTTATTTCTTCAAATTAATACTTGTCATAGAGTCCAAAATATGATAAATAATAATAATTTACTGGTAGGTGGTTTCATTTTATAATTTTTATTATAATTAGGCTTTTGCTAAACAATCTATCAAAACAAAGAAATGGAGAAATGAATCGCTGAAAGGATTTCTTAACTCTAAGTATTAAAAAATTGTTACGCAGTATTAGAAAATTAATACGCAGAGTTATGACGTAAAAAAAAGGCTATCTCAAATTATGAAACAGCCTTTAAAGTATTTTTTATGATATGAAAATATCTTATTCTATGTAGAAGTTATCATCCATTGGACGTTGTGGCTTTTGTGGCCTTGGACGTTCAATGTTTCTATCTGAACTTCTATCTGAATTGTTGCGATCAGCATAGCTAGGACGATCTGATGCTGGTCTTGGTGGTCTTTCTACAAACCCTTCTGGTTTTGGAAGTACTGCTTTGTGTGATAACTTGTACTTACCAGTCTTTTTGTCAACCTCTATTAGTTTAACTTTTATTTTATCGCCTGATTTCAATACATCTTCCACATTATTTACTCTCTCCCATGAGATTTCAGAAACATGTAATAAGCCATCCTTTCCTGGTAGGAATTCAACAAATGCTCCAAATGCTTGAATGTTTTTAACAACACCTTCATATTCTTCGCCCACTTCTGGAACAGTAGTGATTGCTTTAATTTTTGCTAAAACTGTTTCAATTCCTTCTTTATTTGCTGAAACAATATCGATATGTCCCATTTCGTCTCTTTCTTCGATAACGATAATAGTCTTTGTTTCCTTTTGCATTTCTTGGATAATCTTTCCACCAGGTCCAATTATTGCACCAATAAATTCTTTTGGAATTGTAAGTTTAACCACTCTTGGAACAAATGGTTTATAATCTTCTCTTGGAGCTGGCATAGTTTTTTCGATAATGTCTAGGATATGCATTCTTCCTTTATTTGCTTGAGAAAGTGCTTCTGCAAGAATTTCGTATGACAGTCCATCACATTTTATATCCATTTGACAAGCGGTTATTCCATCTCTTGTTCCTGTTACCTTGAAGTCCATATCTCCTAAGTGGTCTTCGTCCCCTAAGATATCAGAAAGCACAGCCCATTTCCCGTCTTTTGCAATAAGTCCCATTGCTATTCCTGAAACTGGTTTAGTGATTTTCACCCCTGCATCCATAAGTGCTAAACATCCTGCACATACAGTTGCCATTGATGAAGAACCATTAGATTCTAAGATGTCAGAAACAATACGAATTGTGTAAGGACATTCTTCTTTGGAAGGGAAAACTTGTTTAAGAGCCCTCATTGCTAAGTTACCGTGTCCAATTTCTCTTCTTGAGGTTCCTCTATTTCCTTTTACCTCTCCGGTTGCAAAACCAGGGAAGTTATAATGTAGTATAAAATCATTCTTACCGTCAATGATTGCACCGTCAATGATTTGTTCATCTAGTTTTGTTCCTAATGTACAAGTTGTAAGTGATTGCGTTTCTCCACGAGTAAAGATTGCAGAACCATGAGTTGTTGGAAGATAGTTTACCTCTGCCCATATTGGTCTGATTTCATCTAATTTTCTTCCATCAAGACGAGTTCTCTCAGCTAAAACCATATCTCTCACAGCTTCTTTCTCAACATCGTGATAATAACGACTGATTAGGTATTCTTTTTCTTTTGCTATTTCTGGTGTTAGGGTATCTATAAATTCTTGTTTAAAAGATTTAAAACCTTCTGAGCGTGTATTCTTACAAGCAATTCCTTGCTTTGCAAAGTCATAACACTTTTGGTAAGTAGCTTTATGAATAGCTTCTTTTAGTTCTAAGTCGTTATCTTCATGGCAGTATTCTCTTTTTTGAGTTTTGCCAACCATTGCTTCTAATTCTTTTATTGCTTGACAATGTTGTTTGATTGAGTTATGAGCTATTTTCAAAGCCTCTAGCATCATTTCTTCAGAAGCTTCCTTCATCTCGCCCTCAACCATCATGATGTTTTCTTCTGTTGCAGCAACAATAAGATCCATCTCTGCTTTTTCATATTCTTCAACTGATGGCCATAAAACAAATTTACCATCTATATATGCAATTCTAACCTCAGATACTGGTCCATTGAATGGGATATCTGAAACTGCAAGTGCTGCTGATGCTGCAAGTGCTGCTAATGCGTCTGGTGGATTTGATTGGTCTCCTGAAATTAATGTTATTGCCACCTGAACCTCAGCGTGATAATCCTCTGGGAACAATGGACGTAATGCTCTATCAACTAAACGAGCTATAAGTATTTCGTATTCTGATGGACGAGCTTCTCTTTTGAAGAATCCTCCTGGGAAACGCCCAACAGATGCATATTTTTCTTGGTAATCAACAGTTAGTGGCATGAAGTCCACATTTTCTCCTGCTTCTTTTCGAGCGCACACTGTTGCCAGTAGCATAGTGTCTCCCATTTTAACAACAACAGAACCATCAGCTTGTTTAGCTAATTTACCTGTTTCAATTTCTACTTTTCGTCCATCCTCAAGTGTGAAGACCTTTGTAATTACATTCATATTATTTTCTTATTAACCTCTTTTCTAACTGGAGTAACGCTAGAATAATCATTTTTTTGCCTCTTTTTACTCCACAGCTATTTATACACAAAAAAGGCAATTAGAAGCTAATTGCCTTTTCTCATAAAACGATTGATACAGAATTTACTTTCTAATACCTAATTGTTTGATTAGTTCACGATATTTTAAAACATCTTTTTCCTTTAGATAATCTAACAAACGTCTTCTTTTTCCTACTAATCTTACTAATGAACGTTCTGTAAACTTATCTTTCTTCATTCCACGAACATGTTGAGTTAAATGTTGGATACGGAATGTGAACAATGCTATTTGCCCTTCAATAGAACCAGTATCTTTTTCTGATTTACCATATTGTGCAAAAATTTCTTTTTTCTTTTCGGTTTCTAAATACATATGCTTACCTACTTGTTTATATTTTTTCTTATTAAATTCCATCAATTGGGTTTGCAAAGATAGAAATTAAATTGTTACTAACAATAGTTTATCTAATTATTTTTTGTTTATGATGTGTTTTCCTTTTATTGGCTTGTTGTCTGATGAAGATAATATAACATAATACCATTGAAAGAACAACCCCTAAAGTATCAGCCAAAAGGTCCATCCATTCGAAACCCCTAAAGGTTATTTCGGATAAAAGAAGTTGGGCTAATTCTGTTATCAATCCAAAGCTTATTGAAACAATAAATGTTATAAGAACTGATTTATGTAAATTATGATTATCAGCTACTAGCCAAAACAAGAGAAATGAAAAACCTGCGAACATTCCTGAATGAACAATTTTGTCAAAAAAAGGAATAAACGAAAAGAATCCTATACTCTTTGGCAATAAGTTTGCAGGAGATAGTATCCCATACATCATTAATGCAATCCAAAGAACAAATAGGACAATGTTTAACTTCTTGTTTTTCATTTTCAATTATAAACAAAAAAAGATGCTCAATTATGATAATTGGAGCATCTTAATTTATATTTTATTCTTTATTGATTATAGACCAATAAATGCTGAATAAGCTTTTGCATCCATAAGATCATTTATTTCTGCTAAGTTACTAGGCTTAACTTTAATGATCCAACCTTCACCATAAGGATCTGTGTTGATTGCAGCAGCATTTTCTTCAAGATGTGCATTAAACTCAAGAACCTCTCCAGATATTGGCATAATAAGGTCTGAAACAGTTTTAACAGCCTCAACCGAACCGAATGCATCATCTTTATCTAATGATTCACCGTCAGTGTCAACATCAACGAATACGATATCACCTAATTCGTGTTGTGCAAAGTCTGTTATACCAATAAAGACTTCATCACCTTCTACTCTCAACCATTCGTGGTCGCTAGAATACTTTAAATTTTCTGGAATGTTCATTTTATTTCTTTTATTTGATTTGTCTAATAATATTTCAAGGTTCAAAATTACTATTTTTTTTCAATATAATCTCAGATTCCTCTTATCTTTTTATCACCTTATAGTTTAATGTTTTGTTTTCCAAATGAATAACAACAATATAAACTCCACTTCTCAGAGAAGAAACATCTATTAAATCTATGTTTTTATTCTTTTCAAGGAGTTTCCTTCCAAAAATATCATAAATTTCTACTTGTTTCAACCTATTATTTGAAATAATATTTAATTCTTTTTCCATTGGATTCGGATAAAGAATTAAGGTTGAGTTATTTTCAATTTCAGTCCCTAAACCTATTAACTCAACAGATCTTTTTACAGCATCAAGAGCAGAGACCTTGCCCCAACCCCAACTATTGTTTGGAAGGTTAGCTGTTGTGTTATAGTCTTGTCGTGCAGTTTCTTTGATAATTTCTTTTATTTTTGAAGGACTCAAGTTTGGATTAGCCTCTAACATCAGCGCAACAACACCTGTTACCATAGGACCAGACATTGAGGTTCCAGATAATTGAGAAAAAGGATAGTCTCTTCCTTCAAAGAAAACTAAGTTATCGAGGGAGAAGTCTTGAGTTGCAAAAGAAGAAATTGAAGACTTTACATTAACCCCTGGTGCTGAAATCTCTGGTTTAATCATTCCATCAATTCTAGGACCTATGCTTGAAAAACTAGCTCTTTGTCCTCCTGAGGAAGAACCCCTTGGTTGCGATGAATGAGCAGCAACAGAAATTGCAGAATTACAAACAGCAGGCTCACCAACACTATAAAGTGCATTTCCAATAATATCTGTAGATCTATATTGCATAAATGGTAACCCCCAGTTTCCAACACCTGTTGAAAGACAGGCAACATTCCAAGCATGAACATAACCACTAGGAGATTTTATAGATAAAACTACATAATACTGTCCTGCTTGAGAGTTTGATAGCCCTACTTCCCATTCTTGAATTGGGCGATTTGAGATAGGAGTTGAAGCAACTGAATTAACATTATAGATTATTGTGTCACTACCAATTATTATTAAAGTATCGAGAATGAAGTCGTTTGTATAAGTATTTACCCAAGGAGTTTGATAAGCTAAGTTAAAACCTTGAACATAAAATTCTAATCGTGAAGAAAACCTATCAGTGCTATCACCCGAAAGAGTTATTGATTGTCCCCAATAATTGTCGGCAGGGTTTTCATAATCAAAACCAATGCCTGTTGTAACAGTATCGTTAGAATTAAAATCAGCTTTTATATGAAACTTAGCATTCCCATTATTACCCCCACTAGTTACAAAAACAATATTATCATTTACAGACATACTGTCAATAACCTGGTCAAGCAATGAAGTCCCATCCATTA
Source organism: Bacteroidales bacterium (assembly GCA_028708845.1). Taxonomy (GTDB): domain Bacteria; phylum Bacteroidota; class Bacteroidia; order Bacteroidales; family P3; genus UBA10566. The sequence goes on from JAQVXZ010000028.1 coordinate 7,740, forward strand.
AACCAATATTATATAAACCCCAACTGCCATTAACAACTAATCTTTTACCCTTATCAAGAGCCACTCCCCTCATCCAAGAATAAGCATCAATAATCCCAGCCTCATCAATTAGAAATGTCGCAAATAACAATTCAGAACCATGCGCAACACCTCTATAAATTGTTCCAGCCCCACCACCTGCAGCAATACCTGCAACATGAGTTCCGTGGTATCCATATTTATAAATATTTGAAGTATCGCATTGAGCTGCCAAAAGAGCTTGCTTACCTTCAAAAACAGTACCATATGAAAACCCACTTGGAGAAGGACCTTGGTTTCGGAACTGATCCCAAGCAGCAATAACTCTATAATTATTTAACAAAGTATCGTAAAACATTGGGTGAGTATAGTCGAAACCCCAGTCAGTGATTCCAATAATCACATCCTTACCATTATAGGGAAGAGGTAGCTCATAGCCCTGCCAAACTAAATCAGCACTCATATCGCTAGTTGCCTTATTAAGAAGTGGACCACTAACTTTTCGAGAAGTCTCTATTTCCTCCAAACCTTTAATTCTTAAAACATCCATAACCTTATCAAGTGGTATATAAACTGTTAGAATATTACTAACCCTTGAACCAATCTTACAATTGTTTTTCAAGAGTTCGCTCTCATCAAAACCCTTTTTTACTTTAATTATGGTTGATATGTGTTTTACTCCATCAAAATCACGATAAGAGTATTTTTCAGAAAACAAAGAGGAAGACTTTCTACCCTCTCCATTAATATATCCTTTCATCCCAATGCCTATATTTTGAGCCAAAAGACTTTGAGTGAAAAAAAACATTAGTAAAAATAATAATTGTTTTTTCATATAATTAATTTCAATTTGATTAAAGTAATATTCTAAACTAATGCAAAGATAATCATTATCAATAAATAATTATAATAATATGCCATATTAAATTAGTAAAACTAAGTATAAAATCCCTGAAACGAAGTATAAAATTATTAATACGACGTTTCATTTTGCTAAGATGTACATCTTAGCTTACTGAGATGTACATCTTAGCGTCTTCCGATGTACATCGGAGCAAGGTGCGATGTACATCTTAGTAATTTAATGCTTGAAGATAAAAATTTATTACTTAGTTTGAGCGATTTTTTACTTAGATTTATCTATTTTTATTAAAGCCAAGATACTTTATCTCAACGTAATAAAATTGATCATAGACAAATAAAGGCAAATAAAAAAAGCGTTCTGATAATTCAAAACGCTTTTTTCATTTTTAGCTCTAATTTTAGTACTCGTCTTCATGAAAGAAGAAATCATCCTTTGTAGGGTAATCTGTCCAAATATCCTCAATACTATCATAAGTCTCTCCCTCATCTTCTATTTCGGTTAGATTTTCAATAACCTCCGCCGGAGCACCGCTTCTTAAAGCATAATCTAATAGCTCTTCGCGTGTTGCTGGCCATGGTGCGTCTTCTAATTTCGAAGCTAATTCTAATGTCCAATACATTGTTTATAAATATTTTAAGTTTATACTCTTAGAAACAAAAATAACCCTCTGATTTTTTGCAAAAGTAGTATTAATTCTTATACAAACAAACTTAACTTGGTTTATTTTTAATTTTAAAGTATTTTATTGTTGTTTTCTTATATTATGGAGTCCATAATATCTCATCTCTTCCCCTATCATTCATAAGTTTTCTTGCCAAAATAAAAAGATAATCAGACAAACGATTGATAAAGATTAAAACTTGTTGATCAGCGCCTTGCTCGTCATTTAATTTGCACAATAGCCTTTCAGCCCTTCTGCATACTGTTCTAGTTATTTGTACCTGTGAGGCAACATTATAACCAGTAGGTAAGATAAAACTTTTTAACCTAGGTAATTCCTCTTCTAATAAATCAATTCTCTTTTCCAGCATCAAAATGTGCTCATCAGTAATTGGGGGAAGTGTTTTTATGCTTGGGTCTTCACAGGCAACTATTGCTTGTGCATTGAATATAGTATTGATTATTGACAAAAGCTCAATTATAATAGGATTAGATGCAATCTCTTTTTTAGATTTACCTAATATTCTTTGTCTTCGAGCTATAAGGTCTCTTGCTAGTCCTAAATTACAATTCAACTCATCAAGTGTTCCATAGCACTCAACTCTCAAATCATATTTAGGTACCCTCTTACCTCCAATCAAAGATGTTGTTCCTCTATCTCCTGATTTGGTATAAATCATTTCTCCTAAACCCTTTCAACAGATTTAATTTCAGGTAAAGCTTCAATAACTGCTTGTTCTACTCCTTGCTTTAGGGTCATCATAGCGTGAGGACATGTTCCGCAATGTCCTTGAAGTTCTACATAAACAACTTTATCGTCAGTCATATTAACAAATTTCAAATCTCCTCCATCACTTTGTAGGTATGGTCTTATTTGTTCTAAAACTTCTTTTACTTTTATTTCTAATGCTTGTTTTTCTTCTGGTGTCATGATATTTTTTATTTAATATTATTATTTAGTTTTTCGTTGATTTTTCGAGCTAAACTCAAAAAGCTATTACCTTCCAACGAATCAACAATCAAACTTATTGGATTGCCACTATCATTTGCTTCAGAAATATCCTCAGAAATAGGAATTTGTTCTAGTAATTCAATGTCTAATTCTTTAGCTAAATTCTCTGTCCCTCCTTTTCCAAATAAATAGTATTTGTTATTAGGTAGTTCTTTAGGAGTAAAATACGCCATATTTTCAACTAATCCCAAAACAGGTACATTTACTCCCTCATTCTTAAACATATTAACTGCTCTTCTCACATCAGAAACAGCTAATTGTTGAGGAGTTGATACAAAAACAGCTCCTGACAATTTAAAATCATGCGAAAGAGTTAGTTGAATATCACCTGTTCCTGGAGGCATATCGAAAATCAAATAGTCGAGTTCTCCCCAAAGTGTTTCAGAAAGCATTTGAATTACGGTGTTTGAAGCCATAGGTCCACGCCACATCAAAGCCTTTGTACTGTCAACAAAAAAACCAATAGACATTAGCTTTATACCGAACCTTTCAATTGGATGAAAACTTAGTTTACCGTCAATTTCTTGTCCAACTACCTCTTCATTTTCAATATTAAAAAGAGTTGGAACTGAGGGCCCGTAAATATCTACATCTGCAAGACCAACCCTAAAGCCCAATTTAGCAAGACTTATAGCTAAGTTAGCAGAAACAGTAGATTTACCAACACCACCCTTTCCACTACCAACGGCAAGCAAATACTTAATCTTTGACATTGATTGAGCAATTTTCATCTCTTTTTCTTTCCTTTGTTCAAATATATTCATTTTCTATATTTTAATTTTTCTCATCCTCCTCATCTTCATCATCCTCATCATCTTCCTCAAGCTTTTCTTCTGCATAGTCACCATGAACAAGAACGAAAGTATCCTTAGATGGCTTTTCCTCCTCCTCTTCTTCTTCCTGTTGTTCTTCTTCTGAAAAATCGTGGTTCTTTGAAGCATGTAAGATTTCTTTATCGAATTCTTCTTCAGTTAGTTTGGTATCAACTTTAACATCAACTTTAACCATATATATTGCATCCTCTGTTTCCAAAGGTACAACATAAATAGTATCGCCTGATGGTTTGTTGATTTTTTGGATATGTGACGCATACCCCTCTGGATAAGCTTGATTGAATAATATTAATTGACTCTGTGTTAGCTTATTGAAGCTAATAATTACTCTTAATTTGTTTACTTGTGGTTTCATAGATTATGCAAAAATAATTTGCAATATTAGTAACTTTTCGTAACACTCAAGAGATTTAGCCGAAAATATTAATTAAAAAATGCTTAAAACTCGGTTTCTTACATCACAGTAATGCTTCCTGACTTAGTTTCTTTTTTGCCTAAAACATTGTATTCGAACTTATAGAAATAGGTGCCTAGAGGAATATTGATGGCATTAAAATTATTTTGATAACCCCTACATTTATAAATGGATTTACCATTACGATCATAAATAATCAAACAATTATCTGGGTATTTATCAACATCCTTGATAACAAACACATCATTTATTCCATCTCCGTTAGGAGTAACAACATTAGAAGTCCTAAACTCTGGAATACCTGAACTAGGTAGTGAAGCTTTTTCATTATTTGTTGAAGAATCTTCTTGAATATAATCTATTTTGATTTCAGAAGGATAAGACTGAGAAGTATTTATTTTTTTGATTGAATAATTACTACTTTCTAAAACAATACTAGTTTCATCATTCACTTTAAAAGTTGTTGTAATATCTTCTTTCTTTGTATTTTGATTATTAATTTGTTTAGCCTCTTCAAAGGTTATAGTTTTTTCGGAATCTTCTTTGATATATTCTTTATTTATTTCTGGATTTTGTATTTGAGTCTTAACAATCTTTTCTTTACTATCTTTTTTACTTATGCTATCAATAACTAAATATGCTCCAACTCCAATAACCCCAACTCCAGCAACTAAACCTATGGTCTTAAGAATAGTATTTTTTATTATGGATTTCGCAGCAACAGCCTTGTCTAAATTATTATTAATATTAGATTTGGGAGTACTTCCAAGTTGAGCCTCGAGTTTGTTCCATATATCTGGAGCCTCAAACTCTGATTCTTTTAATTTACTAAATATTTTATCTATATTATTCATCTCAAATCTTTGTTAGCAATTTTGTCTAAATTTTCTCTTAAAGCTCTTCTTGCCTTGTATAGGTTAGATTTAACGCTATCTGTTGTCATATTTAACTCTTGGCTAATCTCTTTATTACTATATTCATCAATTGCAGAAAGGTTAAAAATGACTCTTAGTGATTTTGGAAGTCTCTGTACACAATCAATTAATTCTTCTTCTGTAAACAAATAATCTTTTTGGTGAACTTGGTCTAAGTCAATATTTGCAAATTCAGAAAACTCCTCATTCAAATTATGTTTTTTGTTAGCCCTATAAATGTTGATTGCGTTGTTTATCATAATTTTTTTAATCCAAGCTTCAAAAACAAAGGAGTTAAATTCTCTATTTATCTCAAACCCTTCAATAGATTTAAATATTCTCATCCACCCTTCCATAAGCATATCTTCAGCCTCCGCGCTCGATTTTGAATATCTCAAACACAATGCAAATAACTTATTCTTATAGCTGTTAAATATTTTTTGTTGAGCTATTGAATCATTTTGTTTGCAAAGATTTATTAAGTCTATTAGGTCTTCGTTTCTTTCCATAAATCATCTACAATAATAACAACACATATTTCTCAAAAAAGTAAGTAACAATTCAACATTTTTTATTTTATAACTATCATTTTCTCTCTAACAAAAGTTTTTTTATCCATAGAAACAAGTGAAATGATATATAGTCCAGAGCTTAGGTCAATATTGAACTGACTAGTATTTAAACCCTTATTTATTTTGCTCTTGTAATATTCTTTCCCCATATTATCAGTAATAATTAAATTGTAATCATCTTTCAAATCAGAGAAATTAATATTTACCATATCACTAACAGGATTTGGATATAATTTCATCTTCGGCAAAGGAAGATTATCAACATTTGCTAAATCAAGAATGCTTCTATCACCAATTGCCATAATATAATCACCCTCCCAAAGAGAATTAAGCTTTAAATAGCCCACTGTATTGTTTGCTTTTGTTGTTTTAACGGCAACCCAAGGCTCGTTATGATTAGGTCGATATAAAAGCATTAGAGAGTCTGTTGAGGAATATTTACTGATTAGATCATTATCAAAATTGTTAATCCCTGATGTAATCTTATAATAGAAATTCCCCTCAATTTGGCAATTCTCTAATCCCATACCTTCAATTGTCCAATAATGCTTCCTACTAATTCGTTGAACACCATCAATAAGAGGATTGCTTTCCTCATCACCTAACCAATGTAGTGTTGTTCTCAAAAAAATAGAATCAGGATTTGATATAATATTAGCAAAGAAGTAGGTATTTGGGAAATTAATTACTCCATTACTATCAATAACTTTATAATTATCTAAGGTTGCATCAGCAATCTCTTCTTCTAAGTCAATGAAGCAATTAACTGGACTGAAGTGTAGATTAACATCTTGAGTAGTTGAAATCCCATTAAATTCAATAATCCTTTTTTCCTTATTCCAATTCTCATCAACAAAAGTAACTGGAATGCGACTAAAAGCACAACATCCATTTTGATTTGCAATAGTTCTTTGCTTAATTGATATTGTTGCAGTATTACCATTAAACCTTTTTTCAGCTATTGAATAATGGTTATAACCACTATCCAAAACATAGAAATTAAAGAAATCAGTTAAATCAATATTTGTTTGAGATGAAAGAAAATCTCTCATTTGAAAAGTATTAAGAATGCCGTAACCAAAATTAGAAAGCATAGCCCTAACAGAAGGGAAGAAAACATCATCACCCAAATAACCTTTTAATGTATGAACAACTGCTGCTCCTTTTCTATAAGTTGTTTTGGAATAAACATCAGCTCCACTTACCCCATATAAAATTCTATATCCCTCATCAAGAGGCAATTTATTAAGGACCATTTCCATATTATTTCTAAAATACTGCCTTGCATGGTCTCTGCCATAATGAGCCTCTAAAGAAATGTTTTCAGTCCAACTAGTCCAACCTTCTTTTATCCACATATCTTGTTCAGAATATCCTCCCATATAATTACCAAACCAGCTATGCCCAAGTTCGTGAACGATATTACTATTATTATCATCCCCTTGACCAATTGCAGCACTTCTTGCTAAAGAAATATTATCAACATGCTCCATACTACCCATAGGAGTAACACAATAGCCAACCCTATTAAACCTAAACTCACCAAACTTAGACTCCAGTGCGTGGAAAGCATCTTTTACTAAGCTAACCTTTGGTCTAAGAATAAGAGAATCTTCAGGAAAACAATAGATATGAAGAGGAAAATCATTTGCAATACCCACAATAGTATCTTCAATCAAATAATAATCGGCAATTGTTACTGCAACAAGATAAGGAGCGATAATCTGAGGTATTCTCCAATGCCACCTAGAAGAAGAATCGGAAATTAAAGAAATGCTATCTAATATCCCCCCACAAATAACTTTATTATTATTTTGAGAGCTAATATTTAAGTTAAAGGTAGCCTTATCACTAAACATATCTTGACAAGGGAACCAACTACGAGCAAAAGAATGCTGTGGATCCATTATAGCCACGTTTAATGAGTAAGTTATACGTGGGTCATAATGGATACCTCCCCATCCATATAATTCTGTAACCTGAGAGCCGCTATACCAAACACAAATATCAAGCATATCTCCATTTTGAGCATTTGATGGAATAGTTATACTAATATTTGGGGAATTGTAATAATAATGAAGGGCAGGATAACCATTAACATAAACCGAATCGACATTATGATTTAGCAAGTTGAGCTTTATGATATGGTTAATAGGGTTTACAACCTTTGCTTTAACCACACAATAACCCACATGCCTTCCCGAAATAGTGTTGTTAATGTCTAAGTTAATATCATAGTGCTGCACATCAATTGAATCTGTTTGAGCACATATAGATAAATAGGAGAAGAAAACAAGAATAAAGAATAATGTTTTTTTCATTGCCAATATTTTTTGAGTTAAAAGATTGACAAAGATACAATAAAGTTTTAAAAAAAGAAAAACGTCATCACTTAATAATAAGTATATGACGTTATTTTCTTTGTAATGAAAGTGACCAAGCTGGGATTCGAACCCAGGACCCCATCCTTAAAAGGGATGTGCTCTACCGACTGAGCTACTTGGTCAATCAATTTGCGAGTGCAAAGGTATAATATTTTTTATTCCTACCAAATCTTTTCAACAAAATTTATTGCAACTTATTGTTAATAGACTTGAAGTCAAATATATAATTATTAAAATAAAATCTATTAAAGAAATAATGCAAAAAAACTTGTAAAAAGCAGTTATTATTATTATTATTGCAGAATATAAACAACCATATTATTATGAAATTAGAAATACAACTGAAAAAAGGAATTGGAGAATTATTATTTGGTTCTACAATAGAGAATGTGATGAAGCAAATTGGCTCAGCTGATGAGGTTGAAGATATTGGAGAAGACATTGAATACCCAACCACTATCCTTCATTATCATAAACTAGGTTTTAGCCTATTTTTCGACAACAACGATAATTCTCTTCTTACTTGCACCGATATAGATAGTGATGATGTAGAGATTTTTGGTAAAAAACTCATAGGCTCTAGTCCAAGAGAAGTTGAAGAGCTGATGATAGAAAACAAAATATATAACGAAACCAAAGAAGCAGAAGACTGGGGTGAGATGAGAATATCATTTGAAGAATATAGTATAGATTTTTATTTTATTGATGAAAAACTTGTATCAATCACTTTTGGAAAATAGTAATCTACCAATATTTCCTGCATTTTTCTTCCCAAATATTGAATACCTTATTAACTTATCTAAGTTCAACAAGGTGATGATAGAAGCATTTGAAACTTATCCTAGGCAAAGTTTTAGAAACCGAACCTATATTCAATCTGCTAATGGTAAGATGAGTATTAATATTCCAATTATTAAAGAAAAAACTCTTCGTCAAACAAGCTCAGAGGTAAGAATATCATATAATGACAACTGGAATACAAAAGCATTTAGAAGCATCTGTTCTGCATACGGCAAAAGTCCTTTTTTTGAATACTACGAAGAAGATATTAAAGCATTTTTCTATAATAAATATGAGAAACTATTTGATTTAAACCTTGATATACTTTTTTATTTTAAAAAACGCTTAAAAATTAACACAGAAATAAACTTAACCAAAGAATACTTAAAACCAAACGATGATTTAGATTTTCGTGATAAGTTTAATGTTAATTCCACGACTATTAATTCACATCCCACTCCTAGTTTCAAACCTTATATTCAATGTTTTAGCGACAAGTTTGGATTTATTGAAAACCTTTCCTCTCTTGACCTTCTATTCAATTTGGGAAAAGAAAGTATAGATTATATAAATAATTCAATCTTAAATGAGCATTAGAACAATTCTATTTATTATCTTTGCAAAAATGATTAACAGACGCTTATGATACTATTTTACTGTTTTCTTATTTCCTTATTAGTAGTATTTTTCATTATGCCTTTTTTTATAAGGCTAATGTTAAAATATAATGTTTTAGATAGCTCAGGTGGAAGAAAAATACATAAAGGAGAGAAGGTAAATATTGGTGGTGCAGTTATTTTTCTTGCTTTTTTAACATCCTATATAATTGCAATGCCACAAATATCTAATCATGATTCAATTGATTTGATGATTGTATTTATTGCTATTGTCTCCTGTATTGTTATTGTTGGTATAAGAGATGATATGAATTCACTAACAGCCAAAAACAAATTAATAATTGAAATAATAGCTATTATGTTCCTTTGCGCTATAGGAATTAGAATAGACAATTTATATGGGTTTTTAGGTATATATAGCCTACCTAATTGGATAAGCTATTCAATAACTATATTTTTCTATATTGTTATTCTTAACACCTATAACCTAATTGATGGAATTGATGGACAGTCTGCAACCCAGGCAATATCTGTTTTCGTCCCACTTTTAATATTCTTTGCATTAATTGTTCCAGACAAGATTTCAGTAAACACCTTTGGAAGCACTTATTTCTGGTCCATCATATGTGTTAGTATTATTGGTGCAATTATTGGCTTTTTAAAGTTTAACTGGGAACCCTCAAAAGTTTTTATGGGAGACACAGGTTCAATATCAATTGGTATGATTTTGGCAAGTGTAATGATTGCAGCAATTCAATATAATGGTGCATATGGTGAAGAAATATCTATTTTAGGCTTTCCTGTCAAATCAAATATTGGTGTCATTACATCTCTGTTTTTCATCCCACTTGCAGACACCTTAAGGGTTTTTACACATAGAATACTAAAAGGTCATTCACCATTTGATCCCGACAAATCACATATACATCACTACCTACTTAGAACAGGTGCCTCTCACGCAGAAAGCGCATTAATAGTGCTGTCCTTTTCAATAATAGTTTCAACAATTGGAATAATAGCTTCAACAATATTAGATGATAATATATTTATACCATTATTAATATTACTATATATGCTATACGTTTTCACATTGTCAAGCGTTACTAAATCACGAATTAAAAAAATGAAAAAGAGAAGATTATGTCAGATGAAATTAAATTAGTTGAAGAGAATAGTTTAGAGATAGATAATAAAATACCTGAAGAGAGTAATCCTATAATAAAATTTGAAAACGCAACCATATCACAAGGAAAGGTTGTTTTGAGTGATGTTAATTTAGAAATCAATAAGGGAGAGTTTGTTTATTTGATTGGTAAGACAGGAACAGGTAAGAGCTCTCTACTTAAAACCATTTATGCAGACCTACCCCTAACCTCAGGTTTTGGAGAGGTTTGTGAAATCCCTCTTCTAAAAATAAAGAAAAGAAAAATACCTTATCTTCGTAGAAAAATAGGCATAGTCTTTCAAGACTTCCAACTTTTGCAAGATAGAAACCTATATAAAAACATTGAATTTGTTTTAAAAGCTATTGGAGTTAAGGATAAGAATGAAATTGAATCAAAAATCAATTGGGCATTAGAGAATGTTGGTCTTTTAGACAAGAAGTTCGAAAAGCCATATAATATGAGTGAGGGAGAAATGCAGAGAGTTGCAATAGCAAGAGCAATAGTTAATCAACCAGAACTAATAATTGGAGATGAACCAACTGGTAACCTAGACCCTATTACATCAGAAGAAATTATTAAACTACTTCTAAAAATCAATAAGGATCACAATACAACCATACTAATGGCTACACATGATTATCTTGTTATTGAGAAATATCGTTCAAGAGTAATTTGTTGCGAGGACGGAAAACTTATTGGTTAAGTTTTCTGTTTCTTGAAACTAAAGAATAGTATCCTAACTTATATATATCTAATAGACATAGGTTAGGATATTTACTTTGGAGGTTCTTTTCAATTGTTGGACCCATAAGTTTAAAACAATAAGCACAAAACAAACCAAGTCCAAGCCTATTAATTATAAAATAGGTCTTCACAAGCTTTATCTCAAAGAAATCTTCCACCTTATATTTTTCATCAACAATCCTAACAAGGTTTTCAATTGAGTTACGAGTATTTTTTATAAAATCCTCCGAATCATAAAGCCCAATATGAATAATAGGGTTCTTAATAATCTTAAACTTATAACCCTTTTTCTTTAACTCAATTCCAAATGCAGTATCTTCATGACCATAACCTATCATCGATTCATCGAACCTTGTTGTAAGGAAAACATCCTTCTTTATCATAAAATTATTTGTCATAAAGCTTTTTGCATTAGCCTTATTACATTTAGATTCTCTTTTATTTCCGTAAATCCAATGCAAGAAATGACGTTTCTTTATCTTATCCCTTTCAGGATAAATCCTACCACCACAAACCACATCAGCATCGCCCCTAAACTTATTATATAAGCTCAGAAAGTTCTTTGAAGCAATCTCACCATCACAATCCAAGAAAAGCAAATACGTACCCAAAGACTCATCAACCATTAGGTTTCTAATAGCAGAACGTCCATAATTGCGAGGAAGCTCCTTATAAATAACATTATCCAAAGAAGCCAAGAGTTTATTTTCTTCAAATTTCTTTGTAGAAAAATCATCATAAACCCTAATCTCAAATTCAATTCCAAGTTTTGTGGCTTGAACGTGAAGATCGTTGCATAGTTTTGAACAATCGAAATTATATGTAGGTATTAAAATTGATAACATCTTAGTCTATAGTAGTTAATAGGTCAATTATTTTCTTTTCTTCCTCTTCCCAACAAAGTATTTCTTTAGCTTTTTTTGAGTTTTGAGAATAAAGTTCCCTTCTTTTCTCATCATCCAAAAGAGAATTAATCATTTCCGCCAAATACTTTGGATCATGATTAGTAATAAAGTCTCCACAATTAAACGCTTCAACAATAGGTTTTATTTCACTTAGAGGAGTTATTAAGAAAGGTAATTCAGCATGAATATATTCAAACAGCTTATTAGGTAGGCTAATAGCATAGTTTCCATTCGTATTCTTATCCAAAGAAAGTCCAATAGTTGCATTAAAGGTATATTGCATCATCTCATCGAAAGGCAGCCTACCAATAAAAGAAATCTTATCCATAACTCCAAACTTATTAGACAAAGCTTTTAAGTCCTCATAAACATCACCCCCACCAATAATATAAAGATGAGCATCCACCTCTTGCATGGACTCCACAAGCTCTTCCATCCCTCTTTCAATATTACATCCCCCTCCCTGCCAAACAAGAATAGGTTTGTCAGGCATAGATAAATCTTCTCTAGTCTTTACTCTTTTAGCAAAATCTTTCTTAGGACAGTTCCTTACAACCAAAGCCTCAACACCGTATGTAGTTTTAAAATAATCTTTAATAGGGTCACAAACCGTAATAACATATTTCAATCGAGGAAGAATACATCTCTCAATCCTTTTCCAAAACCATTTAGCAAACTTATTATATTTTAGTTCAGGAACCTCCGTAAAATGCTCATGAGAATCGTAGATAAGTGGTTTATTTCTAATTTTCGAAACTAAGAAATTAGCAAAAAGAGTATCTAAATCATTAGCCCAAAGCAAATCGAAGCGAGAAAAAAGAAGTTTAAAGAAAAGCGAAACATTTAAATTAGCATAGAAAAGGAAACCCTTTGAAAAGAAAAGTCTCTTTCTTATAAAAGAATAGGGACGATGATTCATTGGAGGACTATTCTTTAATTTTCTACCAATCAAAACAACCTCATAACCATTTTCAACAATAGTCCTACAAGTCTTATCCACCCTATTATCAGTAACCAAGTCGTTACTAACAGAAACAATAACCTTTCTCATAGATTTATAATGAAATAAGAAGCAAAAGTAGATAAAAAAAACACGCAAGCCAAGCCTAAAACCTTATAATCTATTAAATAAAAAAAAGACCTCTCGTTTTGAGAAGTCTTTTCTACTAGTGTGGTCCCACTTGGACTCGAACCAAGGACCCCCTGATTATGAGTCAGATGCTCTAACCGGCTGAGCTATGGGACCCTAAACAAAACATGCAAAACACATCCTGATTTAGGTTTGCAAAGATACAATAAAACATAAAACCACCAAATAAAACTTAAAGAAAAATATCAAAACACAGTAAGTATAAAATAATAAAACTCCCTATTCACTCATTTTCAAAACCTATCATCCTATATAAAACTTTTATTGTCTTTATTTTTCTAATTCAAACTTAAGATAAGAATTAATTATCTCTACCAAAAAGCTAAATTAATTACTTCTTTCGTTATTAATAAGTTTATAGTGGTAAATTTGCTCCGATTATTAATGGCAGATTCTTGATATAATAAAGATAATAAACAATATGACTGAATACTATTCAAAACAAGTAGATGAAATTCTAAAAGAACTTGATGTTGATTCTAAGACTGGACTATCGACTGATGAAGTGAAAATAAGGAGGGAGAAGTTTGGCTCTAATAAGCTTATTTCAAAGAAGAAGAAACCTTTTATAAGGATGTTCTTGGAAGAGTTCAAGAGTTTTATGGTAATAATCCTTTTGATTGCTGCTGTTGTTTCGGGGATTATTGGAATAATGGAAAACGAGGGACTATTAGATACATATATAATATTAGGCATTCTTATTATCAACGCACTTATTGGAGCTATTCAAGAAAAGAAAGCAGAAACCTCATTGGAAGCCTTGCAAAATATGAGTTCTCCTCATTCGAAGGTTGTGCGTAATGGCTCTATTATTGAAGTAATGACAACAGAACTTGTGCCTGGTGATATTGTAATATTAGAAACTGGTGATATAGTTCCTGCAGATATAAGATTGTTTGAAGCTGTTAATCTAAAGGTTCAGGAATCTTCTATGACAGGGGAGTCTCTTCCTGTGGAGAAACAAATAGAGGCTATAATTTCTGATGATGTTCCTTTGGGCGATAGAACAAATATGGCTTTTACAACTGGAATGGTAACCTATGGAAGAGGTCAAGGCATTGTGGTTGAAACAGGGATGAATACAGAGGTTGGCAAGATTGCTACCATGATTCAAAACACAGTGGATACTGAAACTCCTATGGAAAAGAGCCTTGATAAGCTTGGAAAAACTCTTGGAATTGCTGTTATAATAATTTGTGTTCTAATCTTCGTTGTAGGCATAATATACGGCAATCCTATCCTAACAGTATTTATGGTTGCTGTTAGTTTGGCTGTTGCTGCAATTCCCGAAGGACTTCCTGCTGTTTCAACAATCGTTCTTTCGGTTGGAGTTCAACGCATGGTTAAAAGAAATGCCATAATCCGTACCCTCCCATCTGTTGAAACTCTTGGTTCTGCCTCTGTTATCTGTTCCGACAAAACAGGCACCCTAACCCAAAACAAGATGACGGTTATTTCTTCTTTTACATTAGATAATAACATTAAAGAACTTGACGATAAGAACGAATTAGAAGAAGACGAGAAAACTCTTATTGAGATTGCAGTTATTTGTTCCGATGCTCACCTATCGAAAGATAAAGAAAATGAAGAAACAACAGGTGACCCTACCGAAACATCACTAATAGATATTGGTTTAAAGTTTGGTATTGATAAGAATATTGAAGAAGAAAACCACGAAAGGGTTAACGAAATTCCATTTGACTCCGAAAGAAAGAGGATGACAACGGTAAATGCTATGCCCAACAATGTTTTTCGTGTTAATGTTAAGGGTGGACTGGATGAAATTCTTGATGTAAGCACTCAGATATTAGATAATGGAAGCGTTAGAGCAATCACTGAAAAGGATATAGAACTCATCGAGAAAGCTAACCTTGAAATGGCGAAAAAAGCTCTAAGAGTTCTTGCTATGGCATATAAGGATATTGACTCTAATTCTGATAATGCAAATATTGAAGACTTAGAAAAAGACCTTATTTTTGCAGGTATGCTTGGAATGATTGACCCTGCAAGACCAGAAGCCATAGATGCAGTTGCAAGATGTAGGGCAGCTGGCATTACTCCTGTTATGATTACGGGAGATCATAAACTTACAGCCATTGCAATTGCTAAAGAGGTTGGAATATTTAAAGAAGGGAATATTGCAATCACAGGTTCAGAGCTTGAAAAGTATTCTGATGAAGAGCTATTTGAGAAAGTAAAAAACATATCAGTCTATGCCCGTGTTGCACCAGAACATAAGGTTAGAATTGTTAAGGCTTGGCAGTCGCATGGTGAGATTGTGTCGATGACAGGTGACGGAGTAAATGATGCACCTGCACTAAAACAAGCAGATATTGGAGTATCTATGGGAATTGTTGGAACAGAAGTTGCCAAAGATGCATCCGATATGATATTGACCGATGATAATTTTGCAACAATTGTTTCTGCCGTTGAAGAGGGTCGTAGAATTTACGATAATATTCTTAAAGCAGTCCAATTCCTTATATCATCCAATATTGGCGAAATAGTATTATTACTCGTAGCCTCCATTCTTAACTGGGGTATTCCACTAATTGCAATTCAAATTCTTTGGGTAAATTTAGTTACTGACAGCCTACCTGCCCTTGCTCTTAGTGTTGACCCAGCAGAAAAAGATATAATGCAGCGCCGCCCAAGAGATTCCAAACAAGGATTTATCACAAAAGGACTTGTATGGAGAGTAATGTATCAAGGAGTTTTGATAGGTGCTCTTTCATTGATATCTTATAGATTCGGATTCCTTGAAGCAGGACAGCAATTAGGTCAAACAATGGCATTTGTTACCATAGTTTTTGCTCAACTAATTCATGTTAACAATTTACATTCCAATACAAAATCCCTATTTAGATTTAACCCTTTTAAGAATAAAACCCTAATCCTTGCAATAATAGCTTCTTCTGCTCTAATGCTAATTGTTGTCTTCGTGCCAACATTTGCTGCCGCATTTAAACTCGTAAGCATAGATACCATTCACTGGATTATATGTCTATCCCTAGCATTTGCTCCAGTCTTAGTTGTTGAATTATTTAAGCTACTTGGCATTAACACTCTTAAATCAGAAAAGTAAAGACTATCTTACTGCATACAAACCAATTAAACCCACAATCAAAAAATTAAAACCGCATAATAATAATTTATATTAAGCATATCATGATTCTACCTTGCCAACATACGACCTCTATGTTGCCAACATAACACCTCTACCTTGGCAAGGTAGCACCCCTATGTTGCCAAGGTACGTTCATGGAAACGAAGAAAGAAAAAATTATTACAAGGATTTAATTTATTGAAACGCAGAGATTATTTAACCTTTTCTTTATACAGCCATCTTTCAAACCCATTTACTCCCTCAGCTCTTGCCGTATAGTAAATATAATCACCAACTATTCTTATTTTTTCAATTAAGTAAGTACGCAGAGCAATCGTCTGAATGTATTTACCTGTTTTTAAATCAATTTCTTTTAACTTCGTTGTGTATGGAGTTTTGTAAACAATATAACACTTGGTCTTTTCTTGATTGAAAATCGCATAACTCACATTTTCTAAGTCCTTCCCCTTAAAGCTATAATCAATCTTCTTCTCTTCGATTAATTCTCCTTTTGAATTTAACGTATATAGAGCCTGCATCTCTAAATTGACAATAACCACATTGCTATCTATTGCCTCAACAAACACAGGAATACGTTGCCTGGTGTTAAAAAAGCCAAGCTGTATCTGCTGCTCAAAATTCGCTCCTATACTCTCAAGTGCATTTTTATAATAAGCAAATCTTGAAGGAAGTCTATATCTATTGTCAATTAACCTTGATTTGCAATTCTTATCAATAAATGATTTCTCTTTATCTAATAACCAATCGCCACAATGATAAGTAGTATAATATATGCTTGTATATCTCAAAACCTCATCTTTCTTATGAATCATATATAATAGTAATGACTTATTACTATTGCACAATAGATAAAAGAACCGATTATTCAGAGTGGGTTCTAATATCTTAAACTCATTCAAATATCTAATATCAGTATCAAGGGAATTAGGTAGAAGACCATAATAATATTCCCTATTACTAATAATTTTATCAATTCCTCTTTCGACAATATCAAACTCTTCCCTTCGAATTGATATACCTTTTCTTTCATCAATCAATACCTTATAGTATTCTTCTTCTTTTTTCTTTCTAACAACAATATTATTAGAATAATCATACTCTACAACATTACATTCATTAGGAACAGATATTTTGTTTCGAAGATAATCCTCAAAAGAATAAACTTGAAGTAGCTTTTTACCCTTGCTATTACGGATTATATAAAGATTAGAATCGTCTATTTCAAAATCATAAACCAATCTTTCTAATTGATAAACAGGAGATTTATCAATTATTATAACCTCTGAAATACTTGTAGCTCTATCTGACAATTGAATATTTAGATTAATAGTATTTTTCTTTACAACATCAGCTTTCGTTAATGCAATATCTTGAGAGAAGAAAGCAAGATGAGAGACCTTAAGAACAGCAGGCAGCTTTACATTATTAAGAACAAACTTCCCATCCTTATCTGATGAAACCCCAATATTAGTCCCCTTAATAAGAATATTAACATTATCAATTGGCAAACCATCAGCTACTGCAACAACATCCCCCTTTATTGTTACTGTTTGGGAATAACAAAAACATGGCACAATCAATAATAGCAATAATAATAATATATGTTTTATTAATTTCATCACTTTTCAAGTTTTATCTTAAAGAGTTGTCTTTCTAATGCATTTGCACCTTCAACGGAAGCAGTATAGTATATATAATTACCGACTATACGGATTTTCTCTATTCTGTTTTGTGGAAGAGTAATTGTTTTAATATACTTTCCTGTATTTAAATTGAACTCTTTAAGATATGTTCTATCATTAAAATTATCTTTAATATAGAAATATGTATTCTCTCTATTTATAATTACTTGTTCAATATGATGAGGGTTTTCTTTTAAAGTATCCATTTTTATTTTAGCTATCAAATAATTATCACCATCAAGTTTATAAATTATATCTTTCTCAAAATTGAAAATATAAAGATAATCTCCAATCTTTTTAGGAAATACTGGCAACTCAAATGGTGTGGATTTATACAAAAAATACAATTCTCTACTTCTTCTTTTGTCATGTGTTTCTTCTATAATCTTTCTAGATTGCTTAATGTTTTCAATTTGAGCGAAAAGCTTAATATTGACATTAATGTTTTTAATTACATTATAATTCATTCCCATAACATTACTTCTTAACCAATCATCAACATCATATAATGCTAAATAGACAAAAGTATATTTTAATTTATCTTTCTGCAAGAAAACTCTATACACATTCATACCTTTCATATCTAATGTATAAATAAAGCAATATATACTATTATTAAACATTCCAATTAACCAAATAGGACTTCTTTTTATCCAATAAGTATGATCATAATCAAAATCAGTTTTGGTTAGTACATAATTAGATTGGTCTGAAATAGCATCTCTTAGAACATAAACAATTGATTTATTTAAGCTATCCAACTCTTGGTAGACCAAAGATGTATCATAAGGATTTGAATTAACAATCCAATAATCAGCGTTACTCTCTTGTTTAACATAAACATTTTTCATTTCGTCAACCCCTAAAACATTACATTTTCGAGGTATCTTTTGAGTCTTCTTCAAATAATCTTCAAAACTATAAACATGTAGTTGCTTATTATCTTTCTTATTACGAATTACATATAAATTAGAATCATCGACTTCAAAATCATAAACCAATCTCTCTATTCTATTATTTGGTTTATCTTCTATCGTAACTTCTGAAAGATTTGTTGCCCTATCTGATAATTGAATATTTAGATTAATAGTATTTCTCTTATTTACATCAGCTTTCGTTAATGCAATATCTTGAGAGAAGAAAGCAAGATGAGAAACCTTAAGAATAGCAGGCAACTTTACATTATTGAGAACAAACATCCCATCCTTATCTGATGAAATACCTATATTAGTCCCCTTTATAAGAATATTAACATTATCAACTGGCAAACCATCAGCTACTGCAACAACATTCCCCTTTATTGTTACTGTTTGGGAATAACAAAAAAATGGAATAAATAATAGAAGGGTTAATAGTATCTGTTTTGTTTTCATTGCCTTATTATTTATTATTTATTATTTATTATGTCATCCTCTTCTTCAATCTCTTTTCTTAATTGTTTTCTTGCTTCTGCATTAATTTCTCTAAGTTTTTCATATGCTCTTCTTACAGATAACTTATCATATTCTGCATCATATTTATAATCTACATTTATCTTTTTAGCATATTCTTCTATTGTAGGAAGTCCTAGTTCAAGTCTTCTTTTATTTACATTCTTTTCATCTTCTATTGGAGAAAGAAATCCTTTTCCATAAACCCTATCGCCTTTTTTATC
>JAQVXZ010000002.1 GCA_028708845.1 Bacteroidales bacterium
CTTTCATTGGCAGCGGTTGTGATTACAGCTAATACTAATCCTTCTTCGTTGGTTGCTGTATGTTGTTTGTATCCATAATGTAAACGACCTCTCTTCTTCACCCACCTTGCTTCTTTATCAACTCCTGGCTTTTCTTTCTTTACTAGCTTACTTCTATTCTCTTTTTGTGGTTCTTCTTCTGTTTGCTCTTCTTGTGAATCTTCTTCTCTATCTATAACAACCTCATATTCTGTCTTGCCTTTGGGTTTCCTTAATGTATCTACTACACTTGCATCTAATAAAATACCTTGCTTTACTAAGATGCCATGTATTACTAACTGTTTATTTATCTCTTTTAGGAGTTTGTCGTAAACTTTTCTTTTTGTCATTTCTGTACGAAAGCGACTTATTACACTATGGTCTGGGCAATTGTCGTCCAAACTCAATCCTAAGAACTTACTAAATGATATCCTATCATTTACTTGGTCTTTTGATAAGTTGATCTATCTTCTCCCAATTTATTATTGAATTAATTTGATTGAAGAATACTTCTTTGACTTTTCTTTTATCTGCTGCAAGGTCTGCAAAACTTGTGAGTTCTATCTTATTCATAATGCAAAGATACGCAAAATATATGACTTAACAAGCTGTATGTTAGTATTTAATGCTGATTTTTACCTTGCAACAGTCTTATTATTGGTGCAAAGGTAGTACCAGAGGCCTGCTAATAGGTTACACAATAAAATAATAATATTACACAATTCACACATTCAGTTATAAATAAGTCTTAGAAATCTAATGCAGGGTTTGAAAAAAATTAGAACCATAGATTAAATCCCATTGAATTAAATTGTTAGTTATTGTGATAAAAAAGTAAGAATTGGGAGTTTTGGAAGGTGTTAATAACAAAAAGAAGAACAAGAGGATATAGAACCATTTTCATTTTTTATTAAATCTATGGGCTATTATGCAACAATATTTGTATTTTTGTTGTTTATTCTTTGTACTTTATGTTTGCTTTATGAAAAGAATTTTGGTTATTTATACTGGTGGCACAATCGGAATGGTTAAGGATAGCAAGTCTGGTTCTCTTCTTCCCTTTGATATGTCTAAGATATATGAGGCTTTGCCTGTTTTAAGAGAATTTAATTGTGATTTAGACTCCTATCGCTTCGACCCAATTATTGATTCCTCTAATATGAAACCTGAATATTGGATTGGCCTGGTTGAAGTTATTGAAAAAAACTATGAGAAATACGATAGTTTTATTGTACTTCACGGAACAGATACTATGTCTTACACTGCATCAACTCTTAGTTTTATGCTCGAAAACTTGAATAAGACTGTTATTTTGACAGGCTCACAACTCCCCCTTGGCATGATTAGGACTGACGGAAGAGATAATATTATTGGAGCTGTTGAGATTGCGAGTTCGGAGTCAATAAATATTCCAGAGGTTTGCATATTCTTTGAAGATAAACTCTATAGAGGAAACAGAACAACCAAGATTAATGCAGAGTATTTCGAAGCCTTCTATTCAGGCAACTATCCTTCACTTGCTAAGGTGGGGATTAATATTTCATATAAGAAGAATCTCTTTCTTGAAAGCCCAAAAGGAGAGTTTAAGGCATACAAGAAACTAAATGATAATGTTGTAATAATTAAGATATACCCAGGCTTAAAGGAAGAATACTTTAGAGCAATGCTTTCGATGAGTGGTCTTGAAGGGGTTGTTTTGGAAACCTTTGGCTCGGGTAATGCTCCAACAGAGGAGTGGTTTATTTTGGCTCTCAAAGAGGCTATTGAAAGGGGGATAATTATTTATAATGTTACCCAGTGTAAGGCAGGGGCTGTTGTGATGGGACATTATGAAACCTCAGCTCACTTAGCAGAAATTGGAGTTATTAGTGGGCATGATATAACAACCGAATCGGCTATTGCAAAGCTTATGTTTGTTTTGGGCAACTATGAGAACAAGGAAGAAATTCTAAGTATGCTTACAAGTCCTTTGAGGGGTGAGCTTACAGTTAATTAAAAAGAAAAAGATATTTACGATATGGACTACAATAAAATCTTTAATCAGTTTAATGGTTTAAATATCCTAATTATCGGAGACGTAATGATAGATTCATATATGTGGGGAAGGGTTGATAGGATATCACCTGAGGCTCCGGTTCCAATTGCAACAATTACTAGTGTTGAAGATAGATTGGGAGGAGCTGCAAATGTAGCCTTAAATATTAGGGCAATGGGGGCTAATCCTATACTATGCTCTGTTGTGGGTTCAGATCCAAAATCCAAACTCTTGCTTTCACTTATGAAGAAGCTTGATATGGATAACGAGGGTATCTATTTCTCAAAGTCAAGACCAACAACTGTTAAGACAAGAATAATAGGTAATAAGGTTCAAATGCTAAGAGTTGACCAAGAAATCAGCGATTGCCTTGAAGAAAAAGATGAGATAAACTTTATAAAAACCATAAAGGATATTATTGAAACAAAGAATATAGATGCTATTATCTTCCAAGACTACGATAAGGGTGTAATTACTCAAAATACAATTAGAGAAATTGTTGACCTTGCAAACAAAAAAGGGATTCCAACAACGGTTGACCCTAAGAAACGTAATTTTTTGGCATATAAAAACGTTACATTATTTAAACCCAACCTAAAAGAACTAAAGGAAGGCTTGAAAATAGATTTCGATTTACCTACAATTGATAATTTGGTTGATGCCTCAAACCTATTGCAACACAAGCTCAATGCTGATATGATATTTGTTACACTTAGTGAATATGGAGTTTTTATTGCTGATTACAAGAAAACAAAGAACAATATGGTGATTATTCCTGCACACCAAAGAGCTATTTCCGATGTATCTGGGGCAGGAGATACCGTAATTAGTATTGCTACTCTTTGTTTGGCAATAAAACTTCCTTTCAAATCAATTGCAGAGATATCTAATCTCGCTGGAGGTTTGGTTTGTGAGCAAGTTGGAGTTGTACCTATTGATAAAGAACTTCTATTAAGTGAAGTGGAAAATAAATTATAAACCATAAAAACCCAAAACATTATGAATAACTTTGAATTTTATAACCCTACAAGAATAGTTTTTGGCAAGGACACAATTAAGAAACTAAATAAATATGTCCCTAAAGATAGCAAAGTACTAATTACTTATGGTGGAGGAAGCATTAAGAGAAATGGAGTATACCAGCAAGTTATTGAAGCATTAGGCACAAGAGAAGTTTTTGAATTTGGAGGCATTGAACCAAACCCTCACTACGAAACATGTATGAAATGTGTGGATTATGCAAAAGAAAAGAATATCGACTTCATTCTTGCAGTTGGTGGAGGAAGCGTTATTGATGCTACGAAGTTTATTGCAGCAGCTTTTTATTATGAAGGCTACGCTTGGGATATTGTTGGACTAAGTAAGAAGGTTGAAAAAGCTCTACCTTTTGGCACGGTTTTAACCCTACCTGCAACAGGTTCTGAAATGAATGCTGGCTCTGTTATTACCCTAAACGAAACAAAAGAAAAAAGATCTTTCCGCTCAGAGCTATGTTTTCCTAAGTTTTCTATCTTAGACCCACTTGTTACATTTACTCTTCCAAAGAAACAAATCTCAAACGGCATAGCTGATACATTTATCCATGTTATTGAACAATACCTAACCTATCCTGTAAATAATCAAATATCGGATCGTTTTGCAGAAAGCATCCTTATAACCCTTATTGAAGAATCTAAAAAGGTATTTGCTAATCCAGAGGACTATGATGTAAGAGCTAACCTGATGTGGGCAGCAACCTTAGGACTTAATGGACTAATTGGCTCAGGCGTTCCACAAGACTGGGCAACACATATGATAGGCCATGAGCTTACAGTCCTTCACGGCTTAGACCATGGGGTAACTCTTGCGATTGTTTTGCCTGGTGTTATGAAGATTATGAGGGATGAAAAGGCTGAAAAGATACTTCAAATGGGAGAAAGAGTTTTTGGAATTAAAGATGGTGAAAGAGAAGAAAGGATAAGAAAAACTATAGAAGCAACAGAGGACTTCTTTATTTCTATTGGCATTCCTACTCGACTTTCAGATGTTGATTTGGATGAAAAATGTATTGATCCAATTGTACAAAGAATGATTGAAAGGAAATGGTCTCTTGGAGAGAATGGTACAATTAATCCAGAGAAAGTTCGTTTAATCCTTTTAGATAGATTATAGAATCAAGAAATGAAGCAAATACTTTTATTCCTCTCACTAACTCTTTTATTTACTTTAGGCTTAAAGGCACAGAAAAGCCCACAAAACTTACCTCACTACGATGAAACAAGAATTCATTTTGGTGCTCTAATAGGCTATAATCAATTCTCATCACTTCTAAGAGTTAAAGACCCTTTGCCAGAGCCTGATAAAGTTATTGGAATGAATAACCCTTCACAGCATGGTTTCCAACTTGGGGTGCTTGGAGATTTAAAATTATTTGAATACTTACGCCTAAGACTTAGCCCAACGCTTAGTTTTGGTGATAGAAGATTTAATTATAATATAATAGATTCTAGAGGGCTTTATATCACAGAGTCAACTAATGTTGAAGCTATTTACTTGGAAGCTCCTCTTGAACTTAAAATACAATCGAAACGTTGGAGAAATTTCCGCCCCTATCTAATTGCTGGTGGTAAATATGCTTATGACTTAGCATCTTTGAAAAATAAGAAGATATCTGAAGAAGACCTTCTTCTAAGGCTTAACAATAACGACTGGATGTATACCTTTGGAACAGGGTTTGATTTCTACCTTCCTTACTTTAAGTTTGGAATAGAAATAAAATCCTCTTTTAGCTTCAACAATATGCATATTCCAGAGAGTCATAAGCCATACTCTAACATAATAGATAAATATAAAACAAGAATATTTTACGTAACCTTGACCTTCGAATAGGGTTTTAGTTATTAATTCCTAAGTCTTGAACCCCTGGGTCTTGAAATGGGCAAAAAACAAAAAACATGATAAAAGAATATGAATTAAATGTATTGCCTGAGGAATTAGTTGATACCGAAACATTAATAAAAGCGATAGCTAGGAAAATTGGTGTTAGAACAGAACGCATTGCAGACTTTGAACTATTAAAGAAAAGCATTGATGCAAGAAAAGCCCTGATAACATATAGAATAAAGGTTCAACTAAGAGTTCTTGAATTAGAAAGACCTACTCTTGAAAAGATTGGGGAAGAAAAAGAAATTGAAGTAGAAATAGAGCCTCAAATTGAAACAATAGAGGTTGACAAATATCAAGATGTTCGTAATGCAAAGCCAGTTATTGTTATTGGTGCAGGCCCCGCTGGTCTGTTTGCAAGTCTTAAACTTATACAAAAAGGATTTAGACCAATAATTATTGAAAGAGGGAAACCAGTAAGCGAAAGAAAAGTAGACCTTGCTCAAATTATCCGCCAAAAAGAAATAAATACAGAATCGAACTGGTGCTTTGGAGAAGGTGGAGCAGGAACCTTTTCTGACGGTAAGCTATATACTCGTTCCAATAAGAGAGGTAATATCAATGAAGTATTAGACCTTTTTGTTCAGCATGGAGCAGATAAAGAAATAATGATTGATGCCCATCCACATATAGGAACTGATAGACTTTCAACAATAACTAAAAGTATTCGTCAGACGATAGAAACCTACGGTGGCGAATATCATTTCAACACAAAGGTTATTGATTTAATTGTAAAGGACAATAAGATTAAAGGAGTTATTACTCAAAAAGGTGATAAGATAGAAAGCGAAATCGTTGTTCTTGCAACAGGACATAGTGCAAGGGATATATATTACTTATTCCACGAGAAAAACTGGGCACTTGAGGCTAAGCTTTTTGCAATGGGAGTAAGAATAGAACATCCGCAAGAACTAATTAATCAAATCCAATATCATACACCAAAATACTCTAAACTACTTCCGCCAGCTACTTATAACGTTACACATAGCACAAAAGATAAAGATAGAGGAGTCTTTTCTTTTTGCATGTGTCCAGGAGGTATGATTATCCCTGCCTCAACTGGGAAAGAAGAACTTGTGGTTAATGGAATGTCTAACTCACTGCGTAATTCACCATTTGCAAACTCTGGCATTGTTGTTAATGTTAAAGAATCAGATGCAAAGAAGTTTTCCGAATTTGGACAATTGGCAATGCTAAAACTCCAAGAAGAGACAGAAAAGAATATGTTTATTGCTGCAGATAAGACAATGGTTGCACCAGCACAGCGTTTGACAGATTTCATTAAAGATAGGAAATCATCAGCTCTTGCACCAAGCTCATATATTCCAGGACTTCTTCCTTCCAATATGAGTAATATACTACCAGAATTCATCTCTACAAACCTTAGGGATGCATTTCTTCACTTTGGAAAAACGATGAAAGGATTTATTACTTCGGAAGCAAATATCATAGGACTTGAATCACGCACCTCATCCCCTGTTCGCATACCAAGAGATAAGGACTCACTTCAGCATATACAAATCTCAGGATTATATCCATGCGGAGAAGGTTCTGGCTACTCAGGAGGAATTACATCAAGTGCAATTGACGGCATAAACATTGCAGAAAAAATTGCAGAAACCTATAAATAAATAGCCCCTAAAAGCTATTATTTCTCAATTATTGCAAGACATCTAAACCCTATTGGATTATCGATAGGGTTTTTTTGATGTTCAAGAGTATATTCTTTAACATTATCAGTAATACCATTAATCTTACCTCTTTTCTTATTTGACAATTTAGATAGAGGTGCATTATCAGTTATTTTAGCATAAGAAATTGCCTTTGCATAATCTTGTTGTGAAGGCAGAGTAAAGGTTATTTTCTTTACTCCCTTAACCTTATAATTATATACCTCAGTCCTAAATTTGCAATAATCAAGACATTGACAATAAGAAACTCCAATCATAGGATAATCAGAATAAGACATCTTGTTTTTTGTTGATTCCTTAGTGAGGCCAATAGATAGTTTCGTAGGCGAATATGAGAAATACTTATTATAATGATTATTGAAAATAACGGTATCAAAGATTGTTGAAGCAAACTCTTTAGAATCTTCCCCATATTTGTTCTTAATATAATACTGATACTCTCTCCAAGCATCAATTGATACCTCTGCATTATCCATATACTTCATTTCCTGACTATCAATTAATGACATATAGGGAATACTTTGAGCCTCCACACTAATATTTCCTATTCCAAAAATCACAAAAAGCAAAATTACAATACATCTTATCTTATTCATTGTTCTAATCTTATAGTTTAAAAAAATCTTATACTAACTGATAGCATAACGCCACTAATAATGAAATTATTACAATACTTGTATCTAAAAAAACTATTTTTATCAAGTGTAAACCAAAATTAGGACTATAAGAAACAAGTGTAAACTATACTTAGTTTTAATTAGAAAATGCAAAGCTTGTTATATATGCCTCAAATCCTTATTCTGCAAGGGTTTGATAGGGTTTTAATTATTTGAATTAGGCATTCCATGACGCTATGTTGCCAACATAGAGGCTCTATGTTGCCAACATAACATATCTATGTTGCCAACAAAGGTGTTCTATGTTGGCAACATACTCTCATCAAAGTAAAGAAAGAGAAAATTATTACAGCGATTTAGAAGTTTGAAATAGGGTATTAAGAGTTTAGAATAATGAGTTAGTGGTTTAGAGTTTTGATATACTATTTTGAAACGAAGATGTAATTTTAGTGGGCTTCTAACCAGTTCGTGCCTGTATTGGAATCGACTTCTATTGGTACGTTTTCTAATGGTAGGGCTTCTTTCATTTGTTTTTCTACTATAAGTTGGACTTTGTCAAGCTCTGGTTTATAGAGGTCGAAGACTAATTCGTCATGCACTTGTAGTATCATCTTGGTTTTAAGTCCCTCTTTTATTAGGATATTGTTTATCTCTATCATCGCCTTCTTTATCATATCGGCAGAGGAACCTTGAATTGGCATATTTACTGCGTTTCTTTGGGCAAAATTCTTTAGATTTACATTCCTTGAATTGATTTCATAGAGGTACCTTCTTCTCTTTAGCATCGTTTCTACGTAGTTCGTAAGTTTTGCTTTCTCAATCTGAGAGTCTATAAAGTTCTTTATTTTTGGGTATTCTGCGAAATATTGGTCTATTAGGGCTTGTGCTTCTTTTACTGAAAGGGATAGCTGCTGTGAAAGTCCATAAGCAGATATTCCATAAATGATTCCGAAGTTTACACTCTTAGCAGCTTGACGCATATCTTTGCTTACGTCCTCTAATGCTACCTTATAAATTTTTGATGCTGTTGCTTGGTGTATATCAATCTTCTTATTAAACGCCTCAATCATATGCTCATCTTGGCTCATGGAAGCAATAATTCTTAGTTCTATCTGAGAATAATCACAAGCCATTAGTAGGTAGTTTTCATCTCTTGGAACAAATGCCTTACGTATCTTTCTGCCAAGAGCGGTGCGTATAGGGATGTTTTGTAGGTTGGGTGCAAGGGATGAAAGTCTTCCTGTTGAGGTGGTGGTTTGGTTATATGATGTGTGGATTCTGCCTGTTGAGGGATTAACCAGTAGAGGTAGTGCATCAACATAGGTTCCTTTAAGCTTAGTTAGACTTCTGTATTCTAATATCTTTGAAACAATGGGGTGTTTATCAACTAACTTTGAAAGCACTTCTTCGGATGTGGATAGTTGTTTAGTTATTGAGGATTTTTTTGTATTCTCTGCTATCTTTAGTTTTTGAAATAATATCTCGGATAGTTGTTTTGGGGATGATATATTAAACTCCTCTTCTGATAGTTCAAATATTTCAGATTCTAATCTCTGCTTTTCTTCTTCTAGTTCTTCGGAAAAGATTTTTAACTGCTCTTTATCTATTCTCACTCCCTCTCTTTCCATCGACACAAGCACAGAAACAAGTGGCATTTCTATCTCCGAGAAAAGATTTTCTAAGTCGTTTTCTCTTAGTTTCTCTTCTAGGATTGGTTTTAGTTGGAGTGAGATATCGGCTTTCTCAACCGAGTATTTCATTAGTTGAGTCTTGTCTATCTTTTTAATATCTATTATTCCTGACTTTGAAACCTTGCCATAGGCTTTCTCTTCTTGCATTGTTTCATATTCCAAATAGGAGCTTGCAAGTGAGTCAAACTTATGTTGCATCTCTGGTTCAATAAGATAATGTGCTATTATAATATCAAATTCTCTTCCTTTTATTGTAATATTATGGTTAAGAAGGGCGTGCTTATCGGATTTCATGTTTTGTGAAACCTTATAAATTTCCTCCTCTTCAAAAACTTCTTTTAGTAAATTGAGGATTTCCGCTTTTTCTTCTTTGTTTTGATTTAGGAAAACGAAGTATCCTTTGTGTTTTTCGCAGCTTAGGGATATGCCAATTATATCTGCAAATAAATCATTTGAGGTTGTTTCCACCGAAAAGCTAAGTATTTTTCTTTGTTTTATCTCTTCAATCACAGCTCTTAGGTCTTGAGCTTTTTCAATCATAATATAATTATGCTCAACGCTATCTATGGTTTTGGCATTGTCGAAGAAAGTTTGCTGGGGTCTATCTGCCTCTGGATTTGAAAAGAGATTAAACTGATTTTGATTAGCTTCAGTTTGGCTATCCTTAGTATCAGCTTTCTTATTTGAGAACATTTCGGAGGCGTCTGCATAACCTGATATCTTGGAATAGACATCGAAGAAACGCTTTTCAAAGGTTCGGAACTCAAGTTCTGAAAATATGGTCTTGCAATGTTGGAAATTAGGTAGCTCAAACAAGAGTCCTTCTTCGTTAAACTCAATTGGCACATCTAGAATTATGGTTGCAAGCATCTTTGAGAGGATTGCCTTGTCCTTATTCTCTTCTATGGCTTTACGAATCGATGCACTTTCTATCTTATCTGAGTTTTCAATTATATCTTCAATGGAATCAAACTGCTGCATTAGCATCTTAGCTTTTTTCTCCCCAATTGAAGGAACGCCAGGTATGTTATCGGAGCTATCTCCCCAAAGTCCAAGTATATCAATTACCTGCTCTGGTCTCTTAACTTCAAATTTCTCTATCACCTCTTTTACTCCCAATATCTCTTCTCCATTACCCATTCGTGGGAGTTTTAGCATAAAGATATTCTCATCCACAAGCTGTGCATAATCTTTGTCAGGGGTAACCATATATACTGTAAATCCTTCCTTGGCTGCCTTCTTTGAAAGCGTGCCTATTACATCATCGGCTTCGTATCCCTCAACGGCAAGCATAGGAATATTCATCGCTTTGGCCAATTCCTTAACAATTGGTATTGCTACAATGATATCTTCTGGGCATGCTTGACGGTTTGCCTTATAGTCTTCAAACTGCTCATGTCTTACGGTTGGTCCTTGCAAGTCAAAGGCAATTCCAAGATGCGAGGGTTTGTGTTTCTTTATTATATCGAGTAAGGCATTTGCAAATCCAAGTATTGCGGAGGTATTAAGTCCCTTAGAATTTATCCTAGGGTTCTTATTGAGGGCATAATAGGAGCGATATATTAATGCCATTGCATCAATAAGGTATAGGTTTTTCTCTTTCATTTCTTTATTCTGTGTAAAAATCAATCATTCTATTTATTTCCCTTGTGCAGACTGGGCAAAAAGGTTTATCACTCCTCATTAAGCAATCTTGGAATGGGCGATAAAGTCCTTTTGAAACATAAGCTGCTCCTTCAAATACGCCAACCTTATCTTTATATTCAGGTGTTGCTGGGGTTGGTATTGGTATTGTTTTCTCAACCATATCTTCCCATTTCTTAGAAAAGTCAATAAGGGATGTAACGTTCTTTTGCCAAGGTTCTATTCTTTGTGATGCTCCCTCAATCTCAATATCGTTTTCAGAATATTCATCTCCTAGTCCTCCAAAACTATGTCCAAATTCGTGGGTAAGGACAAAGCCATTCTCTCTATTTACATATGAAGTTGCGTAGAAGTTAAATATTCCACCGCCTCCATAAACGGAGCTATTGCACATAATGATTATTTGCTCATAAGGAACATCTATAAGTATTTCGTGGAGGTTGAAAAGGTTGCGAGTCATAATATAACGAGGCGAATCGAAGGTATTGTATTGTACTCCAAGGAATGTGTTTGGGTTTTTGGTCTTGTCAAGTCCTGGGATGCCGCTCTGCTCTGAGAAATATGAAACTCCTCTTATGTTTATCTTGTCCTCTGCATTTGAAAAGGGAGGCTTAGAGAAGAATTGCTTAGTAAAAAGTTTCATATCTTCAATCATTTGAAGTGAATCCGCCTTAGTATAACCCGCAGGCACAATTACTATATCCAATTTCTTATTTAAATCCTTTGAAGCTATATGAAGGGGATAGAAATTATCGGTTTTGATGCTGGTTTCTTTAGTTTCTATGTTTGCTACTTCGATAGTTTTTTTCTCAACCTTAAACCATTTCCCCAAACTATCTCTTGAAAAGAATATTATATCAATATCCTCTTTAGGAAGTGGTATTCTAATTACTTCTTCAAAGTTTGAGCATGATTTCTTAGCCTCTGGGGTTGTCTGCCACTCCTCAAAAAGAGAGCAGTAGTTGCGAGAATATATTAGATTGTCAGTATTTGCAGCATAAACCTCAACCCTATGAGCCCCAAGATTGGTATTATCGAGTAGTTTTGTCTTTGTGCCTGCCCAGTTCTCTGTTGCGTAGGTTTCTTCAATAGAATAGTATTCCAGTGCAAAGCGACCCGAGTGATAAGATAAGATATTAAGGGTTTTATCTCTGAAATAGGTATTAAAATCTATTGTTTGAGCATTTCCAATTAATGGAATCAAAAGCAAAAAATAAAGAAGAAAGCGTTTCATACATTAAATTTTTAATAGCGATTAAGCAAAGGTACGTATTTTTTTATTTTCTCATAGCAAATAATCATAATAAGAAAAAACAAAGAATTGTCTGCTTAAAACCTATACATATATAATACATACAACGGTTTACTTGAATACAAGGCACCCAAGCCTTATTATCAATTAACTATATAATAGAATATTACTTGCAAATTTAATTAAAAAAGTTTTGACGTTAAATTTTATTTTTCTACCTTTGCAACTCACATAGTACTGAAATGTTGCAAAGTTTATTAAATACAATGAATACTCAAGGCCTCTACGTTAATATTAAGAATAGAGACGAATTTGCATATTAATAGGTTGGAAGAGTTCTTCTTCTTTCCAACCACCTTTTTTCAGTATAAATCACAAGAAAATTTTAGAATAAAATAACAAATAAAAGATAAATATTATGGAATTACCATTTGCAGAATCATGGAAGATTAAAATGATTGAGCCAATTCGTAAAAGTACACGTCAAGAACGTGAACAATGGATTAAGGAAGCTCACTATAATACATTTCAACTAGCAGCAGACAAAGTATATATTGACCTTATTACTGACTCTGGCACAGGTTCAATGTCTCAAGCTCAATGGGCTGGAATGATGATGGGTGACGAAAGTTATGCAGGTGCATCTTCTTTCTTCAACCTAAAGAATATGATTGCTAAGTTAACAGGATTTGAATACGTTATCCCAACTCACCAAGGACGTGCAGCAGAAAACGTTTTGTTTTCTTACTTAGTAAAAGAAGGTAACGTTTGTCCAGGAAACTCTCACTTCGATACGACAAAAGGACATATAGAAAGTCGTAAGGCAATTGCACTAGACTGCACTATTGACGAAGCAAAAGACACTCAACTTGAAATTCCTTTTAAAGGAAATGTTGATCCAATCAAATTAGAACAAGCATTAAAAGATCATAAAGGAAATATCCCTTTCATTATTATTACAATAACTAATAACACTGCAGGTGGACAACCAGTAAGCATGAAAAACTTACGTGAGGTTAGTGCATTATCAAAGAAATATGATGTTCCTGTATTGTTTGACTCAGCACGTTTTGCAGAAAATGCTTATTTCATAAAAACACGTGAAGAAGGTTATGCAAACAAAACAATAAAAGAAATTGTTAAGGAAATGTTCTCTTACGCTGATGGTATGACTATGAGTGCTAAGAAAGACGCTATTGTTAATATGGGTGGGTTTATTGCAACAAGAAAACAAGATTGGTTTGATGGAGCTAAGAACTTCTGTATTATTATGGAAGGCTATCTAACTTATGGTGGAATGAACGGAAGAGATATGAACGCTCTAGCAATTGGTTTGGACGAAAACACCGAATTTGAAATGCTTGAAACTCGTATCAAACAAGTTGAATACTTGGCAATGAAGCTTGACGAATATGGTGTAGCTTACCAACGTCCTGCAGGTGGTCATGCAATTTTCGTTGATGCAGCAAAGGTTCTTACACATGTTCCTAAGGAACAATTCCCAGCACAAACACTTACTGTTGAACTCTACTTAGAGGCAGGTATTCGTGGATGTGAGATTGGTTATATCTTAGCAGACCGTGACCCTATCACAAGAGAAAATCGTTTTGGCGGACTTGACTTCCTTCGTTTAGCAATCCCTCGCCGCGTTTATACCAATAACCATATGGATGTTATTGCTGCAGCACTTAAGAATGTTAAAGACAGAGCAGAACAAATCACAAAAGGATATACAATTGAGTGGGAAGCACCACTTATGCGTCACTTCACAGTTAAATTAGAAAAAGCTAAATAAACTTTTAGCCTATAAAATTTAATAGATTAAACAAAAGCACCTCAAATTCTAATTATTTGAGGTGCTTTTTTGTTTTGGGTGTTTAAAGGATATGGTAGTAACTACATCCCGAAGCCGCCTTGCATATTGGTATTGGATTTTTTGCCGGTGGTTCTTTCGTCGAACTTGTCGTCTTTTTTATTTAGTTTGGCATTTACATTTTGTCCAAAATTAAACTTTATGCCTACGGTGTACATCCTGAAATTCATATAACTGCTGGAATTCCATTCCGTATTTTGGTAGCTATAGGAGGTTGAGTAAGATTCTTTGGCAAGTAGGTTGTTTACGCCAGCACTAAGGGTTAGTTTTTCGTTAAAGAAGCTTTTGTTAGCATTGATGTTTACGCCTCGGAAGCTTTCGTAATTAAATATTCCCCATGTGCCTCCTGTGGTGTAGTAGCCTGAGAGGTCTATTCTGTATTTCTTTGGAAGCGTGAAGCTGATTGATGAGTAGCCCATAAATGAGAATGATTGGTTTTCAAAACTAAATTCTTCATTTTGGGAGTTGTTGTTTGTGTAGTTTTCGCTTAAGTATGCAACAAAGGTTAGCCATGGTCTTATTGGTATGGATGTGCTGACGCTTAGGTTTAGGTTATGTGAGTTTTCTATATTTGTTGGCATTGTATAGCCAATTAGTCCGTTGCTTGTTGTGAATGGGATTTCAGATACCACATCTTTTGTATAGCTATAGGTTAGGTTCGAGAATAATACATACATAAATGAATGTTGTAAGGATAAATTATGTGTGTATTGTGGTTTTAGGTCTGGGTTTCCTGTAGAGTATGTATAGTCATTTATCCATGATTTAAACGGGTTAAGGTTATTATAGCTTGGTCTTGATATTCTCATATTGTATGCAAAGTTAAGGGTGTTAACTGCTGAAAACGTATGAGATATGCTTAAGTTAGGGAAGAATGAGTTATAGGTTTGGGTAAATGTTGTATTGTATTTAACCTGATTACCTTTTAGGTTGGTGTTTTCTGCTCTTATGCCTAATCTCAAGGATGTTTTATCGCTAAATGATTTCTTTAAAGATGCATATAAGGCGTTGATATTCTCATCGAAAATGAAGTTATTGGATTTTGTTGGGTCGTTTACTAAGTCTTTAATTGATAGGAAGTCATTATCAACCTTCGTGTAGGCAAATTTAAAACCTCCCTCTAAGCTTAGACTTTGGGAAAAAGGTTTGAAATAATCGCCTCTTAGGTTATAGGAATAATAAGAGCTTTTTGTGGAGTTTTCAAGCCCTTCTGTCTTATAAGGACTTACTTGATTGATGAAGTTATTATAGTATTTGGTTTCTGCTCCTGTTTCATCCTTTGAGGTATTGCTTACAAAATCAAAGTTAAGTGTTAGGCTTTGTCCAAGGGTGTCAAATTTATGTTGGTAGTTGGTATTGATAAGTATGTTATCGCTATTATTATATAGTCTATTTTCAGAAAGGAATCTTAGAGAGTCGATATAATATGTTCCATTTCTTAGATTAGATATAATTGATGAGCTTGTGTAGTTTCTCTTGGGTGAGTTATTATTGGAATAGGTGAAATATAAACCAATATTATTCTTATTGTTTAGCTTGTAGTCAGTTCCAAGGTTTAGGTTATAGTTATTAGACCTATAAAGCATATCTGTTCTGTCTGCAATTCTTATTGTGTCATTACCAAAGCTTGTTTTCTTTACTCCATTTGTTTCCATATTTTGTGCCCAACGAGAGGTAGAGAAAGATAGGGTTGAGGTAAATTTATCATCAACATAGTTTAAGTTAAGATCGCCCATAATGGATGCAACATCAGTATAGTATAGGTTTGAGCCAAGGGATGCGTTCCAACCATTTGTTTTCTCTTGTTTGAAAAGGATATTTATTATTCCTGCAACTCCCTCTGCATCGTATTTAGCAGAAGGGTTTGTTATTAGTTCAAACTTATCGATTTGAACAGAAGGAATCCCTTTTAAGATTTGCACCAATGACTTCCAAGGTAGTTTCATATCTCTTCCCTGAAACTGAATTAAGACTCCTCCTTTGCCATTTAGCTTTAGGTTATCATCATTATCAATTGAAATGCCTGGTGCTTTTTTCAATAGCTCAAAAGCATTTGTTACAGATGAGGCAGTATTCTTATCAATATTCATTGTCATCTTATCTGCATCGAGTTTTATCCTATCCTTTAGGGCAATGATTTCAACCTCTTGAAGTCCTTCCGAAGTTTGTTCTATTGCAATATCGCCAAGGTCTAAAATATTATCTTTAAGCATTGAGGCTTTAATTTCAATATCTTTCCTCTTATATCCAACAAAGGAAATGCTTAGAATCATATCTTTTTTCTTGATATTCTTAAAAACAAATACCCCATTAGTATCTGCTGCAACACCATCGATTTGTTTTGCATTATTCTTTGAGTCAGTCAAGACGCAGTTAACAAACATTAGTTTTTCTTGAGTTTTGCTATCTATTATCCTCCCTTTTATGCTTGAGGTTTGAGCAATTGCAGAGGAAGATAAGCCAGAAACCAATAATATAATTATGATTAATCTTAGCCATATAGGTCTTTCTCTCCTTTGTTTTAAGTTAGTTTTAATCATCTTGCTTTATTTATTGAGTTATTATTACGGTATCAAAATCTTCTGTTTGAATACGGATTTGTCCATTATTAATTTGAATTTCTGTATTAGAATCTCTTGCAGGTTCAACCGTATTACCAATATATATGGTGAATATAATGGAAGCTAATAGGATAAGTCCTCCCATAGCAAGTAATATCTTTGTGCTTAATTTTAATTTCATATCTATTTTGTTTTATAATTTTCAAACTCATTTATAATTTCTTCTATCCCAATGTTTAGTTGTTCCATCTGCTTGAATACATTAGGAAGAACAAAATCCTTAAAGTTTTTCTTCTTAATCTCTTTAATAAGTCTTGGAGCCTCTTTGGAAACGAAATAACCTAGACCTCTCTTATTAAATATAATTTCGTTTTGTTGTAAGTATTCAAAGGATCTCATAACAGTGTTAGGGTTAACTTCGTGGCTGGCTGCAAAATCCCTTATCGAAGGAATCCTCTCTTCAACCATGTATTTCTCCAAAAGAATATCGTCACATATCTTATCAGCAAGCTGTAGATATATTGGGCTTAAATCTTGTATCATCCTATACCTCCTTTTCTGTGAGACTTAGATAAGCAAGGATTATGAAGAATCCAGTTATTCCAAACGATACAATGTATTTTACAAATTCCGGAATACTAGAGCCCTGAATAATAAAACTATGACTCAACCCCCCTGTTATGAAATAGAGTATGATAGCATTTATTACAAATACTAAGAGGGAAAATGCAATAATATAAAATATCATCTTTAATCCCCCTTGTTTATTAAAATAGATATTTCCAAAAAAGAAAATAGATACCATTGGTGCGTAAATAAGAATTTGAGAAGTCATTGAGCTCCAAATACTAGGGGTTAAATCAATTGTTTGAGTAAATGTTAGTCCAAATACTATTACGTCTAAGAAATATCTTAATAATAAACCTCCATACATTGATATTAGAATAATCAAAGGGAATAATAAAAATATAATAAAAAATGAGTATAAGTACTTCTCTAAATTTGAAGCTGGCAGATTAGTTATTTGTATTCTTAGCTTAGTAGAATTATTATATTCTTTAAAAGCAAAAGTAAATGCCATAATAAACCAATACAATCCAAAATCGGTATTATTAGCAATAGCTTGTACTGATATAATTGCTAACATTGCTTTAAGATAGGTTTGCCAATAAATTCCTATATCTCTTTTGATTAGATTGATTATTCTGTTTATATTTAATTCCATAACTCCTCCTTATTTATTATTGTTTGATAAAATTGATTTGATCTTTTCCTTGTTATGGAAAACTGCATTGAAGAATAATTCGATATCAAGATTTGATTCTAAGTTCTCTCTATTCTCTTTCACAAATAGGTTTCCGCCTATATTATCCTCAGAATAAAGAATATTATCAATATTACTTATATCCTTTTCTACACCGAAATATAGTTTAGAAGTGATTTCTCTATTGCTGGCATTGATAAGAATATTCCTCTCATCCATAATCAAAATGCTATCGATTAAATTATGTAAATCTCTAACTTGGTGGGTAGAGATAATAATAGTAGTCTCGTCATTCATTGCCTTTAAAATGATTTTTCTAAACTGAGCCTTTGAAGGAATGTCTAAACCATTGGTAGGTTCGTCCAAAATCATAAGCCTAGCGTGAGTAGCCAAACCAAAAGCAATTATGACCTTCTTCTTAGTTCCAAAAGAAAGAGCATTTAGCTTAGATTTCCTATCAGTTATCTCAAATTCCTCAAGGTAGTTATAGAAATCTGTTTCAGAGAACTTAGGATAGAAAACAGAGTTAAGCTTCACATAGTTCTCAATCGACATCTTATAAACATCGAATTCCTCACTCAAAAAGAAGATATCCTGCAGGAAACCAACTTTTCTTTGCATTGGAGTATAGCCTAAGACTTCAATATCTCCAGAATTTGGAAAAAGAAGTCCTGCCATTAATTTCAAAAGGGTGGTTTTCCCAATCCCATTCTTTCCTAATAAGCCATGTATATAGCCTTTTTCAATATTAAGCGATATATCGTCAATAACCATCTTATTTCGCTTGTAGGAAAACTTTAAATTATTAATTTCAATCATTACGTTAGTGTATTAGTGTTGTATTACACTGCAAATCTATAACGCTTATTTCGATTTGTCATACTATTTAACAGTATTTAACTAAATAAAATAAAGATTAATTTTCAATAATCTATATTACAGATGATTAATCAAATGTTTATTTTCGCTAATTAAGAAAATAAGTTTAGGTTTTTCAGGTAAAAATCTTTGTTTTGGGATTAAATTTATCCTATTTCAAAGAAGAAATTCTTAAAACTAAGTATTAAATTTCTAAAACTAAGTATTAAATTCCTATCTCTTTGTTTAATCTTGCTGTGATGTACATCTAAAATTGCTAAGATGTACATCGCACGCTGCTAAGATGTACATCGGAAGATGCTAAGATGTACATCACAGTAAGCTAAGATGTACATCAGAGCAAAATGCTTCTTTGTTTAAATAATTTAATACAGCATTTCATGAATTTAGTACGGCGAAGGGCTAAAATTATACCTTGTTTTATATATGTTTTGAGGGCTTTGTCCTATGGAACAATAGAACTGGGGGAATGAAAACTTTGAGTTTATACTTATAATTCTAAGTATGGGATAAGCTTTTCGTAGGATTTTTGATCTAAGAGATGGATAGGTCTGATTTGATCAAGGGATTTGAAGCTTTTTAGCTCAATGCGAAGTTTGATTATGGCTTTTGCTAAGTAGAAATCGATATAGGGGTGGGCTGAAAGTTCTTTTATGGTTGCTGTATTGATATTTATTTTTCTTGGGTTGGCTTTCTCTATTTTTAGATGTTTAGATATTATATTATAGAGCGAGTCTGTCATTCCGTAAACTTCTTTTAGCTGGGAAATATCGGTATATCCGCCAAGTTTTTGTCCGTATATGTAAATTCTCTTCCCGTATGATGGTCCTATTCCTCTTAAAATTTGCAAGTCTAAGCTATCCGACTGGTTTAAATCAAGCATTATTTCTGGTTTCATTGCAAATGGTTTTGAAATATTGCTATTATCGGAGTTTGGTTTTTGGTTTGTATTATTGGGTTTAAGGTCTTGTGTTATTATATCTCTTTTTTCTTGATTTGGGATTTGAACGTAGGGGGATATTGCATTGTATAGGTCTTCACTCATGCAATAAAGTTTTTTTAGGTCTTCTTTTTTCTTAAAGCTTCCGCCTGCTATGACGTAATTAACTACGTTAGATGCCTGTTTTTCTGATAATCCAAACTCTATTAGTTGGGTTTTTGTTATGGTGTTTGGGTTAAATGGGAATGGTTTATAGGTTCGTTTCTCTTTTTTAGTATAATCCCTTTCCTCAAACTCTCTTTTCTTATACGCTTTTGAACTATCCTTGCTTTGAGAATAAACTATATCGTTTTCATTAAACTCTTCTTTGCCTCTATTATTGAAAAAAGTAAGTGCAATAACTAGAATAGCAATTACTACTCCAAAGCCTATACCAATAAAAAAGATGATTCCTTGCTTTTGCTTGCGAGGCATAAAGGAATCATCTTTCTTAAATTTCATTATAATTTACTTTGAAAAAAACTCTTCCAAAAACTTGTCAAGTTCTTCTGCGTGAAGATTTTTTGCTAGTATATTCCCATCACTATCTACTAGGAGGTTATATGGTATATATTGGAAATCGTAGCGTTTTGTTATAACATTTCCATCTCCAAATAGTGATAGCCATGGCAATTTATTGGATTGAAGATAGGTTTTCCAATCCTCAATTGTTCTATCAATTGATATACCAACTAGGGTTAAGCCTTTGGATTTGTATTTGTTATTAATTTGTTTTAGATGTGGCATTTCGTCCTTGCAAGGCTTACACCATGAAGCCCAAAAGTCTATAAGGATTAATTTACCTTTAATATCTCTTTCTGTATATGCTTTTCCATCAATATCAACAGCAGAAAAGACTAGTTTCTTTGAAGTTTCTTGTGCTAGTCTTCTTTCTCCAAGTAGTGAACATACAACTTCTTTCCATTTATTGTCCTTGCTATCAGCACAGATGCTATTGCAGTAATCTAATAATGGGTTTGTTTTGTCGAATTGCATATTCTTAATTTGTGGAATAAGGAGCATATAAGGGAAACCCGACTGTGGATAAGATTCGATATAAGGTTTATATATTTCAACAAACTTTTCGTATCCTTTATCTATGTCTTCTATTTTCAAATCTCTAAATTCGAGCATTTGGTTTTGAATTTTATCCCAAAATATGGTGAAATCTTCTGCATGTTTGGAGCCTTTATAGCTGGTTTTTATTCTTCCACCTTTGTTATACTCATCAATATTTGTAAATTTAACGTCAATTGTCTTGCTTTTTTCTAGTGGAAGAGGAACATTAGCGTAGAATTTTTCATCATTACTTGCAATTTGAAGAGCACATTCTAGGATGTTTTTATCGAAGTTAATGCTGTCGAGGTTAATTGAGATTTTACCGTCCTTGAATTCGGATGTGTAAATTATGTTTTGATCGGAATTAGTCATTTGGTCGGGACTTGCATAAACAATTGCCACAGTTCCTTCATTAACTTCTGGAATTTCGATATTAACTTTTGAATGGTTTGAACAAGCTGTGAAAAGTACAGCTACCAATAAAGACAAATAAATTTTAGTTCTCATAGATATTCTTGTTGATTTATATGCAAAAATAAGAAAATCATCAGATATTCAAATGAAAACCTAAGAATTAATGATAATAATTTTAATCTAAGACTAAATAGAGAAGAGTTTTTGTGCTGAATTTGTTGTTATTGAAGCTACTTCTTCAATTCTAATGTTTTTGATTTCGCTAATCTTTTCTGCAATTATTGGTATATAACTACTTTCGTTTCTTTTACCCCTAAAAGGAGAAGGAGCAAGGTAGGGTGCATCGGTTTCTAATAGGATGTGTTCAATATCTATTTCCCTTACTATATCGGCTAGTTTCGCATTCTTAAAAGTAAGAACGCCTCCAATACCAATCTTAAATCCCATTTCAATAACTTTCTTTGCTTGGTTTAAGTCGCCAGAGAAACAATGGAAGACTCCCTTAAGTGATTTATCACAACCTTTTATTTCTTTTTTCAATCTTTCTATTGATTGGAAAACCTCTTCAAACCCTTTCCTAACGTGAATAACTAATGGGAGGTTTCTGTCCATTGCCCAGTGAACTTGCCTTTCAAAAGCAATCGTTTGTTCCTCAATAAAGGTCTTATCCCAGTATAAATCAATACCTATCTCTCCAATAGCGCATATGTTTACCTTATCTAATAAGAGTTCGATTTCTCTAAGCTGGTCTAAATAAGTATTATCGACCGATGTAGGATGAAGTCCTAGCATAGGGTGGAAGCAATCGTCCAATTTGCAAAGCTCAAGCATTGGTTCAATAGACGCAATATCAATATTAGGCAAAAGAATCTTGTTTACATTAGCCTCTTTGGCTCTAAGGATGGTTTGAGAAATGTCTTCCTTAAATTCTTGGGCATAAAGATGGGAATGTGTGTCTATAAAATTCATAAGGCTTTAGTTTTAAAACAAAAAAGCCCTACCTGATAAAGGAAGGGCTTTAAAGCATATCAATTAAATATGTTATAAAGTAGCAATTCTTTTCATACATTTAGATTTAAGGTTTGAAGCCTTGCTCTTGTGTATGATTGAACGTTTAGCTAATTTATCAATAGATGATATTAGCTTAGGTAGCTTTTCTTCTGCAATAGCTTTGTCTTCTAAAGCTCTGAAATCTCTTAACGCATTACGCATTGTTTTTGCATAATATCGATTAGCTATTCTCTTTTTTTCGTCTGAGCGAATTCTCTTTTGTGAACTCTTGTGATTTGCCATAATTTCTTTATATATTTAGTACCCCGTAGGGGATTCGAACCCCTGGTTTCTAGAATGAAAATCTAGCGTCCTAGGCCTCTAGACGAACGGGGCGTCTATTGCTTTTTCGCTGTGCAAAGGTAGACCCTTTTTTTATATCTCCAAATTTTTTTGCAACAAAATGATAAGTATTTTTGCGACCTATGATTTATCTTGCTTAAACTCAAAGCCTAAGCGTTTTCCTGTGATTTGTTTTTTTATTGCTTGATTTGATTTAATTTCGCCAATTGTAGAGAATTTTACCTGATCGAAGGGTGGAGTTAACAGATCAAAGCTATTAACATATTCCATTGAAGACTTAATAATATTGAAAACTGAATCTTTATTCATTATTGCTTTGTGAAAACTAGTGTAAAGAAGTCCTACCTCACGCTTACCTTCAATAAAATAATGATTTTCCTTATTAATAAATATTCTTCCTATCAAGTATCCAATATCAAAGTCCCTATCATATTCAAAAGAATCACTCAGGAAATTATAAATATTTATCATTCCACAATAGGAACGCTTCTTGTCTTCTTTTATATAAGGAATTTTCATAACCTCGTGTAGTCTGGGAAACTCAAAAACATTCGTATGTTGTAAAAAGACCAAGGTATCGGAACCGAAACTAAGTTTAAATTCAAAATCACCCATATCATCAAACTTAGAATTTGTTATTGGGAAGGTTTTATTAAATTCAAGAGCAATTTCTTTTGCTGCATTCTTAAAATCTTCAAATGCTTTATGAGTATTTTCGCTTACTAAATTTCTTAATTCTGTCTTTTGTTGAATTAAATTACCAATTTCACTGCAATCCATAACTGATATTTTATAGTTAAAAGAATATGTTTTTATAAAAAAGCCCTGAAGAATAATGAATCCGTCAGGGCTATATTTTAAGTAATCCGCTAATTATTCAGGACTAATTGCTTCAACTGGACAAGCGTCTGCGCAAGTTCCACAATCAGTACAAGCTGCTGGATCAATTTTGTAAATGTCACCTTCAGAGATAGCCCCTACTGGACATTCATCTATACATGTGCCGCATGCAACACAATCTTCAGAAATTTTATAAGCCATGACTTAAATAATTTTGGTTTGTAATTAAGGTGCAAATATATGATTTATTTCTTAAATTTGCCCCAAAATTGAACCAAAACATTAGATATTATGAAATCAAAAACACTAACATCCTTATTGTCAAAGACAATCGTTATATTTTTAACTATCCTTATGACATCTTCTTGCACAAATGGCAAAAAAGAGGTTATATCTTACTATGAAAACGGTAATCCTAAGCTAGTTTACTACATAAAAAAGGATGGAGAGATGAAAAATAAGGTTGCTGAAAAGATGTATTATGAAAACGGCAAGCTTAAATATGAAGGAAACTTTGAAAATAATGAAAGAACAGGTAAATGGACTTATTATTTTGAAAATGGTAATAAGTTTTCCCAAGCTAATTATACAAACTCAAAGAGTGGAGAAGATATAGAGGTATATAAAGTTGATAAAACAAAGATTGTAGGGAAAAAGGATAAGATAGAAGAAGTAACTTTTTATCCTGATGGAGCTTTGGCTGCAATTAAAATAAAATACGATGGGTTTGAAAAGGAATATAAGTTTTTCCCTTCTTTCAAATTATTAGAAGAAAGAACGACCAAAGGTAACCTATTAAATGGTGAGTCATTATCCTTTTTTGAAAATGGAAATATAAACTCAAGAAATTACTTCAAAGACGGAATGCAAGATAGTATCTATGTTCTATATTATGAAAATGGTTCAACCCAAATTAAGGGAAGCTTTAAAATGGATGAGAGAGTAGGGAAATGGGAGTTTTTTAAAGAAGATGGAACCTTGGATGGAGAAGAAGTATATTCAGATGATGGCTCAATAATTAAATCAAGAAGCACTGGTATGCAGATGTTTGATAAAGACGGCAACGAAATCATTTTATAAAGTCCACAAATCATTTATTCACATTAAAAAATTAAGAATATGCGTAAACTACTAACCATTACCTTAGTGCTTATCATAACTACAACATGTTTGTTTTCACAAACTCTTGATAAGATTACAATGGAAAAGAAACCCAGCGAGGCTTCATTTTCCCTTAAAAAAGAAAAGTATAAAGCATATTTTGGTGTAACAGATGAGTCTCGAAGACCTAAAATAAGATTTAGTGGAAAAACCAAT
Source organism: Bacteroidales bacterium (assembly GCA_028708845.1). GTDB lineage: Bacteria > Bacteroidota > Bacteroidia > Bacteroidales > P3 > UBA10566. The sequence goes on from JAQVXZ010000002.1 coordinate 24,410, forward strand.
TTTACTTATGAGTCAGAATTTCAAGATGCTAAATTAGATTTTGAAATATTCTCAAATCCAAAACTAAACTTCTCTTATCTAGTAATAAACACCTATTTCGGTATAACAATGGGGGCAGAAGTTTATTTAATAGACAAAGACTATCAGTTTATATACCTGGGACATTTGCCAGTTGGTGCATATAATTGTATTGGAGATGAGAAAATGAATTATAATAGCATATTATCATATCTTTCTATATTCTACACAAAAGAAAAGACCTATTTTTCATTTGAAGTTCCCTTAATTGTGCTTAACCCTGGTGAGACAACCGAACAAATAATAGAAAGCAATAAGATACACTATACACTAGTAGATAGAAAGCTTAAAAGAAACCTTACAGAATAATAATAAATGAAATTTTCAGATATTGAAATAATGTCACCCGTAGGCTCTTACGAATCATTGATGGGAGCAATACAAGGCGGTGCTGACTCAGTTTACTTTGGTGTTGGAGAGTTAAATATGCGATCTCGCAGTGCAAGCAATTTCTCAATCGAAGACTTACGAAAGATTGTTGAAATTGCAAAGGAGCATAACCTTAGAACCTATCTAACCCTAAACACAATAATCTACGACCAAGAACTAGATTACATGAGAGAGGTTATTGATGCTGCAAAAGAAAGTGGAGTAAGTGCAATAATAGCAGCTGACCTTGCAGTAATTTCTTATGCAAGAGAAGTTGGAGTGGAGGTACATCTTTCAACCCAATGCAATATAACAAATATAGAGGCTGTTAAATTCTTTTCCCAGTTTGCAGATGTAATTGTAACAGCTCGTGAGCTATCCCTTGATAAAGTTAAAAGAATAACCGAGTATATAAAAGAAAATAATATAAAAGGACCATCAGGAAACCTACTTCAAATAGAATGTTTTGTTCATGGAGCTCTTTGTATGGCTGTTTCTGGCAAATGTTATATATCCTTAGATAATGCAAACAAAAGTGCAAATAGAGGAGCTTGCCTTCAATATTGTCGTCGCCCATATAAGGTAACAGATATGGATGGAGGGACAGAACTAGTTGTCGACAATAAATATATAATGTCGCCAAAGGATTTAAAAACTCTTGACTTTTTGGATAAGATACTAGATGCAGGAGTAAGAGTTTTGAAGATAGAGGGAAGAGGACGCTCCGCAGAATATGTTAAAACAGTAACAAGAGTATATAAGAATGCAGTTAAAGCCTATTTTGATGGAGAATTTACCCAGGAGAACAAGGCAATTTGGAACCAGGAGCTAAAAACTGTATATAATAGAGATTTTTGGGATGGGTACTACCTAGGACAAAGAATAGGAGAGTGGACAGAAAAATATGGTTCCAGATCAACAAAGGTTAAAGAATTCATTGGAACCTGCACCAACTACTATAAAAATATAGGAATTGCCGAAGTAAAACTTGAAACAGGGACATTATCAATTGGTGATGATATAATAATTCTTGGACCAACCACAGGGGTTTACGAAGATACTATAAAAGAAATAAGGGTGGACTTAAAATCAGTTGAGAAGTCGGTAAAAGGAGAGATGTTTTCAATTCCCACAACTGAAACAATACGAAGAGGAGATAAATTATATAAGATAAAAGATGCTGAAATTTAATTACCATAATCATTCCACCTATTGCGACGGGAAGAGTTCACTTGAAGAAATGACTCTTTCGGCAATTGAAAAAGGACTTTCTTACTATGGGTTTTCTGCTCATAGTCCAGTTCCTTTTGATAACGATTTTGCATTGCAATATTCAGATATACAAAACTACTTAGACGAAACTTTAAGACTTAAAGCAAAATACCAAGATAAGATAAAGCTATTTACATCTATGGAATTCGATTATATTCCTAAGCTTTCAGAAGATATAAGAGAAAGAGCCGAGGAGTACGATTTAGATTATATCATTTCATCAGTTCACTTAGTTAATTCCGAAAATGGATTATGGTTTATTGATGGCTCAAAGCAAGAAAGCTATGATAATGGTCTAAGAGATTATTTTGGAGGTGATATAAGAAAAGCTGTAAAAGCATTCTATGACCAAACAAATGAAATGATAATTAATGTGAAACCTAATATTGTTGGACATTTCGATAAGGTTAAGATGCATAATAAGGATAGATATTTCAAGGAAGACGAGACTTGGTACAGGGATTTGGTAATACAAACTATTGACCTTATGAAAGAAGAAGACCTAATCTGCGAAGTAAATGCAAGAGGTTTATATAAGGGTCGTTCAAATGACTATTTCCCACAAACAGCTTGGGTAAAAGAACTTGCCAAAAGAAATGTAAGAGTAACCATATCCTCCGATTCACATAAGGCAGATGAGGTTGATATGCTTTTTGTAGATTGTTGGGATCATCTAAAAGCCTGTGGACATAAGGAAGTCTGGTATTTTGATGACAATTGGAAATCTACTTCACTCTAATGGAAGAAATAGGAAATCAAATTGAAATTCTAATAACAGAAGACGGTTCATCAAGTCTAAGAAGGACAGATTTACAAGAAGGATATCATTCAACCTTTGGAGCAATTGCCGAAAGCAGACATATATTTATTGAAGCAGGTCTAAGAAAGGTTGGAAAGCTACCAGAGATAAACATTTTAGAAATAGGTTTTGGCACAGGCTTAAATGCTATCCTAAGCTTAGAGTTTGCAATTAAAGAAAAACAATTGATAAATTACCAAACAATAGAGAAATTTCCCCTTACGAAAGAGATAATATCTCAGCTTAATTATGGTGAAAAACTTCATTTAGAAGAAGAATTCGACAGAATGCATAATATTTCGTGGAATGAAGGAAATGAACTCAACCCATATTTCAAAATTCAAAAGATAGATAAGCCCGCAGAGGAGATAAATTATCCAAAGGACTTCTTTCATTTAATTTATTTCGATGCTTTTGCACCACAATTTGAAGAAAAGCTTTGGAATAAAGAAGTATTTGAAAATCTATACTTATCCCTAAAACAAGGAGGCATATTAGTAACTTATTGTTGTAAGGGCGAGGTGAAAAGAATGCTTAAATCATCAGGTTTCGATATCGAAAAACTTCCAGGACCCAAAGGAAAAAGAGAGATTCTTAGAGCATTAAAGAGCTAAATCCTTATAATAATTTTCTAAATCTTCGTTTTCATAAACCTACCTTGCCAAGATAGTAGTGTTATGTTGGCAAGGTAGCAGTGTTATGTTGGCAACATAGGGCTGCTATGTTGCCAACATAGGCTCATCGAATCAAAGAAATAAATAATTAAAAGCCTATAATAAATTATTATTCCTTTGTTTTATTTTAGTATGCTCTTGCGAAAACTACTCTTTTGTTTGAAGGTTTACCGCTAAATATACATTTGCCTTCTTCTTCTTTTGCATCTAGTGGCACGCAGCGAATGGTTGCTTTGGTAATCTCTTTTATCTTTTCTTCCGTTTCAGGAGTTCCATCCCAATGACAAGAAAGGAAACCCCCTTTTTCAATTTCCACTAAGAATTCTTCCCAAGAATCAACCTCTCTTGTGCTGTTTTCTCTAAATGCAAGAGCTTTATTATATAGGTTAGCTTGAATATCTTCTAGTAGTTTTTCTATCTTATCAGTCAAACCTTCAACTGGTAAAGTTTCTTTGGTTAAATTATCTCTTCTTGCAATCTCCACCAAGCCTTGTTCAAGGTCTCTTGCTCCTAAGGTTATTCTTACAGGCACTCCTTTAAACTCGTATTCGTTGAATTTCCAACCTGGTTTATATGAATCTCTATTATCATATTTTACTGATATGCCTTTTGCTTTTAGTTCTGCGCATAGTCTTTCTGCTTCCTTATCAACCATTGCTTTTTGCTCTTCTCCCTTCGAAATAGGGATAATAACAACTTGTATTGGTGCAAGATTTGGAGGAAGAACTAAGCCCTCATCATCGGAATGGGTCATTATTAAAGCTCCCATTAGCCTTGTTGAAACTCCCCATGAGGTTGCCCAAACGTATTCTAGTTTATTCTCTTTTGAAAGGAACTTAACATCGAAAGCTTTTGCAAAGTTTTGTCCTAAGAAATGGGATGTACCTGCTTGAAGTGCTTTACCATCTTGCATAAGTGCCTCAATACAATAAGTATCTAAAGCTCCAGCGAAACGTTCATTAGGCGATTTATATCCTTTCAGCACTGGCATTGCCATAAACTTCTCTGCAAAATATGCATATACTTCTAACATTTTCTTTGTTTCCTCAACTGCCTCGTCCAATGTCTCGTGAGCAGTATGTCCTTCTTGCCAAAGGAATTCTGCTGTACGAAGGAACATTCTTGTTCTCATTTCCCAACGAACAACATTTGCCCACTGATTACAAAGAATAGGAAGGTCACGGTACGATTTTATCCATCCCCTATAAGTATCCCAAATTATTGTTTCACTTGTTGGCCTAACAATCAATTCTTCTTCGAGTTTAGCACCTGGATCTGGCTCAAGTCCTGTTCCATCAGCCTTTGCTCTTAGGCGATGATGAGTTACAACGGCACATTCTTTTGCAAAACCCTCAACATGTTCTGCTTCTTTTTCAAAATATGACTTAGGAATAAAAAGAGGGAAGTATGCGTTTTGGTGACCTGTTTCTTTAAACATATCGTCTAATGCTTTTTGCATTTTTTCCCAAATTGCGTAACCATAAGGTTTGATTACCATACAACCTCTAACTGCAGAGTTTTCAGCCAAATCAGCTCTAACTACTAGTTCGTTATACCATTCAGAATAGTTCTCAGCACGTGTTACAAAATCTTTTGCCATTATATTTATTAGTTTTGTATTTGATTAATTATTAGATTTGCAAAGATACAAATAATAATAACTGACTAAAAATAATTATGATATACGGAGATTTATTATTCGTTAAGGACGGTTTGGCATAAATCTTGCAATATTTTAGATTGAAGAACTAATAAAAGAATAAAACAATAAATATATATAGATATGAAAACACTAAGAATCAGTTTGGTTGCCATTGCAATAACAACTATTTTCTCTCTGAGTAGTTGTTCTGTGCAGTCTGGAATGCAAGGCTTCGACGATATTTACTACAATCCTAAGGATGTCGTACAATATCAAGAGGTGGAGAAAATGACAAGCAAATCTTCGAATTATGATGTAGATAAAAAAAGTAATTATGCAGATAATTCAAGGACATATAATGAGAGATTAAGACAACAAAACCTTTCTCAAAACAATCAAGAGAGTAATTATAATAATGAAATTGAAGACTCATTAAACTATAAGAGCTCACAAGAAAAGGGTTATTATGATGATTCTTATCTAAGTTATGATGAAGATGACTACTACGATTATGCATATACTGCTCGTATTCGTCGTTTCCATAGGCCTTATGTTTGGTCAAGTTATTACGATGACTTCTATACCAACCTATATTGGTATAACTATAATCCTATGTCATGGGGAACAAGCATATATTTAGGATATAGCTGGTGGTACCCTTCATATTATTATCATAGTCCACATTATTGGGCATATAATAGCTGGGTATATAGTCCTTGGGGTTTCGGATACAACTATTGGGGATATAACCCTTATTATTATGGGTGGGGATATTCACCATACTATAATATATGCTATTATAACCAAAGAGATAGAAACTCCAACTTTTACAGATCAAGATCTTCTTTCGACCCAAATAATGTAGCAGGACAAAGAAGTGGAGGTTTAAGAACAGGAAACTTATCAAGTAAAACAGGAGGTAAATCATTCGGAGAACAATATACTAGTAGGAATGGTAGCATTTCAACCAATCGCACCATTAATGCAAATCAGTTAAATAGAACAAGAAGCAATGATAACACAAATGATAGAACTCTTGCTAATCAAAGACTAAACAGCAGAGGAGATAATAATGCTCGAAGTTTAGATCAAAATAAGAATCCGAATAACACTACAAATAATAGATTTAACAAACCAGAAAGAGCTCAAACTATAGAGCGCAGCGATATAAACAGACAAGTTAATCCTAATAATAACAGACAAGTTAATCAAAATACAAATAACCGTAGGATTGATAACACAAACACTAATCGTAATTCAAGAACCTATAACCCACCTGCATCACGTCAGCCAAGAACTAATAATGAGTTTAGAACTAACACAAGACAAACTAACACAAGAACAAATGTTAATACTCCAATAAATAACAGATCTAATAATTCTTATAGAAACTCAAACGCTAAGCCTACAAGACAAAATGTTAGTCCTACAAGAACCAATACTCCTACAAGAACATACAATAATACTAGTACACCAGCACGTTCTTCGTCTGTTAAGTCTTCTTCAAGCAGTAGTAGTTCTCGTTCAACAGGAACTTCTTCAGGAAGTCGTTCAGGAGGAAGTAGCTCTGGTGGATCACGCTCTGGTGGAGGAAGAAGATAATTCAAAATTAATAAGAACATATTTTAGATAAGTAATCAAACAAAAAAAACAGAAAATATGAAAAAGATATTTTTATTAGCTGCAAGTCTTTTCCTAGTAGGAAGCTTGTCAGCCCAAACAATAACAGATGCTTTGGGATTTTCTCAGATGGGACTAAATGGATCGTCGAACTATATCTCAAGAGCAGGAGCAATTGGAGCACTTGGTGGAGATTTAACTGCAGCAAGCTATAACCCTGCAGGATTAGGACTCTTCAACTCAAATGAATTGTCAATGTCAACTGGATACTATGGAAGCTTCACCGATGCAAACGCAAATGGATTATTATCATCCGACAATAGATCTAACTTTAACCTAGGACATATCGGTGGATTAGTATTCTTCAAACCAAATAGTAGCGACATTAAAGGATTCCAATTTACATTCACTTTAAACAGGCTTAAATCTTTTGGAAATAGAACAATATTCCAAAGAAAAGGTTTAAACGATTCTTATATTTCTCACATAATTGATAATGGATATGATGATGCTTATATGCGTGATTTCTATGAATCATACGCTGTTGACATTGATACAGTAAATAATGTGTACACATCTGTTTTCCAAAGCGGTAAATTCAATCAGCTACGTTCTTTTACCGAATCTGGTTTTATAAATGAATTTAGTATGTCTTTCTCAACCAATATCCGTAATTTCGTTTATTTGGGAGCAACATTAGGAATTCCTATTGGAAGCTATCATTCAAGCGGTTCATTTATGGAAGAAAGATTAGACGTTATGAATAACACTACCGACAGATACATTTATGATGAGGTAAAAGATATTTATGCAACAGGAGTTAACCTTAAGATTGGTACAATCATTAGACCTGTTAACTGGTTCCGCATTGGTTTAGCAATACATACTCCAACCTATTATTCAATTGAAGATAACTTATATTCAGATGTCTCATACCAAAAAACAAGTGGAGGAGACTGGGACCCTGTTACCTATAACCTTCAAACTCCATTCCGTTTCTTAGGCTCAGCAGCTCTTGTTCTTGGAGATAATAAAACAAATATTGCAGGAAGCCTTTCAGCAGATTATGAATACGCAGACTATAGCAATATGAAATATAGATTGAGCAAAAATATAATGGCAGAAAGTGATATCAACACAATTATAAAGGACTATTTCCGTCCTACAAATACATTAAGATTTGGTGGAGAAGTGAAAATGGGAACAATGGCATTTAGAGCTGGATATTGCATTATGGATAATCCTTATAGCGATAATAGAAACGATGCAGGAGCTTCTTCAATAACAGCAGGTATTGGTTATAGAACAAATAACTACTATCTTGATTTAGGATATGCTTTCACAGCAGGTAAATCTAAGTTCTATGAATATGAGTCAAGCTCAACACCACAAGATAACAACCTAATTAATTTAGATTACACAAGACATATTGCTCAATTAACTTTTGGAGCAAGATTCTAAATCTAAAATAATATAAATTACGAAAAGGAGTTCAATTAATTTTGAACTCCTTTTTTCTTATAATGATATACCAAATGATAAGGTAATTCCATGGTATGGTCTTTCTCCATTTTGAAAGCCGAGAGTATAGTTTAGGGTTAGGAAATTAAATATATTGGAAGCCCCAACGCTTATTTCCATAAATGGTTTTTCAAAATCATTGGATAGCAAATGAGCACTAAATTCTTCCGATAGTTTAGTCTTTTTAAGTAGTGGAAGTTTGGAAAATAGCCAACGGTTGAAATGATGTGTATAATGAGCCTCAAGATATGCCCCATTTGTAGAAAACTTATAATATGGCAAAACCCTAAAGGATTCATTGCCAAATAAACCTAAGTGAAAGATATTCCCATCATAATGTTTATAATCTGCAAGTATCATTTCTTCCACTCTTATAAATTTACCTCCTTTTGCAATTAAACTACCTTTACCAAACCATCCAAGATTTACAAAATAATCAGCCTTTAGTTCAATTAAATCATAGTCAGCCCAGCTTTCCTTTTCAAGTGGTATAGCTTTCTTATAAGTAAAATAGAATGTAGGAAACTTCGATTTAATCCTTACTTTATGAGGAAGTGAAGCATATTTCATAAAAGGATTCCAAGATAATTCCCCTTCAATAATAAATGAATTACTAGACTCAAAATCAGGGCTATCATCATTAGGCATTAAAGGATTATTGCTTGTATAAGTTCCAATATCTGTCAATTTTTGTGATGAGTGATTAACTAAGGCATCTCGTTTTGCTATCTCCGAGCCAAGCCTTAGGTTTAGTCCTGTAAAGACTTCGCTATAATGAGATACATTAAAATATCTTTTACTATATAGTTTCATTTCATTTTGTCCAAATAGCTCACTATAAAACGTGTTTAAAAAAGGACTAACCTTATATCCAGATATATTATTAGCCTCATTTATCCCTAATTTAACAATTAAAGAAGCAAGCCTTTCCTTATTATACTGCCAGTTTAATGCAGTGAAAAAACGCCAAGTCTTATCAGAGAAACCATATTCAGGAACTATATTAAACAATAAGGAATTATTGTCGTTTATTTCTTTCTTGTATTTATAGTTTAGGTTCATGTTCCAGCCCTGAACAGTATTGAAATATAAGCTATTAAACAAGTTTATGTTATGTGAAGACTTATCGATAGTGTTTTTATAAGTATATCCCATTAGTATATTTGTATAAGAGAATTTGTTCATCAACTTATCCCTTGCTCTAATGGTGTCGGGGTTGGAATTAACCAAATAAACGCTATCCTCATAAGTATAAAACGCTCTTTCCGTATCAGTTGAAGGCAGAGGACTATTAGTTTTCCAATATAAGCTATCCTTTAAATTTGCATCCTTATTAATTGATATTAGTTCTTTTGAAAACATATCCTTATCGAACTCAGGCTTGAAATTAAAACCTTGACTAATAGAATTGAAATCAAGAGTAGCAAAAATATTCATCCCCAAAATACTAATATTAGCATAAGCCCTTTGAATATTTGAGGTTGGTTTCCAAATATTATCTTCAATATTAGAAAAACTCTGCTTAATATTGATTGAATCAATAAACATAAGATTGTTCTCCTTAGCAATATTAAGGTCTACTGCCTGAATCCTCCAAAGGGAATCTATAATATAAATATGACCATAAAAGCAATTAGAGGCAAGATTTTTAGGTATTACTTTTATCTTATTTATTGTATGGTTATTATCTTGAAAAGTTCCAATAAGAAAATACCTATAATCGGAAAGAGCATAGGAAGCCACAGGGGAAATGAAATACTTATCAGAAAAAGGGAAAGACATAAGGTTTTCATAGAAGTTCATTGCAAAATTTTGGCTGAAATTAAAACTAAACTGCTTAGGATCTCCACTAACTCTTGAAGAAACCATAACCTCTTTTTGCTTGCCCTTATCTTTATATAGCTTAGTTTCTGCCTCTGAAATATAGAAGAAACCATCATTTTTCGAAAAATCAGCCTTAATTATTGAGTCTATTTCTACCCTTTGCTTTAAAGACAGCTTCATTCCAAAAACTCTATCACCTAATTTATAATCTGTAAACTTATAAATAGACTTAGTAAAATTTTGACTTTCATATTTCTGATATTCATTTAAGTGTTTCTCTCTTTGCTCAATAACCTTTTTAATTATTGGAATAGCAGGGTCCTCACCGTATGTGATTTCAACAGAACTTAACTCAACACTTTCTTCCAAAAGAGTATAATCCTTTCTTGTCTTCTTGCCCTCTCTAACATAAATGGTATCGGTAATTGTCTTAAAGCCAATCATCCTGTATTCAATAATATGTTTGCCAGCAGGTAAGTTCAATGAATAGAAGCCATCTAAGTTAGTAGCAACCCCCAAACTCGTATTCATCTTGTGAATATTAACAAAAGGTAAAGGATTCTTGTTTTGATCAATGATTTTTCCTTCTATTGTTTGAGCAATTGAAGAAAGACTTATTGAAAAACAGAGAGAGAAAAGAGCTAAAAGTTTGAAGGTTAATTTCATTTTCTGTTGTTTTACTATGAATGCCGATATAATATTTCCTAATCTAACAGGAAAGCAAAGGTAATAAATAAAACCTAATACCGAAATCAAAAGACAGGAAAATGAATCGCTGAAACAATTTATTGAATCGCCATTTTAATAAATTGAATCACTGAAAGAATTTTCTGAATCGCTGAAAGGATTTCTCCTTTTTTGTTTCTATACTAAATCCATCCTTGAGGCGTCTTGACGGATAAAAATAAATAATAGGAATGTGAAGGAAATAAGGGAAGATCCTCCATAGCTTAGGAAGGGAAGAGGAATGCCGATAACAGGTAAAAGCCCTATTGTCATTCCAATATTTATGGCAAAATGGGCAAAGAGGATTGAGGCTACGCAATATCCATAAATTCTGGAAAATCTTGAACGCTGCCTTTCTGCCATCTTAATTAGCTTAACCATTAATGTTAGAAACAATCCCACTACAAAGGAAGAGCCAAGAAAACCCCATTCTTCACCAACTGTGCAGAAGATAAAGTCGGTGTCTTGTTCTGGAACAAAATTATATTTAGTTTGGGTGCCTTTTAGAAATCCTTTTCCAAAGAAACCCCCTGAGCCAATTGCAATTTTTGATTGGTTAACGTTATATTCAACTCCTTGTGGATCCTTTTTTTGACCCAAAAGAACTTCTATTCTATCTTTTTGGTGAGTTCCTAATGCATTATCATAAACATAGTCAACCGAATAAACCATTCCCGAGGCAACTACAAAAAGACTTAAGCATAACCAAATTGAAAGTTTTCTTGAGCGAAATAGAAACCAAATAATTATTGTTATGGCAAAAAGAATACCAATTAATAGGTAGGTATTAATAAGAAGAGCAAGTATAAATAGAATAACGGCTACAACACCAAAGATAAGAACAGAGTGAGATAAGCCTTCTCTAAAAAGAACTAAAACAAAGATAAGGAAAACTAAGGCAGAGCCGGTGTCGTTTTGAAGTAGAACTAAAAGCATAGGAACTGCGACAATTGTGATGGCGTAAATCTTAGTTTTAAGGTCTTTCATATCAACATCAATCCCTGAAAGAACTTTAGCCAAGGCTAGAGCTGTTGTAGCTTTTGCAAACTCAGAGGGTTGAATACCAAAATCTCCAACTCCAAACCAACTTTTTGCTCCCTTTGTTTCACTACCTACTACCAAAACGGCTAAAAGCATAATAATGAATAAGCCATACCAAATATAGGCTGTTTGTGAAAAGAATTTAGGATCAATGACTATTATGAAAAGAGCAATAATAACCGATGCTCCTATCCAAAGTATTTGTTTTCCATAGCGAGTTTGCAAGTCAAAAATGCTACTATGATTTTCATCAAACACCGCAGAGTAAATGCTAATCCAGCCAATGAATACTAATAAAAAATAAATTAATATTGTACCCCAATCGATATTCTCTAATATTCCTCTTTCTCTTCTTTCCATTATTAGTTTGGTCTCAATTTATTTATTATTCTGATTTAGGTTTCGGGATGTACTTCCGTAGCGGCAATGATTGACAAGGTGCAGCATCCATATATGTTTTTTCAACTTCTTTTCTCAAAACCTCTCCTCTAATATATTTTTCTGCAATCAAACTAGCAATTGGTGCTGCCCAAGTTCCTCCACCTCCAGCAGCATTTTCAATATAAACCGATATAGCTATTTTAGGATTATCCTTTGGAGCAAAACAAATGAAAACAGAATGGTCTGCTCCTGCATTTTGAACTGTTCCTGTTTTTCCACAAACTGCAATATCATCTATTCTTGCTCTTCTTGCAGTTCCTCCTCCTTCGTGAACAACGGCATACATTCCTTCAACTGCAATATTCCAATAATCTTTAGAAATCATTGTAAGGTGTTTTTGAACATATTTTGTATTTCTTTTCTTCAAGTGTTCATCTCCAAAATACTTAACAAGGTGGGGTGTAATATACCAACCTCTATTTGCAACAATTGCTGCAAAGTTTGCCATCTGAAGAGGAATAACTCCAACTTCTCCTTGCCCAATTGAATTGGAGTAAATAGTATAGAAGTTCCAGCTATCGCCTTTGTAAATTCTGCTATAAAAGGCTGTGTCTGGAATAAAACCCGATTTAGAGTCTGGAAGGTCAATAGCTAGTTTCTTTCCAAAGCCCATCTTATACATTTCATCGTCCCATGCAGATAAACCATATTTGCTATCGCCTTTTCCTGTAAGAGGGTTGTTTTGTTGAATTATTCGCTGGTAAACTCTATAGAAATAAGGATTGCACGACATCTTTATTGCTTCCCTAACACTTGTTGCAGCAGGGTGATTATGGCAACCAACTAGTGACCTATCACATCCAAAACCTGTTTCAGGACTTATAACTCCCATATCAAGAGCAATCATAGCTTGTGCCACCTTGAAAATTGAGCCAGGAGGATATTCGGCCATTAGGGCACGGTTGAAAAGAGGTTTTGATGGATCATTAAGTAATTTCATATAATTATTACCTCTTACCCTTCCAACCAAAAGATTAGGATCGTAGAAAGGGGCAGAAACAAAACAAAGTATTTCTCCTGTTGATGGTTCAATTGCAACAATAGAACCTCTTTTATTAGACATTATTTGCTCAGCATATTTCTGAAGTTCTAAGTCAATGGATGAATAAAGATTTTGTCCTGCAACTGATGCGGTATCGTATTTTCCATTCTGAAAACTTCCTTTCTCCCTATTATGTACGTCAACTAAGGTTATCTTACTTCCTTTCTCTCCTCTAAGAGTTTCTTCGTAGTACTTCTCTAGACCACTCATTCCAATATAGTCACCCTTTTTATAATATGGATTCTTTTTGATCATGTTTTCGTTAACCTCACCCACATAACCTAAGGCATGGCTGGCAACAGAATGAGGATAATATCTTAGAGTTCTGCTTTGAGCAAAGAAACCGGAAAACATAAATAGCTTTTCTTGAATGGGTCCAAAGTCTTCTTTAGAGATTTGTTTTTCAAATGAAGAGGGGGCATAGGTAGAGTATTTGGTTGCTTTCTCCATTCTTGCAAGAAACTGGTCTTTGTCAATTCCAACTAACTTACACAAAAGAGCAGTATCCAAATCCTTTACCTGACGAGGTATAACCATTAGGTCATAAACCAATTCATTATAAACTAACAATTCCCCATTTCTATCATAAATCAATCCACGAGCAGGGTATTGAGTAACAAAACGCAAAGCATTTCGGTTGGCAAGTTGAGCATAAGAATCATCAAATACTTGAAGAAAAAGTAAACGTATAATATATATTATCCCCACTGTGATAAAAATACCCATAATAATAAATCGCCGTGAGGAAAGTGTATTTTTCATATCTTTGCATTTCTTAGGTGCAAATTTACAATAAAAACCTATATCAACGAATACTATAAATGAAAGAATTAATTAATAGAATCTTTAATATTGGAAATGATATTGAATTTGAGGAATTATCTCTTAAGGTTTTTTATTTTCAATATGAAAATAATAAGGTATATAAGACTTGGTGCAAGTTAATGAAAGTGGAACCTAGTCAAGTAAAATCAATTTCTCAAATACCCTTTCTTCCTATTTCTTTTTTCAAAACACATGATGTAGTTAGCTTCAATAAAGAGGATAGCGTTCATTTCTTCAAAAGCAGTGGCACAACAGGATTGCAAACAAGTAAACATTATATATACGACCTTGGTATTTACGAAAGAAGTTTTGTTAAGTGCTTCGAAGAATTCTTTTCAAGGGTTGAAGACTATTGTTTTATTGCACTTTTACCAAACTATTTGGAACAAGGAAATTCTTCTTTGGTCTATATGATTGACAATCTCATTAAGAAATCAAAGTATAGAGAAAGTGGATTCTATAAAGATTCTCTCCAAGATGTAATTCAAAAGCTTAAAGTATTAGAAGAAAAAAACACTAAAACAATTCTCTTTGGTGTAACCTACGCTCTTTTGGATTTAATTGAAATTGAAAAGCTAAGCCTAAAGAATACAATTGTTTTTGAAACAGGAGGAATGAAGGGGAGGAGGAAGGAGATAATTAGAGAGGAACTTCACGAGGTTTTATGTGAGGGTTTTTCTATTGATAGCATTGCTTCCGAATATGGAATGAGTGAACTCTTTTCTCAAGCGTATTCAAAATCTAATGGTATTTTCTTTTGTCCAAAACATATGAAGGTAATGATAAGAGATACTTACGACCCGCTTTCCTATATTGGCAACAATAAAACTGGGGGAATAAATGTAATTGACCTAGCTAATATATATTCTTGTTCGTTTATTGAAACAGAAGATTTGGGAAAAATCTTTTGGGATAATAGCTTTGAACTATTAGGAAGAATAGATAATACAACAACAAGAGGATGCAATTTAATGTACGAATTTTAGAAAATAATAATCCAATTTAGATTAATTATGAAATTAATTTTCTAAATTTGCCAATTCAATTGATTTAATTATGAAAAGAATACTATTACTATTAACGATACTATTTAGTTTACAACTAAGTGCAATTGCTTCAGATGCTAAAGATGCTCCATTTGATCCAGGCCAAATGATTATGGAGCATATTGGTGACGATCATTCATGGCATATACTTACCTATAAAGACAAGCACGTATCAATTCCTCTTCCTGTAATTTTAATTAATGAAGGGAAATTCGATGTGTTTATGTCAAGTAAGTTTGAACACGGTCACGCATCCTACAAAGGCTATAAGATTGGTTCACTAGAAGATGGAGAAAAAGCAAAAGGTAAAATAATATGTGTCGATGATAACGGACAATGGACAGGGAAAACCCCTTTCGACTTCTCAATAACAAAGAATGTTCTTATGATGTTCATTGTTTCAGGCATAATTATAGCTGTGGTCTTTAGAGCAAAATCAATAGCTAAGAAAAGAGTTGGCAAATCTCCTAAAGGAACACAAACAATAATAGAGTTTGTTATTTTATTTATTAGAGATGATATAGCAATTCCTTCAATAGGGCTAAAGCGTCACGGTAAGTTTATGCCCTATCTTCTGACAGCTTTTTGTTTTATTTTCCTATCAAATATAATGGGACTATTCCCTTTCTTTCCAGGAGGAGCAAACCTAACAGGAAATATTGCAGTAACATTAGTTTTAGCTGTATTCACCTTCATTATTACACAGTTTTCTGCAAATAAGGCTTACTTCACACATATAGTAAATATGCCAGGAGTGCCTTGGTGGCTAAAGTTCCCAATTCCAATTATGCCAGTTGTTGAGATATTAGGACTTTTCACAAAACCATTTGCCCTAACTGTCCGTTTGTTTGCAAACATTACAGCAGGGCATATCATCATTCTTGGTTTCCTTTCCATAATATTTATATTTGGTGCTCAAAGCCCAGCTCTAGGATATGGAGTATCTCCTATTCCTGTATTCTTTGCAATCTTTATGAGCCTATTGGAAATACTAGTAGCATTTATTCAAGCTTATGTTTTCACATTGCTTTCTGCCATATACATCGGAATGGCACACGAAGAACATGCAGAAGTTACTCCTAAGGAAATAGCATAATAATTAACAAGTCAATAGAGCTTTTGAATCAAAGATCTACGAAAATGAAACGAAAATGAAACGAAGATCTACGAAAATGAATCGCTGAAAGAATTTCCTGAATCATCGTTTTAATTTATTAATTCAGCTATTCAGGAAATTCTTTCAGCGATATAATATATTGGAGTAATCTTCCTACCAATCTATAGGTTCTTTTCCTTTACTTATTAAGTAATCATTGGTTTTTGAGAAGTGATTATTCCCAAAGAAACCACGATATGCAGAAAGAGGAGAGGGGTGAACAGATTTTAAAACTAAGTGTTTTGTTTCATCAATAAACTCTCCTTTCTTTTGAGCATAGCTTCCCCATAACAAAAACACTATACCTTTTTTTTCATTGGCCAGATGATTAATTACTGAGTCGGTAAACTCTTCCCATCCTTTGTTTCGGTGAGAGCCAGCCTTATTTGCTTCAACTGTTAGGGTTGCATTAATAAGTAATACACCTTGTTTAGCCCAGCGGCTAAGGTCATTGCTTGTTGGAGGTTCAATTCCAAGGTCGAGTTCAATCTCTTTGTATATATTTTTCAGAGAAGGAGGGCAAGGCGTAGGGTCAAGAACTGAAAAACAAAGCCCATGAGCTTGGTTAGGCTGGTGATAAGGGTCCTGACCAATAATCACAACCTTAGTATCATTGAAAGAACATAAGTTAAAGGCATTAAAAATGTTCTTAGCCTCTGGGTAAACTACCTTATTCTTATATTCATAACTAATAAAGTTCATAAGGCTAATAAAGTATTCCTTTTCAAATTCTTCTTTTAAAACCTCTTTCCACTGCTTTCTAATATTCACATTCATATTCTATTGTATTATCTCAATTCTTCTTAAACCTGACGACAAATTTAGGGAATTTATTTTGATTCGCCTGCTCTGGAATCAAAGCTTTCAACCTGTGGCTTTTGAACCTGTTTGTTCTTATAGTATTTTCCGAAGTTGTAGCGAAGAGAAAATGAAATATTTGGACCTTGATAATTACCCCACGATTTCGATAGAGTGTTTAAGTAATGAGTCTCTCTATAATTTTCATTCATATCAAATAAATCACTTATACTTGCAGACAATCCCAACTTATCGTTAAAGAATTTCTTCGAAACGCTAATTGAAATATCTTGAGAAGAACTAGATGTGCTTAGAGCATACATCGAAGAGGAATAGAAATAATAATAAATACTTATTTCCCATTTCTTTGGAAGGGTGAAGTCAGTAGAAATATTACCATTATAGCTCCAGTTTTCTCTGTTTATTTGTGTTTGGTTGGTTGAAGATAGTATTTTCATATAGCTAGCTCCAAATGAAGAACTAAATCTCCACCATGAAAGTAATTCTTTGTTGAAACTAGCACTAAAATACAGGTTATGGTTTGATCCAAAGTTAATTGGGATTGAGATTAGGGCAAGTGGGTTATGTACAAACAGGTTTGAGTCAATTGGGCTTTGTAGCCAATTTATATCATCTTTGGTAAAAGAATAGGATAAATTGGTAAATAACATGTATTTAAAAGAATGCCCTAAGCTAATGGAGTGAGAGTATTGTGGTTTTATATATGGATTTCCTGTTGAATAGGAATATTCTGAAGACTTGCTAATAAATGGGTCTAAACTTCCTGACCAAGGTCTTGAAATACGATAAGAGTAGGTTAGTTTTAATTGATTATCGTCCTTAAACTTATAATTAAAACTTAGGTTTGGGAAAACGTCAAAGTAATTCCTAGTATTAATACTATCTATTGCATATTGATGGCCCTTTGTATTTGTTTGCTCTGCCCTTATTCCTAATCTAATATTTAATTTCTTTTTGAAGGTATTGGAGAAAGAAGCATAAAGGGAGTTAATGTTTTCAAAATACTTGAAATGGTTAGATTGCATTTCATCGTTGAGATATTCATTTGTTGTGGAATCTAAAACTAAAGAATAGAAATCCCTATCATTAAAATTGAAATTTGTTTTCGCTCCAGCCTCAAATCTCATTGTTTTCTTAATAGGTTTGAAATAATCCACTCTTGTATTCAAATTATCGGATGATGCTGCTGTATTTCTTTCGTATCCTTCTCTTCTAGTTAATATTGTATTTATATCCCCTAAGAAATATTCATTGAGATTTAATGAATAGCTTTCATTTTCAGAGTGAGAATAGCCAAAATCAAAGGATATCTTTGAATCCAAAGTATCTAATTTCTTAACATAATCTAATCCAACTCCAAAATTTCCTCTATCTGATTTATATCCGCCTTTATTTACATAGGAAGAATCCACTAGTGAATAATTGGGATAAGAAGAAATAAGATAAGGAACTGTATTGTCAATCATAGGATTCCCTCCTGCGGTATAATATAAACTAAGCCCTATTGTGCGTGTTGTATCAATTAAATAATTAGCATTAAGATTGAAGTTATTATTCTGCCAAACCCACTCGTCATCTCTTTCAGATTTAAACAAAATTGTATCCCCACTAGGTGTTGAGGTATATCTCTCATCTCTGCTCTTGCCTTTGCTTCCCCACCTCATAGGAGAAAAGCCAATGGAAGTTGTCCAATTATCATCAACATAACTTAAACGAGCCGAGCCATAATATTGCAAAGCCGTCTGATAAGAAGTCTGTCCCCAAACAGAACCATTAACACCATAGTTTTGGTTTTTCTTAATCCTAATATTAATTATTCCTGCCGTTCCCTCTGCATCATATTTAACGCCAGGGTTAGTCATAACCTCAAATTTCTCAACTTGGTCGGGCGTCATCCCTTTCAACATATCAACAACAGAGCTATAATCAAGCTTTAAATCTCTCCCATTATACTGGAACATAACTCCACTCTTTCCATTCAAAGTTAGTTTATCATCCTTATCAATGAAAACTCCAGGAACTTTTTTCAATAAATCGAAAGCACTTGTAGCACTTGCCGCCAGTTGCTCATCAATATTCATAGTAAGCTTATCTTCATCAACCTGAATTCTTTCAGCCCTAGCAGTTATTTCAACCCCTTCTAAACTTCCATTGCTTTTCATCTCAATTTCACCTAAATCAATCTCTTTATCATCCTTAAACTTATCAATTCCAATCTTAAGATTATGCTTTTCATAACCAACAAAAGAAAGTTCCAAGTTTAGGTTATTCTTCTTAACTCCTTTAAGTACAAAGCTCCCACTCGTATCCGCAGAAACTCCCTTATACATATTCGTACTGTCGCCGTCCTTATACAGCACACAGTTAACAAACATAAGATTTTCCTTTGTAAGGTTGTCGATGATTTTTCCTTTAACAGAATAGCGTTGAGCTATAGCTCCATTGGTAAACAATAGGAGCAAAACAAGTGAAAGAAGAATGAATTTCTTCATAAAAATAAAGATTAAGTTAAATAGCGTTATTGCTTATTAGGAAACTATTTGTATTCTAGTTTTATTGTATAAATAATCAAAATAAATAAAATAATAATAGAACTAGACTCTAATAGCTTAGGTTTACTTCTCTTGTTTTACTTCTGTATTGTATTCTGAATAGCGTTTTCTTGCTTGGGTAACGTAAAGTGAGTTTGGGTAATCAAGGATTATTCTTTCGTAATACTGCTTTGCTTTTTGTGGAGAGTTGAGATGGGTTTCGTTAAGCTCTGCTAGTAAATATAGGGCGTCATCTGCCATTAAATCATCTGGGAATTTCAATAATATTTGATTTAGTAAGCTATCTGCTTTTTGGTATTCTTTTAGGTGGATTGCTATCTCTGCTCTTTTGTATAATACTTCGTCGAAGAGTTCGTGAGAAATATAGTTTTGATTTAGGGTATCTAAGTATTCTAAGGCTTTTCTGTATTTGTTTTGATACACTGCAAACTCTGCTTTGGAAAAAAGGCTAAGACCGTTATAGGTTGAGTCCTGATCAATATTATCATATATTAATAGGGAATATTCCATTGCATCATTAGCTATTAGCTTTGTAGTGGATGAGCGAAGAACATCAAACTGCGACATTGCCCATGAGAAATCTCCATTATAATATGATAGCATTGCATTCTTAAACTTAGCCTGGGAGCCTATCACATCATTTTTAAATTCTTTTTCCACCTGCGAATAAGTTAAGGATGCTTCCCAGATATCGTTTTCCATAAGGTATATATCAGCTCTCATTAACTTGCTTTCTGCTTTTTCGTTTCTTTTTATTTGTGGCATGGAAAGGGTTTCATCCAAAATATCAACTGCTTCTTGCGGTGATTTGAAATAATAGGCTAGTAGATAAGCATATTGTTGCATTATTGGAACTGTAGCTTGGCTTTTACCTAACTCATTTAGGGTTGAAATATACTCTTGTTTTAGGGTTGTTATTTCTTTTTCTGTATGATTGATTTTGCCTATGAAAGGGTGGTAGAGTGAGCTTAGTAATCCTAATTTACTTAACAAATAATAAGTGCCTTCTTTCCCTTTTTCTATTAGGTAGCTGAAAGCTTGTTTTGATATTTCATAGTCTTCATTGTTGAGAGCTATGTTTGCTATTTCGTATACGGTCTGCCCTGTAAGGCTTTCAAACCTTCTGTCTATTGACTTGGCTTGATTGAATGCCATTTGATAGTTTCGTTCTTGAAGTAATATCCACACGTAGAGCTGAGCAATATGGGGATTGTCTTGTTCTTTTTGAGCCTTTTTTAGAATAGCTAAGCGAAAATGGTTTAAGAATTTCTTCTCTGAGTCTTGCTGTATTATGCTGCCAAGATAAATCTTAATTTGATTAAGCATTGCTGGGTTAAAATCCAAGAGGTTAATGTATTCTTTTGCCATTTCCTCATATTTGCCTAATCTTTGATATAGAAATGATATTTCATATGTAAAACGATATGGGTCATTAAATAGATTTCTTCCTTTTTGAAAGGTCTTGATGGAATATTCTATATTATTCTTAAAACTGAAATAGTTGGAAAGTTGAGCTATTGAATTATGATTGGCTTGAAGATTGTCTATTGCCTTGTCAAATTGTTTGTCAGCTTTGCTTTTGTCGCCCTGTCTTAGGTAGTGAGTCCCTAAATCAGCAACATAGATTGAGTTTTGAGGAAACTGCTTAATGGTTTTCTTAATCAATTTCTCTGCCTTAGAATCTTGGTTTGTTTGCGAGTAAAGACCAATAAGGTTATCGTAGTATTCTTGAAGGAAGTTCTTATCGATTAAATCCTCATATAAATCAATTTGATTTTGAATCTCTTCTCCATATAAGTCTTTATTATCTTTACCTGTTTGAGAATAAGAATTGAAAGACAGGAGTGTAAAGACAGTAAATAATAATATAAACAAAGAAGACTTATTTCTCATTATAAAACATTTAATACCTGTTCTTTTATCTTTTCAAGCTCATCTTTCATCTCAACAACAAGCTTTTGCATATTTGCCTCTTGAGCTTTTGAACCAAGGGTGTTTATTTCTCTTCCAATTTCCTGTGCAATAAAACCAAGTTTTTTTCCTTCCGACTTAGGAGTATTCATAGTATTAATGAAATAATCGAGATGTTGTTCTAGCCTTATCTTTTCTTCTGTTATATCTAGTTTTTCAATATAATAGATTATTTCTTGCTCAAATCTATTTTTATCTAGAGTGTCAGAGTTTAACTCGTTGAGTTTTGATAATATTCTTTCTCTAACTTGAGTTATTCTTTCTTTCTCAAACCCATCAATTAAAAGAAGCTTCTTACCAATTATATTTATTCTAAGCAAGAGGTCTTTTTCTAATGTATTGCCTTCAAACTTCCTATATTCGTCAGTCTTCTTTAGTGCTTCATTCAATAATTCCATTACAACATTCATTTCTTCTTCTGTCGGCTCACAATTCCCATAATTATTAATTTCAGGAATTTGAAGAACGTATCTAAAGATATCTTCTTTCGATGCATTCACCTTTTCTGCCAATTCTTCAATTTGTTTGTAATAGCTTATGAAAAGATTAGAGTTAATATTTACACTTGGGCTCTCTCCAATATATTCTACGTTTAAATAGCAATCTATCTTTCCTCTTTCTAAGAAATTAGAGATTTGATTTCTAAGTACTATTTCTTTACCCCTATAAAGGCAAGGTATTTTAAGATTAATATCTGTTTGCTTGCTGTTAAGAGTTTTAATTTCAATAGATAAGGTCTTGTTATTAAAGATTGTTGAGGCCTTACCATAACCGGTCATAGATTTGATCATACACTTTTTATTAGTTCGAAAATAATTTAAGTTTATATGTATCCTCAGAAAGATATTCTTAAAATACGAGTAATTAGCTCACAAAGATACATTAAAACCTTAATTTTACGTTATCATTATTGTTTTTATTTGCATAGCATAACAAATTACTAGTGGAAAATGAGTAATTTTGTCGTTTACATGTTGCAATAAAAACAAAAACTAATAGTTATATAGGTAATTTAGTAAATATAACGAACATAGAATAGAATTCAACAAAAAATACAAAGAAAATGGAACCAGAAACTACAATGATGGGCACACCAATTATTTATTGGATATTATTTATAGGGATAGCTCTTGTTAGTTGGCTAATCAGTGAAAACCTTAAAAGGAAATTCTCTCAATACTCTAAGATACCAACAGAAAGAGGCTTAACAGGTAAGGATGTTGCTTTGAAAATGCTTCACGACCAAGATATTTACGATGTTACGGTAGAATGTGTGGAAGGGCAGCTTACAGACCACTATAATCCTCAAACAAAGACGGTAAATTTAAGTAAAGGAGTATATTATGGAGCAAATGTTGCAGCCGCAGCAGTTGCAGCTCACGAATGCGGACATGCAGTTCAGCATAATACAGCTTATACATGGTTAACAATGCGTTCAGCTCTTGTTCCTGTTGTTAGCTTTGCTTCAAAATGGGTTATGTGGGTAATTCTTGGAGGAATGTTTATGGTAAACACTTTCCCTCAATTACTTTTAGCAGGAATTGTTCTTTTTGGACTAACAACATTATTTAGTTTTATTACATTACCAGTTGAAATTAACGCATCACAAAGAGCTTTAGTTTGGCTAGAAGACCATGAAGTTACTTCCCCATCATCACATCCAAAAGCAAAAGATGCATTAAGGTCTGCTGCATACACATACGTTGTTGCTGCACTTTCATCACTTGCAACCCTACTTTATTATGTAGCAATTTACATGGGACGTAGAGATTAATCAAAATACAAAACCTAAATGTCGTTAATTGAATTTATAAAGAACAAAGTTTTTTGGAAGAATATTGGAATAATATCTATTGTTTTCATATCAATACTTATTCTTGTGTTTGTTGGACTCAACTTCTACACTCGTCATGGTTTAGAATATCAAATGCCAAACATAGAAGGACATTTTGTTGATGAGATGAACGAGATTGAGGGAATGAAGAACTTTGAATTAATAGTAATGGATTCAATTTACACCCCAGGTGAGCATGAGGGGAAAATCATATCTCAAGATCCAAAAGAAGGATCAAAGGTAAAAAAAGGAAGAAAAGTATATGTTATAGTAACTTCTTCGAAAGGAGAAAACATTCCGATGCCAAATTGTAAGGATCAAAGTGTTCGTTCTGCGGTTAATCAACTAACAAATGTTGGACTTAGGATAGGAAAGTTTATTTTCAATATTGGCGACTTCAATAATGTTGTTGTAGGTCAAAGATATAAAGGCAGATCAATTGACGAGGGGATGGAAATACAAAGAGGAGAGGAAATTGATTTGGTAGTTGAAATGAACCAAGAGAGATATACAACCGATATGCCAAATATCATTGGACTAACAGAGCCAGAGGCAGAAAAGAAACTTTGGGAAGCGTCCTTAAATGTAGGGAATAAAGAATTTGAAGGCAAGAAAGACATTATTCATTCAAGGGTTGTGTCATTTTATCCAAACAATACCAGCGTAACAAAAGGAACCACAATAAGCATTAAGTTTATGAACGACACTAAGCCAAGTTATAAAGAAAAAGCTAAATCGTTTAGGATGGAATCTCCTGTTGTTGTGGAAGAATCTCCAACAAATCAAATAATAGATGACTTTGAATAAAAACATTAAATATTGGTTCTTATTAATTATTCTATTTGTTCTAATACCTTTTGCAGGACAAAGTCAGTTTAAATTGACTGAAGCCTTCAAGCAAAAGAATCATACAATTAATAAGAAATCGAAAACAATTAATAGGATATCACTTCCTTTTATTGATGACTTCTCAAACTATCTTGATATTCCTAATCCAAACTTATGGGAAAATAGTGGAGCATGGGTAAACACTGATTATCCTTTTTTACCACCAACAATTGGAGTACTAACACTTGATGCCTTAGACTCAAATGGCAAGCTTTATCCTCTTGCAAACACAACAGGTTTCTCTGCAGATACCGTTTCATCTTGCTTTATTCGTTTAGATTCAACACTAGTTCCAAATAAGATACCATTAACCCCAGAAGATAGCATTTATCTTAGCTTCTATGTTCAACCAGGTGGTGGATATGGAGATATTTGGGATAATATTGGCTCAACACCTTCAAAAAAAGACTCCTTAGTTCTGCAATTCTATTCATTAGAAGATAATATATGGAATACAGTTTGGAAAACTCAAGACATAAGTATAGATAACATTTATGCAAAGGATAGTGTCTATTGGTTATATGTAAATATTCCAATAACAGATGCGAAATACTTTAGTAATAGTTTCCGTTTCCGCTTCCTCAACTATGCTTCCTTAGACAATAACCCTTCATTTTCCTATGTTAGTAACTGCGACCAGTGGCATATAGATTACGTTTACCTGAATAAGGATAGGAAATATGACGATAAGACAACAAGAGATATAGCTTTTGTTAATCCAGCATATTCTCTTTTAAAACAATATCAAGCAATGCCAGCCATTCAGTTTATGGCAAGCGATATGTCAGATAACTTAAATATTAAAATAGTTAACCTTGCCGACACTTCACTAAGTTCTAACTATAGATACGAGGTTAAAAATTCAAATAACACAATTGTTCATTCCTATAATGGTGGATTTGAAAACATATCCTCCTATTTTAAAACAAAAGAATTTCAAACCTCACCAAGTCACTCAACACCTCCTGTTGGTTTTGCTTATGAGTTTGACAATAACGCTTGGACTTTCTTCAACATCACTCACACCGTTAAGCAAGGAGTAGGACAAGATAATAATGCTGCAAATGACACAATCCGTTTCCGACAAAGTTTTGAGAACTATTTTGCCTACGATGACGGAACTGCAGAAAATGGATTTGGAATAGAACCAATTAATAACTCCAATCTGGCAGTCGGATTTGACTTAAATGTACAAGATACACTTATGGCAGTTGATATTTATTTCAATTCCACCTACGAAGATGCTAATCAAAAACCATTTTATATCTGTGTATGGAATAGCCTAAATGGTCAGCCAAGAGATAGCATATATCATTCATACGCTTATCTAACCCCTTCAACCGAGGGCCTAAATCAGTACACAAGATATTACCTAGAAAGACCAGTTATATTGCCAGCTGGAGAATCTTTTATTTCTATTCAAACCAAATACAACGATTACCTAAACGTAGGATTTGATAGAAACACAGACGCTTCCTCAAAAATATTTGGCAATTGGGCTAATTCTTGGGAGCAAAACACTCTTTTCAAAGGCTCTCTAATGATTAGACCTTATTTTGGTTATAAATCAATTATCGGTCTTCAAGAAATTGAGAAACAAGAAATAAAACTAAGCGTATATCCAAACCCAACCAATGGCATACTAAACATTAGCTTAATGAATCAAGGGAATGAGTTTTCTAATTCCAGCTATGATTTAAGAATAGTAAATATGATGGGAAAGGAAGTTTATAGGTCAGGCTTTAAGAATCAAATAAACGTCTCAAACCTAGCAAATGGCGTATATATACTTTATCTTACCAATAAAAACACAAAACAATCCGTAAAACAAAAACTAATTATTCAAAAATGATAGAAGAGGAAAAAGATATAGAACAAGAAGAGGAAGTTGAATTATTTGAAAATTATCGTATTGAGGTAGATAAAGGACAAAGCCTATTGAGAATAGATAAGTTTTTGATGGATAAGATTGAAAAAACATCAAGAAATAAAATTCAACAAGCAGCAAATGCTGATTGTATAAAGGTTAATGATAAGCCGGTTAAATCTAATTATAGAGTTCATCCAGGAGATATAATTCAAATATTTCTGACAACAGCACCACGTGAGATAGAGATTATTCCACAAGATATTCCTATAAATATTTTTTACGAGGATGACGACCTATTAATAGTAAACAAACAACCCGAAATGGTTGTACACCCAGGCTACGGCAACTACACAGGAACATTATTAAATGCCCTAACATTCCACCTTCAAAAACAAAAAGACAAAGAAGGTAATCCATTAAGACCATTAATGGTTCACCGAATTGATAAAAATACAACAGGATTATTATTAATTGCAAAGAACGAGATAGCTCAAACCTTTTTAGCGAAACAATTCTACGACCACAATGTTGAAAGAACATATACGGCATTAGTTTGGGGAGATTTCAATGAAATTGAGGGAACGATTGAAGGGAATATTGGACGCTCACTAAAAGATAGAAGAGTTATGCAAGTCTTTCCAGATGGAGAGTATGGCAAACCCGCAATCACTCATTGGAAAGTGCTTTTCCGTTTTGGCTATGTAACCCTAATTCAATGCAGATTGGAAACAGGAAGAACCCATCAGATTAGAGCTCATATGAAACATATAGGACATCCACTCTTTAACGATGAAACCTATGGTGGAGACAAGATAATTAAGGGAACAACCTTTACAAAATACAAGCAATTTATACAAAACTGTTTCAAAATACTCCCTCGCCAAGCTCTTCATGCAACAACACTTGGTTTTATACACCCTACAACAAGGAAAGAAGTGTATTTTGAGAGCCAATTGCCAGATGATATGATGATTTTAAAGGATAAATGGGAGGCATATATCAACTATAATCGTCCACCAAAGGAGGAAGAGGCTGATAAAGACAGCATAAACGAGTCAAAACACGATGTTTCAAACGCAAAATAGCAGCAATAAAATGAATCTTTGATTCAGAAAGCTAGATCTTCGTTTCAGCAAATCCTTTCTTTGATTCAAGAAATTAAAACGAAGAAAGAATTTCGTGAAACGCTGTTTTAAAAAATTGATACGCAGAGTTAAAACCTCAAATCTGCCAATAAAAAACCCTTCGCTTTATAGAAAACGAAGGGTTTTATTATTTTATAGAATGTTAGTAAAGAACTAGTCTGCTTAGTGTTTTACTATTAATTTCTTTGTTGAAAGAGTTTGTCCATCACCAACTATTGAATAGAAGTATATTCCGTTTGGTAGGTCAGAAGTTGAAACTACTTGTTTTGCACTTGAGCCTCCATTTATTGAAATTGATTTTACTTCTTTACCAATCATATTCCTAATGATTATCTTTCCTGAACTATAATTTGAAGAAAGTGTATAGTTGATTGTTGTGTTGTAATTAGCAGGGTTAGGATAAACTTCTAATGAAGTAATTTTGTTGATTGGTTTTGTTGGTTTAGCTATTGAAGCGTTAAGGTTTTTGTAAACTACAATAAATGATTGAATTACTTCTATTGGATCAATTACTGGATTAATTAAATTAACTTTTATAACTGAAGGCATATCATTTTCGTAGAAGTAAAGAAAGTCAAATTCAGTGAAAGGTATGTTTGGCAAGAGAGTAATACTTGCCGCAGATATTGTGTCTGCTGAACAATTAGGAGGAACGCACATTAAAAGCTCTGAACCAGTTGCCATTGATAGTTTTTCCATATAAATTCTAACCTCCTTATTTGATGTTGAAAGGTTTGTTATATTGAAATAATCAGTTCTGTCACCACCTTCTGCGTCTAGGTGTAGGAAAATGGTATCATTGATAACATTCCCTTCATGTGTGAATTGGAAAGTTTGAGCCTTTAAGCCTAAAGCTAAACTTAATAAAGCTATAAAAAATATATGTTTTTTCATCTTGGATCTTGGTTTTAATTATGCAAATATACTATTGAATTGTCCTAAAAACAAATTTTATTAAATGTTTTCTGATATTAAGACACAATAAAGTATATTACCTTACATACTGTGATTATAATTCTATTGTATTTACTTGAATTATTTCTTTTGTTTCAGCATTTGTAACAAATACAACTACAGAGCATTTTGTTATATCTTGTATGTCAGAATCTACTTTAACTAAGTAGTTTTTATATATTATTTCATTTTTAGAAACAGGCTTAACACTTAAAGAAAAATCTACAAGTCCATTCTTCCTTAGCACGTGATTAAATACATAATCTTCAATTATTGGAGTCTCATTACTTTTTTGAACACCAATTATTCCGCTTTCTAAAACTAAAATAGATATTAGGGTAGGTGAGGCATAATCTTTAAGAAATTCATTCTCGCAGCTTACCAATATCATATTATCAGCTTGTCTATGAACAGCACCAAGGTTAATATCCATTATATGTTCTTTCGTGGCAAGAGCATTTTGAATATTAATATCCCAATCTGGAGTTTCAACCTTGTATCCACTTCCAACCTTTGTTCTATTTATCATTCCAGCAGGCAAAGAAGTACATCCAAAATCCGTAGCCCACTTGTCTCCAAATTCAGTACGGAAATCTACATTATTATTTTCTGCAGAAGGTTTTGCAAATGATGTTGCATGGACTCCCATAACAACTAATTTATCTCCATATTTTGAAATTAATTCTGTAGCTTTTTCTGCTGCAGCGGGGCAATTAGTACATCTCCATCCTGTAAAGTCTTCTAATAATACTCTTTGCTTTGAACTTCTAACGGTTATTGGAGTTGTATCAGTGGTTTCTCCTTTTTGCATTACTAATTTTGCATCATCCTCTATTGTGTCACAACTAACCCATAATAATGGAATAATTAATAACAAGCTATATAATATCTTTTTCATCTTTTCTCTCTTTTGGGGTTTAATTAAAAACTACTTGTAATTGTTGCAAATAATCCGTTTGATGCTGGAACCATTCTACACACTCCACCAATACACATAATTCCTTCTCTTTGTTTTCCGTAACTAACTTGCACACGGCTTGTGCCATGAGTGTAGCCAAGGGAGAAATTATAATAATGTACTTTTTCTCCATGAACGTTTCCGTAATTCCATTGGTCAGATAATGCAGCAAAGAACTTGCCTCCTAAGTTAAATTCAACTGTTCCTTGTATCCAGTCACCTGCTGCCCATTCTCCGTAGTTTTGTTCTGTTAAAAGAAGTTGTAGTTCATATCTTAGGGAATTCTTTTTTGATAGCTTTTGAGTTATATCTGCAGCAAAAACATTTGCATAAACAAATTCCTCTCCTGGGTGACCAATTGCAATTGGGTTGAAGGTTTGGTAAGAATACATAAAGCTAAGCTTATAATTACTGCTTAATTTCTTTGAAACTTCAAGGTTAAGCTCTTCAAAATATAATTCATCTCCAACTTTAAAGAAAGAAGAAGAGTAACCATCGGTTCCTTCGTAATTTCCTGCAGGGTTAACTCCTAAAGATTCTTTATCTATTGACATAGCCCGAGAATAGTTTAGTTTAAGGTCTGTTCCGTATTTACCACCAAGCATTGAGCCTTTATTAATCTTATAAATAATATCTGCTTGAATACCCATTTCACCATTGACTTGTGTTGCGTATGGGTACATTGCAAAAAGAGAATAAGCATGTTGACGAGTTAGAGCAGGAAGATAGTTCACGTTAAGCATATTCCCTACTTGGTTTCTTCTCGATTTAGAACTCATATTATCTATTCTCTTAGCCGAAACGTTTATTCCCAACCCTTTTGCAGCATAACCAGCAGAAACGAGTGCTGCTTGTCCTTCTCTAAATATGTAACCATTAACCGCATTTGGGTCTTGTCCTTTTTTTGCATACTCTGCATTTAAGTTAAAAGCCTTATAAGACATTTGAACTCTTGCAGCACCTGAGCCTATGTTCTCTGGAGTGTTTACCTTATAACTATCTCCTGAAATAGGGTCAATAATGAATCTATCTTCAGCTTTTTCGTAAATACTAACAAAGCTTCCTCCAAAATTAACTCTAAAAGGGGAGTTTTCAATACTTTTTATTAAGGAATTAAGAGAGAATTCTGCATCCATTCCTCTAATTAGCCCAAAGTCATCGGAAGCCCAAACGTCTTCCCAATAGTATCTTTGTTTACCAATAATTCCTTTTACTGTTAAGCCTTCAATTGGCCTAGCAACAACTTTCAATCCATCCATTGCATTGTCTAGTCCGAGGTTTCTTTCTTCATAAGAACGGAAAACAAGTCCACTACCAAATTGTTCGTAATAGTTACCTGCTGTTATTTCCAAGTAATCCTTTTTGTAAGAAGCAAAACGATATGCAAAGCCTGCCCCTTTATATTCTTTGTCAAATCCAAGAATAGGATTTAAGTATGCCTCAAAACGCATTCCTGCAGAGAAGTCCCCGTTGGTATATAGAATGTTTGTGAATGCATTCATTAGAGCTTTTTCATTTACTTTCTCTGCTCCAATAACGGTATCTTCTTTTGAAATCTGAAGGTCCATTTGAAAATTACCTGTTACCTTTCCTCCAAGTATTCCTTGTGCAAAAGAACTAGAGCTGATAACTATTAATAATAAAACTAATCCTAACTTTCTCATACTATTTTAAATCTTCTCCTTTAACAACTTTCTTATACATTTCAATTAGATTGTCTTCGTCCCCTGGTGAATATCCAATATGTTGCCATACTATTTCTCCGTTTCCATTTACTATAAAGGTATGAGGAGGATTATTAACGCCTAAGGCACGTTTAAGTTCTGAGTTTTGGTCTAAAATAACTTCATAAGGCCAATCTGAACCGCTAACCAATGGTTTTACTTTTTGACAAGTTCTTGCATCATCAATAGAAACTGCATATATTTTTATCCCTGTCTCTTCTTGCCACTCGTCATATTCTTCTGCCATTGCGTTAAGTTCCATCATACATGGTTTACACCAGGTTGCCCAAAAGCATATTACGTAAGGTTTTCCTTCATTTGAAAATTCAGAAGCTTTAATTGATTTCCCATCTAAGGTTTTAACGGTTATGGAAGGGAGTTCTGATTTAGGTTGATTATCTTGTGCCAAAAGTATTCCAAAACTGAAAACTAATGTCATTAAGGTTAGAATAAGTTTTTTCATTGTATTTTGTGATTTGTATTAATAACTATATTTATATTCTCTTTATTATTTTGTTCTATTAGCCAATGAGTAAAGCAAATCTATTAATCCGGTTTTGCTTTCACTATCTTTGAAGTCGTTAAGTTGAATTTCTGCTAACTTGCAAAATGATTGTACTTTCTCATTAGCCTTTTCAAGGTATCCTCCCTTATTAACTTCTTCTATTAGCTCAAGTATTTCTTTATCTGATTTCTCTTCCTGATTGACAAATTTAAGTATTTCTTTTCTTTCCTCTTCATTGCTAGCATCAAGAAGGTATATCAAAGGTAGGGTTTTCTTTTTCTCTTTAATGTCGTTTCCATAAGGTTTGCCAGTATTGAACTCTGGTGAAAAATCTAAGATATCATCCCTCACCTGAAATGCTAAACCCATGTAAAAGCCAAAATTCTTTAACGAATTTACCACTTCTTTTGTTGCTCCAGAGCTAATTGCTCCAAGCTCTGCTGAGGCTTCCATCATCGCAGCTGTCTTCTTACCTATTACCTTATAATATGTTTCCTCTGAGTAATCAATACCCTCAGCGACTTGTTTTTGTAGTAATTCTCCAAGAGGTAATTCACTTCCTATCTTAGCAAATTTAGGCAATAAGTTAAAGTCGCTCTGTGTTTCTATTAGTTCAAGACATTTACCATAGAGGTAGTCTCCAAAAAGAACAGCGGTATCATTTCCCCAAATTCTGTTTAAAGTTTTTCTCCCTCTTCTCTTATCGCTTTCATCAATAACATCATCGTGAACCAAAGAAGCAGTATGCAATAGTTCTAGTATTAAAGCGCAACGAATTGTTTGACTGGTGATTCCTCCAGAAATCTTTGCTGCAAGAAATGTAAGTATAGGTCGAATCTTTTTGCCCCTCTTTTCAAGTATATATTTAATTATATCATCAATAAAAAAACCTTCTAATTCCAAGCTCTCAGAAAATCTCTTATCGAATAAATCTAAATAATCTCTAATAGGGTAAGTTATATTTTTTATCTGCATTTCAATAATTAAATAATCTACAAAAGTACTAAATATTTTAATTTTATTTGTCTCTTATCTTGTTTTATTAGCTTTTAAAACAAAACTCATTCTTAAATTCTACAATTAAACACTAAAATAATAACTTATTCCTATTTCTTAATTTAGATTAATTATCAATCAATTTTTATATCCTATAGTCGTTTGAAGAGACTTACTCCTTATATTTAAGTGTTTTATTATTTTTATTGCTAAGACGATTTATTAAAACAAAGATCTAGAAAATTAGAACAAAGAAAGAATTTACTGAATCAAAGAAACAGAGAATTAGAATCAAGTATATGTTTTTTACGAGTTTTAATCAAATTGGGTTCTAATTTATTTTGTATTTTCCTTTCTTTTATGATGGCTTTTCTCGATATTTGCAAAAAATATAAGAGCTATGTTATTTGAAGATATAATATTCGGACCAATAAAAAGTCGTAGGCTAGGAAATTCCTTAGGAATAAACCTATTACCAGTTCATAAAAAACTATGTAATTTCAACTGCGTTTACTGTGAATGTGGCTGGAATGAAGATACAAAAGATATTAAAGACAGTATCCACAGCAAAGAAGATATTAGGGAGGCATTAGAAGCTAAACTAATTGATGTTAAAGAAAAAAACATTCCTGTTGATTCTATAACTTTCTCTGGAAATGGAGAGCCTACAATTCATCCAGACTTTGCTGAAATTGTTGATTTCGTGGTTCAGCTAAGAGATATTTACATAAAAGATGCTAAGATATCTGTCCTATCTAATGCAACAACCCTTCATAAGGATGATGTATTTAAGGCTTTGCATAAGATAGATAATCCTATTCTTAAGCTTGATGCAGGAAGAAAAGAAATGTTTTATGCAATCAGCAAAACAACTCCTAATCAAATTAGCTTTGAAACAGTTAAAGAAAGACTTATTGCTTTTGGACATGATGCAATAGTTCAAACCCTTTTAATAAGAGGAGAAAACGATTCAATAAAGCTAGACAATACAAGTGATGAAGAGTTTTCTGCATGGCTTGAAATAGTTAAGAAAATAAACCCTCGTCAGGTAATGCTATATGCAATTGATAGAGTAACACCTGAAAGTAAATTAGAAAAACTTACAATAGAAGAGCTTGAATTTTTTGCAGATAAAGTTAGAGCATTAGGTATAGAGACAAAAACATACTAAAAACATCCTTATGACGCTCAACGAATTAAAGAACGGGGAGAAAGCTGTAATTATAAAGATAAAAGGTAGAGGTTTATTCCTTAAAAGAATTACAGAAATGGGGTTTGTTAAGGGTCATATTGTTGAGGCAATAAAGGCTGCTCCATTTAACGATCCTGTACAATATAAGATTCTTTCATCTGAAATTTCTATAAGAAGATCAGATGCTGAACTTATTGAGGTTATTCCATTAGATGGGTCGAATTTAAAAGATTATTCATTTGGTTTTTCAGGAATAAGTGATAACAAATCAATTGAAAAGAAGATAATATCTGGCAAGGATAAAATTATTGATATTGTTTTAGTTGGAAATCCTAATTCAGGAAAGACTTCTTTATTTAATGCAATCTCAGGGCTTAAAGAAAAGGTAGGCAACTACTCTGGTGTAACTGTTGATGCTAAGAAAATTATTGTAAAATACAATGGTTATAAACTCAATATCATTGACCTGCCAGGAACTTATTCTATTTCTGCATACACCAATGAAGAATCTTATGTAAGGAAATACCTATTTGATAATAATCCTGATATTGTAATTAATGTTGTTGATGCTTCAAACTTAGAGAGAAACCTATTCTTGACCACTCAGTTAATTGATATGGATATTAAGATGGTTGTTGCTCTTAATATGTATGATGAGTTGGAGCGGAAAAAGGATGAATTCGACTATCAACTATTTTCTAGAATGATAGGATCCGCAGTAGTTCCAACACAAGCCAATAAGAAAATAGGAATAACTGAACTCTTAGATGCAGCAATTGAAGGATATGAAGGAACTAATCCAATATCCCGTCACGTACATATAAATTATGGTGGGATTATAGAAAAAAGCCTTGCAGTATTAACAACTAAAATAAAAGAAAGCAAAAACTATTCAGAGAAAGTAGCAGCAAGATATTATGCAATAAGGCTACTTGAAAAAGACCAAGAGATAATTGATGAGATTGAAACTTGGATAGACCATGATGATGTTCATGAGGTTGCTGATGATACAATAAAAAAGATAGAGCTTGCCTATAATGAGGATAGTGAAATAGTTCTTACTAATGCAAGATATGGTTTCATTATTGGAGCCTTAAAAGAAACCTATAAACATGCAGAGAAAAAGACAGAAAAAACACAGACAGAAAAGATAGATTCTATACTAACTCACCCTCTTTGGGGTTATCCTATTTTCTTTTTCTTTATTTGGCTAATGTTCTTTTCATCATTCAAAATAGGACAGTATCCTATGGATTGGATAGAATGGATTGTTAGTGCATTTGGACAAATAGTACATAAGATTATTCCACCAGGTGCAATTGCCGACTTAATTTCTCAAGGTATTATTGGAGGAGTTGGAGGAGTAATTGTCTTTCTTCCAAATATCGTTATTCTATTCCTTTTCATTTCACTAATGGAAGACACTGGCTATATGGCAAGAGTCGCCTTCCTTATGGATAAACTAATGCATAAGATAGGACTACATGGTAAGAGTTTTGTGCCGATGATAATTGGTTTTGGATGTAATGTGCCAGCAATTATGGCAACAAGAACCTTAGAAAACAAAAAGGACAGGCTACTAACAATGCTGATAATTCCTTTTATGTCGTGTAGTGCAAGACTTCCTGTTTATATACTTATTATAGGCACTTTCTTTCCTAAAAA
Organism: Bacteroidales bacterium; assembly: GCA_028708845.1. Taxonomy (GTDB): domain Bacteria; phylum Bacteroidota; class Bacteroidia; order Bacteroidales; family P3; genus UBA10566. The sequence continues at coordinate 59,559 of JAQVXZ010000002.1, forward strand.
CGCTATTCTTATTCTAAGCTCACTATATCTTTTCGGAATCTTACTTGCGGTTTTATTTGGATTAATATTTAAGAAGACCATTATGAAAACCAAGGGAGCTCCTTTTGTTATGGAACTTCCTCCTTATAGAATCCCTACTCTAAAAGCAATCCGCATTAATATTGGGATGAAGACAAAATACTATCTGAAAAAGATGGGAGGAATTATTCTAATTGGGTCAATAGTAATATGGTCACTAGGTTATTTCCCACAAAAGGATACATCGAAGATAGAGCATTCATATATTGCGTCAATAGGACATTTCGTTCAGCCAGTTCTTGAGCCTTTGGGTTTCGATTGGAAGATAGGCGTTAGTCTTTTGGCAGGAGTATCAGCAAAAGAAGTTATTATTAGTACTATGGGTGTATTATATGCAAAAGACCCAAATGTAAGTGAGCAGTCATTAGGACAAAGACTTAAAAAAGAAGTTCATACAAGTGGGGATAAGATAGGAATGCCTGTTTTTACAACAGCAACAGCTCTTAGTTTATTGGTATTTGTTTTAATATACTTCCCTTGTCTTGCAGTTTTCTCCGTTGTCTGGAAAGAAAGTGGGAGGCTTATTTGGGCAGTACTTCTGGTCACCTATACCACAGCCCTTGCTTGGATTGTTTCATTTTTAGTTTATAATATTGTGTTATGGATATAAGAGAAGAAAAGAAAAAGTATAGAAAACTAGTCAAGCTAGCAAAAGAAGCATATACATTTTCTGAGAAGAAAGAACTATCAAAACCAATTTTTGAAAAGCTTGAAAAAGAAGATTACTTTATTAATTCAAAGATAGTCTTAGCTTACTGGTCTATGGGAGATGAGGTAGCAACTCGTGAATTTGTATTAAAATGGTATAAAGAAAAAACAATTCTTCTGCCTTGTGTTGAGGGAGATATTCTTAAGATAAGAGTTTTCGAGGGCATGAAGTCGATGAGAAAAGGAGAGGCCTATTCAATATTAGAACCAATTGGAGAAGAGTTTACAGATATTGATAAAATAGATGTAGTGGTTGTCCCAGGCATTGCTTTCGACAAAGAAAACAATCGCTTAGGAAGAGGAAGAGGTTATTATGATAAGCTTCTAACAACAGCTAATGCAATTAAGGTTGGTGTTTGCTTTGATTTTCAGTTCTTCGACAGAATACCAACAGAAGAGTTTGATGTTAAAATGAATTACGTAATAAGATGAAAAACTATAAACTCTTTATAATTGCTTGCCTAACAGGAGTGTTATTAGCATTAGCTTGGCCAAGTTATGGATTTGCTCCATTACTTTTCATTGCTTTTGTTCCAATTCTTTGGGTAGAAAACTATATATCTAATAATAAATCTAAGTTATCTAAGTATGTAGTATTCAAATACTCATTTGTTAGTTTTTTTATTTTCAATATAATAACATCCTATTGGATATGCTTTGCAACACTTTTCGGTTTAGTTGCACCTATACTTAATGCATTATTAGGAGCTTTAGTTTTCCAAATCTACCATATAACAAAGAAGTCATTATTTGATAATAAAAAAGGCTTTCTTATCCTTCCCCTACTATGGATATCAATGGAATACTTGCATCTTCATTGGGAACTCACTTGGCCTTGGATGACCCTTGGCAATGGTTTCTCTACCATGCCTATGCTTATTCAATGGTACGAATATACTGGAGTTTTCGGGGGAACCTTTTTAATCTTTATTGTTAACTACTTTGCTTATAGAGCTATAAAAGAGATTTGCTTTCACAAGGAAACAGGTAAGTTAAAAATAGTTGACAAAAAGAGATTTATATTTAATATATCTTATTTCGCAAGCTTGATTATCGTTCCAATTATAATTTCTCTTATAATTTTGAATAACTATAAGGATGAAGAAAACCAACCAATTGATGTTGTAGTTCTTCAACCTAACCTTGAGCCTTACGATAACGACTTACAACTTCGCAACTATGAGATAATAGATTTGTTAATTTCAATGTCTCAGACCAAAACCGATGATAATACAAGTTTTATTTTAGCACCTGAGGGTTGTTTGGAAGAAAGATTATGGGAAGATCATATACAGGAGAATGTCAGTCTTCAAAGGCTTAGTTTATTTCTTGGAGGCTATGAAAAGGCACAAATGATAACAGGTTCATTTACTCGCAAATTACAATCAGAAGAAGAAAAGGATGAAGCTTCAAGGGAGATTGAAGATGCTCCTAAGCCATATTATTCTGTTTATAATAGTGCTGTACATATTAAAAAAGATAACGATTTTGAGGTTTACCATAAATCAAAACTTGTTCCTGGAGTTGAAAGACTACCATTTAAGAAATACTTAGGCAAGATATTAGACTTTGCAATTAAATTAGGTAACCTACCTGTTGGAACGCTTGCAGTTGATAATCAAAATGATTTCTTTATATCTCAAAGCTCTGGAATTAAAACGACAACACCTATTTGTTATGAATCTGTTTATGGAGGTTTCGTTGGGCAAAAGGTAAGGGAAGGTGCAGAACTAATCTTTATAATCACTAATGACTCATGGTGGAGAGATACTGAGGGATATAAGCAACACGCTTCCTATGCTTCCCTTCGTGCTATTGAAACTCGCCGCTATATAGCAAGAAGTGCCAATACAGGAACATCTTGTTTTGTTAATCCAAAAGGAGAAATTAGTCAAAAAACTAAGTTCTGGACACAGGACGTAATAAAAGCCTCATTAATACCTCAAAAGCAAATTACTTTCTATGTTAAATATGGAGATTATATTGCAAGAATTTCAGTATTCTCTTCAATCACAATTTTAATAATAGCCCTAGTTTCAGGCTTCTTAAACCGAAGAAAGATAGACCCAAAGACTTTGATAATAAAAGCAACTGGATTAAAGAAACAAAAGAGTTGAAAATAACGAATTTACATTATTAACAGAAAAAGAATAACCTATGTTTAAAAAAGTACCACATACTTATGTAATTATATTCTCTTTAATTGTTCTTGCAGCAATTGCAACTTGGTTTGTTCCTGCTGGCGAATTTATTAGAGAAGCTCAAACAACTGATAGCGGAAAAGTAATTGATGGAATTGTTCCTGGATCTTTTCACCATGTTGACCAAGCCCCTCAGACCTGGCAAATAATGTCTGCCTTCTTTAAAGGGTTTCAAAAAGCTCCTGGAATAATCGCTTTCCTGCTTATTCTTGGTGGCGCGTTTTGGATACTCAACGAAACAAAGGCAATTGATATGGGGGTTCAGTCTTTTCTAAGGCATAGTACCAAGCTGGATAAGTTTAGGTTTTTGAAATGGATAGGGGTCAATAACCTTATCATTATCATTATTATGATAATGTTTTCTGCCTTTGGTGCAATATTTGGGATGTCGGAGGAGACAATAGCCTTTGTTATAATCTTTGTTCCTCTTGCCATAAGCATGGGATACGACTCTATAGTTGGAGTTTGCATGTGTTTCTTAGCGGCAGGACTTGGTTTTGCAGGCTGTATTCTAAATCCTTTCACATTAGGAATTGCTCAAGATATTGCAGGAATTAAGATGTTTAGCGGTATAGAATATCGTTTGGTTATGTGGTTTATAATAACAGGTATAGGAATAGCTTATGTTCTATGGTATGCTAATAAAGTTAAGAAAACCCCAACAAAATCCATAATGTATGAAGAAGATAACCATTGGAGACATAACCAAGAAACTGCAAATCAACTTGAACCCCTAAAAGCAAATCGTGGGACTTGGCTTGCATATATAATATCTTCACTAATAGTTGTGGTTTATTCTATTTATATTGGACTTAACCCAGACCTATTTAGTGGAGGATACTCAACCTATATATTCCTTCTAATCCTAACACTTCTATTTATTGGTTTTGGATATAAGATGGTTAAGAAATCCATGCAAATGTTTAGTTTATTTATCCTAATCTTCACCATTATCTACCTTATTGTTGGAGTAATGATATTTGAATGGGGCTTTGTTCATATTGCAGCTCTTTTCTTCACAATGGCTATTATAACAGGCGTTGCGTTAGGGAAAGATGCATCTGAAATTTCTAAACTATTTATTGAAGGAGCAAGGGATATGTTAAGTGCAGCCTTAGTGGTAGGACTTGCAAGTGGCATAATAGTAATCTTAGAGGATGGAAAGATAATCGATACCTTCCTTAATTCCGTTGCTACTTCCATTAGCGGATCAGGAGAGATTGGAGCAATTAGTCTAATGTATGGTTTCCAATCAATACTTAATGCAATCATCACCTCAGGAACAGCAAAGGCAGCAATGCTTATGCCTATGTTTCGTGAGATAGCAATAATGACAGATATATCATTACAATCAGCCGTTACAGCCTTCCATATTGGAGATGGTTTCACCAATTTAATCACGCCTACATCAGGAGTTTTGATAGCAGTTCTTGGAATAGCAAGAATACCTTATGCAAAATGGGTGAAATGGTCTTGGAAATTTATCTTAGCAATGGTATTCCTTGGATGGATATTATTAATCCCAACAGTGCTAATGGACTTACCAGGGTTCTAAGATTATTAAAACAAAGTTACATATGAAAAAAGAATTTATGCAAATGGCAATTGATATTGCAGTTGAGAGTGTTAAAGAATTAAATGGAGGTCCTTTTGGTGCTATTATTGTTAAGGATGGAAAAGTTATTGCTAAAACCTCAAATAGTGTAACTACAACAAATGACCCAACGGCACATGCTGAAATTAATGCTATAAGAATGGCTTGCAATAAGCTAAATACTTTTGATTTATCTGGTTGTGATATTTATTCTTCTTGTGAACCATGTCCTATGTGTTTATCTGCACTTTACTGGGCAAAGATTGATAAAATATATTATGCAGCCGATCGTTATGCCGCAGAAAAGATTGGCTTCAATGATTCCCTAATTTATACCGAACTCTCTCTTCCAGAAAACGAAAGGAGTATCCCTGTTGAGAATATAATGAAAGAAGAAGGGCAAGCACCTTTTGAATTATGGCAAAAAACAGAAAACAAAATTGAATACTAAGATTTAATTCATAAATTTGCAGCTGACAAGAATTAATATAAGATTTGTTTTATGACAATAGATGAGAGAATTAAAGACTTTCAGGAAAGAGTTTCGGCTCTAAGGAGGTTTCTTTGACATTGATAAGAAGAAGAAACTAATAGAAGAAGAAACAGTAAAAACACTTGAAGCAGACTTTTGGAAAGACGCCAAAGAAGCAGAAAGAGTTCTGAAAAAGATTAACGAGAAAAAAGTTTGGACTAACCAGTACGATAAGATGATAAAGTCCTTAGAGGACGTTAAAGACTGGAAAGAGTTCTACGATTCAGGAGATTGCAAAGAAGAAGAGATAGACGTATATTTAAGTGATTTTGAAAAGATAGTTGAAGACCTTGAAACAAAGAATATGCTTCGCAATGAAGAAGATAGGTTTTCCGCAATAATAACTATTAATGCAGGAGCAGGAGGAACAGAGAGCTGTGATTGGGCTGAAATGCTAATGCGAATGTATTTGAGATATGCTGAAAGGAATAATTTCAAAGCACATGAAGTTGACTTTCAAGATGGAGAAGTTGCAGGAATAAAGAGCGTAACCCTTGAAATTGAAGGCGAGTTTGCTTACGGATACCTCAAAGGAGAGAATGGAGTTCACCGCCTTGTTCGTCTTTCTCCTTTCGATTCGGCTAACAAACGCCATACATCCTTTGCCTCTGTTTATGCATACCCAGTCATTGACGATAATATTGAAATAAACATCAACCCCTCCGATATTGAATGGGACACTTTTCGTTCCGGAGGACCCGGAGGACAAAACGTAAACAAAGTTGAGTCAGCAGTCCGTTTGCACTATAAGCCCTCAAACATTATTATTGAATGCCAACAAACCCGTTCACAAATTCAAAATAGAGATAAGGCAATTCAAATGCTAAAATCCCAACTCTACGAAATAGAACTAAGGAAGAAAAGAGAGAAGATGGCTATTATAGAAGGCTCGAAGAAGAAGATTGAATGGGGTTCACAAATAAGAAACTACGTACTTCATCCCTATAAACTAGTAAAAGACCTACGCACAAATATAGAAACCTCCAACACCCAAGCAGTCTTAGATGGCGACTTAGATGAATTTATCAAGGCATACCTAATGGAGTTTGGCGGATAAGGTCTTTCAAATATCCATTTCCATAACAATGACCTACAAAATGGAGTGTACTTCTATTCAATAATATCAAATGGGAAGAACCTAACCACAAAGAAAATGATAGTTAAGAAATAAATTATCCTTAATCTAAAAAACTAAACCCAAAAAACCATGTTCCAAAAAAAAGAACATGGATTTTTTTACGCCGAATCTCTAAAAAGATACGCCGATTCTTTTTATTTTTACGCCGAAAAAAAATAATTTTTTCGGCGTTTAATTTTAATCATGCGTTGAAGGTGATTTTAATGGTAACTCCTCTCAAAAATACAATATTATCACTTAATTCCATTGTTCTATCACTTGATTATAATTTTTTTCTCTTGATTGTAGTTTTTCATATCTTGATTAAGTAAAATTCGATACAAAAACACCCATACTGCTCTATTTTGGCATAGTATTTTTGTAATTTTGCTGCATAGTACATGATAAAAAGAGATAAACTAACCATAAAGTCAAAAAAAGATTAATTAAAGAAAATTATTGTATATTTGTGGCAAGGTTTGGGAACGGATTTATAAGATAATATCTTTTTTGGTGACAAATTAATTGTAATCCTCTATATAAAAAGAATGAAATAAAATTATAGCTGTTTTAATTGTGATAATACAAAATGAATAAATTATTCTAATGATTAAAGATTTAAATTTAAAATAGAAAACGAATTATGAATTTATATAAATCATGATATTTGAACTAACAAAGTAATATAAATGGAAAGTAAAACAAAAGATACATTAGAATTCATTAATAAAGTTATTAAAGAAGAGCAAAGTAATTATCAATATTTTTTCGACTTAATAGAAAGATATAAGGCATTATATAGAAAATTAAAAAGTGATCTACCTTATCATTTAAATGTGATTGATGAATTACATGCAAACGAAAATGCACATAGTCGTATTTTTGCAAAACTTTTACAGCAAAAAACTATAGAGAATAGATATGAAATACTGGAAAGTTTCGTTGAATACTTAACAGAACAAAAAGCAAACTTTTTACAAAATATTAAAGTTGAAAATCCCAAAATAACTCAGGAGGAAAAACGTATAGATCTATGGATTAGAGACAAAACATACGCAATAATAATAGAAAATAAAATACATTACGCGACTGATCAAGAAAGGCAGTTAGAACGTTACATTCAAAAGACAAGAGAAGAAGGTTTTAGAGACGAGCAAATCTTTGTTATTTATTTGTCACCTGAAGCAGAAGAACCGAACGAACAAAGTTGGGGAGAGTGTAAAAATGAATTTCAAGATAGATATTTTAATTTATCATTTTGTGATAACATATTACAATGGCTTAAAGAAAAAGTATTACCAAATATACGACTAAAGGATTTATTTCTAAGAAGTGCTATCGAACAATATATAGATCACTTAGAAGGGATGTTTGATTTAAGAACAATAAATAATAAAATGAATATGGAACTAAAAGAATTTATTAAACAAGAATTACAATTAAACTCAAATTCAATAGAAAATATTAATAAATTACTTGCTAAACGAGAAGAAATAAATAATGTAAGTAATTTGATTGAACAACTAATTGATGATTATAGATTAAAAGAAGATAAAATTTTCTTCGAAAAAGCTCAATTAGAAATGTCACAAAAATATCCTGAATTGGAAAAAGTAGGAGATGGGAAAACAATTATGGGTTTCATAGTCCCTTTAGAAGATTCTACTAACATTAGAGTTATTATTACATACAATGACAGACTTTATTGCCAGATAGATAAAGATATTTTTGACGACAAAGACCTACCTGAAATTATAAGAATGAAAACCAAATATTTATTACCATTATCAACTGGAATAAGACAATTTTGGCAATACTTTAATAGGTACGATTATGACGGTGTTTATAAATGTTTTCAAGAAGTAATGATGATATTACTACCTAAATAAAAAGAAAACTTTTTATTATTGGCTGATATCAAAGTAAGAGTTAATAAGGTTAAGCCCCTTTATGAGATAATTTTCAAAGTACTCAAAAAATAACTAAGTCTTTTGAAAAATTATTTGATTATTTGAAGACCAATAAATACCTATGAGAATATTACACCTTTCAGACACTCACAATTTACACAGGGAATTAAAAGATTTACCTAAAGCGGATTTGATAATTCATTCTGGTGATATTTCTTTTTCTGGAGAAGGAAAAGAGGTTATGGATTTTATTGATTGGTTTTATAAATTAGATTATCATTATAAGATTTTTATTGCAGGCAATCATGACTTTTGCTTAGATGGTAAAGAAAGAGATGTTATACAGAAATTTCTACCTAAAAACTGCTATTATCTTGATAAAAATGGAGTAAGGATTGAGGATATTCAATTTTGGGGACTTCCTTTCTTCTTTTCTGACGATATATCTGGGCTTTATGATAAATCAATTGAAGAAATTCCGTCAAACACAGATATTCTTATAACTCATAGACCTCCTTTTCAAATACTTGATAGAGCGGGAGAAATTAATTACGGTTGCTCTAATCTTTTGAAGAGGGTAACTGAAATAAAAGCTAAGTATCATCTCTTTGGTCATATTCACGATTCCTATGGAGTAGTTGATAACGGAACAACTGTCTTTGCTAATTCTGCAATAGTAAATGAGAATTATAAAATCTCCAATCAACCATTTGTTTTTGATTATCTTTAAACTTTCTCTTCTTATGTTCTACTTTGGCATACAAGTATTCGTATCTTCGCCATGTAAAATCTTAAGAATAGAAATTAATAATAAATAATATAGTATGAAATCCTTTGTAGCTATTGATTTTGAAACGGCAAATCAGCATAGAAGCATTTGCAGTATGGGAGTTGTTATTGTAAGAAATGGAATAATAACCGAAAAATTCTATAGTTTGGTAAAGCCTGAACCTAATTTCTACTGCTATTGGGCTACTCAATGTCATGGATTAACTAAGAAAGATACTATTAACGCTGAGTTTTTTCCTACAATTTGGAATAATATTGTTGGCAGGATTAAGAATTTGCCATTGGTTGCACATAACAGTCCATTTGATGAAGGTTGTCTTAAGGCAAGTTATGAAAGATATAATATGAAATATCCTTATTTCCAATTCTATTGCACTCTACAAAAAGCAAGACAAACAATTAAGAACCTACCAAATTATCAGCTTGATACAGTTGCAAAACACTTAGGTTTTTCCTTAGAAAATCATCATAACGCCTTAGCCGATGCAGAAGCTTGTGCCTTTATTGCAACAAAGATACTATAGGATTAAAGCTTAAAGAAAACCTTAAATATGAATTTAATCAAAAGAGTCACTGAATAAAGGATATTATATTTAAGAACAAAAGAGGAAGCGGAATGATTATTAGAAAAATTATGTACTATTGAATGCACAATTATATCTATCTTTGTACTGTTTCTCTATAAAGCATTTTATCCGAGAAAAATAAAAATATATTTATAAACCAAATAACCGAAATGAAATGATAAAAGACATTAAGAATTTACTTAATCAAGTAGCTATCATTAATAAAAAAAATGAAGAAATATTAGATGCGACAGGAGGTCGATTTAATATGTTTAAAATTTGCGGAGTAAATCATTATGAAAATACTCATTCTGCAATAATTGCTGAATTTTTAAATCCCAATGGAACTCATGGTCTAAAATCTAAACTCCTTGAATGTTTTATTGAAATGCTTGGAGATAAATTTAACATTAAAGACTTTAACTCCTCTAGAGCTAGTGTAGAGACAGAACATTATACTGGAGATGGAAGAATAGATATTTTAATTGAAGACAATCAAAATAAAGCTATAATTATTGAAAATAAAATCTATGCATCTGATCAATCTGAACAATTGAAGAGATATGATAGATATGCCCAACAACAATATAAAAATGGCTATCAAATTTTGTATCTTACTCTTGATGGGCAAGAGGCATCAGAGCAAAGTGGTGAAGGAGTAAATTATTTCCCAATATCTTATAAGGATATAATTAACTGGCTTGAAAGCTGTGTTTCAATAGCCACTCGTTATCCAATAGTTAGAGAAACAATAATTCAATATATTAATCATTTAAAACAATTAACAAATCAAGATATGGACACAAACGAGATCATAGAAGTTTTATCAAAAATAGAAAACTTAAGAACAGCTAAAGCAATTAGTCAAAATTATTCATCAACTTTTGATGCACTGGCAAATAAGCATTTCAATCCAAAAATGGAAGAATTTGCTAATGAGAAAGGATTAGAATTCAATTATGAATTAAGTGAAGAATTATATATTCGTTTTCACTTAGTAAATCCAAATTGGCAAGGGAAATGCTGGATAGGTTTCACCTTTGAAGGGAATCGTTGTCATTATGGTCTTTGTAATAATCCAAACTCTTATAGGATTTCTGATGAGAATAGAAAAATTCTTCGCAAAAATTTAGAAGGAAAGGGTATTTTAAACCCAAAAGTAAGCGAGTGGTGGCCATTTTATGCTCAATTCACAAATCTTAATATTGATGCTTGGGAAAGTGATATTATTAATAGTGATAAATTTTTCAACGATTGTAAAGAAAAGATAGAAACTTTACTTGATGCAATGGAAGGAATTGATTTATAATATTTACAAGAAACATCAAATCCTTAATACAATTTATAAGTACTTTTATTCTTGAATTTACAAGCCTATGCTTTTCTTTAGCATAGGCTTATTTTTATCTTCGCAAGCAATATTAATCAAAAAAATTATTTGCAATGAATAGAAAAAGCTGTCTTAAGCAAAGTGAGATTAATGGGAATGTAAAGTCGATAGAAACTAAGACTTACTATATTTCTCGAAAGTCTGGGGAGATTAAGAAAGGGAAATTAAAGCACTTTGATTTGGAGGTATTTGATGAAGATGGGTATAGATTAAGTCATAATTTTAGAACTTCTAAATATGATATGAAAGTCCTTTCTGAATATGATTCTAATATGAACATTCTTAAAGAAAGTGTATTTGAAAAAGAAGCTTTGGATTATGAAATGATTTATAAATATGACTTAAATGGAAATCTTTTTGAGGAATTAGTTATTTCTCCTAATGATACTTATATAATAGGAACGAAATATGAATACGATTCTAAAGGGAAAGTAATTAAGGAACATATAAGCAATTCAGAGGATTTGGATAGGGTGCAAATTCATAAATATGACACAGAAGAAAAAGAAATTGAGTTTTATTCTTTTTGTGGTGGAGAGCCTGACTCAAAAAGCATTTATAAACATGATTCAAAAGGCAATACTATAGAAATTGATTATTACGATTCAGAGGAGAAGCTAATTGGAATACATAAATATGAATATGATTCAAATGGCAATAAAACTGAATTTGTTTACCTTGCAAATGGAAAATTAATAAAGAAGAATATCTTTAATGCAAATGGGAATGTAGTTGAAATGTATTATTCCAATAAAGAAGGGAATTTATATCTAAGACTTAAATATAACTACAACTCATTAGGAAACTTAAGAGAAAAGTATTCGTATGATTCTAAAAATAATATCACTTATCAAGAAACTCACCAATATAAATTAGACCAATATAATAATTGGATAAAAGATATTATTTTAAAAAGCAAACGAGGAAGCGAGATAATTATTAGAAAGATTGAATATTATGCAAAAACGCAAGACAAGTAAGGATAAGACGGCTTATCTTTTTAAAAGGTATATTTGGCTTTTGGATGTTATTTATAATGCCAAGAAAATTAGTTTTGAGGATATTAATAATAGATGGCAAAATGCTTCATTGAACTATTCTTGCGAAGAATTGCCTTTAAGAACTTTCCATAATCATCGAGAGGCTATTAGTCAGATGTTTGATATAGATATTCTTTGCGACAGGAAGGATGGGAATAAGTATTTTATTGAATATGAAGAAGACTTAAACAAAGGCAAGATTAGGACATGGCTTTTGAATAGTCTTTCTGTAAATAATATTGTTAATGAAAGCCACAGGCTTAAGGAGAGGATACTTTTTGAAAATGTTCCTTCTGGTCAAATGTTCCTCACTCCCATCATTGAGGCAATGAGGGAAAGTCATGTAATTAATATTACTTACCAAAAGTTTGAACATAATAAAGCATATAGCTTTGAGATTCATCCTTACTGCGTTAAGATTTTCAAACAAAGATGGTATGTTGTTGCTTTCAATCCTTTTAAGAATGATATTTTAATTTATTCTTTGGATAGGATTAAGAATGTTGAAACCACTTCCAATAAGTTTGATTTGCCAGAGGATTTTAATGGAGAGGAATATTTTAAGGACTCCTTTGGGATAATTGTAAATAGCAATCAAAAAGCTGAAAAAGTTATATTAAAGGTATATGATGAAGATGTCAAGTATATTGAAACCCTTCCTTTACATAATTCCCAAAAAGAAGTACAAAAAGCCATTGATTACACAATCTTCAGTTATAAGATAAAACCTACTTATGATTTTATAAAGGAAATCCTTTCACATGGACGCTATATTGAAGTCCTTGCTCCGGAGAGTTTAAGAAATGAAATTAAAGAAATCTTAAATCAGGAACACGAAAGATACATTTAAGCCTAAGAAAGCAACAAAACTTCAAGATATTTTACTCTGAGAAGCCTTCTTTTTGGATTTTAACTTGAATATTTCACCCCATAAGTCAGACTTATTAATATAAAAAGTCTGACTTATTGGGGTAAAAAGTCAGTCTTATTGGGGTAAAAAGTCAGTCTTATTGGGGTAAAAAGTCAGTCTTATTGGGGTAAAAAGTCAGTCTTTTATGGTGAAAAAGTCAGTCTTTTATGGGTGAAATGTCTGTCTTTTTGGGTAAAAAAGTCAGACTTTTTTGGTAAGAAATCTTTATCTAAATCCAAAATAAAGGCTTCAAAATCCCAAATATCTTATTTATTTCTTACGAATATTAGAAGAAAATGCGAGATTATGCTTTCTTATATATCTCCTATCCTTATCTTTAGAACAGGATGAATAAGGTTTGGGAGGATTTCTTTTAGGGGGGTTAATACGAAATCTCTTTCTTGGATTAGGGGATGAGGTATGATTAGGGTGGGGGAATTGATGATTTGGTTTTCGTAAAATAGGATATCGATATCTATTGTGCGGTTTTGGTAACCTTGTTCTGTTCTTTCTCTTCCTAATTCTTTCTCAATTTCATTGCATATGCTTAGTGCCTCTTGGGGAGTGGCGGATGTTTCACATAATGCTGCGGAGTTGATAAATGAGTTCTTGCTTTCAAATCCCCATGGCAGGGTTTCGAGGAAAGAGGACTTCTTCCTGAGATAAAGATTAGAATAACTATTCAGATTTAAGATACTACTTAATATGATAGAATAGATTTCGACTAACTCCCTGCTAAATATATAAATTCGTAAAAAAATATAGTATTAAAATAATTATTGAAATAGATTGAATAATTAAATCAATTATATATCTTTGCGTTCGAGTTTTAATAGACTTTTATCAGATTATACATTTTAAAACTTGAATTCTACAAGTATATTTTTGTGATAATAATATAATTAAAATTACTAATGGGAAAGCCAAAACCCTTTAAGAGTAGGCGAAAATTAAAAAAAAATTATTATGATTTCAGATGTAATTAGAAAAGGGTCATATTATGAAACACTTGACCAAAACAACAAATCAATTAACCGAGAGAATGAATCTAATGTTGGAGTATTAGAAGGTTTTAATTCAAATTACATAGTATGCCTTAAAGGTAGCTATTACCAAACTTATGATGAAAACTTCAAGCTAATTAATCGAGAGCATGAATCTAATGTTGGAGAATTCAGAAATACAGTAGGTGACACTATGAATTTTTTGAAAGGTAGTTATATTGAGACATATGATGTAAATTTCAAAAGAATTAGCAGAAGACATATTTAAAATTATTCATTATCTCACAAATGATTTAATTAAATAAGGAGATTATCCGACTTAACTCAGAAAAATATACTAGAATTGATTATTCTACAAATGATGGTAGAGTTTGGCATAAGAGATAAATTTAATATTATAAGAAGGGAAGGAATTCCTTCCCTTCTTTAAAGGGGACTAATCAAGAGAAAAATTGAAACGTAACAAGTAAATCTAAAATTGAATTAAGATGGTGAAAGAAATACAAAACTTATTAAGTCAAGTTGCAATTATTAATAATAAGAATGAAGAGATATTAAGTGCATCTGGTGGGCGTTTTAATATATTTGAGATTTGTGGTGTAAATCATTACGAAAATGCTCATTCCTGTATTATTGCAGCCTTTTTGAACCGACACGGAACACATAGTCTAAAATACAAACTCCTTGAATGTTTTCTTGAAACATTAGATGATAAATTTACAATTTTAGACTTTAATTACAAAAAAAGTAAAGTAATTACTGAATTTTCAACATCTAAGGACGGGAGAATTGATATTTTAATCGAAGACGATCAAAGTAAAGCTATTATTATTGAGAATAAAATTCATGCTTCTGACCAACATGAACAATTATTGAGGTATAATAGATATGCTAAGAAATATGATAAGGGATATCAAATATTATATCTTACACTTGATGGGAAAAAGGCATCTGAGCAAAGTGGTAAAGGTGTAGATTATTTAAAGATATCTTATAAAGATGACATTATTAACTGGCTTGAAAAATGTGTTTCAATAGCCACTCGTTTGCCGATGGTCAGAGAAACAATTATTCAATATATTAATCATATAAAACAATTAACCAATCAAGATATGGACACAAAAAACCAAGAGGAAATAATAGAAGTAATATCAAAAGTTGAAAGCTTAAGAGTAGCTAAAGCAATCAGTCAAAACTATTCAAAGATTTTTAACTTTCTTGCTGAAAAGCATTTCAATCCTAAAATGGAAGAGTTTGCTGAAAAGAAAGGACTGAAATATAAATATGTAGAAAGTAAAGAATCACATATAAGGTTTGACTTAGACAATCCTAATATGTATGGAAAATATAAAATTGGTTTCACTTTTGAAAATAATAGTTACCATTATGGTTTACTTAACCATAGATCTAATTATATAATTTCTGATAGGAATAAAGAAATCCTTCACAATAACTTAAAAAATAATGGGGTTACTTCTTTTAAACAAAGCGATTGGTGGCCATTTTATTCACTTCTTCCAAACCTTTCTATTGACAAATGGGATAAAGAAATTATAAATAGTGATATATTTTTCAATGATTGTAAAGAGAAAATAGAAACTTTGCTTTCTGCAATGAAGAATATAAAAATTAATGAGTAAAATTGAAAAATATTGATTGCGATAATACTTAATTGGATTTATGCAAATAAAATAGAATTTACTTCTATTGCAAAAGCGCAAGAAACCAAGGATAAATCATCTTATTTTTAGAATAGATATATTTAGCTTTTGATATTATTTAAATTCCTAAGTAAATCCCTAAAATTCCTACCAAGCCTAAAACAATTTTCATACTGCGAAGATATTATTCTTGTGCTTCACTTTGGTATAAAAGCAAGATATCTTTGATGTTGAATTAGAAAAGAGATTATTAGTTTCTGTATTTTATAGAAATCAATATAAACTATCTAATTAATATTATGGGTTTAACGGATTAAGAATAATAAAACCAAAAGTATTTTCAAAACTTGGCAAAATTTAGATGATGTATCTAATATATCAAAGATTGTTTACTACGGAGATGAAGATGAGAACAGCTATCCAGATTGGGATTCTCCTTTATATGATGGGATAGATTTTGTTTAAACAGAAGTCTTAATCTTAACAATATACTTATTGACTAATCCATTAAACCATAATCTCATATTTCCTTTATCTTCTTTTGAATAAGCGGATGGATAAGCTCTGGGATTATTTCTTTTAGGGGAATTAGAACAAAATCTCTTTCAAGGATAAGGGGATGAGGTATGATTAGGGTGGGGGAATTGATGATTTGGTTTTCGTAAAAGAGGATATCGATATCTATTGTGCGGTTTTGGTAGCCTTGTTCGGTTCTTACTCTGCCTAATTCTTTTTCAATTTCATTGCAGATTGTTAGTGCCTGGTGGGGTGTGGCTTTTGTTTCAAATAGGGCTGCGGAGTTGATAAATGAGTTCTTGCTTTCAAATCCCCAAGGCAGGGTTTCGATTAATGAGGACTTATTTATTAATTCTCCAAGTCTTTCTTCCAATAATTTATAGGCAGAATTAATATACTGCTCTCTATCTCCCAAATTACTACCAAAGCCTAAAACAATTTTCATCTTGCAAAGATATTATTTTTTTACTATCCCCTCACAGAAAAAACTATATCTTTGCAATGGAATATGTAAAAGAAATTAGGAGAATGAGCGATATAAAAAAACTTGCAGGACAGACAGCAATTTATGGGGTGCCAACCATAATTGGACGCTTTCTAAATTATTTTCTTGTACCTCTTTATACTTATAATATTGCAACTCAGAACTACGGAGTGGTTTCTGAGCTTTATGCATACATTGCTTTTCTGATGATTATCTTGACTTATGGAATGGAAACAGCCTTTTTCCGCTTCTCTCAGACTGAAGAAAAGAAAGATATAGTCTATAATACTTCCTTGCTTTCCTTGACAATTACTACCTCTGCCTTTCTAATAATATCCTTCGTCTTTATCAACCCAATTTCCTCTGTCCTAGAGTATCAAGATAATAAGAACTATATAGCTCTCTTCCTTCTAATTCTCGGACTTGATGCAATTAGGGCTATTCCTTATGCACTACTACGCTCAGAGCAGAAAGCAGCCAGGTTTGCCTTTATTAAAACGATGGATATATTCTCAAATATAATTTTCAATCTCTTCTTTATCTTGGTCTGTCCCATACTATTTAATAATAATAATCCATTAATTACTCCTTGGTTCAAGCCCGACGACTTAGTTCTCTATATATTTATATCCAATTTCCTAGCCTCTAGTATTGCCACCCTATTACTCTTGCCCGAGTATATGAAGTTTAGGTTTTCATTCAACTTTTCTTTGCTAAAGAAAATGCTTGTATATGCCCTACCAGTTATGATTGGAGGTTTGGCAGGAATGGTAAATGAAACCTTTGATAGGATTGCATTAAAACATCTTGTTAGTATTCCTGAAGATATTACCGGCTCAAAGGCAATTAGCGAATATAAGATGAGTCAGATTGGTATTTATGGAGCTTGCTATAAGCTATCAATAATTATAAGTCTTTTTATTCAAGCCTTTAAGTTTGCTGCCGAACCTTTCTTCTTTTCCAAAATGCAGCAAAAAGACGCAAAAGAATCTTATTCAAGCATAATGACAATCTTTGTTATCTTCCTTTGCATAATCTTTCTTGGAGTTATGGGATATATAGATATTTTCAAATACTTCATTGGTGAAGATTACAGAATTGGCTTAAAGGTTGTGCCTATTCTTTTGGTAGCAAACCTTTTCTTAGGCATTTACTATAATCTTAGCATTTGGTATAAGGTTACGGACAAGACAAAATACGGTGCATATATTGCAATTATAGGAGCAGGAATAACCCTTGTGCTTAACTATTTCTTGGTGCCAATTCTTGGTTATATGGGTGCAGCATGGACAACCCTTATTTGTTATTTCTCAATCACCCTTCTTTGTTACCTAATGGGACAAAAGCATTACCCAATAAATTATAACATAAAGCATATCACAGTTTACTTAGTTTCATCCATTGCCCTCTATTTCCTTATGGCAAATATAAGACTTGATAACCTTGCCCTAAGTCTAACAATCAACACAATCATTATAATTTCTTTCTTAGCAATTGCCTATAAACTCGACATCAAGAAGTTGATTAGAAAATAAGATTAAGCAATTGAAAAAACGAAACTAAGATTCACAGAGCTGAAACTAAGCTTTGTTCTCTTGAATCTTTGTTTCAATCTCCAATTCATGCCATGATATCATCAACATCATGCCATGAATCAATTAGAATCATGGCATGATATTGGTCAATTCATGGCATGATTCCGATACTGAATCTTCGTTTAATTTTATTAATCCTTTATTTCATTAGATTACCGCTTCGTTTCATTAGATTAAAAGCTTGATTAATTGTTTTGTATCTGAGATTTTACTCCTCTGTATTAGGTAAAATTTGTTTAGATATTTTAGAAAGTTTAACTTTGCAAAAAATAGGAGATATGAAAGTAAGAATCGTTAATCAGTCAAAGCACGATATTCCAAGCTATGCAACTACAAGTTCTGCGGGAATGGATATTAGGGCTAATTTGGTGGAATCTATTGTTTTGAAACCACTAGAGAGGACTTTAGTTTCAACAGGTTTGTTTATTGAACTGCCCCTTGGTTATGAAGCTCAAATAAGACCTCGCTCTGGACTTGCCTTTAAGCATGGGATTGGGGTTTTGAACTCTCCTGGAACTATTGATGCTGATTATAGGGGTGAGATAAAAGTAATTTTAGTTAATCTTTCTTCAGAAAGTTTTGAGATAAAAGATGGGGAAAGAATAGCTCAAATGATTATTGCTAAGCACGAAACAGTGGAGTGGGAAGAAACCGATACCTTATCTGAAACCCTAAGGGGTGAGGGCGGTTTTGGACATACTGGAAAGAAATAACTTGTTTTTCTATTAAAATTTAAAAATATTCTTATATTTGCAGGCGTAAACCCAAACACAATTTCCTGCAATAATGAGAAGAACTATACTTTTATTTAGTTTTTTAATATGTTATGTATTAACTAACGCACAAAACCAAAGACTAGATAATTTTAGTAGACTTGAAGCTGTAGGGAATATTCCTCGAAACTTACTAGAAATTGCCAACTCTAAGGAGGACTTAAAGGATAAATACGAGGAAAATCTTAGGAATCAGATTAAGAAATTCATTATTTCAGGTAAGATAATCTTTGGAGACGAGGTCTCGAACTATGTTAATAATATAGTAGATGGGCTACTAAGAAATCAGTCTAAGCTAAGAGAGGAGATAAATGTTTATGTTATTAAATCTTCTCAGGCAAATGCTTTTGCAACAAGTAAGGGTTATCTGTTTATTACAACAGGCCTTATTGCACAAGCGACTTCTGAGGCGGAACTTGCCTTTGCTATATCTCACGAAATCATTCATTATACAAAGAAACACGGCTATTCCTTAAAGGAAGACTTCGATAATATTGATGATTTCTTAACTTATCATTCACGTTCAAGGGATCAGGAATTTCAGTGCGATAGGGAAGGGTACTTGGACTATTATTTGAAGGCAGGATATGATAAAGACTCGCCAATGGGAGTTTACGATATTTTGCAGTATTCCTATCTTCCTTTCGATGAATTGAAACTTGATAGGTCTTATTTCGAAAGTGAGTATTATAAATTTAAGGATAATTATTTTCTTGAGTCAGTTACTCCAATTTCAAGTAGGGAAGGCTATATTGATACTTTCTCTACTCATCCTAATTTAAAGCTTAGGCGCGCTGAGATGGAAAAGCTGATTGAGAAAAATGCAAATCATATTGGTAATGCGTTTATTCAAAGTAAATCATCTTTTGAATTGATAAGAACACTTTGCCGTTTCGAAACAATCAATCAGCAAATCATATCCGATAATTACATAAAATCTTATTATAATTCTATAATCTTATTGGATAAGTTACCAGATAATAAATTTCTTTTAACATCTAAGATAGCTTCAATCTATGGTATATCGAAGGTTAAGACCTATGGGAATTATTCAAGATACTTATTAACAAGGAAAGAAACAGAGGGGCAGATGCAATTTTTGGCTAATTTCTTCGAGAAAGCAAATAAGAAGGAAGTAGCTCTAATGGCTATTAGGGAGGTTTGGGAAGGAATTAAGATAGATTCTAACAAGTATTATCTATCTCTTTTTGATGATATAGTAAAAGACCTTGCTAATGAAATGCAGTTGGGGGATTTGAATAAGTTTTCAGACTTAAAAATGGGTGAAATATACAATGAGCCTCCTTCTAATGATGAAGAAAATTCTAATTTGTCGAAATACGATAAGATAAAGTCCACAAAGATAGTAGGACATCAAAAGGGGTTTAAGTCAGAGAACTATATGCTTTCAGACCTTAAGAAAGATAAGGAGTTTCTTAGAAGATTTGAATCAGCTCTTCAAAAGAATGAGAGTAAGCAGGCAAGAGATTTGATTGATAAGCTAAAGGATAAAGAGAAGATACCAGATATTAAATCTCTTATAATCTTTGAACCAATCACTATTACCTTTAATAAGAAAAAGGAGATTAAGAAATCATCTCAAACAAATCTCAAACTATCTCAGAGTTTTGAGACAATGATTAGAAAAGCAGCTAAAAATAATAGTATAAGTCCAATAATTATGTCTAATAATAGCTTTGATACAAGTTTTTCATACCAGTTAAGATCTAAGATTCACGATTTTAAAATGGGTTTAAACAAGTTCGGGGAGATTTACTACGAAAGTAGGGACTTAGATAATTATGCTAAGGAGTTAAATTCGCCATATTTAAACTTTATTACCTTATATAAGGCTAAAAAGAAAACTGATAAGGAAAAGAGTTATAAGCTAATTTACACAACAATAGCTGGTGGTTTTGCTTATCCTTTATTACCTATTAGCATATATCAATGGACTAAGACTGCTTATACGGGAGAAATGCAGTCTCTTGTTTACGACTTAGAGAATAATACCTTTGTTTCCAATAACACTATTACTTTTTCTTATGAAAACACAAAGGATTTCGAAAAGCAAGCCTTAGATGAGAGTTATAAGCTAATTAATAATAAAAGAAGTTCTTATAGTAAATATGGTTACCAAGGTAGGAGATTTATATTTGCATTAGAGACGAATCTTAGCCCTGCATTACTTACTCCAAATAAGGTAGGAGAAAGTGGAGCTTTTAGGTTTGACTATGCCTTTAGCCCTAATGTAGAATTTGTTTTAAATAAGAAATTGAGCATTGGTGCAGGGATGAGATATATGGATACAAAGTTCGATTGCAATGAAGACGACTATGATACTTATCCCTTAGGTGATTTGAATGTTATAGGATATTCTTTATTTATGAAGTCCTATAAGGCAATTGCTCCGCTTGGATATTATTATAAGTTTCAAGTAGACTATTTTACTTATACACCCAATTTAAAATGGATAGAGTCTGTATATAATTATGATACTTATCAATATGAAAATAAGGCAAGAGAATTTGATAAGAAAGGCTTTTCTATGGGTATGAAGTTTGAATACGGTAAGGTATTCTTTCTAAATAGTTACTTAGAAATAGGTGCAGGATGTTCCTTTGGACTAGCCTTTAAGGGCTGGGGGTCTTCGTCTATCTTCGATGCTACAACACTTAATGAATATGCAGAGGCTAAAATAAGGAAAGCGTATATGCTTGGGATTAATCTAAGTATAGGTTTCCTTCCATTCTAAAAACAAATAAACTTTAACTCAATATAATATGAAAAAAATTACTTTCTTCTATCTCTTCTTTCTCTTATCTCTCTTGGTAAATGCACAAGAGATTAGTTGGAGCACACCTATTAAAACAAATAATGCTAAAGAGGTTGTGGAATATATAGGTTCAACAAGTGAGAACAACTATTTTATCTCTTATAATTTAAAGGTAAATATGTTCTACGAAAAGCTTGAAACATATTTTATTAAGACTAATTCAAATAATGAACTTATAGGAAAGAGCGAGAGGGTAATCTTTGAAGAAACTGAGATAGTTAAGGCTTTTATTAAGGATGATAAGATAAATCTCTTGATAAAGCAATATGAGAAAGGGAGTTATGTGGTTGAGCTTGTTGTTTTTGATGCTAATACTTTAAAGGAGAAAGAAAATGAATCGAAAATACTAATTAATATAGGTGTAGAGAAGAGTGATAAGGTTACTGTATATTATGCAGAATCGAAGGATAAGTCTAAGTATTGTTTGAATTACTTGGCAGTAGATAAGAAAACAAGTAAGGGATACTTGCAAATGAATGTATTTGAATTTGACAATACTAAGCTTTGGACAAGTAAGTTCGATAATGATTTTGAAGGAAGTTTAAGTATTCATGACTTCCATATTGAAAACTCTGGTGATGTTTATCTATATGCAAGCAACAAAATACCTATTACAAAGAAGAAAGCCGATTATAAATTACTTGTGGTTAAGACTAATGAATATAGTGGGAAAGAGTCTGAATATAGTATTTCATTAGATGATGAGATCGTTAGCATGAGCTTTCACGTACTAGATTCTAATACAGTTTTTCTTGCAACACACCAAGATAGGACAATAACAACATATAAATTAGATTTAGAACAAGAAGATATTGTTAGCTCCAATACATTTAAGGTATATGATGAGCAAAAGGATGATTTCTCTTGGCAATTAGCTAAGTTCTATCAGTTAGAAAATGGCAACTTAGTACTTCCTGTTGAAAATAAATGGGTAATTAAATATATTTCTAATGCGGGTGATAGCTATACCTATACAAATTCTCAACTTAGTTTTATATCAATAAATTCAGAAGAGAATAAAGTAATTGATAAAACTTTTATTGCAAGGAGGATGAGCTTTAGCTCAAAGAAATTCCTTTCTCATGGTTATTTCGAATCTCCTTATTATTTCACTGACGGGAATGATTTCTACGCAATTTACAATAATGGAAGAGGTTTTGATGATTTAAAAGGAACTGGTCCTTATCTTAGTTTCGAAGTAAATGCAAAAGGAAGCAAGAAAACCCATACTCTAATGCTCAAAATTGATGAATTAGGGAAGGTGAAATTGGATAAACTCTTTTCTATGAAGAAAGATAAGAGGATGTTATCTGCTTATACAAGTTTCTTTAATCAAGATAATGAGCTTATTATTAGCGGAGGGAATGTTAAAGGTTTTAGTTTTATGAAATATAATTATAAATAGATATGGGAAAGTTTAAGTTTAGTATTATTTTACTAGTCCTTCTTTCGTTTACTCTTAACCTTAGCGCACAAGAAGACGATTACGAAGCAGGGCAGTGGCATTTTGGTCCTCATATTGGACTTATCATTGGCTCATCTACTGGAGATTTTAGACAGGATCTTTCATGGGGTTATGATATTGGAGTTTATGCTGGCTATTCCTTTACAGACTTGTTAGGAGTTAATCTTAGTGCCTTATATGGGAATGAAGATTATGTTGTTTCAAAGATGGATTATCTGAAAATCCCTGCACTTTTCTTATTGCAATTTAACTCTAGGCACTTAGGTTTAGGATTCCAATACAATCATGCTTTAACAAAACAAGATGGATTAGAGTACTTATCATATAATAATAACTATTTATCTGGAATAATAGAGTTTGGATATATTTATATGTTTTCTGCTGATGCTGGAATTTCAGGAATTAGATCTCTGATTAGAGTTGGTTATGCAATAACACCAAGATCTTATACCATAGGGGGACAAGTTGTTGGAGGAGTAACGCAAGCTAAAGAAAAGTTTGACTATAATCCATACTTCATTGAGTTTGCTATGCAATATAATATTGGTCAATTCTTCAACGATAAGAAATACACAAGAACGAGAAGATAATAAGAAGGAGGAAGTAGATAGATTAGATAATGCTATTGGTTAGAATATTCTAGAATATTATCGCTAAAAAATTCAATTTTAATACCTGCTTCTTTAAACATTGCTTCGGACTCTGCTCCTGAGTGGTATTTCATTTCGCAAACTACTCTTGTAATTCCGCAGTTAATGATAAGCATTGCACAAGTTCTGCATGGGGTCATCCTACAATAAAGAGTGGCTCCATCTAAGGCTATACCTCTTCTTGCAGCTTGACATATTGCATTTTGTTCTGCATGAACTGTTCTAACGCAGTGATTTGTTATGCTTCCGTCTTCGTGATAAGTCTTTTTGAATAAATGTCCAACATCATCGCAGTGTGGAAGACCAATTGGAGAACCAACATAGCCTGTTACTAATAATTGTTTGTGCTTTGCAATAACGCATCCACTTCTTCCCCTATCGCAGGTTGCTCTTTTGGCAGCAGCATTTGCAAGTTCCATAAAGTATTCATCCCAAGACGGTCTTTTAAACGCTTCTTCTTTATTTTCTTCTCTTATCTCTTCTCTATTGTCTTCCATATCGCTTCTATATTTTCCTTTAAGTCTTCTATTGTACCACTATTATCAACTACTATATCTGCCTTTTCTATGCAAGCCCTAAGATTTTGTGCATTTATATCGTTTGATTGCATTTCTCTTTCTTCATTTTCTTGGAATGTTTCGAAGCTTACATTATCTGTTGAGCTCTTTCTTTGAAGTATTCTTTGGTATCTAATTCTAATATCGGCGTCCACAGCAATTAGAAGAAAATCTTCCTTTTCACGGAGAAACTTAACTTCCATTGGGTTGCGAACGCTTTCTATTATACTATTCTTACCTGTTTGTTTTGCTCTATAATATAAGCTTTCTATAATATATGATGGGGAGTTTTCTCTTCTTAGTCTATTTCCAATAATGGTCATTGAATCCCTATCAACAACTAAGCCTTCTTTCTCTATGGTCTCAACAATAAAATCTCGTGCCGAAAAATGCAAGAAACCTTTATCTTTAAGTAAATCGACAATAGTTCCTTTTCCTGCACCAAGTGTTCCTGTTATACCGATGACTATCATCCCTTTTTTCTTAAATTAAATCTTATATTCAAATGATAGCTGTGATAAATCGATATTTGCTTTAACAATCTTCTCTTTAAGGGTTTCCTTATATGCCTTCATCTTTTTTTGAAGAAGCTTATCGCCGTTAGCCATTATCTGCATTGAAAGTATTGCTGCGTTTAAGGCTCCGTTAATTGCAACCGTTGCAACAGGAATTCCTGGAGGCATTTGTGCAATTGCTAATAGGGCATCCATTCCATCAACCGAAACATTAATAGGAACTCCAATAACAGGAAGAGTTGTCATTGAAGCAATAACGCCAGGAAGATGAGCTGCCATACCTGCTGCTGCAATAATTACTTCTATTCCTCTTTCTTGTGCATGTGTTGCAAACTCTTCAACTTCTTTTGGTGTTCTATGTGCCGAAAGTGCATTGATTTCAAAAGGTATTTCCATTTCATTAAGAAACTTTGCAGCCTGCTCCATAACTGAATAATCATTTGTGCTGCCCATTATTATGCTAACTCTTGGCTTCATGTCTTTGGTTTTATTAGGTTAAAAATATTCTATTTTATAGACTTCAAAATTACAACTTTCCATTACATTGTCAAAATCTATTCGATTTTTTTAAAAATTACTTACCTTTGCATTTGGTTAAATCCTCTTTAGGGTCTTGATTAAGGGTTTAAGAATAGGCTTTTCTTGTTTAAACTCTCAGTCACTAATCAATTAATATAATATTTATGAAGAAGATTATTAGGTTTTTTCTCAGGAATATTCCTCGCAAACACTTGCAAAGGTTTGTTTATTTTTCAATGAAGTTTGTAAAGGTTTTCTATCTTGGTAATAAGGTTGAATGCCCTGTTTGTGGTAAGCACTACCGTAAGTTTTTGCCTTATGGATATGTTCATTCAAGAGAGAATGCACTATGTCCAAACTGCCTTTCACTGGAAAGACATCGTTTGTTATGGTTATATCTTAAAAAGGAAACTAATATCTTTACAGACAATCTAAACTTCCTTCACATTGCTCCAGAGCTTTGTTTTATGAGTTATTTCCGCAAACAAAAGAATATAAAATATACAAGAGCCGACCTTGAATCTCCTTGGGCAGATATTCATCTTAATGTTGAAGATATGCCCCTTGAAACTTCAAGTTACGATGTAGTTATGGCTAATCATATTTTGGAACATGTTGAACACTTAGATAAAGCATTGAATGAGATTTATAGGGTTTTAAAGCCTGGTGGATATGCCATTCTGCTTTCTCCAATTAATCCAGAAAGGAATACTACGTACGAAAATGCAAAAATTACTGACCCAATTGAAAGAGAGATACATTTCGGACAAAAGGATCATTTAAGGGAGTTTGGTCTTGATTATGCAAAGGTTTTGAAGAGAGATGGGGTTGAGATTATTGAAGATAGATTTATTGAAAGCCTTTCAAAAGAAGAGATATTCCGTTATGCAATTGCTAACCCAAATGATATAACAATAGAGAGTCATATCTTTATTGCAAGAAAACTATAACTAGAAACAATATGAAAATTACTTTGCTAGGGACAGCGTATCCTTATAGGGGCGGACTTGCTTTATATAATGAAAGATTAATGGAGGAGTTCCAAAAACAAGGTCATGATGTTTCTATTAATACCTTTTCACTTCAATATCCATCTTTTCTTTTTCCAGGCAAGACCCAATATGCCAATTGGAAGAAACCTAATAAGTTTCCAATCAAGAGGACAGTTAACTCAATTAGCCCAATAAACTGGATAAGGACAGGGCTAAAAATAAAGAAAGAAAGACCTGATATCCTTATTTTTAAATACTGGCTGCCTTTCTTTTCTCCTTGTTTTTCAATAATATCAAAGATAGTTAAATCAAATGGGCACACAAAAGTTATTACAATTGTAGATAATATAATACCTCATGAGAAAAGACCTTTCGATAATATGCTAACTAAGTTTTTTGTTAAACATATTGATGGTTTTGTTGCAATGAGTCAATCGGTTTATGACGATATAGCAAAGTTTGATACCAAGAAGCCAAGAAGCCTCTGTCCTCATCCTTTATTTGATAATTTTGGAAATAATATTAGTAAAGAAGAGGCTATAAAAAAACTAAATTTAAAGAATGAAGATATAAACTTCTTATTCTTTGGTTTGATTAGGGGATATAAAGGATTAGATATATTAATTGAGGCAATGGCTGATGAGAGATTAAAACCTTTTCCAATCAAACTTCTTGTTGCAGGAGAGTTTTATGATGACTCAAAGCCATATTATGAAATGGTTAAGCAGCTTAATCTTGAAGATAGGATTAGTTTTGATCCAAGATTTATTCCTGATGATGAGGTTAAAGACTATTTTTGCTCAACCGATTTAGTAGTTCAGCCCTATAAAACAGCAACTCAAAGCGGAGTAACTCAAATTGGTTATCATTTTGAAACCCCAATGCTAGTTACTGATGTAGGAGGGTTGGCAGAAATCATTCCAAATGGGAAAGTAGGATATGTAGTTGAGCCTAACGGAAAATCAATTGCTGATTCTCTTTTAGACTTCTGCATCAATAGACCTGATTTCTCAGAGGGGATTAAAGAAGAAAAGAAGAAATACTCTTGGGAAAGAATGACTCAAGCTGTTGAAAAAACATACAAACAAATTTAGATTATGATTATTAGAAGTAAGGCGCCTTTACGTCTTGGGCTTGCAGGAGGGGGAACAGATGTATCTCCATATTCAGATATTTATGGAGGGTGTATTCTTAATGCAACAACATCTCTATATGCCTACTGTGATATAATCCCAACAAATAGCGGAACAATTAATTTCTTTCTTCAAGACAAAAATGAAAAATACTCATATAAGAGTGAAAGGACTCTACCTATTGATGGAGAAATAGACCTTTTGAAAGCTATATATAATAGAATAGTTAAGGATTACTCACTAGATGCTCTTTCTTTTGATATGCATACCTTTGTTGATGCCCCTGCTGGCTCTGGTCTTGGCACTTCTTCAACCCTTGTTGTTGCAATTGTTGGTGCTTTTACCGAGTGGTTATCTCTTCCTTTGGGAGAATATGATATTGCAAACCTTGCCTACAAAATAGAAAGAGAAGACTTGCTTTTGGCAGGAGGTAAGCAAGACCAATATGCTGCAACCTTTGGAGGGTTTAACTTTATGGAGTTTTTCGCCGATGATAAAGTAATTGTAAATCCACTAAGAATAAGAGAGGAAACCCTTGACGAGCTTTCAAGAAACATAGTCCTATACTATACAGAAACCTCAAGAAATTCTTCCGACATTATTCAGCTACAACAAGAGAACGTAAAACATAAGAATAAGGAAAGCCTTGAAGCTATGCATAAGCTAAAAGAGCAAGCAATTATGATGAAGGAAGCCTTACTAAGAAACAATCTGGACGAGATAGGTCATATCCTAAATATAGGCTGGGAATTTAAAAAACAAATGGCAAAAGGTATAACAACCCAACTCTTTGAAGATGTTTATTCTTCTGCTCTTAAAGCTGGTGCAATTGGAGGAAAGATTTCAGGAGCAGGTGGTGGAGGATATATATTTTTTTACTGCCCAAATAACACAAGGTATGATGTAATTCAAAGTATCAGTAAGTTTGGAGGAACGGTAAGAAGATTTGAATTTACTGAGAAAGGATTAAAAACTTGGAAGAACTAGAAATGAAATTAGAGGAGGCGATAATATTAGCAGGAGGAATGGGAACAAGGCTTAAAGGTGTTATTTCTGATATTCCCAAACCCTTAGCGCCAGTTAACGGCTTACCTTTTCTGACTTATTTGATTAAGTTTCTAAAAAAAGAAGGGATTAAACATATAGTCCTTTCTGTTGGCTATAAGTGGGAAATGATAAAAGAGATTTATGGAGATAGTTTTGAGGGTATTGATATTTCTTATGCAGTAGAAAAAGAACCACTTGGAACTGGAGGAGGCATCGCCTTGGCTCTAAAAGAAACTACACAAGATGATATATTAATTCTTAATGGAGATTCTTTTATTGATTTTGATTTAAAATCTTTCTATGATTTTCACAAGAAAGAAAATGCTGCTTTAAGCTTTGTTTTAAAAGAAATGAATGATTTTGAGCGTTATGGAAGCGTTGAGGTCAAAGGAAATAAGATAATAGAGTTTAGAGAAAAGAAACATATAGATAAAGGACTTATTAATGCAGGGGCATATATAGGAAAGAGAAATATATTTGATGGATTAAACCTTCCTGATAAGTTTTCATTCGAGCAAGACTACCTAGAAAAGAAAGTAAAAGAAGGATTATTCTTTGGATATAAGACAAAAGGATATTTTATTGATATTGGAATACCTGAGGATTATAATAAGGCAGAAATAGATTTTAAAGAGATATGGAAATAGATATACCTAAGGGTCACAAAGGAGTGAAAGAAGTTGTGGTTACTGAGAAAAACACAGCTAAGGCTTATGGTTCAGGACTAATTGATGTCTTTGCAACCCCAGCAATGATAGCCTTAATGGAAGAAACCGCACATACATCAGTTCAAGACTTCCTCCCAAAAGGGATGGTTAGCGTTGGAACAGAAATAAACGTTAAACATATTAAGGCAACACCTCTTGGAATGAAGGTAGTTTGCCATTCTGTTTTGGAAAGAGTTGAGGGCAAGAGACTCTTCTATACGATTGAAGCCTTCGATGAGGTAGGAAAGATAGGGGAGGCAACGCATACAAGATATATAGTTGATGCTATTAAGTTTGTTGAGAGACTTAAATAATTAGTAAAGAGTAAAGAATAATAAATAAACAAAAATATAAATGACAGAATCAAGCAGTAAGGATTTTAGAATGGTTGCAAAGACCATGTTTGGATTAGAAGATGTTTTAGTAAAAGAACTTGAAGCCATTGGAGCAAAAAACATTGAAAAATTAAACCGAGCAGTAGGCTTTGATGGAGATATGACAATGCTATATAAGGCAAATTATCTTTTAAGAACTGCAGTATCTATCCTCAAACCAATATATTCTTTTGAGGCAAATAACGAACAAGAGCTATATGATAATGTATATAAGTATAAGTGGGAGAAACTAGTTAACCCAGACGGAACCCTATCTATTGAACCTGTCGTATATAGCACCATATTCACTCACTCACTTTATGCTTCCCAAAAGTCGAAGGATGCTATTTGTGATAGGTTAAGAAAGATGTTTTCTCAGCGTCCAACAATGACCAAGGATAATCCTGATATAATACTTAATCTTCATATCCACGAAAACCAAGTAACCATATCTCTAAATAGCAGTGGAGAAAGTTTATATAAGAGAAACTATAGGGTAGCAGTTGAGTCAGCACCAATGAATGAGGTTGTTGCTGCAGGACTTATACAGCTTTCAGGATGGGAAAGAGATTGTAATTTCTTTGATCCAATGTGCGGTTCAGGCACTTTGCTTATTGAGGCTGCGATGTTTGCAAACAATATACCAGCACAATACTATAGATATGACTTCGCCTTTACTAAGTGGGGAGATTTTTCAATGCCAGACTGGAAAAGAGTAAGAGAACATGCAGATAGGCAGATGATAGATTTTGATTTCGAGATTTGGGGTTCAGATATTTCAGGACAGGCAATCAAAACTGCTCAAGAGAATATCAATAATGCTAAATTGCATAAGGACATTCAGTTATTCCGTGCCGATATTCAAGATCAAGATCCACCAGAGGGAAAAACTCTTATTATAACCAATCCTCCTTATGGTGAAAGGCTTGATGTTAATGATATATTTGACTTATACGATATAATAGGTAGAGTATTTAAGAACAAATATACAGGAAATACAGCTTGGTTAATTAGTTCAGACCTTGAAGCCTTCAAGTACATTGCCCTAAGGCCTTCTCGCAAAATAACTGTTTACAACTCCAACTTAGAGTGTAAATTCTGCAAATACGAGCTTTACGAAGGAAGTAAGAAAGTAAGCAAAAATCAACCCGAAGATTCAGACTCTTCTTTTTCCGATAAAACTATTGACAATTAACGAAATATTTCGTATATTTGCATAATATAAACTATAGGATTAAGTCCTTGGTTTTTCATATCAAAATTTCCACCTAATTTTACTTTAATAAAATGATGTACATCTTTCACTACGAAAGATGCACATCATTTGGGGTAAATGATGTGCATCTTTTGGGTAATGAAACGGCGATTCAGTAATTTCTTTTAGCGTTTCGTTCAAATGATTCTTTGATTTAAATCTTTTATATAGCGATTCACTAGATTATTTTGAGACTCTATTTGTTTATTGAGAAATAACAATGGATTCTATTACCTTTGGGAAGTATTCTTTCTCTAATAAATGAATTTTTGCAGCAAGGTCATCAGCTGTGTCATTGGGTAAAATATCGCATTTTGCTTGAAAAATTATCTGACCCTCATCATAGTGCTCATTCACATAATGAATTGTTATCCCGCTTTCTTTTTCCTTGTTTTCAATAACTGCCTTATGAACATTATCACCATACATACCTTTTCCACCATATAGGGGCAAGAGGGCTGGATGAATATTTATTATCCTATTATTATAGCTTTTGAGTAGGTTATTAGGTATAAGCCATAAAAAGCCTGCCAATACAATGAAATCAATCCCTCTTTTCTCCAACTCATCTAATACTATATTAGTATTGTAGAAGCTGTCCCTGCCGAAATACATCTCATCAATGCCTAGGTTTCTAGCTCTTTGACGCACGTATGCATCCTTTTTGTTTACAATAACAAGTTCAACCTTAACATCCTCACTATCTTTAAAGTATTCTGCAATCTGTTGAACATTTGTTCCATTTCCTGAGGCAAAGAGTGCTAGCTTTATCATTTTTTTCTTATTTTCTTGTTATTTTTGATAATACAAAGGTAATATTTATTCTTTAATCCCGAATTTTTCAAATAAACTTAGTTTTTCAGTTCAATTAAGCTATTTTGCTAAGACTTAATTATCAGAGCTGTACCATAGGTGAGGTCATTTTTAGCCTTGTTTTCCTTTGGGGGGTGGTAAAAAATTCGTTTCTTTGCAATCTATTTTAATTTTAAAACTTAAAAATTATGTCTGAAATTGCAGCAAAAGTTGTAGCTATCGTAGTAGATAAGCTAGGTGTTGAAGAAAGTCAAGTTACTCCAGAAGCTAGTTTTACTGGTGACTTAGGAGCGGATTCATTAGACACAATTGAATTGATCATGGAAATTGAAAAAGAATTTGGAATATCTATTCCAGATGATCAAGCTGAAAAGATTACAACCGTTGGTGATGCAATATCACACATCGAGAACACAACAAAATAAAATTCATTTACACTATGCAAATGAAGCGCGTTGTAGTTACAGGGATGGGTGCGCTTACTCCAATTGGACTAGACATTCCAAGTTATTGGGATAGTTTAGTAAAAGGAGTAAGTGGTGCTGCCCCTATTACTTATTTTGATGCAGCTAAAGCAAAGACAAGATTTGCTTGTGAGCTGAAAGGCTTTGATCCAACTCCTTACTTTGATAGAAAAGAGTTGCGTAAATACGATAAGTTTTCACAATATGGTATTATTGCAGCTGATCAAGCTATTAAAGATTCTGGAGCTGACTTCGAACAGTTAAATAAAGACAGAGTCGGCGTTATTTGGGCCTCTGGTATTGGTGGTATAACAACCTTCCAACAAGAGGTTAAGGATTTTGTATTGGGTGATGGTTCATACCGTTTCTCTCCTATGTTTATCCCTAAAATGATTGCTGATATTTGTGCAGGGCATATTTCAATTCGTCACGATTTGAGAGGTCCTAACTTTGCAACTGTTTCGGCTTGTGCTTCTTCTGCAAATGCTATCGCTGATGCGGCTTTATATATTAAAGTTGGTAAGGCTGATATGATGGTTTGTGGAGGATCTGAGGCATCTATTGTTGAATCAAGCTTAGGTGGCTTTAGTGCTTTGACTGCTTTGTCTTCAAGAAACGATGACCCTAAAACAGCATCACGTCCTTTCGATAAGGATAGAGATGGTTTTGTTTTGGGAGAAGGTGCTGGAGCAATAGTATTAGAAGAACTTGAACACGCCCTTGCAAGAGGAGCAAAAATATATGCTGAGGTTATGGGCTCTGGTCTAACAGCTGACGCATATCATATGACAGCATCTCATCCTGATGGAAGAGGAGCTCAAATGGCTATGAAGGTTGCGCTAGAAGAAGGAGAATTAGATCTTACATCTGTTGACCATATCAATACTCATGGAACTTCAACCCCTGTGGGAGATCTTTCTGAGCCAAAAGCTATTTTAGCTTTATTTGGAGAACATGCATATTCAATAAACATAAACTCTACAAAGAGTATGACTGGGCATCTTCTTGGTGCAGCAGGTGCTGTTGAATTTATTGCAACCGTTCTAACAATTGTACATGGAATAGTTCCACCAACAATTAACCATTTTACTGACGATCCTGAGCTTCCTTTGTTTAATTATACATTCAATAAGGCTCAAGAAAGAGAAATAAATGTAGCATTAAGCAATACTTTTGGTTTTGGTGGTCATAATGCATCAATTGCATTAAAGAAATATATTAAATAATAATTAGTTAATGTTATCCCTATTTAGAAAATCAACCCAAGTTGATAAACGAGATAAGGAGCTAAAACTATTTTTAAGAAATATTCTTGGGTGCAAGCCTAAGAATATTTCTGTTTATAAGCTTGCTCTAACTCATAAGTCCTACTATAGCAAGAACAGTAAAGGATTTAGGATGAATAATGAAAGATTGGAATATCTTGGAGATACAGTCCTAAGTACAATAACTGGAGATTATTTGTTTAAGAGATATCCCTATCAAGGAGAAGGTTTCTTAACTGAAATGCGATCAAAGATTGTTAGCCGTGCTTCCCTAAACAAGTTAGCTCAGAAGATTGGGTTATCAAAACACATACAATATATTAAAGATAACGGACAGTTTCTTTCAATGGATGGAGACGCCTTTGAAGCAATTGTTGGCGCCATTTATCTCGATAAGGGCTACTGTTTCACTTATAATGTAATTACAAAAAGGATTTTTTCCCTCTATCTTGATGTTGACTCGTTAGAGAAAACCGATTGGAACTTTAAGAGTAAACTAATTGACTGGGGACAAAAAACCAAACAAAAGGTTTCTTATCAAGTTATCAATACTGATGAAACTACTTCAAGAAAACAATATACAATACAAGTTTATATTGACGATGTAGGTCAAGAATCTGCGGTTGATTTTTCAATTAAGGCAGCAGAACAACTAGCGTCTGAAAAAACGTATAAGAAACTTGTAGATGAAAAAATAATAATAGATGAATAAGACAGAACGTAAGCCTTCATGGTTAAAAGTTAAACTTGCACAAGGAAAAAACTACTCAAAAGTAAAAAAGGTTGTTGAATTAAACCAACTTCATACAATTTGTTCGAGTGGTAAATGTCCAAATATTGGTGAGTGCTGGACAAAAGGCACAGCAACCTTTATGATTGCAGGAGATATTTGTACCAGGAGCTGTAAGTTTTGTGCTACTCAAACAGGAAAACCACTTCCACTAGACAAAGAGGAGCCTAAGAAGATAGCTCAATCGGTTAAATTAATGCAGCTTAGACACTGCGTTATAACTTCTGTTGATAGGGATGAGCTTGAAGACAAAGGAGCCAATCATTGGGCAGAAACAATAAAAGAGATTAGGAAAGAAAATCCAAATACTATTATCGAAGTTCTTACTCCTGATTTTGACAATATAGATGAGTTTTTAGATATTGTTTTTGAAGCTAAGCCTGATATCTTTGGGCATAATGTGGAAACAGTTAAGAGATTAAGCCCACAAGTAAGGTCTAGGGCAAAATATGATTTGAGCCTTGATGTTCTAAGAAAGGCTTCTAAGGCTGGAATCATTTCTAAATCAGGAATTATGGTAGGTCTTGGAGAAACAGAAGATGAGGTTTTAGAGCTTATGAAAGACCTAAGAGAGGTTAATTGCAATCTTCTAACAATAGGTCAATACCTTCAACCTACACAAGAAAACATACCAGTTCAAGAATATATTCATCCTGATCAGTTTGCAAAATATAAGGAAATGGGAATGAAACTTGGTTTCGACAATGTTGAAAGTGGTCCGCTTGTTCGTTCATCCTATATGGCAGAGGAAACATTCCTCGAATCTAAGCTTGGCAAGTAAATAAAGAGATTCTTATTCCTTTTATATATTTTTTGTCATACTTTGTACTATCTTCCATTGTGAAAAGAATTCTTTTGCTATTATTCTAAGGAAAGTATAGGTAGGAATAGCTAAAATCATTCCAATAACTCCACCTATTTCTCCTGCCATAATAATAATAAGGAATATTTCTAAAGGATGTGCTTTAACGCTTTTAGAATATATAAAGGGTTGAAGAATGAAATCATCAATAATCTTTACAATTCCAAATACAATTAGGAAGTGAAGTATAATCGGGAGTATATCCACGCTAGGGTTAATGCTTAGGGCACCTGTTATAGTTATTATTAAGCCCATGAATCCTCCAATTATCACTCCTATATAAGGCAGTATTACCATAGTTCCACATATTGTTGCCACTAAAATAATATTTGAAAAACCAACAAAATAGAAGCCAATTGAGAAAAGACTAATCATTAGTAATATTTCAATTGAAATGCCAATAAAATATCTAGATATTAGCTTGCGAGTATTAGTTATTACTCTATTAACCTCTTCTGTATATTTATCAGGAGTTACCCCCATGGCAAAATTATAGAGAAGGTGAGCATCTTTAATTAGGAAGAAAGTAATAAATATTATTATAAAAGACCCCATAATTATGCTTGTGCCAAAGCGTAAAAGTATATCTGCAATATCATTTATCTGGAACATTTGAAACATATTTAGAATCTTGTTTGAGATTAGAGTTTCAAGATTTGTATTAGTTGCCATTATATGGTATTTATATAGGAAGGCCTCAAGTGATTTGATTGGTCCAGCGTAGTAGTCTGCAATTTGGTAAATATCTATATTGGCAAAACTCATAGCTTGTGAAACAATCATAGGGACTAATGCGTAGATGATAAGGAAAATGGAGAAAACAAGAGTTGTTAGAGTAATTATTGTAGAGGGTATATTTCCTATACTGAATTTTTTGTAGGAGACCTTCGATAGGAGCTGCATTAATGGTCTTGCGATAAAAGATAATACAATTGAAATTGCAATGCAGACAACAAGAAAACGAAAATACCATATCCCGTAAAGTACTAATAAAATGATTATTGTCGAAACAACCCATCTTGCAATAATAGGAAATTGGTATTTATCTTCTTTCATAGGTCTTGATATCTATTAATTATATTTTTATTGTTTTGCTTTAATTATTATCTTCCGCAAGCCATTCAGCGTATGAGTTTTTGGTTTCATATAGGCATAGACGAACTAATTCAATTCCTTTAGGTAGGCGTGAAGAAATGGATTTTGAGAAATCAACAAGTAAGTTCTCACAAGTAGGTTGATATGGTGTAATAATAATTTTAGTATCACACTGCTTAAGATAAGAAAGCATTGGAGAATTGTTTGGAACAAGTAATGCGTGATCAAGTCTATCAACTATTTCAGAAAAAACAATTGATTTAAGATCGCCAAAGTCCATTACCATACCATTCTTTGGGTCTTTCTCATCGTTAATTGGTGTCCCTTTAATGGTAACAAACAAACGGTAACTATGTCCATGAATATTCCTACACAAACCATCGTAGTTGTGAAGCAGATGAGACATTTCAAAATTAAATTCTTTAGTTAAGCGTATTTTCATAGAGCAAAAATACATAATTTTTAGAAACAAAAGGAAAATTAAACCGCAAGTTAGAGTAATAATGATAGTTTTCTGAATCTTTGTTTCAATTTACTAGATCTGCGTATTAATTTTTTCTTTCTTTGATCTAAGAAATTCTTTCAGCGTTTAATTTTTCTCTTTCTTTATTATGCTAAAAGATGCTCTAATAATATTTTGAATCCTAAGCCAAAAAGAATTGAACCACCAAACATTAGGGCTAGTTTTGGTTTAAAGAAATAGGCTTTCATTCCCATAAAAGCTCCTAAAATAGAGAAAACAAATGTGCATAAAGCGATTATTCCAACTATAATGAATTGTTGATTTATGGAGTATTCAAGTCCAAAACCTATTCCTATAATAAATGCATCTATACTTGTAGCTATTGATAGGGTTATTAGAACTGAGGTTTTGGTGAAATCATATAACATACAATTTTTTAAATCGTATCTATAACCTTCCAAAAACATTTTCATCCCTATTACTGCTAATAGTCCAAATGCTATCCAGTGGTCAATTACTTCAATATATTCTTTTGCTAAATCTCCAATTAATGCACCGAGTAGAGGGAAAAGTCCTTGAAAAAAAGCAAAGCTCATTGCTAGAACTAAGGCTCTTTTTTTGGTCATTGTCCTTTGTAGTCCACATGTTATGGACACAGCCAAACTATCCATCGAAAGGGCAATTCCTAAGAGTAGGGCTGAAAATATAAATCCTATCATTTCAAAATATTTCTACTATTTTTCTATTTCAAACGATTTGTAATATCTACAAATTGTTCTACAGTCAATTGTTCTGCCCTTTTTGTCAGTATTTCTGGGTCAATATCTTCCATATTCTTTCCCATTGGTTTAAGAGCTTGGCGTAACATTTTTCTTCTTTGATTAAATGCAGTTTTTACAACAGTAATAAATAGCTTTTCATCACAATCTAATTTCTCCACCTCATTTCTCCTCATTCTAATCACTGCCGATTGTACCTTAGGAGGTGGGATAAATGATATTGGTTCAACCGAAAAAAGATACTCTAAATTGTAGTAGGCGGAAAGTAGAACGCTAAGAATTCCATATACTTTTGTTCCGCATTTTGAACATATCCTTTCAGCAACTTCTTTTTGGAACATCCCTACTAGTTCAGGCACTAGGTCTCTGTTTTCAAAAATTCTAAATAAAATCTGGCTTGAAATATTATAAGGGAAATTGCCTATAATTGCATAAGGAGATGGGTATATCTTTTCTAAATCCATCTTTAAGAAGTCTTCGGAGTAAATATTATCTATAAGGTTTGGGAAGTTTTCTTTTAAATATTCAACCGATTCTCTATCTATTTCTACAACTTTAATTTCTTTTAAAGCAGTATTTTGAAATAGGTATTTAGTCAGAACTCCCATCCCAGGACCTATCTCTAATATATTAGGATATTCACCTGAAAGACTGAAAGCAATTTCTTTTGCTATTGTTTTGTCTTTCAAAAAATGTTGACCTAAGTGTTTCTTTGCTCTAACTTGATACATAATTCTGATGGTTTAATTTGCTGAATATAGTTTTTTAATTAAAAAAAGGGTTCCAAAACATTTTGTTTTTAGAACCCTTAGTTTCAATTATTATTAAAGATTTAAGCTTCTAACGCAAAACGGAAGAATGCTGTAACGGTTAATTCTTTATCTCCTTCTTGAAGATATTGAAGAACGTTTTTCTTTGTGTCTTTAATGAAGTCTTGACTTAATAATGTATTTTCTTTGAAGAATTTGTTAAGTTTACCTTCTGCTATTTTGTCAACCATATTTTCTGGTTTGCCTTCTTCACGAACTTGTCCGCGATAAATTTCCATTTCTCTTTCGATTGTTTCGGCAGAAACAGTTGTTTTGTCTAAAGCAAGAGGTGACATTGCTGCAATTTGCATTGCAACATCATGTCCTTGTACATCAAATCCAGTTTTGTTTAAAGCAACAATTGTAGCCAAACGATTACCAGTGTGAATATATGAATATACAACAGGTGCTTCAAGAGTTTCGTACTTAGCTAGCTCTATTTTTTCACCAATTTTTGCAATTTGCTCTATGATTAGGTTTTCAACAGTCGAACCATTTATAACTAATGCATTAACTTGCTCTGCAGTTTTAACTTTAGCAGCAATAGCATTGTTTAATATTAAACGAGTGAAATCAACAAAATCATCATTCTTTGCAACAAAGTCAGTTTCGCAATTAAGCATAATTACTGCACCAAATGTATTGTCTTCTGTTGTTGCTGCTAATACACAACCCTCACTTGCATCTCTGTCTGCACGTTTTGAAGCTAATTTTTGACCCTTTTCACGTAAGTAGTCAATTGCTTTATCCATATCGCCTTCGCATTCAACTAGGGCTTTTTTGCAGTCCATCATACCAACACCAGTACGTTGACGTAATTCATTAACAGCTGAAGCAGTTATATTTGCCATGATATCTTCTTTTTTTACTTGTTCAATAATTATTATTTCTTTTGAGCTGGTTTCTTTGCAGAAATTACTTTACGAGGACGAGGTTTCTTTTCAGATGAATCATCTTCAGCAATAGCTTTAACTCTCTTAACCTTAACTCCGTCTTTTAATGTTGATTCTTCGTCTTCGTCTTCGTCTAAAAGTTCAGTTGCTAATGCTTTGTAGTTTTCTTCTTCTTCCTCTGCTGCTTCACGAGCATCTTTATCCATCTTTCTTTCATTCAATCCCTCTTCAATTGCTTTGCACATGTATTTTACTATTAGTGCTATTGATTTTGAAGCGTCATCATTTGCTGGAATTGGGAAATCAATAAGGTCTGGATTAACATTAGTATCAACTAATGCAAATATTGGAATATTTAAACGGCGAGCCTCAGAAACAGCTATATGTTCTTTGTTTATATCAACAACAAAAATTGCTGAAGGAAGACGAGTTAAATCAGAAATAGAGCCTAAGTTCTTTTCTAATTTTGCTTTCTCACGTGATAATTGTAGACGTTCGCGTTTGCTTATTTTTGATGTGTCTTTATCGTTGATAAGTTTATCAAGTATGTTCATTTTCTTTACTGCCTTACGGATAGTAACGAAGTTTGTTAACATACCACCAGGCCAACGTTCAGTAACGAATGGCATGTTCACTGTTGAAACAAGTTCAGAAATAACCTCTTTAGCTTGTTTCTTTGTAGCAACAAAAAGAATCTTCTTGCCGGATTTTGCTATTTGTTTGATTGCTGCAGCAGCTTCATCTGCCTTCTCAGCTGTTTTGTGTAGGTCAATGATGTGAATACCATTCTTCTCCATAAATATATAAGGAGCCATTTTAGGATTCCATTTTCTTCTCATGTGTCCGAAGTGAACACTTGACTCTAACATTTCATTAAAATCTAACATCTTGTTTTTGTTTTTTTGTTTACATTCCTTTAATTAATTCAATTGGCAAGTAGTTGGAGGAAAAACCCAAATCTTACCAATTTGGATACTAAACGGCAATCCAATAATTCTTTTAACGTT
Organism: Bacteroidales bacterium; assembly: GCA_028708845.1. Taxonomy (GTDB): domain Bacteria; phylum Bacteroidota; class Bacteroidia; order Bacteroidales; family P3; genus UBA10566. Next base: position 99,717 of record JAQVXZ010000002.1, read on the forward strand.
TGCTAAATTGGAATTTCTTACGAGCGCCTTTTTGTCCTGGTTTCTTTCTTTCAACCATACGAGGGTCTCTACGAACTAAACCTTTCGCCTTTAATGCTGGGCGATTTTCAATATCAACCTCACATAATGCACGAGCAATCGCCATACGTAGAGCTTCTGCCTGTCCAGTAGTTCCACCACCGTCTAAGTTAGCTTTAACGTCATATTGTCCATAAGCTCCTACTGTTTCAAATGCTTGGCGACAAACATATTGTAATGTTGGAGTAGGGAAATATTCTATGTAATCTCTCCCATTTATAGTAATATTACCACTGCCTGCAGTCATATAGATACGAGCAACAGCAGATTTTCTTCTTCCTATTTTGTTTATTACTTCCATGAAATTATCGGATTGAATTTAAATTAACTACTTTTGGTTGTTGAGCTTCGTGTTGATGCACAGTTCCAGCATAAACATAAAGATTTCTGTATAAAACAGCTCCCAACTTATTTTTTGGTAACATACCCTTAACAGCGTGTTCTATTACACGAATAGGGTGAGTTGCCAATACTTGTTTTGGAGTCGTAAATCTTTGTCCACCTGGATGACCAGTATGACGAGTATAAACTTTTTCAGTTAATTTATTTCCTGATAAGCGTATTTTCTCAGCATTAATAATAATAACATTATCTCCACAATCAACGTGAGGAGTAAAGGATGGCTTATGTTTGCCTCTTAACACATTCGCCACTTTTGTAGCTAAACGTCCCAAAATTTGATTTTCTGCATCTATGATGATCCATTCTTTTTGAACGGTTTCTTTGTTCGCAGATACGGTTTTGTAACTTAACGTATTCATTTTTTAAATTTATGTTTTTAAAACATCTTAATTTTTACTCTGTTTTCCGAGTAAATACTACCTTAACTCATTGCTTTAATCTCTATTCCAACGGGCAATCAGAATATCATAAAACGATGAAAGTCATCCCACTAAACATATTGGTAACTGGATAATTGTTGTGCGTAACCTATGTTTAGGGCTTGCAAAGATACAATCTTTTATTTTACTTACAATACTTTAAATGTTTTTTTCTGTTTTTCTATTCTCTTTTCTATTATTTTTTTACCTTTGCTCAAATATAATATTAATTTTATGGAGGACGAAACAACATATTTTAGTATAAAGAATTGGGCTAAAGAAGATAGGCCACGCGAAAAACTAATGCAAATTGGTAAAAAGAATCTTACCAATGCAGAGCTTTTAGCTATAATTATTGGGTCTGGCTCAAGAAATGAAAGTGCAGTTCAGTTGGCACAAAGAATTTTAAATTCTGTCAATAATAATGTCGATGAACTTTCCTCTCTTAATTATAAAGACTTAATGAATAAGTTTAAGGGAATAGGGGAAGCAAAAGCAATAAATATTGTTGCTTCTTTAGAATTAGGGAATAGGAGGCATGTTATTAAAGACGATATTCTTTTTATTAAGGAGCCAAGGCAAGTATATAATCTGTTGTTTTCCGATATTGCGGATTTACAACATGAAACCTTTTGGATAATACTATTGAGCAACTCTCAGAAGTTTATAAGGAAAGATTGTATAAGTGAAGGAGGCTGGTCGGAAACAAGTGTAGATTTAAAGAAGTTGTTTAAGATATGTCTTGAAAACAATTCTTCAAAAATCATTCTTGCACACAATCACCCCTCAGGCAATATAATCCCAAGTGAAAGTGATAGAGCAATTACAGAAAGAATTTCAAAAGCAGGAAAAATTCTTTCAATAAGTGTTTTAGACCATGTAATATTTGGTAAAAAAGGAGAGTATTATTCTTTTGTTGAGAAAAACATTATGAGTTGAGTAATATTATTATTTACCCTTAACGTTTTTATATTCTTGGTTTAATCCCTTTACTATTTCATCAGTAATATCTAAAGCATCATCAGCATAAAGAACGGCACTTGAAATATAAGATCTACTTAGAATTATATTGAATTTCTGATTCTTTGCGTTATAATCATTAATGAATGCGTAAACAGCATTAAGGAGTTTTTTGTTATCCTCAAATTGACGTTGCTGTAATTGAGCCATCATTTTTTGTTGAAGCATTGGAAATTCTTGTTGGCGACGAGTTAAGTCTTCTTCTTTCTTTTTTTGCTCAGTTAAAGTAAGTTTGTCACCTGTTTTCAAGTAATTTTCATAATCGGTTTGTAGTTTTTTACCTTGAGCTTGGTAATTAGCCTCTAGTGAGGTTTGATATGTGGTTAAACTTTTTTCTAAGTCCTTAGCATATTCATATTGAGTTAAAATTGAATCTGTATTAACATACGCAATTCTTAAGTCTCCCGTTTGAACAACTTTTGGAGTTGATGATATATTGTTTTCTTTCGGACCTCCACATAAAAACAAACACAGCAAAACTATAACGCCAACAAATGAAAGAATAGAAAAAATAGCAAAAGTTATTATAAGAGGAGAACGCTTCTTACCCTTTGGTAAGGGAATTGTATCTTTAGGTTCTTCGTATATTATTTTTTCCTCTTCTATTTTTTCTTCTTCAGAAGCAATTTTCGAATTGATATTATCTTCAATATTGTTGTTATCTAAGTCTTGGTTATCCATGTTGTTGTTTTGTTAAAAGATTATGATGATGCAAAATTACTAAAAATTCTAGGATAAAAAAAAGACTTACCAAGAAATAAATCAAGGTAAGTCTCCTTTTTAATGATATAGTATATACTAATAACGATCGCTATTATAATTACTTCTACCTCTTTGGTCTCTGTTGAAACCACCACCACCACGGTTGCTATCACCTCTATCCTCACGAGGACGAGCTACTGCAACAGAGATAACTTTCTTATCAAAAGAAGCTCCGTTAAGTTCTTCAATTGCTTTTTGTCCGTGTTCGTCAGACATTTCAACAAATCCAAAACCTCTTGAACGGCCAGTAAATTTGTCAGTAATAACTTTTGCTGAAGAAACTTCACCGTATTCTTCAAACGCTTGTCTTAAGTCATCATCATTGATAGCGTAACTTAAGTTTGAAACAAAAATGTTCATATAAAATAAATTAAATAATAAAATGAGGGAAAATCTTTTTTCTTAAAACGAATAAACTAACTTCAATAATTAAATAGTAGCGAATAAAACCGTTTTAAAAGATTTTTCATCTCAAAAACATTGCAAAGATACACTAATATTTATTACCACCTAATTTTTTTAATTTTTAATTTCATTTTTATTTCTATAACATACCTAAGTATGTTGGCATAGCTTAGGATCTTGAAAATAAAAAAAAGCTGAAACATTAATTTGTTTCAGCTTTTTTGGAGTGGCATCGACTGGATTTGAACCAGTGACACAAGAATTTTCAGTCCTCTGCTCTACCAACTGAGCTACGACGCCATTCGTAAAGAGGTTGCAAAAGTATAACAAATTTTATTATCTCACAAATTTTAATGTTATTATTCAACAATAATTTAAAGCTGTCTTTGTTAACTGAATATTTATAAGGTCTTTGTATTCTTTTATTAGAAAATAAGAAATGAAAAAAGAGGGAGTATAATAGTTTATGCACCCTCTTAGTTTTGTAATTAAGGCAAAATGCCTACATATATTTATATGGTGTTATTCGTATTTTGTTGCTTCAATTTCTCCATTAATCAACATTAGGGCATTTTGAGCTAAAGCACCCATTTCGTCCTCTCCTGGATATGCATGTACAGGAGCAATAGATTTTACTCTATCTGTAATTAATTCAACAAAGGTTTTGCTGTAAGCAATTCCACCAGTTAAGAATATTGCATCAACCTCTCCCTTAAGAACAGTTGACATAGCTCCAATTTCTTTTGAAACCTGATAAGCCATAGCTTCTTGAATAAATTCAAAATTCTTATCTCCTTCTTTAGCCTTACATTCAACTTGGTAAGCATCGTTTGTTCCAAGATAAGCAACATATCCTCCATTACCAACAACCATTTTTTTGATTTCTTGTTCAGTATACTTCCCTCCAAAACAAATCTTTATTATCTCATTAACTGGTAATGTTCCTGATCTCTCTGGAGAGAAAGGGCCATCTCCATCAAGAGCTTGGTTAACATCAATAACTTTTCCTTTATGATGAGCAGCAACACTTATTCCTCCACCTAGGTGAACTCCAATAAGGTTTAACTCTTCGTATTTCTTATTAACTTCTTTTGCATATCTACGAGCAATTGCTTTTTGGTTTAATGCGTGGAAAATAGATCTGCGAGGCATAAGAGGATGACCGCTTATTCTAGCAAAGTCACAAAACTCATCAACTACAACAGGGTCTGCAATAACAGCTCTTGCTCCCGGAATACTATTTGCAATATCATAAGCAATTAGTCCTCCAAGATTAGATGCATGTTGACCTTCTCTTCCTATGCGAAGATCTTCCAACATTTCTTCATTAATTTCAAGAACTCCTGAAGCAACAGGTTTAACCAATCCTCCTCTTCCAATAATAACTTTAAATTCTTGAAGATTGAACTGAGCCATATTAATTTCTTTAAGAATTAATTCTTTTCTGAACTCATATTGGTCAGCAATGTTTTCGAAAGGAGCCAATTCTTCTGATGAATGCTTGATGTTTTTTAGAAACATTTGTTCTGCACCATTATACACTGCAATCTTTGTAGATGTTGATCCAGGATTAATAGCAAGGATTAGGTTTGTTTTTTCCATTATATTATATTACTTTTATGTTGAATAATCAAATAATTAAGCAACAAAATTACAGCCATTTTTCAGATTACACAAATTTATTTTCCCTTTATGTCGATTATATATCGATAAATTGTATTATGTTTGCACTTCATTATATTAAAAACATAATAATATGGCATTAGAAGTTACAGATGCAACCTTTGAAAGTGTTGTAAAACAATCAGACAAGCTTGTTGTTTTAGATTTTTGGGCACAATGGTGCGGTCCTTGCCGTCAGATAACTCCTATTATTGATGAGTTATCAGTAGAATATGATGGAAGAGTTGTTATTGGAAAAGTAAATGTTGATGAATCAAATGACATTACATCACAGTATTCAATACGCAACATTCCAACAATACTATTCTTAAAGAATGGTGAAGTGGTGGACAAACTTGTTGGAGCTCAATCAAAATCTAAGTTCGTAGAGATTATAGAAAAAAATCTATAATACTAATATGTCCGATAGAATAGAAAATATAATCGGATATAATTCAATTGAGTTTGTAACCAATCAAATTGTTGAAGGGTTTATTACAGGCTTACACAAAAGTCCATTCCATGGGTTTTCGGTTGAATTTGCAGAACATAGACTCTATAATTCTGGCGAATCAATCAAAAACATAGACTGGAAACTATATGGAAGAACAGATAAGTTTTTTGTAAAAAAATATGAAGAGGAAACCAATCTTCGATGCGTATTAGTATTAGATAATTCCTCTTCAATGTTTTTCCCAATCCAAAAGGAGAATTCGTTTTCTAATCCCAATAAAATTACATTTGCAGCTTATGCCTCTGGAGCCATAATTCAAATGCTTTCTCGCCAGAGAGACGCCTTTGGAATAAGCCTTGTTTCCGATAAAATTGATTTAATAACTGATATTAAGTCAAATTTTGGACACAAGAAATACGTCTTTAATCTTCTTGAAGACCTAATTAGACCAAAAGACAAAGAAGCAAAGGCACAAACAAACATTTCTCCAATTCTACATCAGATAGCAGAACAAATTCATCGACGCTCTCTAATAATAATTTTCACAGACTTACTTTCATCACAAGATAGCGAAAACGAAATCATATTATCCTTGCAACATTTAAAACATTGCAAGCACGAAGTAATTCTTTTCCATGTTAATGACAGAAATAAAGAGATAGATTTTGATTATAAAAACACTCCTTACCGCCTTATAGACGTTGAAACCTCAGAAGAAATCAAATTAAACCCTCAAGACCTCAGAGAGGTTTACCGAAAAGCAATACTTCAGAAAATCAAGACCATAAAAGATGCTTGTGAAAACATTAGAATAGATTTTGTTGATGCCAATATAAATGAAGGAGTTGATAAAATACTCCTACCTTATATAATAAAAAGAACAAAAATGAATTAATTATCATCCTAAATGCATCAAATCTCGCAAATTATTAATATTTTTGCATATTATAATGTCTAGTTATTGACAAGAAACGAAGTAAGAACGAAATTTTAATTACATAAGAAATATGAGAAAAACGGTATTAAGTACTTTATTGATAGGTCTTTTAATATTTACTGCATCATCATGCGGTAGTGTAAAAGATATGCAAAAGAACCATAACAAAGTGCGCTATCAGGTTTCTCCAAACCCATTAGAGGCACATGGAGACAAGGTTGTAGTTACAATCAATGGTAATATTCCAGAGGGTTATTTCAGAAAAGATGCAGTAGTTTATATGCAACCAGTACTAACTTGGGAAACAGGTGAAGTAATCCTTTCACAAATGAACCTTAAGGGAACAAAGGTAGAAGGAAACGGAAAAGCAATAGACAGAAAAACAGGAGGACGCTTTGTTTATAAAGACACAGTTCAATATAGACAAGGGATGGAAAATGCACAGCTAACCCTTAACCCTATTGCCTACAAAGCAAAAACAGTTAACGAGGCAGACGCAACTCAATCAGAAGCATTAGAAAACAAGGGAGCAATCAATCTAGGAAATGTAAAAATATCTCAAGGTATCAATTCAACCTCCAATAGAGTAGATATTAGAGGAGACCTATCAATTGCACCTCACGCATACGCACCAAAAACAACAGAAATGATGACAGCCGACATTTACTTTACTGTGAACTTGGCTGACCTTAACTGGAATAACGAACAAAACAAAAAGAATAACGCAAAGAGAGCTATTGATAATATGAAATCATATATAGCAAATAACTCTGTGCCACGTCAAATTTTTGTAAACGCTTGGGCATCTCCAGAGGGTGAAGAATCATTTAACGTTGGACTTTCAAAAAAGAGAGCAGCAACAACAGAAAAATTAGTAAACTCTATGTTAGATGAAGCCCTAAGAGAAAGAGCAAAATCAGAAAACATTAAGGCAAACGATATACAAAAATATATCAACGACGCTAAGAAAGACGTAGTTATTCAAACCAATGCAAAAGGAGAAGACTGGACAAATTTCTTACGCCTAGTTGAAGGAAGCTCACTAAGAGAGAAAAATACAGTTATCAACGTAGTAAAATCACAACCAGATAAAGTACGTAGAGAACAAGAAATTAGAAATATGTCAGTAGTCTTCCGTCAAATAGAAGAAGATATCCTACCAATACTTCGTAGAGGAGAGATAGCATTTAACTTCTCTGGAATCCAAAAAACAGATCAAGAGATAGCAAAGATGGCAGTAACAAACCCAGACGAACTAACTTATGATGAGTTAATGTATGCAGCATCACTAACTTCAAACTACGCAAACAAACTTTCAATTTACAAATCTATCACCGAAAGATTTGGATCAGAATGGGCAGGATGGAATAACGCAGGAGCAGTATCCCTTAACCTTAACCAATTAGATGAGTCAAGAAGATACCTTGAAACAGCTGATAAATTATCACCAAATAACGCAACCATCAAAAACAACCTAGCACTACTTTATCTAGCACTTAGAGACGTAAGCACAGCTGACAAATATATGCAAGAAGCAGTTGAGCTAGGAAATGACCAAGCTTTGGTTAACCAAGCAATAGTAGACATCAAGAAAGGCAACTATGAAGATGCAGCAAAACACTTAGACGGAAGAAAATGTATATATAACCTTGCATTACTTCAACTTCTAACAGGCAATACCGGAAACGCAATCCGTACACTTGATTGTTGCATGGATCAAACCGCAGAAGTAAACTACCTAAGAGCAGTTTGTTATGCACGCCTTGACGATGTACCGGGACTTGTGAAAAACCTACGTGAAGCATGTAACCAAGAACCAGACTACAAATACAAAGCAAAGAACGATATCGAATTCCGTCGTTATATCTCTAACTTAGAATTCCAAACAATAGTGAATAACTAAAAGAAAAGACCAAAATAATTAGGGGCTAACAACGAAAAATTGTTAGCCCCTTTTCTTTTTACAAAACATTCTCACACTTCATTTCCCAAACACCAAGAAACAGAAAAATGAATCGCTTAAAGAATTTCCTGAATCAAAGAAAGAAAAAATTAGATCAAAGAAAGGATTTCCTAAAACAGCGTTTCATTTGAGTAAGGTGGCAGGTTACACACAGTAAGGTGGCAGGTTACTATGAGTAAGGTGGCACCTTACTCAAATAATCCTTTGTTTTACTAAACTAATCCTTTACTTTAAAAAATTATTACTTGAATTTATTTTTCCAGATAAGGCAACCAGTCAATATTTTAGTATATTTGCAGATATAAACTTTAATTTTATTTGATATGGAAACGATTTTTGAAACAGGTTGTCCTTTTATGGCAATATCTTGGTTATGGTATTTCATAGCTGTTATTATTTCATTTTCTTTAGGTGCCCTATGGTACGGAGTTCTTTTCATTAAGCCTTGGGCAAAAGCTCTTAGGTATGAATGCGACTGTGGGGCAGACCTTTCCAAAGGAGAGAAATGTATTTGCAAACCAAAGGCATCATATTTCTTTACTATGTTTATGCAATTGGTATCAACTGCACTTGTGATTCTAATGTATTTCATCCTAACCCCTATTTCAATTTGGCTATCTATATTAGTAGTAGTTTCAATATCAGGTTGGATGAAATCAAACTTAAAGTTCCAAATAAATGAATGGAAACGTTTCGTAACATTAGCCACAATCGATATAGGTTATTTCTTCATAGTCTCTCTAATTGCAGTAGGTTTCTCACTTCTTTAAACTAAATACAATCCAGCTGCTTATGATTGCAAATACAGTTCAAGGATAAGAAAAAAATATAGCACTAAGAATAAAAGTAAATCTACTTGTAATTCTCTTTTTCATTGAAAGATATTCTCAGATTCTTTCTTTAAATAATACCTTATAACTAATAGAATAAGAGTATGAAACTCTGTTTTTGGCATAGGAAAAGGGTAAGGGATGGACTTGTTTTTCGTTTTTTAGTAGTTAATTCTATGAAAACAGATTATTTGTTGTAATTTTGTCGATTATTTTATACGATTAATGGAAAGAAACAAGCGCAGTTATGGAGAGAATAAGCCTGAGAGAGGTCGTTCCCCATTTAAAAAGAGAGAAGATTCATCTTTTAGAGATAGCCGTAGTGGAGATGAATCACGTTCAAGAAGACCTCGAGTAGAGAGAGAGGAAAGAAGTGAAAGGCCAAGTAGAGCCTACAATAGTGAACGTCCAAAAAGAGATTATGGTCAATCAAGAGACGAAGGTCCAAGAAGAGATTTTAATAACTCTGGCAGTGACCGTCCAAGAAGAGACTATAATAGTTCATCCCAAGATAGACCAAGAAGAGATTATGGTCAATCAAGAGACGACCGTTCAAGAAGAAATTTCAATCAATCAGGCGAAGATAGACCAAGAAGAGACTATAATAGTTCATCAGAAGATAGACCAAAGATAAGTATTGACAGAAAAGGTGGGGGTGAAAACCGTCCAAGGAGAGATTTTAGTCAATCAAGAGATGATCGTCCAAGAAGAGACTATAATAGTGATTCAAGAGGAGGAAGTGACCGCCCAAGAAGAGATTACGATAGTAGTTCAAGAAGAGATGAAAGGCCGAGAAGAGATTTTGACAGAAGTGGTGGTGGTAGTCGTCCAAGAGTAAGAAGGGATGATGACTTCTTCCAAATCTCAGGTGGTTCTTATGGTGGTAAGCCAGAGGTTCACCTAGGAAAAGATGGTTTAATACGTCTTAATAAATATATTTCAAACTCAGGTATTTGTTCTAGAAGAGAGGCAGATGAGCTTATAAAAGCTGGTACTGTTACTGTGAATGGAGAGGTTGTTACTGAAATGGGATTTAAGGTTACTATTGATGATGTTGTAACTTATGGTGGAGAGAAACTTGTGAATGAACGCAAGAAATACCTCTTACTTAATAAGCCAAAAGGATTTATTACAACACTTGATGACCCTCAAAATAGGAAAACTGTTCTTAGTTTAATATCTGGTGCATGTAAGGAAAGACTTTATCCTGTTGGTCGTTTGGATAGAAATACTACTGGTCTATTGTTATTTACAAATGATGGAGAGATAACTAAAAAATTAACCCACCCTTCATTTGGAGCAAAGAAGATTTACCATGTTGAGCTTGATAAGGCTTTAACTCATGCCGACATGCAACAAATTATGGATGGTGTTGAGCTTGAGGATGGAAGAATTGCGGCTGACGATATTCAATATGTTGGAGCAGGAGACGATAAGAAGATTGTTGGAATTGTGCTTCACTCAGGAAAGAATAGAATTGTAAGAAGAATATTTGCTTCCTTAGGTTACGAAGTGTTTAAACTTGATAGGGTATCCTTTGCTGGTTTAACCAAGAAGAACCTACCAAGAGGCAATTATCGTTTTCTTACCGATCAAGAAGTTTCATACCTAAAGATGCTTAAGGCAAACTAAAGTATAAGATACCTGCGTTTAGTATTCATCGTTTACTTATGTAGAGGAAGGCTAGTGCTTTCCAATTATAAAAACAAGCTAATTAATAAGAGCTGAGAAGGTGAAGAAAAAAATCATAAAAATTACACTATGGTTAGTTGGGATAATATCCTTTCTAATCATAGTTTCTGTTTTACTGGTCTATGTTAATAGGGAAGAGATTAAGGCAGTTTTTGTTAAAGAACTAAATAAACAACTCCTTACCGAAATAAAGGTGTCTTCTATTGATATTGAATTCTTCTCAACCTTTCCACTAGCTTCCCTTACCCTAGATAATGTCTTGGCATACGATGCTTTCCCAAGTGAGCAAGGTATTAAAACAAGAATTAGAGACAAGAACTCCGACGATACTTTATTCTTTTTCAAGAAACTCTACCTAACCTTTAATGTTTGGGATATAATCAAAGAGGATTATAATATTAAGACCATTATTGCAAATGATGGCTCATTTAATATGAAGGTTAATAGCAATGCTGAGGTTAATTATGAGTTTTGGAAACCCAGTGAAAGCAAAAAAGAATCTAATTTCTCCCTTTCTCTTAAGAAGATATCCCTAAATAATATCAAGTATTCCTATAAGAACGACTGCACAAAGCAATATTTTGAGATATTTCTTAAGTCCTCACAAGCAAAAGGAGATTTCACTAGCAATCAACAAGAGATAAAGTTTAGGTCTAATTCCAGGATAAAGAAGATGCAGATAGATAATCTTTTGATTTCCCAAGACAGGGATATGGATATTGATATTGATATTGATTTCTTCAATAATACCATAACTAAAACGATGAGCGTTAAGCGAGGAGAATTAGTAATAGATGGATTTAAGTTTGGTCTAACAGGTTCTTTGACCTATGCTGATTCAACCCTTATTTCTCTTTTAGTTAAGGGAAGAGATATTAACCTTGGAGAAATGATAAGCCTTTTCCCAGAAGATTTCCGCAAGAAATTTAATGATTATGATAGCAAAGGGGAGCTAGTGTTTAACTTCCAGATGCAAGGCTTAATTGATAAAACAAATATGCCAAGCCTCAATGCAGACTTTATAATTAAGAATGGAGAGCTAAGAAATAAGAAAACAGGCATAACCTTCTCAAAGATTAATCTTAAAGGTAATTTCTCAAATGGGGTGAGTAGAAACTCTCAAACTTCATTCCTTAAACTAGATAACTTCTCTTTCTTTTTCAATGAAGGACAAATAAAAGGCTATGCTAAGTTAAACAACTTCGCAAATCTAAGTCTTGATGCAAATGTAAATGCTGATGTAAGCCTCAAAACACTTCATAAATTTATCCAAGTAAAAGAAATAACTGAGCTTTCAGGACAGCTTAACCTTGATTTCAAAATCCAAGGAGATATTAAGAGTTTAGAGCGTGTAAAAGATAAGGGCTTCTCAGCAATAAAGATGTCAGGGAAAGGAAGTGTTAAGTCCTTAAACTATACCGATACAAGAATCCCTAAGCCAATAAGGAATCTTTCATCTGATTTTATTTTCAATAATACAACAATAGATATTGAAAGACTTAATGGATACTTAGGTAATACCTCAATCCTATTTAATGGTAAGATAGAAGAAATACTTCCTTATGTATTCAATCAATGCAAAGTGTTTAACCTTGTTGGGGACTTAAAACTAGGAATACTAAATACTAATGACTATATTGATAAAACAGAGAATAAAACAAATGATAATAAGAACAAAGAAAAGGACGTAAAAGATAAAAAATCAGAATCCTTATTTCCTCTTTTCCTTAATGCAGAACTAAATGCAGAGATAAAGAAATTAATATATGAGAAATCAGAAATAGATAACTTCAAATCGAAGATTAAGTTAATAAATGGTAATCTAATCTTAGATGATTTAAGCTTTAACGCCTATGGAGGTTCGCTTAATGGAAAGATGTCAATGCTTTTGAATAGTGAAAGTCCAAAGCTAATAGGTGATATCAATATCAATAAAGTCAGTTCAAGTAAGTTATTCTACTCTATGGATAATTTCGGACAGAGTTCTCTAACAAATAAAAACATTGAGGGAGACATTACAGCTAAGATTAACTTCTCGGCAGAGTTAGATAAGAACAATGATTTCTTTAATGATAAGCTCACGGTGAATGCAAAGTATAAGATTGAGAACGGTAAATTAATAGATATTCCTCTAATGAAGAAATTATCGTATTTTGTAGATGAATCAGCCTTAAATAGAATTAGTTTTGAAAAGATTGAATCTTCTATTTCAATAAATAAGTCTTGCGTTACCATTGATGAGGTTAAGATTAAATCAAATGCAATTAACTTTTCATTCTTAGGCAAACATTATTTTAATAAGAACATTGATTATAGGGCAGAGATTAAGTTGTCGGAGCTTGCAAGTAAGAAGAAAAAAGCTAAACTAGAGAAAACGCAGAAAGAGTTTGGAGAGATAGAGCAAGATGAATCTTCAAGAACTTCTTTATTTATTAAGATAACAGGAACTACAGATAACCCAATATTCTCTTACGACACAAAGAAAAGTATAGAGATAGCAAAGCAAAAGCTAAAGGCAGATACAAAAATTATAAGCTCTTCAATCGATAAGGATTTGAAGTTAGGAATTGAGGAAATGAAGAAGGATAAGAAGAATTGGAAGATTCAAGAAAAGGGAGAGTATGTGATTGAGTGGGGAGATGAGAAGAAAGACACAGTTTCAAACTCAAAAGATGAGAAAGAGACAAAGTTCAATATTGAATGGTAGAATAATAATAAAACAATATAAAATGGAGAGAAAAGTTAGAGTACGTTTTGCGCCAAGTCCAACAGGACCGCTGCATATTGGAGGAGTTAGGACAGCATTATACAACTATTTATTTGCTAAAAAACACGGTGGAGATTTCCTTCTTAGAATTGAAGATACAGACCAAACAAGATTTGTTCCTGGTGCTGAAGAATATATTATTGAGGCTTTCGATTGGTTAGGGATAAAGTTTGATGAAGGACAGGGAATAGGTGGAGATTATGGTCCTTATCGTCAAAGCGACAGGAAGCCAATGTATAAGGAATATGCTGATAAGTTAATTGAGACTTGTTGGGCATACTATGCTTTCGACAGCCCAGAGGAGCTTGATAATGTTAGAAAAGAATTTGAAAAGGAAAAGAAAAACTTCCAATATGATTGCAATACTCGTGCTGCTTTAAAGAACTCTCTATCTCTTTCCAAAGAAGAGACTAATACTCTTTTAGAAAATAACACCCCTTACGTTATTCGTTTTAAGTTCCCAAAAGACACAGAAATAATAATTCACGACCTAATTAGAGGAGAGGTTAGAATGAATTCTAACTTATTAGATGATAAGGTGCTTTATAAGTCAGATGGAATGCCAACCTACCACTTAGCAAATATTGTTGATGACCATTTGATGAAGATATCCCATGTTATACGTGGCGAAGAGTGGTTACCATCTTGCCCATTACATGTTATGCTATATAAGGCTTTTGGTTGGGAAGATACTATGCCAAAATTTGCCCACCTTCCACTCCTTCTAAAACCAGAGGGTAACGGAAAGCTAAGCAAGAGAGACGGTGACAGATTAGGTTTCCCTGTTTTCCCATTAGAATGGCAAGACCCAATTTCTAAAGAGACTTCATCAGGATATAGAGAGACGGGTTATTTCCCAGAAGCGGTAATAAATATTCTTGCACTCTTAGGTTGGAACTCAGGAACAGAACAAGAAATATTCACTCTTGAGGAACTAATTGATATTTTCACAATAGAAAGAATATCTAAGTCAGGAGCAAAATTTGACTTAGAGAAAGCTAAGTGGTTTAATCACCAATACTTCCAACTAATGCCAAACGATAAGATAGCAGAGGAGTATTTGAAAATCTTAAAAGAAAAAGGCTTTAATGCTTCTTTAGAATTTGCAGAAAAGGTTGTGAGCCTTGTAAAAGAAAGATGCAGTTTCGTTCAGGAGATTTGGGATCAGTCCTCTTTCTTCTTTCTAAGACCAGAAACTTATGACCAAAAAATAATTAAGAAACGTTGGAAAGAAGATACCCCTCAAAGATTAGGGGAAATAGCTGATATATTAAATTCTATAACAGACTTTAGTGTTGAAACAACTGACCAAGCTGTTCATTCCTTTATTGAGAAAAACGAACTTAATATGGGACAAATTATGAACTGCCTTCGTTTAAGCATTGTTGGAGAGGGAAAGGGACCAAACCTATTTGAGATTATTTGTTTGATAGGGAAAGAAGAAACTCTTGAAAGAATAAATACGGCAATAGAAACAATAGGTAAAAATGAATAAAGCGATATCGGAAATACAATCCATCACAATAGTAGGACAAGGTAATGTTGCGTGGTTATATAATAATATAATGACTAAACAAGGCTTTGCTGTAAATTGTATTTCCTCAAGAAAAGAGATAAGGAAAGAGGATTTAGAGGCTGATTTGATTATTATTGCTGTTTCGGATAAGGCAATTGAGGAGGTTATTTCTAAGTTTAGGTTAGAGAACAACATCCTTGTCCACACTTCTGGCACAATGGATATTGATATTCTTAGAAATTCTGCAAAGAATTACGGAGTTTTTTATCCCCTTCAAACAATTTCAAAGGCAATTGAGGTTGATTTTTCCAACATTCCTTTATGTGTAGAGGGAAGTGATGAAAATACATTCTCCTTACTTAATAATTTTGCTAATAAGCTTTCAAAAAAGGTATATAAGATTAGTTCTAGTCAAAGGAAAGATATTCATATTGCAGCAGTTTTTGCTAATAATTTCACCAATCACCTTTTTGGAATTGCCAAACAAGAACTTGAAAAAAAGGATATTCCTTTTGAAATCCTCTTCCCATTAATAGATCAAACCATAGCAAAGATAAAAGAAAACAATCCTTTTGAAGTTCAGACAGGACCCGCAAAAAGGGGAGATAATTTGATAATGGAAAGCCATAAATCAAGGTTAGGGGATGATGAAAGAGAGATTTATAAGTTATTAAGTGAGAAGATAATAAAGAAAGATAAAGAGTTAAAAAGATAAATCTTCGTTTCCTTCTCACGACATACCCATCTCGCACCTCGTGACATGGGTATGTCACACTTGCTCACATACCCATGTCAGCATCCCTCACATGGGCATGTCAGCGACCGTGACATGGGTATGTCACGAGGTGCGAGATGGGTATGTCGTGAGAAGGAAACGAAGAAAGAGAAGTTTTAAGCATAGAGTTAGCCAATTAGAACAAGGCTTAAGTATTATTTTTCTTATATTTGCAAGAGAATATTATAAATAAGCAGTAAAAAATAGATTATGAAAAACATTGTAGTGCTCACAGGAGCAGGAATAAGTAAGGAAAGTGGAATTGATACATTTAGAGATAGTGATGGCTTATGGGAAAATCATAGGGTAGAGGATGTTGCGAATTTTGATTCATGGGTTAAAGATCCAGTCTTAGTTCGTAATTTCTATAATGAAAGAAGGAAACAAGTTATTGAAGCAAGCCCTAATCAGGCACATAAAGACTTAGTTAGACTAGAAAAGCACTTTAATGTTAATATTATCACACAAAATATAGATGACTTCCACGAAAGAGCAGGAAGTTCAAACATTATACACCTTCATGGAGAGATTAAGAAGGTTCAATCGGTTAGAGACCCAGATTTTGTTATTGAATTAGAGGGTTGGGAGCTTACAGAAAACGATAAAGATATGTATGGAGAGCCTTTAAGACCTCATATTGTTTGGTTTGGAGAGGCAGTTCCTATGATTGAACCCTCAATTGAATTATGCCAAAATGCAGATATATTTATTATTATAGGCACTTCCTTAGCTGTTTATCCAGCAGCAGGACTTATTCACTATACTCCCTCTACTGCAAAGAAATACTTAATAGACCCAAATGATGTTAAAGGGGATTTAAGAGGGATTAAGTTTGTGCAAGAAAAGGCAAGTCTTGGAGTGAAAAGGGTGGTGGATGAAATATTATTAGAAAATAAAATCTTTGAAAATTAGAATATAGATGAAGAAAGTTTTTATCGAAACCTATGGTTGTCAAATGAACCAATCAGATAGTGAAATTGTTGGATCCATTGTTCAAAAGAATGGCTATGAACTTACAACAGATTTATTAGAAGCAGATATTGTATTTGTAAATACTTGTTCAATACGTGATAATGCAGAACAGAGGGTAAACAATAGATTAGTTAGGTTTGGACACCTAAAAAGGAAAAAGCCTTGGTTGAAGATTGGGGTTTTAGGTTGCATGGCAGAAAGAATGAAAGACGATTTATTCCTTGAGCATAAGTCAGTAGATATTGTTGTTGGGCCAGATGCTTACCGCGATATTCCACGTCTTTTAGAAGAGGTTGAGTCAGGAGTTAAGGCTGCAAATGTTATTTTATCACAAGAGGAGACCTATTCTGAAATAGTACCTGTTCGTCTTGGTACTAATGGGGTAAGTGCATTTATTTCAATAATGAGGGGCTGTGAAAACTTTTGTTCCTACTGCGTTGTGCCATATACAAGAGGTAAGGAGAGGAGTAGGGATTATAGAACGATATTAAACGAGGCTAAAGACTTATTCGACAAAGGCTATAGAGAGATTACTCTCCTAGGTCAAAATGTTAATTCTTATCTTTGGAAGGAAGCAGAGGAGGTTAACTTTGCTAAATTAATGGAGATGGTGGCTAAGATATCTCCTTTATTAAGAGTTCGTTTTTCTACTTCTCACCCAAAGGATATATCTGAGGAGTTAATAAAGGTAATAGCTAAGTATGATAATATCTGTAAGTATATTCATCTTCCTATGCAGTCTGGCAGTACAAATATGCTAAAAAAGATGAATAGGAAATATACAAGGGAAGATTATATCAAAAAGATAGAAATGATTAACGAGTATATACCAAACTGTGCATTAAGTACTGATATTATTACTGGCTTTTGTGGAGAGACAATCGAGGACCACAAAGAGACCCTTTCAATGATGGATTTGGTGGGTTATGATTATGCTTTTATGTTTAATTATTCCCAAAGACCTAATACAATTGCTGAGAAGAAGTTTGTAGATGATATTCCACAAGAAGAGAAGTCACGACGTTTGGATGAGATAATTGAAAAACAGAGAGAACTTTCTTTTGAGAGTAATAAGCGTGATATTGGCAAAGAATATGAAGTGCTTATAGAGGGAGAGTCAAAGAGGAATAAAAATGAGCTTTTTGGTCGCACATCTCAAAATAAGGTTGTGATTTTCAATAGGGGAGAATTGAAAATAGGTGAATATATTAATGTTAGGATTAAAGATTGTACTTCTGGAACTCTAATAGGAGAGAGAATAAGTTAATAAAACCTTTGCTGTTTAATAATTTATAATTACTTTTGCACTTAATAATCAATACAAATTTTATGAGAAATTTTACTAAACGCAATAGTATACTTATATTCTTTGGGAGCATACTCTTATTTTTTGCATCATGTACTCCTCAAAAGAATCTAATGTACTTTCAACAAAAAGAAGGAAAAGATACAATCGCACATTATAAATACACATACCCAGAAGGGCAGTCAAATTATTCTCCAAACTATATTTTGGAAGAAAGAGATGTTCTATATATAACCATTAAGTCTTCTGTTGATGCTGAGAGTAATAAGCTTTTTTCAGATCAAAACTCTAATTATGCACTTCAAAGTGAAAGTGGAATATACCTTAATAGTTATGTTGTTGATAGAAATGGAGAGATTAATCTTCCTGTTGTAGGAAAGGTTAACCTAAAAGGTCTTTCTATTGAAGAGGCAAGAAATAAAATTGAAAAAAAGGTTGCAGAATGGATAGTTGACCCAGTTGTTATATGTAAGATGGTTAGTTTTAAGATATCTATTTTAGGTGATGTTAATCGCCCTGGAACTTATACCTTCTACCAAGATAATGTTAGTATTTTCGATGTTGTTTCTGCAGCAGGAGATTTAACTTATTATGGAAACAGGGAAGAGGTTAAAATTATTAGGAAAACTTCTACTCATGATGAGGTAATTAAGGTTGACATAAGGGATGTTGATGTTTTGAAAAATCCAATTTATTATCTTCAACCAGGAGATATTGTTTATGTTAGATCCAATAAAACAACTAAGAGTTTAAGTTATTTTAGTCAACCTCTTAGCACGCTTACTTCTTCACTTTCTCTAATCGCAACAATTGTTACACTAGTATTCGCATTAAAAAAATAAGAATTCATGGCTGAAGTTAATAACAATAATAACAATAATAATATTGAAGAAGAGTCTTCAATTAATTTAAAAGAATTATTATTCGTAATGCTTAATAATTGGCATTACTTTATAATTTGTATTGTAGTTTCAATTTTGATTTTCTTTGCAATAAGCAAGTTTTCAACACCTCAGTATGAAGCTAAGGCTACAATTCTTATTAAGAACAATGAGAATGCACTTTCTCAGCTTTCAATGTTAGACAATAGTTTTGGTGGTAATAAATCAAATTTTCAAAACGAGATTGGTCAAATACAATCTTACACAATGACTAAGAGAGCTATTAAGTCACTAGACTTATATGTTAACTACTACCAAAAATCTAATTTTCAAAAGATAGAGATTTATAAAGATTCTCCTTTTATTGTTGAATTAGATTTATTTAAGCTTCAAACTGTTGATATTCCAATTAAGGTTGAAATCCTTTCAAAGGATAAGTATATTCTTTCCTACGATTCAAAAGAGAATGCTCGTCAATATGACTATGGGCAAGATATGTTATTGGAAGACAAGGTTAGCTTTTCAGGAAAGAACAAAACACTTGCATTCGGAGAATGGTATGAGAGTGATGGTATGAAGTTTAGGTTGTTGAGGAATGATGAAATTGATTTCAATCCTAACTTCACTAATATAGACTATTATTTTGTTATTAATGATTTAGACCAAATAGCAAAGGATTTTCATTCCACTCAAATTGACCTAATAAACAAAGAATCAACCATTATCAATATTTCATTTAAGTATCCTAATCAAAAGAAAGCCATTGATTATATTAATATGCTTTGTAAGATTTATATAGATATTACTTTTGAGGAAAAGAACTATATGAACACAAGTACAATAAAGTTCGTTGATGCTCAAATTAGTAATATTGCTGACTCCCTTGCAAATGCAGAAATAAAGAGAGAAGAATTCCAAGTAAAAAATAATTCAATAGACTTAGGAGGAGATGCAAAATTCTTATTTGATAAGGCTAATGAATTAGAAACAAAACGTGCTGAAGAATATGCAAAAACACAATACTACGATTATCTTGCTAAATATATAAGTTCAGCAGATATGGATGATGGGGTTGTTGCTCCTGCTGTTATGGGTGTTGAAGACCATCTTCTTAATAATTTAGTTAAAGAATTGGCTACAAGATTGACATTAAAAAAATCTATGGCCATAACAACTACTCCTAAGAACGTTCAATACCAAAAGATAAATTCAGAAATAAATAGTTTAAAGAGCCAAATAGAAGAGAATATTAGAAGTTTAAAAAGAGTTTCTACATTAGCCAGCAATGAGATTACTCGACAATTAAATATCTTTAATACTGAATTAAATAAACTTCCTTCAACTCAAAGAAACTTAATCAATATCGAAAGGCAGTTTAAGTTTAATGATGAGATTTATACCTTCCTATACCAAAAAAGAGCTGAGGCTGAAATTGCAAGAAACTCTGCGCTCCCAGATCATAAGATAGTTGATGAGGCAAGGGTTGCACTTAAAGTATATCCAAAGACTGCCCTAAACCTAATGATTGCAATCTTGCTTGGACTTCTTGCGCCAGCCCTTTACATCTTTATTCGCTTCCAATTAAATAACTTAATTGAATCAAAGGCTGATATTGAAAAAGTATCTAAGTCCCCAATAATTGGTTATATACCAAGAATACCAGAGGATGAAAGTAAGTTAGTTGTTTTTGCTAAGCCTAAGTCTCAAATAACTGAAAGCTTTAGATCAATTAGAACAAATATAAAATACATTGTTGGTAAGGGAAAGAATCAAGTTATCTTAGTTTCTTCTGCAATGCCAAGTGATGGTAAGAGTTTCATTTCAATGAACCTTGCTTCAGTTATTTCCTTATCAGGACATAAAACAATTATTATAGGATATGACTTACGTAAGCCTAGGCTTCATCATTTCTTTAACTTAAAGAATAATGCTGGACTATCAACATATCTAATAGGCAAGGATAGTCTTGATGAAGTAATTCAACATACAGAATTCAATAATTTAGATATTATTGCATCAGGTCCAATTCCTCCAAACCCATCTGAACTAATAGATTCAGAAGAAAATGCAGAACTTATCAGAGAGTTAAGAAAGAGATATGGCGCAATAATCTTCGATACTCCTCCAATCTCTCTTATTACCGATGCTGTTACTCTAACAAAAGAATCTGATATCAATATAATAGTTGTTCGTGCAGGTCAAACAAATAAGAATGTATTTGCATCAACAATAGGTGATTTTGAAAATAGAGATAAGGTTAAATTCAATTTCATATTTAATGATATATCTAATTCAGGTAGTCGCTATGGTTATGGTGGTTATGGCAGTTACGGATATGGTAACTACGGTTACGGATACGGCGGTTATGGTTATGGATACTATGATGATGAAAGGCCAACAAATGGTAAAAAGAAAAACAAAAAGAAATCAAGATAAGATATCTTAAACCCTGAAACGACGTTTTGAATATTTAAAACGTCGTTTTTTTAATTTCAGATAGAATGAGACATTATATTATTCCAATTTTTATTCCCGAGCTTGCCTGCCCAAATAGATGCATATACTGTAATCAAAGGTATATTTCAGGACAAATAAACCAGCCTGAGAAAGAGGAGATAATAGAAAAGATAAATACAAATCTATCAACATTCAAACCCCCATATAAGGCAGAACTAGCATTCTTTGGAGGTAGCTTCACAGGAATAGAACCACATAAGCAAATTGAGTATTTAGAAATCATTCAGCCATATATCAAAAGAGGGGAAATAGAAAGCATAAGAATATCTACTCGTCCTGACTATATTAATGAAAGTATTTTACAAACTCTAAAGGCATATAATGTTAGAACAATTGAATTAGGAGCTCAATCCCTTTGCCAAGATGTATTGGATTATGCCCAAAGAGGTCATAGGGTAGAGGATGTTGAAAATGCTTCAAAGTTAATTATAGACAGTGGCTTTGATTTAGGATTGCAAATGATGATAGGCCTGCCAAAAGACAGTATTGAAAAGAGCATCCTTAGTGCAGAAAAAATAGTATCACTAGGAGCAAAGTCAACAAGGATTTATCCAACCCTTGTAATTGAAAACACAGAGCTTGCAAACCTATATAGAAAAGGCGATTATATCCCATTAGAATTGGATGATGCAGTAATTTGGGCTGCTAATATATATAAGATATTCTATAATAATAACGTAAGGATTCTTAGAGTAGGCTTACATCCTTCCGAAAGTCTAATAAGCAAAACAGAGCTTTTAGCAGGAGCATTCCATGTCTCTTTCCGGGAGCTTGTCCTTACTGAAATATGGAAACAAGAGTTGAATCAAATCCCAAAAGATAAGACTAAGCAACTCATTATAACAACTCACCCAAAGAGTAAGAACCATGCAATAGGTTATTGCTCTTCAAATAAAAATTACCTACAAACCCAATTCAAACATGTTTTTTATCAAGAAGACTCATCTCTAAAAGATTTAGAATTCAACTATCATCTAAGTAATTAAATCGCTGAATAAATCTTACGAATCAAAGATTTAATTTTTTAATTCTTTGTTTTAATATAGTAAGGTGCCACCTTAGTCCCACTAACCTGCCACCTTACTATTAGTAACCTGGCACCTTACTCAATTAAAACTTTGTTTTAATGTTTTAAACTCCTGTTTTACAGTTTTCTTATGGTAATTGGAAAACTATATTTAGTCCATTGCTTAAATAAGATGCTATATTGTCGCAGTTTGTTTGGTCAGATTTTCCAAAATCTATGATATTCGTAGTTTCTCTTTGTGTTTTTAGGTCCTTGTAATTAAGTTTTATATTGCCTGAAACTAACCAAAAACAATTCCTATTATATGCAAAATATGCTAAACCTTCACTTGTAGGACCAACCATTTCAGAATTCCATTGCCAATTATTATTCTTTTTATCCGATGCTGCGCCCCCACTTATTAATGTGTTATAGGTCTTGTCGTCATTATGCTCTGGGGTGTCGAATCCTTTATGATAATAGGTATATCGTTGACTTGATAGGGTGATATCACCTAGGGGAGTTGAGAAATAAGCAGAGTCTGTTGTTATAAATTGGGTTGGGAAAGGAGTGTTTTCGAATTTGTTTGTTATTCCTTCGTTCTTTATTATTAATCTAAGGTTTGAGTTGCAGGATGAAACAAAAACCTGATTCTCTACATTTGTAAAGTTTGGAGTATGTGTTGCCATATAATAGTTTTGAACATCAGCATCAATCACAGATAGGGAATCCTTCCAATGGGATGATATTTTAGCTATTATTTTCCCTGCCCTATACCTATTATCATATCCTTGGTTGGTGTCGGAGCCAAAATCAATGGTTAAAATCATTGGATAGGTGCTAATTTGGCTTGGATTTTCCTTTTCTTTTGTAATAATTGGGTAAATGATTCCATTATTATAAAAAACCTCTTGGCTATCCAATGCCAATTCAATTATATGTATAATATTGGAAATAGCCATTTCTGATGCACTAACACCTTCTTGAATCTTGAAAATATCTTTTGAAGAATACGTGCCTGTCTGATTTGTAAGTGGGTCTTCTTCTTTGCAAGAATAAACAAATACTAATAATGAAAGGGTTAATAAAAATGCTGCCTTTTTCATAAATCTTAAATATTTAAGTGGTATAATAGGATACAAAATTAATATTTTTCTTCAAATATTTGGTAGTTAGAAGAAAATTTCGGAATTTTGCACTCCGTTTAAAAAAGAATATCTAATAAAAAATATAAATAGCCATGTCTAAGATTTGTGAAATAACAGGAAAAAAGGTAATGTCAGGACATAAAGTTTCTCACTCTAACATTAAGACTAAGAGAAAATTTTATCCAAATCTTCAAACTAAGAAGTTCTTTATACCAGAAGAAAACATGTGGATAACATTAAAAGTGTCTGCTGCAGGAATAAGAACAATTAACAAGAAAGGCGTAATGGCTTGCTTAGAAAATTCTATTGAAAAAGGAATAATCAAGTTATAACTTTTTTAGGTTTTAATTTTCAAGATGCTGTCCTCAACGTTTATTTGAAGACAGCATTTTTAATTTAAAAAAAAACGTGAATCATGTTGTACTCATTTGATTTTGAAAGAAGAGTCGATTATGTAGAAACCGACAAGATGGGAGTTGTGCATAATAGTATATACTTTTGGTTTTTTGAGAAAGGACGTACAGAAACCCTTCGCCATCTAGGTGTTTCGTATAAAGAAATGGAAGACAGAGGAGTTATGATGCCACTAGTTGAGCAATATTGCAAATATCACTCACCTTCCTATTATGATGACAAAATAACCATAAGAACTATCATTGAAGAAATGCCCATAGTTCGTTTTTCTTTCAAATACATTATCCTTAGAAAAGAAGCCAACGGTATGGAAACCCTACTTGCAGAAGGAAGCAATATGCTTGCATTCATTGACTCTGTTACACGTCGTCCTATGCGTTGTCCTCAGTGGATTAGAGAATTATTACAAGAAAAGTTGGACAATTAAGAATTAAGTTGTATGTTTGCAAACTCAAAAAAAAGTATTTAATAATTTAAAAGAAAGAGGTATTTATTATGATTGTAGTTCCTATTAAAGAAGGTGAAAATATTGAAAGAGCTCTTAAGAAATTAAAGAGAAAGTTTGAAAAGACAGGTGTGGTGAAAGAATTACGCCGAAGAAAACAATTTGACAAACCTTCTGTAATAAATAGAGAACGTAGAATGAAGGCTATTTACATTCAAAAGCTTCAACAACAAGCTTTGAATCAATAATCTAACATTCTGTCATAAATTAAAAAGGTCTGGGAACTTGTTTCTAGACCTTTTTTGTTGTATATTTGATACATGAAATTTGATAATTATATTAATTATTTACTAACAGAAAAGCATTATTCAAAGCATACAATAACTGCTTATAGTATAGATTTAAAGCAATTTGAAGATTTTATTCAAAAGGTTTTTGATAAATATGAAGCAAAGGATGTTTCCGCTTCAATGATAAGAGATTGGATTATTCATCTAAGTGAAAACAAAATTACTAATCGTTCCATAAACCGCAAGATAACCACTCTAAGATCATATTTTCGTTACCTCATAAAGATTCAAGAGCTTGAGGTAAACCCACTTCTTAAAATTTCTCCAGTAAAAACCTCAACAAGGAATCCTGTTTTTATTATGCAGGAAGATATGAACCGTATAATAAATATGGAATATGAAAAAGACTTTGAAGGAATAAGAAATAAATTAATTATTGAACTCCTTTATGCAACAGGAATGAGGAAGTCAGAACTCCTTAACTTAGAAGAAAAAGACTTTGACTACCAAAGACAAGAGATAAGGATATTTGGCAAACGCAGAAAAGAAAGAATAGTTCCAATGCATAAAGAAATTATAGATTTATTATACCAATACTTAGAACAAAAGAATATTATTGGAAAAGGAGAGAAAAGGCTATTAGTTAACAGAGATTGTTCTCCAATTTCAATATATCAATTAAATATAATAGTAAGAGAATCTCTCTCATCATCGCAAGTTGAAAGGAAAACACCCCATGTTTTGCGACATACCTTTGCAACACACCTATTAAATGAGGGAGCCGATATAATGAATGTTAAGGACTTACTTGGGCATGCGTCCTTAGAAGCAACACAAATTTACACTCACAATACTATTGAGAAGCTAAAAAGCGTTTATAAACTAACGCACCCAAGGAGTGAATAAAAATACTAAAATTAGGCAAACATGATTTGCTAAAATAAATAAATTAAAAAGGAGGTTTATATGAACATTACAATTAACGCAGTAAAGTTTCGTTTAGCTGAAGGATTAGAAGAATTCATCAATGACAAAGTATCTAAACTAGGAAGGCTTGTTCCAGACTCATTAGGAGCAGAAGTAACTCTTAAGGTTGATAAACCATCAGCCGAAAATAATAAAATAGCAGATATTAAACTTATGGTTAGAGGTTACGATTTGTTTGCCTCAAAACAAGGAAATAGCTTTGAAGAATGTATATCAGAAGTTATAGATGCCCTAAAGGTTCAAATAGAGAAGCACAAAGATAAAAAATAGATATCTTTTCAAACTAAGATAGTCCCATATTCTTATATGGGGCTTTTTTATTGTTTGATTTTAGAAGAAAAACAAATAATATATATGGAAACATTACTTAAAAGTTTAGGGATAGATAAAAATGAAGACCCCCAAATAAAGATAGATTTAATTCACAAATACATTAACCTAAGACTAATGGCTCTTAACCTCCCTTCTGTTGAAGAAACAGAGAAGGATGAAAGGGATGAAGAGTTTATGGAAATTATTAAAGGATTAATTGCAAACTACAAGAAAAGAGAAGAATTCTTTGCAACAGGATTATGTCCAGCTGACGAAAGAATTCAAGGCTTTCTTAACAATTACTTTTTAGATGTTGAAGGCGTAGAAGATATTAAAATACCAAACAATACTTTCTCCCTCGATAGTTATGGAGTTGCAAGAGAATTGTCGCTACCAAATAATGGAGATAAATATGTATCAGACTACATATCCTCATATAGGGTTAAACAAGGAGTTCTTCATAATCCAGCAAAGGATAGGAGAACAACAAAGGGAGTTTTTCATATTGCGGAGGGTGGATTACCAATTCCTGCTGACAAAAAAGCAGTTCCAAAGAATGTTGCAAAATACCTTATAAGCAAAGCTTTTGAAGAAGAAGGAGATATTTTCAATCTTCCTTATACATCAAGTCAAGAAAAACAAGCTAAAACCTTTGCTTCTATCTTACTTCGTCCAACAGTTTCTCCGCTAGTTAAAGGAGTTAACGAGAGAAAATCAATGGAGGTAAGATTCTTTGCACCAGGAAGTCTTGTTAGTAGCCTTGATTTTGTGGAAAGTATATTTGGTAATGCAGGTAGCCCTTATCATCCAGAAAACGATGCAGCTTTAGATTACTTGCATTGGACAGGACATACAGGCTGTATTGTCTTAGCTCCTCAACTAACCAAGCTAACAAAAAAAGAAATTGGTCTTCCTAATATTTCTAATGCAACAGAGCGTCAAAAGAGAGACGGAATGTGTTGGGAGAAAGAAGATGAGCTATACAATGATGGACAATCCTTTAAACTAACAGTTAGAACAGACCAGGGGATTATTGTATCTGTTATTGCTGACAATTATTTTGGATATTCAAAGAAAGAAATAAAAACAATGATAGGTTATTCTTCCAACCTTTTTGGTAATTCGGAAGAAGAACACGCAGGAGGAGCACTGGTTTTCCCTGCATATAATCAAGGCGACTCTTATATTGCAAAGCCAAACAAAATAAGAGCAATATTCCAAGAGGTAATCGATAATCATTCCGATAAGATTGACTTCTTTGAACAAGGATATGGAATTGATAAAACCTATAAAAACATATACTACCTACCAGAAAACGTAGACTTTTCTGTTCAAACCCAAACCATAAAGTGGAAGACTCATAGTGGAATACAAAAACTAAAACTTCTTCCAAATAGAATATATATTCTTCCAAATGGATCAAAGTTTAGGATGGAGAAATACTCTGGTGCTGCAAACTATCGTTTAATTGAAGTTTATGGAGAAGGAACTTTTTGTCATAAACCATGTACTGTGTCAGGTGGAGGAAAGAGCGAGATATCTAAATCGATTGAAGACTCAATCATAATAGGTTCTTTCTTTGTAAATGATTTTGATAACGATATTAAGAAAATAGACGCAATAATCAACTACGACTACTCAACACGTTTCAAAGGCATTGACACACCTATACCTTTTTCTAGATCATTCCTAAACCCAAACCGTTCAATGGGCTCAGTAATTAAGCTATTAAACGCTTCTTCTCTTTATACTGAAGAATATAATAGATGGATTAGAAGTATACCTCAATATATTAAAGGAATAGCATTTATTGTTAAAAGGTTTTATAGAGAAGAATGGAAAGATGATTGGAAAAAGCATTTTAGTGTAGATATACTTAATGGTTCCAACGGGAATGAATTGAAGTTTGAAGATAAAAAAGTCTTTGCACGTTACCTTAGAATAGGATTCCAAGAAAACGGAAAGTGGAGAACATTTAAACTTCGTCAAGACTTTGTTCAGGCAGATAAGCTTCAAATGGAAGATGATATTACAGCATCAACAGTAGTACCAACAAAATTACTTTCAAAAATAGGAAGAACAGAGAATAGCTTAAGTGTTAAGATAACAGAAAACTGTGAATATCGTTTCTTCCAAAGACCCGATGATGCAGTTCTAAGAGGTTACGATAAGAAAGCAGAAAAAGACCTATCAACACCAAATACTTTTATTTCAAACTTCGAACCACTAGATATTGAAGATGCTCAAGAAATGGTTGAAGATGTAATAAATTTTGACCGCTTCACAGATCCAATGAGACATATGATTGAAGAAGTTGCAGAGAAGAAAGATACACCTTATTTTGTTTCCTCAGCACATCCACGTATAGTAAATGGTAAACCAACAGCCAATGTTCGTTATCTTCAAACACGTGACGACTTAGTTTACCCAATGGATAAATATGTTGCAGAAATGGGTCTAAGGCTTTCAAGGAAGCTTAAGCCACACGAACACCTATATTTGCCTGTAAATGCAGTGCTTCCAGGAAGAAGAAACAACCCAGCATCAGAAGGAGTAAGACCACTAGCAGTTTATAACCCTATCCATTACCAAGAACTTCCAGAACTATTTATGGACTTTATCTGTAGCCTAACAGGAAAGTCCCCTTCAACAACAGGAGCAGGAAGTGAAGGAGCATTAACCAAGTCACCATTCAATGCTCTTTGTGCAATATCAGACCTAAACAATTCCTTATTATCATTTATCCTAACAGGCTATAATGGTTTCACAACCCCTGCAGGACATATCGGCAAGAGATATAAGGTATCTCACGATATAAGTCTTCTTATTCCAGAACTATGGTCAAGACTTCTTCCAAAAGAAACAGACCCTAAGCTAATGATAGAAGAGGGAAGTCTAGAGAAATTAAACGACTTTGAATATAACGGAAAGCTTGTTAAGGCATCAGTACTTGGATATAGAATAACACAACACTTTGTTAACCATTATTTCGGTAGAGTATTTGAAAACCCTAACGTTGTTTTCGAAGACGATATGCTTCAACCAGAACTTCAAAGTATGGATGAGTTTGTAGACGGAGTAAATAACATTGTAGAAAACCAAGCAAGAGTAGCAAAGAACTACTTCGAGGATGGATCTGTAACGATGGCAATACCACCTCTAAAAGCATTGCTTCATATTATGGTATATGGAGAATACGAAGGTAAAACAATAGATTGCCCTGAAATAAGAGAGTTATTTACCCAAGAATATGTTATAAACAGTGATTGGTATAAGGAAAGACTTGTAGCAAAGCAAGATTACGACATAGCACTTTGGGAAAAACATAGAGACTATTACAATAATTTCATTGCAAAAGCAATCAATATCTCTCCTGAAAAGAAAGAAAAACTACTTGAAGGCTTATCAGAAATTGAAAGCAGGATAGCATACTACAAAACCCCAACCTACTTTGAAACCCTTATCGGAACAATAGGTAAGGACATACTTTATAAGGGCTAAAAGTGAAAAACCAAGAGCTAAAAGTGAAGAATTATTAGTTAAAAGGTAGAAACTAAGAACTTAAAATTAAGAGAAAAACTTCAGATTATTTAAACGCCTATACTTTAATTAGTGTAGGCGTTTTCTTTTTCCCTCTTGCAATTTGCTCAAAAGCAGAATCAATCTACTATTATAAGGAAAGAACAAAATATAACGAAGATTCAATATTAGAATCATGCCATGATGTTGGTGATTTCATGCCATGATTCTTATCGTTTCATGGCATGAATTAACCAGTATCATGCCATGAATTGGAGATTGAATCAAAGAAAGAGAAAAATATTACGCCGTTCTAATTTCTTAAAACGGCGTTTTAGAAAATTATTATGGCGTTTGGGTAAATTATTGTGAGGTTTGGTGTTTTTGATTGGGCTTAATCGAAACGTATGCTTTTGATTGGGTCGATTTTGCTAATGCTCCTTGCTGGTAAGAGTAGGGCAAAAAGGCAGATTAGTATGGTTATGAGATTTACCATTATGATTTGAACTCCCGAAATCTCAATTGGGACTGAGGTTAGGAAGTAGGAGTCTTGGTCGAGTTTGAGGATGTGGAATTTATATTGCAAAAACCCTAAGCTAAGTGCAAGTACGTTTCCGAAAACTAAACCTCTAAGGATTATATAGCTTGCATTATAGAGGAATATCTTTGAAATACTCCTATTTGTTGCTCCAAGACCTTTGAGGATTCCTATTGTATTTGTTTTTTCAAAGATAATAATTAGTAGGGTTGAGGTTATGGTTACAATGGAAACAAGCATCATAATAACCAAGATAACTAAGACATTGCTATCTAATAAGTCGAGCCACGAGAATAGGCTTGGCTCAATTTCGTCTATTGTTTGTATGGTTTTGTCTTGTCCTAAGGTATAATATATTTCATCGGCTGTCTTGTCAATAGAGGAGAAGTTCTTAAGCAAAACCTCATAACCCTCAACCTCATTTGCCTCCCAACCATTTAGGCTTTGAACCTGTGAAATATCACAAACTACTACCTTTTCATCATAGTCACCTAAGCCTGTCTCATAAATACCAACCACATTGAAAGCTCTTGCCCTATAATTATCATCTTGATAAAAATAAACCCTAAGCTTATCATTCAAGCTAAGACCAAGCTTATTGGCTATTGTTTTTGATATAATTGCTTCATTGCTTGCAATTGAGGTATTGATAAACCTTCCGCTCCTAAGGTAGTGGTGAAAGAAATTACTATCATAGTCCTTATCAATCCCTTTAAGTATTATTCCCTGAAAGTCAGTCTTAGTTTTAATAACTCCTCCCTTTGAAACAAAAGGATGCATTGACTTAACATTTTCAATATTTATTATCTTTTGCTTCTCATCCTCAGAGAATACCATTCCTTGTGGGCTATTGGAATACCTAATATTATAAGGGACGATTTGAACATGGGAACCAAAGCCAATTATCTTTTCTTTTATCTGGGTTTTAAAGCCTTGAAGGACAGAGATTGAGAGTATCATTACTGCAATTCCAAGAGTTATGCTTAGGGTAGCAATAATTATTATTGGACGAGAAAAAGATTTCCCGCTCTTCTTTGCAAGGCGTTTAGCAATAAAGTACTCGTAATTCATTTTGCAAAAGTACGCAAAACAAATTAAAACATATAACCTATCTTAAAATTAAGGTTGAATACTCCATAAGTCTCTCCATCATTTCCTCCTCGGAATCCAAAATGATGTTGGTTATCTCCAAAATCACCAATCAAACCTGAATAAGACCTTGTTTTATTATAATATCCAAGACCTAAGCCTATATTCCAATCTATTACAAATCTGTGAATATTCCACTGGTATCCAACGTTTGCAATTGCAGCTACATAATACTTCCTATATCTATCATAATCCTTTTCTCCATTTTCATCAAGGATAATTGAATATGATGACTTAATTATACCATGAAATATATCCCAATCACTTTCAACACTTACATTTTTATCATACATTGTAAATGCAAGTTCTGGCATTAGATATACACCTTTCATAAAAGAGTTTTTGATATTCCTTTTGCCGAAATAAAACTTATAGCCTCCACGTACTGCAAAGCCAATAGGGTCTCTTTCTGCAAGGGCATCATAACCCAGTCCAATAAGTCCAACGCCTATTTCAAAACTTCTTTTTGGGGAAAGGTTTCTTTCGTAAGTTATTTGTGTATAACCAAAGGCAAAGCTTGAGGGTTTAATCTTTATAATATTCTTTTTTAACTCTGAAACATCTCTGTAAATTGAGTCTTGTTGGGAATATGTAATTAAGCTTGAGCTAATACATATAATAAGAGTGATAATAATTCTTTTCATAATGAAAGATTATTTAATTGTTTTGTAAGTGCAAAGATAGAAGAATATTCCTAATAACAAAATCTATCTATTGCAAACTCCTTTTTGGAATAAAGTCTTTGATTGTTTTGGAATTGAAAAGAAGAATTGAATTAATGAAGATAAAGAACATAATCCCTGCTAGGTTATCTAAGGTGTCTTCGGTAAGCATTGATATTGCTACGATAAAGAAGAAGACAAAGTATATATAGCTATCGAATAAGCTTAACTTAAAAGGAGGATAGATTAAGAAGATTAGAAATAACAAGAACCCAAGCACGCCAAAACTTGCAAAGATATACAAGTACTGGTTATGAGCTTTAAGAGATGAGCCTGAGAGGTCAGACTTCCTTTCGCATAGTTTAGCTCCGAAATCATCTACAATATCTCCTGTTCCTGAGCCAATAAAGAAATTGTCTTGAATTAAGGATAAGGCATTCCTCCATAGCTCAAGTCTTTGGAGTTCGGAAGATTCCTTAACGCTACCATTAACTTGATAGGAGTTTATTTGTAAGAAAATACTATAAAGTCTTGGTCTAAGAGATAGCTTTTCGGTATAAGCCTTATTGCCTATTCGGTTTTTAATATTCTCTATATCATTATCCGTTAGCTCCCTAAATCTTTTCCCATCCTTATAAGGTGAAATAGAATTCATATACCTAACAATAGCATCCATATATGGCATAGGCTCAAGTCCTGTCCTTTTTTTCCAATGCTCACTTATCTCATCTTGACAATAATATAAGTAAAGATAATTGCCATTTTCAATATGCTTATTCTCTAGCATATGAAGATAAGTTCCATCATCAGGAGTCTTTTCCACAAGCTTGCTTTCATATATCTTATTAGGAGTAAAGTAGAAATTGTATTCCTTATATACCCAAAGGCTAGATACAAGAATAGAGATGAAATATATTGTGAAAACAAGTATAGTTGACTTCCTTTGTTTGTTTTTAATGGAATAATAAGGGATATAGAATAGTAGGAATATGCTAAGTATAACAATGCCAGTAATAGCTTGGGTTAGGATAAGGTAAAACAAAAACCAAAGAGAAAGAATATAACCCCCTATCCTAAAAACAAGTTTAAGCCTTTTCCTATCAACAACAATTACCTTAAGAAGAACTAATATGGCAAAGGAAAGATTTAATGAAAATCTTATATGTGAAGTTGATTTAATTAGATTTCTAATATCAACGTAGGGGTCTGAAAAGTAAACAATAGAACCCCAAACTGTACCAACAAAGATAGCAAGAAGGAAACCCCAAAAGGCATATCTTAGACTTTGTTTAGGTATAGGAGATATTGCAAGTATGGTTATTGGGATAATAAGAAAAGCTATCTTTCTAACAATTTCATCTAAGCCAAACCTTATATTATCAGTCCAGAGAAGTCCAAGCAAATGCAGAATAAAGAAACTAAGTAAAGTAATAAGTATAGCTTTTTGGCTTTTTATATTCTCCAACTTCTCTTTCCATGAGCCAATAAATAAAAGCCTAAACACAAGCATCCCCATCCCAAAGTTCATTAAGAACCTAGATAAAACAATGCCTGCAATCAAGACAAGAAGACTTAGGATGTCGAAGTAGAAACTAAAGCTTTTTTTCATTAATAATGCTCTTAGAATAAGTAAAACGATATATCGGTGATTTTATTTTAAATCAATAGCCTTAGCTTTAAATTCTTTTTATACCTTTGCGACTTAATATCAAAAAACAATTAAAATCTAATAAGATAAATATGAAAAAATTAGCCGTAATTGCCTTTGGAGGTAACGCCCTTTTGAAAAGTGGACAAAGAGGAACATATCAAGATCAGATAAAGAACGTAACAGAAACTTGTGACAGCCTAACCAACCTATTAAAACAAGACTATAATATAGTAATAGGACATGGTAACGGCCCCCAAGTAGGAAATGTACTTCTTCAACACGAAGCAGGTAAGAAGAAATTCAATATAGAAGCAATGCCAATGGACTTTTGTGTTGCAGAAACTCAAGGCTCAATCGGTTACTTAATAGAACAAGGTTTCAGAAATGTTTTTGCAAGAGAAGGAATGTCAAGAGGAGTTCTAACACTTTTAACACAAGTTGTTGTAGATAAAACAGACCCTGCCTTCCAAAACCCAGTAAAACCTGTAGGACCTTATTATACAAAAGAAGAAGCAGATGTTTTTGCACAAGAAACAGGTGCAACTTACGCAAAAGATTCTAAAAGCGATAAGTATAGAAAAGTAGTCGCATCACCAAAGCCAATAAAGATAATTAATATAGACTTAGTAAAGACATTGGCACTTGAAGGAAATGTAGTAGTAACAGTTGGAGGCGGTGGTATCCCGGTAATTGAAGACAATGGAATAAAAGGAGTTGAAGCAGTTATAGACAAAGACCTTGCATCATCACTTGTTGCAGTTGAGATAGGAGCTGATGAGTTCTATATCCTAACCGATGTTCCAAAAGTATATATCAACTTCCGTCAACCAGGCGAGCTTGCCCTTGACGTCCTAACCATAAAACAAGCAGAAGACCTACTCTCACAAGGACAATTTGCCGAAGGTTCAATGGCACCAAAGATACGTGCAGCACTTCATTTTGTAAAGAACGGAGGAAAAGAATGCATTATCACCGAAGCAGGTCAATTAGGCAATCCTAACTGTGGAACAAGAATAGTTTGGTAAACAAAGAATTCTAAAACAAATACTCTAAAGCAAAAGCAGTACAATATAGTTTAACCACTATTTCGTACTGCTTTTGTATTTGTTTAAGTCTCCCTTTCAAATCAAAAGAAATAATTAATATTTTATCTAACTATAATTGGACTATTGAAATAAAATATTACATTTGCAGAATTAAATTTAATTAAACTATTGATTATGGACAGTTATCTTATCTTGCTGATTGCTTTTTTCACATCTATTGTTCTAGCATTTTTCCTTTCTTCATTCTATATCAAGAAAAAGACTAAAGATATGGACATAGAAGCAAAGAAGACTTTATACAATAAGAATAAGAAAACACGTAAATTATTAGGTTATGTTCTTATTGCTTATATATTTCTTTATTTGATTGTCATATTATTATTTAAATACAATGTTATTAGTAGAACTAGTAATTTTTATGATAATTCTAGAATTTATTATGGCTATGGTCTAGTTTTATTCATATTAATTGGTTTATTTTATACCTTTAATCATTACAAATTAGAAAAGCTTTCATTTGGAAAGATTCTATAAACAAAAAGCAGTACAATATAGTTTAACTCCTATTTCGTACTGCTTTTTTATTTTATGATTAGAAATTCTATTTGTCTCTTCTTATAGAAATACGTTTCTGTTCTTTCGTTGCTTTATCATATGTTAAAATAACATAGTTTCCTTTCTCTATTTCCTCTTTTAACCAAGCATTTGAGATGTCTTTATCTACTTTTATAAATGAAGGAGCAAAGTATATACTTCCATTCTTAAGTTCTTCAGTTATTTCCTTGCCTAATTCATTCTTAAGTCTACCAAAACCGTAGTCATAAGTTAGAGGGTCTTTACTTGACTTAGCAATTAAAAACGAATTTGGAAATAATTTAAAAACTGCAGACATTAGGTCGTAACAGTCTGAGATTTTAGAATTTGACGTAAATGTAAAGACAGCATCGTTATTTATTAAATTATTTATTGCTTTACTTTGAAGAGTAGTAGGTTGTTTAACTTGATTATAATCTTTCTCATCTTCACAAGATATAAATGATACTGATATAATCACAACAGCTATTAGAAATAACTTTTTCATAATAAATGGTTTTATTGGTTAATTATTTGGCAAATGTAATAGTAATAATCAAAGAAACAAATTAAATAAGCATAATAATATAATTATAATAGCTTATAACCACCTGATTATATGGTGTGTTTGTCTCTTAAACCTTTGCATTTACTACTGTTTCAGTAATAATATTACATAGTTTATCAATCTTTTCTAAGTTAATCTTCTTATCTTTATGGGAATGTATATCCTTAATATAGTAACCATTTGGGATAATAGTTTTATCAACAAAGCTAATATTGATTGCACCGTAGCGTTTAAAAGAGTAGTTATCAGAAGCAGGCAATAGCATTTTCACCATCTCACATTTATCAAATCCTTTTCCTATTGCATCTTGAAAGAGACTTGCATAATCTGATTTGCTATTCCTTATAATAAGAGGAGTTTTTCCACTACCTCCAACGCAGTCAATTGATATAACTTTACACGATTTTGAAATAAAACTGTTTCTTTCTAAATATCTTTTATGAGCAGATGAGCCAAAAAGACCTAACTCTTCATTATCAACAAATACAAATTTGGCATTATCTAAGCCCTCTTCTTTAAACCTTTTTGCTAAATTTAAAAGAGCAATCACGCCACTTGTATTATCATCTAAGTTCCTTCTATTAGGAATAAAAGCTAAAAGTAGAGAGATAACGAAGATAAGCGACAAGATCCTTCCAATAAAAGGGTCGTATCCTTCAACAAATGGGATTAGATAACTGATTAATCCTACAGTAAAAACAATCATTAGTATCTGCCTATTAACACCTATTAACTTCATTAACCAATTCATCCAGAACGGCATTATCGTTCCTGTGTCGTAATGAGCTATAAATATATACTCAGGATTATTGTTTTTTGTTTCTAAGTTTTCAGAAACCAATAGATTTACAAATTTCTTTCTCTCAGTTTCATAACCAAGCTCACTCAGTTTCTTCTCAACAATATTCAGAAACTTTGTCTTCTCATATCTATTAAACCGTTTCCTTATATCTAAAAGCTCCTTCATATAACTAGTTTTCTTATTTATCACAATAAATTTATAATTGGCAAATATACGAATACTAAGATTGCCATAATATACTATATTTATATACTAAACGAAAAAGCATTTACCAACGAGAAATTATATTAATTATATTATCCTAAAGGATTATAGAATGGGTGTGTTATTTATTTTGACGAACAAAGTTTTAGAGAGGTTTTTCGTTATAATTTTGTAATTAAGAACTTAATTAAATGGTGCTTGTCAATATTTCTTTCATCTTGTCATATAATTCATTTGATGCTTTAATTCCAGAAGCTCCATAATTTTCGCTTGTTATAGTGCCATTCATCTTTGATAAAGGTTTTAACTGTTTTAAAAAGAAGTCATATGATAATTCTCCTTCTTTAAAACCCTTTTTGGCAACTTCGCAGAAAAGTTTTATAATAGCATTATAACCTGTGGTTTTGTTTAATAATGACTTGTTATTTAACCAATCCTTATCTAAAATCGTCTTTAATGAATTGAAATAATTAAAAAGAATTTTGTAAGTGGAGTTTACATCTTTCCTTTTGTAAAGTTCCCAAAATAAATATTTATCAACGTTATAACTAAAGGATGAAAATGATGGAAACTCTTTTTCATTTGACTTTAATTCATTTCTAATTAAGTAATAATCTTTTTCTGGATAAGTCATTTCCAATAGCGGCTTCACAAAAGCTGCCAAAGAAATAATTCCATCTGTTTTAGAACCTAACATTTTAATGTTATTACACCATGGTGATTCTTTGTCGTAATTAAATGATTGTGCTATTTCAATCATCATTTTCTTAGGTGTATATATTTTACTGTTTAGTTCTAAACTAAGATTAAGTGAAGGGTCTACTTTTGTTTGTTGGGAATTAATAGTCGAGAAAATATTAGCCTGCTGGTCATTTTCTAAATCTTTGAATATTGCAATAAGTAATTCAAAATTATCTAATTCTATCCCTCTGAAGCCTTCAACTCTATGTTGTCCATCAATAATGGTAAATGTTTCATCATTTACTTCTAATTCTAGTTCGTTTTCGTTCTCATTAACTATGAATTTTTGCTTTGTGTTGACAATTATTGAATTTGGAAAAGTTGCATCTAAAGATGTTAAATAGTTTTGGATCTGAATAACTTTATCTTTTTTTAGTTCACGTTGTATCCCTAAAATTTCATCATCTTCTTCGATTCTTCTTCTGTCTACAACTGACATTGCTATTAAATCACTAGGTTTAATTTTTGAAATATAAATCGTACCTATTGATTGATGTAGTTTTAATATGTTTAATTTTATTGTTCTCATAATTTAATAGATTTTCCTCCAATTTTTATTTCTTTTATTTCTTTCCATTTTTTTGCACGAGCTATACTTTCAGCTTCAACTTGAGCTTCTACTTCATCATATTTACTTATCAATCCCAAAAAGAATGATGCTAAAAAAGTAACAAGTGTTCCATATTTGTAAATGTTTAATGTAAATATAGGTTCTTGTATTTCGTTTTGGACAATTGCAAACGCAAATAGTACTATAACTACCATTAATGTTATATTTTTAAATGTTTTGATGTATTCACTTTTAAAATTTATTAAACAGCATAATGAGGCCAAAAAACATGCGTTTGTAACTAAAATGATATTTATTATATTAATGTCAAATGAAAAGTTCTCTCTTTTAATTCCTAGAATTATTAAAATGTTCAATATTGGAACAATATAGGAAGCTATCATCCAATTTGAAGTTTTTTTCAGAGTAGCGGGGATATTTAGAATAAAGGTTTTAATTTTTTTTATTCTCATTTTATTTCAGTTAAAGTTATCTTTTTAAAATGACATGTATATCATATATTTAGCAAAAATACAAAAATTTCATGTGCAAACACAAGCTATATGCAAAAGAAATTCTATTTTAATAAATTAGATTATAGGTGCAATGTTTATATAACACCTATTTTATTACTACAATACGGTGTTGTATTATCGTATTACAGATAAGATTTATAAAATATCTTAAATGGTTAAGAATACTATTAATCTCTAATCCTCTTCTGTCTCTTCATTCTCTATATTTAATGTATCAAGCTCATCAATCAAAGGGTCTATGCTGATATACTTAAAATGAAGGTCTTTTAGTATTTCTTTTAGTTTGGGATCTTGACGAAAGACAACTCTCTTTGCCCAAACCCTTAACTTAGAAAGATCTTTTCTTGAGTCAATCTTATTGCTGGTTAGGGAAATGCTAAATGTACCTATTCCATCCAAGGTAACATTATGCCCAAGGACAAGAGAGGTTTTCAAAACCCACGAAAGCTGACTAAGACAAGCCAAAACATCTCCCTCGGTTAGAGAACTTGCCTCAACAATACGCCTTGCAACATCTTTTGTTGATAATGTAGTCTGCGTATATTTACATGCTAAATACTTTTCTTGCTCAACGTTTTCAGCATTCTTAAACTTCTTTTTCCATAATTTGTAAGTGATAGCCATAATATAAAATTTTATTGGTTAATAAATTGGTTTTCTAATATATTGATTACGAATGTTTGATATAAATATTCCAAATAAAAATCTCTAACTTCTTATCTCCTTCTCAATTTTCTCTCAAGCCGTTTTTATCTTAATTCCCCTAAACCATGTAATCCAAAACCCCAAATCAAGCAAACCCAAACCCCTTATCAAGAAACCCTGAACCTCTTATCAAGAAATCATGAAGCCTTTCCTTTGTTTCTCTGAACCTCTAATGCCATTCCACAAAAGCAGAATGCCATTACACCTATATCGTAATGCCATTCTGTCCTGGTGGAATGCCATTACGCCCTCACCATTATCAAGTAATAATTCACCAACTCTTCGTTTCACATCCGCCTTTACTTGATTATTTGTTCACTATTATTTCGTTTTATTTTTTTCTTTACTTGATTGATGGGTTTAATTCTCTTATACTTGTTTCAATTTCTTTAATATCTTCTCGTTTTTTTATAGGCAATTATACAAAACGCTTAACCTAAGAGCAAAGATACACAAAAAAAAGGAGACCTTAGCCTCCTTTTCCCAATTATTTAATGATAGTATTTACTATTATTTTCTTTGCGAATATTTACTATGTGAGAAATATAAATAGTAGTGGTATTATGATACCTATTATTAGTTCTATTCCTCCTCTTCCCATAATTCCTTTTTTGCCTTTATTCATTATCAGGCCTGTTATGGTGATAATGATTAGGGAGCCTATGAATATGTCGGAGAAGATTGTCCACCACTTGTTTGGGTTATAGTGTAAGCGATTTATGCTGCTGATTATTTGTCGTTTCTTTACTGATTCGTAAACGCCTTTTCCTGTTTCCATATTTACAACCATTGATGAACCTCCTTTTAGGAATACTTTCATTGTTAGGCTGTCGGGGAAGTAGTGCTTGGTGTAGTTCTTTGTTTCATCAT
This sequence comes from Bacteroidales bacterium, assembly GCA_028708845.1. GTDB lineage: Bacteria > Bacteroidota > Bacteroidia > Bacteroidales > P3 > UBA10566. Next base: position 139,791 of record JAQVXZ010000002.1, read on the forward strand.
AAGGTGTTAGGAGCTCTGCCTTTACTCTTTCTTCTGAAAAGTCTGATTGTTTGAGTGGAGTCTGACCTTTTGCTATGAACTCATATTGCTTTATGGAGTAGTTGGAGTTGAAATCCATCTTGTGATTTAGGAATATGCCTGAAAATGCATAGACTAATATTATGCCTGAGAAGAAGAAAGAAAGGTCACGATGTATTGTTCGTGACCATTTTCTTATTATTGTTCCTGAATTTCCTTTCTTCTTTTCTGCCTTTATTAGTTCTTTTTTCACTAATACTTTCTTCATTACTTGATAGAGTAAGAATCAGCAACTATATAATAAAATGAAAGGTATTCTTTTCCTGTTTTTGCTTTCTCTTCTGCAATACGTGTACGGAAATTAGCTATTCTTTCTGCTTCTGAACTTGCAGCTGCTTCGTTTTGCGCTTTCTTTTCAGTATCGCATCCGCCACCTTCTTCTTCACCATGCTTTTCTGCTGTCTTATCTTTTAGGCCTTCTTCCCATTTAAGTAAATATGCTTCGTCAATTCTTTCTTCTTGAACCTTTCCTGTTACAGAAACCATAGCATTTACGCATTCTTTTTTGAAAGCTCCTACTTGTTCTGATGCCTCAATGCGTATAGTTTTTGTATCATCTGATCCCATTAAGAAAATCTTCTTTCCGCCATGTGCACAAGTGTGGGTGCATATTCCGTCAATAATAATTGTTGAGTCAATCAATCCGTCAGCTTTTAGAAGTAAGTCATCTACTTTGTAAGTAGCGATAGCTCCTTTATCTGTTTTGTTTTTGTCTGAATTGCAGCTGCTGATTGATAGCATTGATAGAAGACCTATGCTTGCAATTAATAATAATGATAGTTTTCTCATTTCTTTTCTTTTTTTGTTTGAAGAATTCAAGTGATTAATACTCTTTTCTTCTATTGTTAATACTTAATTTAATAATTCAATCTCTAATGTTTCTGTTCTATAAAGTTGATTATGGTTAAGAATAAGTCTATTTAAGTTCTTATTATTATATTATTTAGGTCAATTGAATTGCAAAGTAAGTCATTTTTTCTAATATACCTGTAAGTTTTTTAGTGAAAAGCCTATTCTTTATATGTTAGTTTTGCAATTATAACTATCTTTGCATCCCAAAATAAAGATATTATGAAAGATGTTCGTCAAAAATTTAAGTCTATAAGTCCTTTAAAAAAGATATTATTCTTTAATGTTTATTCTATTATACTAGCAGTTTTCTTTTGTGTTTTATCATTGATTCTTTTTTCTTTATTCGATAGTTTCTATGATGAGATTGCTTTTTTTCAAGCCATTATTATAAACCTCAGCAGTATTACTATTTATATTACATCAATTGCTTGGAGTTATATTATGGTTGCTCTTGCCTTACATACGGAGCTATTTCAGACAAAAGTGAAGAAGTAAATCGGTAGATATAAAATATTAGTAATTAAGGTAAATTAATTGTTAATTTTCTTTGCACGTATGAATAAATTGCTAACTTTGTGGCTTAAATAAACTATTTAACCAATAAAAATAATTAGCATATGGCATTCAATCTAAGAAACAGAAGTTTTCTAAAACTATTAGACTTCACCCCAAAAGAAATTCAATATATGTTGGATCTTGCTCGTGATCTTAAACGTGCAAAATACGCAGGAACAGAAGTTCAACACCTAAAAGGAAAGAATATAGCTCTTATATTTGAAAAGGATTCAACACGTACACGTTGTTCTTTTGAAGTTGGTGCATTGGATCAAGGAGCTCATGTAACTTATTTAGGACCTTCAGGAAGCCAAATTGGTAAGAAGGAATCAATGAAAGATACTGCAAGAGTTCTTGGTAGAATATATGATGGTATTGAATACCGTGGTTATGACCAAGCAACAGTTGAAACACTTGCAGAATACGCTGGCGTTCCTGTTTGGAATGGTCTAACAACAGAGTTTCACCCAACTCAAATCTTAGCTGATTTTCTTACAATGACAGAACATATTGACAAGCCTTTAAATCAAGTTTCTTTCTGTTACTTAGGTGATGCAAAGAATAATATGGGTAATTCACTTATGGTAGGTGCTGCAAAGATGGGTATGGATTTCCGTGCTGCTGCTCCAAAATCATGCCAACCAGAGGCAAGCCTTGTTGCAACTTGTCGTGAGATTGCAAAAGAAACAGGTGCTAAGATAATGATTACAGAAAATGTTGAAGAAGCTGTTAAGGGATGTGACTTCCTATACACTGACGTTTGGGTTTCAATGGGAGAACCAGCAGAGATTTGGGCAGAAAGAATTAAAATGCTTCGTCCATACCAAGTAAATATGGATGTTGTTAAGAAAACAGGTAATCCTAACGTTAAGTTCTTACATTGCTTACCAGCTTTCCATAACTTAGAAACTCAAGTAGGAAGAGAAATCCACGAGAAGTTCGGTCTAGATGGTATTGAAGTTACAGAAGAAGTGTTTGAAAGCCCAATGTCAATAGTATTTGACGAAGCAGAAAACCGCCTTCATACAATTAAAGCAATTATGGTTGCTACATTAGGTGACTAATAAGTTTAGAGGCTTTGACTTTTAAAAATAAATACTAATAAGAAATCCTTATTCCATTGTGAGTAAGGATTTTTTTATGCTTAAAGTTTCCTCCAAATTGTTTTTGCTCTTGCGCAAACTTTATCATCACCTTCAGTTTTTATTGTATGTATAAACGATTCATTCTCTATATCATTTTTAGTTAAAGAAAGGATTGTTTGACCATAATTAGCTTCTGCAATAAATCTACCATCTATAGAATGCAAATAGTAATTATTAATAATATCCTCAGGAACTGACTCAAGAACCCATTGTAAATATTGAATATTATTTACGTGCTTATTCATATCAGTATCGTATCTATTTACTTTAAACTCTAGTTCATAATCAGGTTTGTCAAATACTGGAATTTTCTCAGAAACATTATAACTAAGACTTTCTTCACTACAGAAAGACCATTTTTCTTTTATTTCATCAACTATTTTAGCAGGTCTCCTCCTTTCAATATCGAAGAATACCCATAAGCCCTTAGCTCTTCCAATTACATTGTTCTCTTCATCGTAAATAATGTTTTCTCTAACTCCTCTTATGTTTGTATATTCTGATAGCCAGGTTCTAATAGTAATTTTCTCTTTATAATTAGGATATCTTTCCATTTCCATAATTCCTGAAACTAAGACCCATCCAATATTTTCTTTTTCTAATTGAAACAAACTGTGGTCAATAGAATAACAATGTTCAGCAGCTGTTTCTTCTAATAAAGTTAGGATAGTAGTTGGCGACGCTATACCTAATTTATTTACCTCAAAATACCTTACTTCAAATTCCTTATCAAAATAGTTCTTTATCATCTTAATTTCTATTATTTATAAATTATGGTAATTTCATTTCGTTGATAGATGTATAAAGCATTATCAAATGAAGTATATTATTATAACTACCTATTTGTTTCTATATTGTAAATATCCAAAAACTTATTTTTTTCTTGCCGATATATAACCTTAAACAAATTTACTATCAAGATTTAGGATTTAAATTTTGCTATTATTATTATTATTATTATCTTTGCCTATCAATTAAATCAATTCATTCATTAAAAATTTATAATATGAAACGTTTAGCTTTATCTTTAGTCTTGGTTTTTTGCTTGATTTCAACAATTAATGCACAGGAGAAAACAAGAGGAATGTTTGTAACTGGTGGCATTGGGATGGGTTTTATTCATAATGTAGGGAACTTAAACACTAGTCTTGGACAATTTGATAATCAGTATAAAGACTTAGGAAACATTGAAGCCAATTATAAGTTTGGTGTAGGTTTTTACTTCTTTGACAAACTTTCTATTAAGTATGAACTAGAAGTAAGTGATATGTTTGGAGTTATGGAAGACCATCAATATACTAAACTTAATTCTGGAGGCATTGTACTAAGTGCAGGATATGTTATATATAGACATTCATCCTATGATTTAGAGCTTAATGCTGGTGTTAAATTGGAAGGAAGCAATCTTTTGCACACAAGAGAAGTTGCAGGAGTTGTAAATTCACTTTCAATACAATCAGGGAACATTATGATGCCTGTTGGAATAACTTGGTGGATTTATCCTTCTGGTCAGGCAAGCATGGCAAATAGAGCAATTGGTATTAATCTAAGTTATGATATATTATTAAGTAAGGAAGGTGTAAGATATGCAGGTTTAAAAACAAATGCTCCTTACCCAAGTTTCCATAGCAATTCATTAAAATTTGGATTGTATTTCAGGATTTAGAAATCTATAAACAGTGACTCGTAGGGGCGTAATGCTGACGCTGTAAAATATAAAAAGGGAATTGAAAAATACATCAATTCCCTTTTTTAATTTTTTTTCTTAACTCTTACCCTTTAGGGGCATGAAATCTTAATCCTTTATTGCTTCGGTGCGAATAAGCGAACTACTTTTTCTTGACATTGTTTGTTTTTTCAAAAAACATAGTAATTTCTGCATTTATAATCATTCCTTCATCGTTATCGGTAACCTTTTGAAATAATACCATTTGATTCTGTGTTAAAGACTGTATCTCAAAAACTGATGGTTCTTCAAAATCAGTATTGAATGTAATAGTATTCTCAAAAATAGAATAAGTACCTATACCTTCTTCGCTAATTATTTCTCCATTAGCTTTAAATGTTGAGGTCATTATATAACTGCTTCCTTGATCAGGGAAAATAGTGTCTAATTGAAAAGTTCCATTATACTCTGTTATTTGGACTTCTTTGTACTGTCCCCATGAACCTACAATTAATTGTTTGTTTCTTGATGTTAAATCCGCTTTGATATCATCTTTGTCGTCTGAACCACAACTTGAAGCTAAGAACATTGGACTAATAAGCATTATAGCAATAATCCATACAATTGGTTTTAAAATTCTTCTTTTCATATCATTAAATTATTTATATATCTTCTTGATTTATTGTAAAGGTGTATTCGTGATATTTATATATCATACCTTCTTCTTTTTCATATTCTTTCTTTTTCCAATCACTCTCTTTGAAGAATTGCTTCTGAGTACTATCAGTGTAGAATCTATTCCATGTTTTTAAAACAATACTATCTTTTGAATAAACACAAGCGTTAATATCCACTTCTTCACTAAATCCATAGAAGAAAACACCATCAAAACTATGTGAATATGTACTACTTGAAGAAAAGCCACCCCTTCTTACTAAGATTGTATCTCCTTTTTGGATTGAAAAAACAGAATCTGACATGGCAAATCTTGTAGGAAGTATAGTTAGAACTATATCTTCCGTTGTATTGTTTATCACATAATGAATCGTTTTACTATCTGGCGATTTAGGTTCTGGATCACAAGATGCAGAAGAAAAAAATACTGAAAGTCCTAATATAAAGACAATTTGAAAGATTGGTTTATAATTTTTTTTAAAATCCATTTTCTTTGTTTTGTTTACAGAACCTAAGTTATAAATGCAACTTTTAGTCCTGTTGTTAATAATTTATTTAATAACTATCTCTTAGCTATGAATGATATGGTCTTGCAAAGTAAAATAAAGCACTTAATTTACTTGTCATTTTCGTTAAAATCATTTTTTAAATCGTCTGCCGGTGTTGTATATATTAAGTTTTTATAAATTAATAGTGTTCTTATAGATTCACGTTCTAAAGGATCGGCTTTGTTTCCTCTTAGCGTTTAAAATATTTTCTATACCTGTTTTTCTATAATTTTATATTAAGTAATGATCTTTTATGATTCTTGCCTATCAATATAAAACTTACATTTATAACATGAAAGTGATTGCAAATATAGATTAAAAATAGTTTCTACCAAATTTTCTACGAATATTTTAATTTTAATTAGACTACTACATCATAAATCACTTGTGTTGAAGGCATATGAAAAGAGTTTTAGGTAATTTGCATTGGTATATTTTTAGCATATCAAAAAGCCCTTTAAATAGATTATCACTTGCAAAATACAATATGTAATTACAAAACTCTAAACTCAAATCAAGAGTTCCTAAAACAAAGAAAGAGAAAATTAATTCAGCGTTTTAATTTTCTCTTTCTTTGTTTCAATATCCAATTCATGGCATGATGTTAGTCAATTCATGGCATGAAGTGATAGGAATCATGGCATGAAACCACCAACATCATGGCATGATTCTTATATTGAATCTTCGTTATATTTCTTTATTTCTTAATATCAGTAGATTATCTTAGCGTTTAAGAAAAATATCTTAGCGTTTACGAAAATTATATATGTATAGGTGAGAGTTATCTCTTCTTTGCAATAATCTAATCCTTTTTTTTATTCAAATCATTTATGTAATATTAAAAGCATTATATCGTTTTATAGTGAAAAAGGTGATGAATAAATATGTGTTATTAGTTTTAGGGATGGTTTTATCTCTAAGTTCTTGTTCATTAGCTGAAACAAAAACTAAAAACAATACGATTATGAGTGATAATATAGAAAGAAAAGAGATTTATTTTGCAGGTGGTTGCTTCTGGGGCACTGAACATTTTTTAAAACTTATAAGAGGAGTGGAAGAAACGCAAGTTGGTTATGCTAATGGTAATTATCCTAATCCTACTTATAATGAGGTATGTTCTGGAGAAACAGGTTTTGCAGAAACGGTTAGGGTTTCATATAATCCTAAGGCTGTAAAGGTTGATTTGTTAATTGAATTATTCCTAAAAACCATTGACCCAACAAGTCTTAATCGTCAGGGTGGGGATATAGGAACTCAATATAGGACTGGGATATACTATGTTAATGATGAGGATATTCCTATTATTGAAAAGGCTCTTGAAGACTTAGCTAAGCAGTATGATAAGCCAATTGTTGTTGAGGTTATGCCTCTTAAAAACTTCTACGATGCAGAGAAATACCACCAAGATTACTTAGAGAATAATGTAGGAGGATACTGCCATATTGGGCCTGATTTATTTCAATTAGCAAGAAAGGCTAATCAATATAAGGAAACAGAGGATTATAGTCCTTTTTATAAGCCATCTGATGAGGTTTTGAAACAAAAACTTAATAAGATGCAATATGCAGTTACGCAAGAAAATGCTACCGAACCTGCTTATAAAAATGAATATTGGGATGAGGACGAAGAGGGTATCTATGTTGATATTACAACAGGAGAGCCTCTTTTTACTTCAAAGGATAAGTTTAAGTCCGATTGCGGATGGCCGAGTTTTGCAAAGCCAATTGATTATAAGAAAATAGAAGAAGAGGTTGACGATAAGTTTGGAATGATTAGGACAGAGGTTAGAAGCAAAAAGGGGGATGCTCATCTTGGTCATGTTTTCAATGATGGTCCTCGTGAATTAGGCGGTCTTAGATATTGCATCAACAGTGCTTCCCTTCGTTTTATTCCAAAAAATAAGATGGAAACAGAGGGCTATGCCGAGTATTTATACTTGTTAAAATAAACTTATGAGGTCTAATAAATTATTTAGACCTCATTTTTTTATTATCTTTGCAAAACGATATAAAAGATTAAATGGAAGAAAGAACAGAATTAGAAACAATAGGTGAGTTTGGACTTATAGAAAGATTAAACCCTAAGAGAGAGATAAGAAATGAGTCAACAATTCTTGGGATTGGGGATGATGCAGCTGCTTTAAAGTATAATGGTAAAGTAATCTTAGTCTCAACAGATGCAATGGTTGAGGGTGTGCATTTCGATATGGTTTACACTCCGCTAAAACACTTGGGATATAAGGCATGTGTTATTAACTTTTCCGATATCTATGCAATGAACGGAACGCCTAAGCAAATCACAATAACAATTTCAGCAAGTAATCGTTTTTCTGTTGAGGCCTTGGAAGAGCTTTATGCAGGTATAAACTTGGCTTGTGAGAAATATAATGTAGATATTGTTGGGGGAGATACTTGTTCTTCAACCTCTGGACTCTTTATTTCAATAACTGTTATTGGAGAGGTGGATGAGGATAAGATTGTAAAGAGGAGTGGTGCTAAGCCAAACGATTTGCTTTGTGTAACGGGTGATTTGGGAGGGGCTTATGCAGGACTGCTTGTTCTTGAAAGAGAGAAAGTAACCTTTAAGGCTAATCCAAATTTCCAACCTGACTTTTCAACTTATGAATATATATTAGAGCGTCAACTTAAACCAGAAGCGCAAAAAGAAATGATTGAGTGGTTTAAGGAAAATGATGTTTTGCCAACTTCAATGATTGATATTTCTGATGGCCTAGCGAGTGAAACACTTCATCTTTGTAAGAGTTCTGATGTTGGATGTGAGCTTTATATTGAGAAACTACCTCTTGACTATGAAACTACAAGAACCTTAGAGGAGTTTAAGATAATGCCAGATGTTGGAGCTTTGAATGGGGGAGAGGATTACGAACTTCTTTTCACCGTAGATCAGAAAGATTTCGAGAAAATTAAAACAAACGAAAATATTAAAGTTATTGGTTATATCACAGACAATTCACAAGGTAGCAACCTAATAACACCACAAAATACAACCATAGAGTTAAGGGCTCAGGGTTGGAATCATTATAGAAAGGAAGAATAATAATATGAGTGAGATAAAGAACCTATTACTTGATTTAGGGGGAGTCGTTTTGGATGTTGACTATCATAAGATGGTAGAAACGTTTAAATCTTATAATATACCAGACTTCGAAAAGTATTATACACAAAAAAACCAGGTAGAGATAATTGATTTATTTGAGGAAGGTAAGTGCACAATTGAAGAGTTCCGTAATGGTATTAGAGATTTGGTTGGGGTTAATTTGACCGATAAGCAAATTGATGATGCTTGGTTTTCAATGATAATTGGACTTCCACAAGAAAGGATAGAGCTACTTGGTATGCTTAAACTTAAATACAATATTTATCTTTATAGCAATACAAATGAACTTCATATTGAAATGCTTAAAAAGAAGTATGAAGAGGATTTTGGATTCGATATATTTACTTTCTTATTCAATAAGGCATATTTCTCAAATGAAATTAAGAGAAGGAAACCACACCCAGAATCTTTCCAATGGCTATTAGATGATGCAGGAATTAAGGCAAAGGAGACCCTTTTTATTGAAGATACTCTTCACCATATTGAAGGAGCAAAGAAAGTTGGACTTCAAACCTACTGGCTTACTGGTGGTGAAACCATAATTGACCTTCACGAAAAGAATATTATATAATGAAGTTTAGCCTACCCTCTTTCGTAAATAAGAAAAACATTATTAAACTACTTATCAATAGGTATTTTCTGATAGGGGTAGCTTTCCTTTTATTAATTATCCTTGGTGAAAACAGCATTGTTTATAGCTATAAACTCCATAAGCAATTAAACGAAATGAAGGCAAAGAAGGAGTTTTACATTGAAGAGATTAAGCAAGACAGCATTAATATTATAAGACTTCAAACCGATATGGAGGCTATTGAAAAATACGGTAGGGAAAAGTATCTAATGAAAAAGGATAACGAAGATATCTTTATTATTCGATAGGACAAGCCTCTGTCTTTCCTTTTGAACAAATAAGAACAGAGGAAACATTATTAAGCCATTCTTTCTTTATTTGGAATAGCTTATTATAGTTTTCAAAGCTAATTATTATTAGATCTTGGTGTCTAATATACTTCTCATTTACGCTCTTCTCACTTATAAAATTAATATTATCCTCATAGTTTTCAAGCTTAGCGCTTGACTTCAAATCAGTTGTTGTAAAGTTCAAAATGCTTACCCAAACTGCTGAATTATCAATTAACTTCTTTGCATAATCAAGTAGGTATTCATCCTCTACATCATATATAGGGATAAATATATTCTCAATTTTCTTTAAGTTTTTATTGATAAGAATGCCAACAGGTATATTCGTTTTATTTACTATTGCCCTTGTATTATTATCAATAATAGAACTTTCAAGTAGTTTCTCTTTCCCAAATACAGTATTAATTAATCTTTCTGGATTAATGATTTGTGTTGTAAAGCCAAGAACCTTTCCCAGCAAACTACCATAGTACATAGACTCCTCTATATCCATTAGCAATAAATCGTAATTCCCTTTATTTGTTACTTCAATAAGCTCGGCATCAATATTAGCTGAAACCTTAAATAATGAAATTAACTTTCTATTAAGCTCATTTGCTTCTTCCGTTATTGGAGAGAAGCTTTCTTTTTCATAAATATTCATATCCATTTGATGTAAGCCATTTGAAGGGGTCATATGTATGGCAGTGATTGGTGAATCATTATCTGTCCGCTTTGAAAAGCTGTTTGCTAATTGTAGTAATGCCCTACTCTTACTTGGGTTACGGAAAAACAAAAGTAGCTTATCTTCCGATAAACCATATATATTATGTTTGACAATCCTATCTTTAATAGGCTTAAATATCTTATCAATAACACTTAGAGAGAAACCTGTCATAAATGTAGTAACCAAAGCCATAATAACCATTATAGCAAATATCTCAGCATTCAGAATTCCTAAATCATAACCAATATTCAATACTATCAGCTCCATAAGGCCACGAGTATTCATAAGAGTTCCCATAATTAAACTATCTCTCCAAGTCTGACCAACAAATTTTGCAGCCAAGGCACTTCCTAAAAACTTACCAGTAATAGCGATAAGAATAGTTAATCCTGTTATCTCCCATATGTTAGCATTAGCAATAAGTCCAATATCTGTTTTTAAACCACTGATAACGAAAAATAGAGGTAAGAGTAAAACTAGTGCAACATCTTGTATCTTTTCTATAAATATTCTTCTAAAATTTGGGTTCTCAGGCATAATAGCTCCTGCCAAGAAAGCTCCAAATAGGGCGTGAATACCGATAGTTTCTGTTATAAAAGAAGAAATTAATAGTACAAGGAAGACAATTACAATCAGAGTTTTATTTAAAAAAGTTTCAGGTTTAGCCGATTCAACTATCTTTTTTAGGAATGGCCTAACCACCTTAATCATGAATAAAACATAAGCAATGGCTACAATAATAGTATAGATAGAACTAACGAAAGAGCCAGCCTTAACAATTGCTATAATTGCAGCCAGCATACACCAAGCAGTAATATCATTTATTGCAGCACAAATTAGGGCTAAGGCTCCAAGCTTTGTCTTATGCATCCCACGTTCTTGAACAATACGAGCCAAGACAGGGAAGGCAGTAATGCTCATTGAAATGCCAATAAATAAAGAAAATGAAAGAAAATCAACATTGGAAGGTGCAAGGAAAGGATAAATATAATAAGCTAATCCAAGTCCTAAAGTAAAAGGAAATATAATACTTGCATTGCTTATAACACTTGCTTCGTATGCTTTGTTTTTCAGAACCTTTAAGTTAAGCTCCATCCCAATAACAAACATAAATAAGACTAAACCTATTTGACTTAGTATTTGTAGGTTGCCAAGAGAAGATTCAGGAAATAAGAAATTAGATATATCAGGGTAGTGAAAGCCTAAGAGAGAGGGGCCAAGAACAATACCTGCAAGTATTTCTCCAATAACAACAGGCTGACCTATCTTCTTAAATAAGAATCCAAAAACTCTTGAGACTGCTATTATTGTTATTATTTGAAGAATCAGTAATCCAATAGAATGATTTAGGTTTTCAATAATAAAGCTTTTGAAGTTTTGGAAAGGAGAACCGGTTGAAACTTTCACCATAATACTTCTTCCTATTTCTAAGTCTTTACCAAAATAAAAGATTAGAAATATAAGAGCTGCGAATATGCCCATTATTACTAAGTAAAACAATGTATTTCTAAGTTTTTTCATGCTTATAACAAGTTTAAAGCTAATAATGATAAATCAATACCTAAAAGGAGTAATCAGAGTACAAAAGTAGTATAAAAGATTGTGGATTTATACATTGCTTGCTTAAATTATTCAACAATAATTTAATATACTATATAATGGAATCTAAACCACCTCAGCCACTGTGAAAGTACTACCTCCAACAAAGACTAAATCACCTTCTTTTGCATTTTTTTGAGCAGCCTTTAAGGCATCTTTAACAGAGGGATAAACAGTGTAATTTAATCCTGCTTCTTTTGCTTTTTCTGCCAATATCTCAACCTCTAATCCTCTTGGGATATCAGCTTTGCAAAGATAATAATCAGCTTTCTTTGGCAGTAATTGAAGAACCTTATCAATCTCCTTATCATTAACCATACCCAAAACAAAATGTAGGTTATTATGAGGGGTTTGACTGATTTGTTTAATTATATAATTTAGTCCATCCTCATTATGTCCAGTATCGCAGATAGTCAAAGGGTTTTCAGAAAGTGTTTGCCACCTTCCCATAAGAGGTGCATTTTGTTGAAGATTAAGGAAACCTTGTCTTATCTCCTGTTCACTAAACTTATATCCTAATTCGCCTAATACATTAATAGCAGAAATAACAGTTAATATATTATTTGTCTGATAGTCGCCACTTAAAACAGAAACCAAATCCTTATATATTAAATCATCATTTCTGTAAATATCAAGAATAAGTTTAGAATCAAGATGACGAGTATTTCTAACAGAATATATCTGGTCAGCAAAGTAAATAGGAGAATTCATTTCTCTTGCTTTACTTATAAAAACATTAGCTGTCTCTTCTTGAGTTTGACCAATAATAATAGGAGTATTCTTTTTAATAATTCCAGCCTTTTCCCCTCCAATTTCTGAAAGAGTATTTCCTAAGAACATAGTATGATCTATCCCTATATTAGTAATTACCGACAATAGAGGAGAAAGAACATTTGTAGAATCTAATCTTCCACCCATTCCAACTTCAATAATTGCAATATCAACCTCCTGTTCTTCAAAATACTTAAACGCCATAGCAACAGCCGTTTCAAAGAAAGAAGGCTGAATCTTTTCAATAAGAGCCTTATTCTTTTCAACAAAGTCCACAACCCACTCCTTCTCAACCATAATCCCATTTACCCTAATTCTTTCTCTGAAATCCTTTAAGTGTGGAGAAGTATGAAGTCCAACCTTTAAGCCTTTCTCCCTAAGCAAAGACGCCAAAAGATGAGATGTTGATCCTTTCCCATTAGTCCCAGCAACATGAATAGCCTTAAATTTATGCTGAGGATTATCCAAAGCCTCCATCAAAGCAATAGTATTCCCCAAGTCCGACTTATAAGCCGCCGCTCCAATTCTCTGAAACATAGGTAAAAAAGTAAAAAGATAATCAATAGTCTCATCGTAGTTCATAACCTCTTTTATTTTAAAATAAGAAGGCAAAGTTAATCAAAAAACAAATATACAGACCACAAAAAAGGCAGACTGTAATTAGTCTGCCTTAGTGTATTTAGTCTTTAAAGTTTTTTACCAAGCGAAAAGAGGGCGTTTGCTCATCATTTCGTTAACTTGCTTTCTTACTTTAGTGATATTTGCTTCGTTATTAACGTCTGTAAGAATTAAGTCAATCATTTCAGCAATTGCTTCCATTTCATTTTCCTTAACTCCTCGTGTTGTGATAGCTGCAGTTCCTAAACGGATACCTGAGGTTTGGAATGGTGAACGTGAATCGAAAGGTACCATATTCTTATTAATTGTAATATCAGCCTTAACTAATGTGTTTTCAGCTACCTTACCTGTTAGTTCAGGGAACTTAGCTCTAAGGTCAATAAGGATTAAGTGGTTATCTGTTCCGCCTGAAACAACTTTATAACCTCTTGACATCATTGCAGTCGCAAGAGCATCAGCGTTTTTCTTAACTTGTTTTAAGTAATCACCGTATCCTGGAGTTAGAGCTTCGCCAAAAGCAACAGCCTTAGCAGCAATAACGTGCTCAAGTGGTCCTCCTTGAATTCCTGGGAAAACAGCAGAGTCTAAAAGTGCAGACATCATTCTAATTTCTCCCTTAGGTGTTTTCTTGCCCCATGGATTAGGGAAGTCTTTTCCTACTAAGATCATACCACCTCTTGGTCCACGAAGAGTCTTATGTGTTGTAGTAGTACAGATATGGCAATACTCAACAGCATTATTTAATATACCCTTAGCAATTAAACCTGCTGGGTGAGCAATGTCTCCCATTAAGATAGCTCCTACTTTATCAGCAATAGCACGCATTCTCTTCCAATCCATATCTCTTGAATAAGCAGATGCACCACCTACAATAAGTTTTGGTTTATGCTCAAGAGCAAGTGCTTCCATCTTATCATAGTTAATTCTACCTGTTTCTTCGTCTACTCCGTAAGCTACTGGCTTGTAGTTAATACCTGAAGCATTTACTGGAGAACCATGTGTAAGGTGACCACCGTGGTTAAGGTCTAAGCCCATGAAAGTATCTCCAGCATTCAAACAAGCTAAGAAGACAGCCATATTAGCTTGAGCTCCTGAGTGTGGTTGAACGTTTGCATATTCTGCACCAAACAATTCCTTAGCTCTATCAATAGCTAATTGTTCTGATTGGTCTACAATTTGGCATCCACCATAGTATCTTTTTGCTGGGTAACCCTCAGCATATTTGTTAGTCATAACTGATCCCATTGCTTCCATAACTTGTTCTGAAACAAAGTTCTCAGAAGCTATCAGCTCAAGGCCGCTTAATTGTCTTTCTTTTTCCTGAGCAATCAGGTCAAAGATTTTTGTGTCTCTTGTCATATCGTATATAATTTTATGTTAAACATTTGTTTTAAAGGTGCAAATATAAGATTTTATTTTGTCATCAAGTCCATAATTCCTACTTTTATAGCATAAACTTATTAGTTACCATAATTAATCCATAAATATGGAAATTAAGAATAAGATAAATGCAAATTTAAGTGTAAGAGGAGAGGTTTTCTATTACTCCATTTTATAGCGAGAAAAGACTTTCTCGGGATTTATTGGGAATGGATTTTCGTTAAACCATGCCATAAATCTATCAAATTGGGCTTTGTTTTGTTTTATCCAAATACCTGCTTCGTTGGTGTTGCCATAACCAAATAGCCAGTAGTTATAGGCATCGAAGAAACCTAAATCGATTAGTTGTTTATGGTAATCGAATAATACGTTTTTGAAAGTTGGGCTTTCTCTTTGGAATATTGAAATAAAGCGTTTGCGAATATCAATAAGGGAGCTAAGTGTTATATTAGTTTTTCCGTAACATGCTTTTAGCAATGCGTTTTCGTAGTTTTCAGGGAATAGGTTTGGTCTTGTCTTGCTATCAGAATAAACTATTGTTGGGTCGTTGAAATTAACCGATATTTGATTTACATTAAATGTTATCTCACTATGGTAAGTGTCATAGAGTTTCTTAGAAATTTCTTTTGACCTTACAGAGCCTCTTTCAAGGTTCATAAAAATTTCACCATACATAACGCCCCATACTTCTTCAGAGGATGAAAGGAAGATTTGAGATGCACGATAGTAATTTGATGCAAAGCTTGGGTCTTGTTCTATTCCTTTTTCATAGTAAAACAATGCTCCAATAAAATTGCTCCTCTTATATGCTATATTCCCTCTTTCCAAAAACAAACAACCAGCCTTTGGATGTTTTTCAAATCCTTTATCATATGTTACTATTGCCATGGCTTCGTTTCCTGCCTCATCGTAAGAGTTTCCTAAGAGTTGGTAAACGTCAGCAGGGCAATCAGGTTGTTTTGTTAGGGGATCAAGAATTTGTATTGCTTTTTGAAATTCCTTCATCAAATAATAAGTCCAAGCAAGTTCATACTTAAATTTTAATTCTTGTCCAGGACATAATGCTAAGGCTTCTTTTAATAATTCTTCTGCAACCCAATATTGATTATCTTCAATCTGACGATGTGCCTCTTCAAGTTTTTCTTGTGCTTTTGTACAAGCCTCTAAGGTCTTATCGATAACTGGAGCTTTAGGCTCAACTTTTTTAATTGGTTTTGGTGTAGCTGTTTTCTTAGTTGCTGCTTTACCCTTTGTTTTAGCGTTGTTTTGAGTTGAGGTCTTTGCTTTTTGGCTTGTTTTCTTAGGAGTTTGAGCCATGCAAACAAATGGTAATGCAAATAATAGAATCAATATTAAAAGTCTTTTCATCTTTCTTTTCTGTTTTTCTTATTTTCTTATTGGAATATGCTGCAAAGATAATAGTTTTATTTAAGTAAGCCCTTAGCTGCTTTTAGAATTGTGCTTTCTATATTAGAGACTTGTTTTTTCTGAGCTGAAGTCATATTTGGTATTAACTTATCTATACTATTCTTATAGTCCTTTGCTTTGGAAAGTAGGTTAGCTGCTTCTATTATTGCCAAAGGGTCTCCATCTTTTGCTTTAGTTGCAACAGAAATATAATGTCTAGCCATAGAATCATAGTTCGATATCATATCACTAATATTATTTATTGAGTTTGCAACCTTATTTACAGACTTAAAAGCTGAACATTGGGTGAAGATCATTGGTGAAACTAATAGCATAATAATGATAATTAGTCTTGAAATTCTTTTCTTAATCATATTGGTTATTTTTAAATTATTATTTTTCAATCTACAAATGTAAGTCTTTTTTATTTATTTTCTATCTTTGCCGAAATTAAACTTGATTAAAAAAATAATAGAAGTGGAAAGAGATAAAATTAAAACCTTATTAGAAAGAAGAACAATAAGAGAATATACTGATAAACCGATAAGCCAAGAGACATTAAATAATTTGCTTGAGGCAGGGATAAGAGGCTCAAACTGTGGGAATATGCAGATATATTCTATTATCGTTACCCAAGATAAGGAAAGAAGAAAAGAGTTAAGAAAGTTTCATTTTGGACAAAAAATGGTGGAAGAAGCTCCTCTTGTCTTAACTATTTGTGCAGACCTAAACCGTTTTCATAAGTGGTGCTTACAAAGAGGAACAACTGTTGAGTATGATAATTTCCTTTGGCTAAATATAGCAACCATTGATGCAACCATTGTAACCCAATCAATATCCAATGCAGCCGAAGAGCTAGGACTAGGCATTTGTTATATGGGAACAGTAAACTATATGGCAAGGCAGATAGGGGAATTCCTTAATCTTCCAAAATATGTGGTGCCTGTAACAACCATAACAATTGGTTACCCAAAAGAAAACCCACCACTAACAGAAAGGCTACCCCTTGAAGCAGTTGTCCACTACGAAACCTATAAGGATTATAGTGAAGAGGATATTGACAGATTATATATTCCTTTTGAAGAATTGCCTCAATCAAAAAAATACTGCCAAGAAAGCAATAAAGAAAACCTTGCGAAAGTATTTACAGAAAGTCGCTATAAGGGAGAAGATAATAGAGCTTTTTCAAGAGCTTATATTGACTTTATATCTCAGCAAGGCTTTAATAGGAACGAATAAACAAAGAAGTTATGGCACATAATCACTCACATGGACATTCTCATAACCATTCAGGTGAGGAGTCTTCAAAGAATATAATAATTGCTTTTTTCTTAAATCTAGTATTTGCAATTATTGAACTTATTGGAGGATTACTAACCAATAGTGTTGCCATACTTTCCGACTCTGTTCATGATTTTGGAGATTCAATTTCCTTATTAATTGCTTGGCTATTCCAAAAGAAATCCCAGCAAACAAGAGATGCAAAATACTCCTATGGATATAAGCGTTTCTCACTCCTTGGCTCTGTCTTTCTTTCAGGAGTGCTGTTTGTAGGTTCAATGTTTATTTTTGTAGAAGCCGTAAAAAGACTATTCGATCCCCAACCTGTTCACGCACAAGGAATGTTCTGGCTTGCAATACTAGGCATTGTGGTCAATGGAGTGGCTGCCCTGAGAGTGAAAAAAGGAAAATCACTAAACGAAAGGGTAGTCTATATTCATATTATGGAAGACGTTTTGGGCTGGTTTGGAGTCTTGGTTGTAAGTATTGTAATGCTATTTGTTGATATTCCAATCCTCGACCCAATTTTATCAGTTGCCATAACCATTTGGGTATTATATAATGTATATAACAACCTTAGAGATACTTTTAAGATACTCCTACAAGCTGTGCCTGATGATGTGGATATTGAAAAGTTGAAACAAGATATTGAAGGCATAGAAAACCTAATCTCAATCCACGACTTTCATATCTGGACACAAGACGGAATATCCCATGTTATGACCTTGCATGCAGTTGCAGACAAAGACCAGTTTATAATTAAAGAAAAGATAAGAGAGATAGCCCAAACCCACGACGTATCTCACGTAACCGTAGAATTTGAGCCATCTAATATTCCTTGCGAGTACGAAGAGTGCAAGGAGTAAGCCTATTTCTTAGAACTTATATTGAAGTCTTAGAGTAAATACATTATCCTTTACATCCTTATCATAGTCAATAAGATTTGCTGTCCTTTCATTGTTATTTATATCATAGAAAGCCATAAGACGTAATGCTGAATTGATTTGCCATAATCCACCAATGCCAAGGGTCGACATTGTAACGTCTGCCTTATTGCTTATTTCGTCGCCTTTCATTTGGGTGTTTGGGTCAAGATAAGAGTATTTAACAACAAAGGTTAGGGGAGTTTTGTAAATATCTTGAAGGAAATAAACATAGCCTCCTGAAAAAGGTCTTTGGTATGAGAAAGCTGATGCTGGTATATAGGAATTTGATTTAGGTGAAGCAAAGTCTCCAAGAATTGATGGCTGATATCCAAATAAGTATTCCCCTCTTAGGCTTGTTGAACCCATAATAGTCTTGATTGCAAACTGAGCATCGAAACCAAAATACTGCCTCTTATTCATTTGATTTTTCGTAACCTCTTCACTTGTCCAAGCACCATTTTTCACAGTGTAGAGAAGAGAATCTGCATTATTGACTTTACCATTATATAATGAAGCTCCTAATCCAAAGCTTATATTAGAAATAGATTTTTCATACTTTAAACGTGCAACGAAATCCATCTTAGAATTATCATCTACACGTATCCCATTTCCAGAAAACAAACCTAAGTCAAGCTTTAAGCCTTCGAGAGGGGTGTTCTTTGGAGCTGTAATCCTTAGTTGTGTTCCAAGGTCTTTCTCATCTGGAATAAGTTTATTTACTATTAAGGAATGTTCTGGTGATTCCCTTTTTGAAGATGAATAATTCACCTCATCACTAAAACCAACGTAGATAACCCCAGTCTTAAGTGAGAACATATTTAAATAAGGGTCATCAAGTTGAAGATAAGCCTCCTTAAATGCAACTCCTTTTTCAGAAAGGTCTAGTCCAAATGCAATTTTCATAAATTTTTCTGAGTATTGGAACTTAATCCTACTCCTTCTTAGACCATAACGAGTAAAGAAATCAGCATCCTTCCCATCAATTACCTCGTCATATCTTCCACCATTGGCTCCTGTTCTTGTCTTTGCACCAATTTCTCCAACCTCTGCTTGAGCCTGAAAGTAACCTGAGACTTTAAATTTCTCAAGTGTTTTAATCCTCCAAGAAGTTGAATCAATCCTTTGGTTTAAAACATTTGTTTTGTTTTCTAAAAGATTTATTTTATCCTTTGTTAGATCTCCTGTTTGAGCCTTTGCTTGCATAGTCATAAAAGATAATGCACCTAAAACTAATAGTAATTTATTTTTCATATTGCTTTATATATTGGTTTGATTGGACAAATATATAAATATATTGTTAAACAAGCATTATATTAGCTTTTTAATTTGCTAAACCCAAGAATTAAACTGCTGATTTAAAGAGTTAAACTCACCACTTAAAGAGTCTAACTCGTGACATACCCATGTCGCAGTCCGTGACATGCCCATGTCAGCATCCCTCACATGGGTATGTCAGCATCCCTCACATGGGTATGTGAGCGAGTGTGACATGGGTATGTCGTGGGGTGTGACATGGGCATCTGGTGAGTTGGAAGTGAAGATTCATTAGTTCTGCACTGCGTTTTGAATCTATAATTTAGGGATTAGATCATATGAATAAGGATATAAATCTTTCTTCATTAGGTATGACTTCGGAAAATCTTTTGTAATTTTACATCCTCATTTACTAAAGGTTTATTTATATGAAATTTGAAGAATATTTCAATCCTATTGATATTGATGCTTTGGGCTTAGTTGCAAATCATCATCAAAGACGTCTTAGCCACACTATCCTTACTTATTGTGATAAGGAGAGTTTCCCTGCTTTAGAGAACATTGATATTGCCATTATTGGGGTTATGGAAGAGAGAAACGCCTTTAATAATAGCGGTTGCTCACTTGCTCCAAACCAAATTAGGAAATATTTATATAATCTTTTCCCTCATCAAAAGCAGGCTAGGATTGCTGATTGTGGAAACCTTATTATTGGAAATCAGATTGAAGACACATACACCGCACTTGCTGATGTTGTGGCAGAACTTCTTCACCTTAGAATCATACCTATTATTTTGGGAGGCTCACAAGACATTACACTTGCAAATTATAGGGGATACGAAAACATAGGACAGATAATTAATGCCTTCACAATTGATAGTTCAATTGATATTTCTGCCGATAGTGAGGAGTTTAACTCAAAGGCTTATATTACTTCGATGCTTTGCCGTGAGCCAAACTACATGTTCAATTATACACATGTTGGTTACCAAGAATATTTTGTTGAAAGGGATATTTTAGGTCTTATGGACAAGCTCTATTTTGAGTGTTATAGGGTTGGGGCTATTCAAGAAAATTTAGATAATGTTGAGCCACTGGTTAGGAATGCTGATATGATTTCGGTAGATATTTCTGCTGTTCGTCAGAGTGATGCACCTGCAAATGGCAATCCATCACCTCATGGTCTTTATGGGCAAGAACTTTGTAAGCTTGTTCGTTATGCAGGTATGAGTGATAAGTGTAGCTCGATAGGATTTTATGAAATGAATCCACTTTTTGATATTAATGGACAAACAGCCCATATGGTGGCTCATGCTATTTGGTATTTTATTGATGGATTCTTATGGAGGAAGAAAGATTTCCCATATAAGGAGAAGGAAAGCTATAAGAAATACTTTGTTTCAATTAACGACAATTCCCATACAATAGTTTTTTATAAGAGTAAGAAGAGTGAAAGGTGGTGGATGGAGGTTCCGTGTTCGAAAGACAAGATGATAAAATATGAAAGGCATTATTTAATTCCTTGTTCTTATGAAGACTATAAAACAGCTCTTGATAATGAGATGCCAGATAGGTGGTTAATGGCATATAATAAGATAATGATATGAGTAAGATATTGGTTATTGATGATGAAAAGTCAATCCGTTTCTCCCTTAAAGATATAATAGAATACGAAGACCATATTGTTGAAGAGGCAGCTGACGGAATGGAGGCTCTTTCTTTGATTGAGAAAAATGATTACGATTTAATCTTCTGCGATATCAAGATGCCAAAGATGGATGGCGTTGAGGTATTGGAGAAAGCTCTTAAAATAAAAGACGTAAAGATATGTATGATTTCTGGTCATGGCACAATTTCAACCGCTGTTGAGTGTTTGAAAAAAGGAGCTATTGATTATATTGAAAAACCTATTGACCTAAATAGATTATTGAAGGTATTAACTGATAATCTTCAAAGTCCAGAGAATGGGGATTCAAACTCAAAACCAGAGAAACAAAGAACAAAAAACAAGAATGCCTCTCTCTTGTCGGGCAAAACTTCAAATATGATTGGAGAAAGCACGAAGATGAAAGAGATGTATTCATTTATTGAAAAGGTTGGCGTAACTGATGCAAGGATACTAATAACAGGAGCTAATGGAACAGGAAAAGAACTTGTTGCAAAGGCTATTCATAATATTAGTCAGAGGTCTAGTAATAGTTTTGTTGAGGTTAACTGTGCTGCAATCCCTTCTGAGCTAATAGAAAGTGAATTATTTGGTCATGAAAAAGGAGCTTTTACATCGGCTATTAAACAAAGAAAAGGAAATTTTGAACTAGCAGATGGAGGAAGTCTTTTTTTGGATGAGATAGGTGATATGAGCCTTTCAGCACAAGCAAAGGTTTTGAGAGCACTTCAAGAAAACAAGATAACAAGAGTTGGTGGTGAGAAGGATATTTCGGTGAATGTAAGGGTTATTGCCGCAACAAATAAGAACTTAAAGGAAGAAATAGAAAGGGGAAACTTTAGAGAAGACCTCTATCATAGGCTTTCGGTAATTGTTATTAAGGTTCCAGACCTAAGGGAAAGGCTTGAGGATATTCCTTTACTTGTGGATTATTTTTTAGAAAGCTATTCCAATCAAATGAATACTAAGAAACCAAAAATAAGTGCTAAGGCTATAAAAAAACTTCAATCAATGCCTTGGACAGGTAATGTTAGGGAGCTTAAAAATGTAACGGAGCGTCTTGCAATTCTTTGTGAGGGAGAAATTACTGATAAGGATATTGAAAAATATGCATAAGAAAACGCTTTCAAAGTAAATAAAAATAAAGAATAATACATTGATGATAGATTACGATAAATTTACATTAGATAATGGTTTAAGAGTTATTGTTCATAAAGACATAACAACTCCCTTGGTTGCAATAAACCTTTTATATGCTGTTGGATCAAAGGATGAAAATGAAGAAAGGACAGGATTTGCCCACCTTTTTGAACATCTAATGTTTGGAGGGAGTAAACATTATCCTAATTTTGATTCAATTGTTGAAGAAAGGGGAGGAGAGTTAAATGCTTTCACCTGCAACGATTACACTAATTATTATATAAGTCTTCCTTTAAGTGAACTTGAAATAGGATTAAAGCTTGAGAGTGATAGGATGGTAAATCTTATTATGTCTCAAAAGAGCTTGGATACTCAAAAGAATGTTGTTATTGAGGAATATAAACAAAGGTATCTTAATCAGCCCTATGGTGATATTTGGCTTTTGCTTCGTGAACTTGCCTATACTAAGCATCCTTATAAGTGGAACACAATCGGAAAAGACATTTCACATATTGAGAACGCTAACTTAGATGATGTAAAGGCTTTTTATAATAAGTTCTATATGCCAAATAATGCAATCTTATGTATTGCTGGCAATGTGGAAACAGAAAGCGTGAAAGCATTATGTGAAAAACATTTTGGAAACATTGAAAGGGGAAAAGAGATTCAGAGAAACAAAACAAAGGAACCAATTCAAACTAAGGCAAGAGAAAAAAGGGTTGAAAGGGATGTTCCTCAATCTGTTATTTTTATTGCTTACCCAATGAGTTCTCGTTTAGAAAAAGAATATCATGCCTTTGATTTACTTTCCGATCTCCTATCTAGTGGTCGTTCTTCTCGTCTTTATAACTCCTTAGTTAAGGAAAAACAAATTTTTACTGAGGTAAATGCTTTTATTACTGGCGATGCAGATAATGGATTATTTGTTCTAACTGGAAAATATAGGGATGAGGTTAGTATGCAGGAGGGAAGAGAGGCTCTTTTGGAAGAGTTAAGGAAAGTTACCTTTGAAGAAATTTCTGAATATGAGTTTCAAAAGGTTAAGAATAAGTATGAATCTACTGAAACTTTCTCTCAAATTAAGGCATTGGAAAGAGCAATGAATTTATGCTATTTCGAATTTCTAGGAGATATTGAGCAAATAAATAAAGAGGTCGATTCCTATCAGTCATTAAGCATAGAGCATATTCAAAATATTGCAAAAGAAACGTTTGTTGAAGAAAAATCTAACACACTTTATTATGAAGCAAAAATCTAATAGCCTTATACCGATGATTTCTATCACGGTGCTTTTCTTTATGTGGGGTTTTATCACATCTCTTAACGATATCCTTATCCCATACTTCAAAATGGCTTATAGTTTATCTCACTTTGAAGCAAATATTGTTCAACTTGCATTCTTTATTGCTTATTTCTTTGGATCGCTTGGCTTCTTTTTCTTAGCCAAAAAAGGACTTGACCCAATCCATAAATACGGTTATAAGAGGACTTTGGAGATTGGTTTATATGTTGCAGCCATTGCTTGTTTCCTTTTCTCATTTGCTGCAATGTTAAACTTAGACTTTGGATTCTTCCTTTCTGCTTTATTTCTCTTAGGTATAGGATTAACATTTCTTCAAGTTGCTGCAAATCCTTTTGTTGCAATGCTGGGAAATCCAGACACTGCTTCAAGCAGATTAAACCTTTCTCAGGCTTTCAACTCCTTAGGAACAACACTTGGACCTGCTCTTGGTGGTTATTTTATCTTTACATTATTTATTGGGGATACATCAAGCGTGTCAGCAGTTAAAGCACCCTATCTAATCTTAGGACTCTTGCTTGGACTCTTAGCAATATTCATTAGAATATCTAAGATAGAAGAACCTACAATTATACATAAGACCACTGAATCAAAAGAATCTATATTCAAATATCCTTATGTTTGGTTGGGAGCTCTTGGAGTTTTCTTCTATGTTGGGGCAGAGGTTTCGGTAGGAAGCAATTTGGTTTCTTATTTAACTGAGGTTTCAAAAGGTGTTATATCAGAAGATATTGCTAGTAGCTACTTGTCCTATTATTGGGGTGGTGCTATGATTGGTCGTTTCTTAGGTGCTGTATCTCTTTCTAAGATAGAAACTCGCTTAAAGGTTATTTATATGTTCCTTTTAGCTGTTGTGAGTTTTGCTCTTATATTTATAGTCAACTATTCTCTTCACGACCTAACTCTAAATGAAGTTTGGTATTTCTTAATCTTTATGCTACTTAATTTCCTTTTCTTCTACCTTGGAAAATCTAAGCCTGCACGTTCACTTGCCATATTTGCAGTTGTGAATAGTGTTTTATTATTAGTTGGAATGAATGTTTTTGGGAATTTTGGTTACTGGTCTATATGGGCTCTTTTAGCAATTGGTCTTTTCAATTCCATTATGTGGTCAAACGTATTCACTCTTGCAATTGATAAGTTAGGAGATAGGACAGCAGAGGCTTCATCCATACTTATTATGATGATTTTAGGAGGAGCTATTCTTCCTCCTCTTCAAGGCTTATTAGCCGATTTAACTACCATTGAGCTTTCATTTGTTATTCCTTTAATAGGATATTTATATTTAATATTCTATGGGGTAAAGGGATATTCTATTGGAAAGAAAGCATAATTGAAAAATAAGTTTATGAAAGAAGATTTAATCATTAAGAAAGAAATATCCACTCCACTGGGTGATATGATTTGTTTTGCTTCCAATAAAGGAATTTGCTTTCTGGACTTTGTGGATAAGAAAAACTACAAAGAATTTGACTTAAAGGGAGAAAGCATTGATAATAAAAAAGACTCAAAAGCATATAATCATATTAAGCAATTAGAAATTGAACTTGCAGAGTATTTCGAGGGTAAAAGAAAAGAATTTACTCTTCCACTAATTCCAAACGGTACTGATTTTCAAAAGAATGTTTGGGATGAGCTTCTTAGAATTCCTTATGGTAAAACAATCTCATATAAAGAGGAAGCAAGAAGGTTAAAGAATGAAAAGGCTTGTAGGGCTGTTGCTAATGCTAATGGGAAGAATAAGATTGCAATATTAATTCCTTGCCATAGGGTTATTGCAAGTGATGGTTCACTGGGAGGTTATTCAGGGGGATTAGATAAAAAAGAATTCCTTTTAGCACTAGAAAAACAATCATAATATATTATTAATGGATATTCCTGCGTTAGTAGTATTGAATTAGATAAAAGTATAAACTTTTTTTTATTTTAAATGTAAGGTTTAAAGGAAATATATGTCTTAATCATTATACACATAAATAAAACTAGTAATTAAACAAACACAAAGAAAGAATGAAAAAATTAATTTTGTTAGTATTTGCATTTGCAATGTTTTCAGTAGCTTCAGTTTCAGCTCAAACTCCTGTTAAAAAAGAAGTAAAGAAAGAATGTTGTGACTCTAAGAAAGACAAGGTTGCAAAAAAAGATGCTGCTTGTTGTTCAAAAGACGCTAAGGCTAAAGACCATGAATGTTGCCAAGATAAGGCTAAAAAAGATGGTAAAAAGCACGAATGTTGTCAAGACAAAAATGCAAAAGATGGCAAGAAACATGATTGTAATCATGATAAAAATGCAAAGAAATAATAACTCTTAGTTATTAATAATTTGCAAATTAATAAAGCAGGGTTTGAAACATAGTCCTGCTTTATCTTTAATTATTTATGAACGATATAGAGATAGCAAAAGAAATAGCCTTAGGTAATCAAAAAGTATTTGAAGACTTTTTCAATGAACATAAATTGAAGGTTATGAACTTGTGCTATGGTATGACTCATAATATAGATAATGCTGAGGATTTAGTGCAAGATATATTTCTAGAAATCTATTCATCAGCAAAAACCTTTCAAGGCAAATCAAAACTCTCAACCTGGCTTTATAGGATTGCCTACAATAAGACAATCAACTATCTTAGAAAAGAAAAAATCAAGAACTTATTTGTAAGTATTGACAACTCAAAACAATGGCTACTATCAGACGATAGAGCAGATTTGTCCCTTGAAGAGAGAGAAAAAATAGAGACCTTGCATAAGGTTATAGATAAATTACCGTCTAAACAAAAACAAGCAATAATACTATTTGTCTATGACGAACTCCCTCAGAAAGAGATTGCAGAGATAATGGATTGTTCATTGGCTTCTGTTGAGGTTTTAATTCACAGAGCCAAGAAATCAATAAAAAATAAAACAGATATAATATATGGAAACGTTATTGAAAAAGGATAGAATACAAGAAGTAAATCCTTATCTATTCCAAAAGATTCAAACCAAGATTAATAATCAACATAGCATAAGCTTTGTTCCTTCTTGGGGATTGAATGCATTAAGATTAAGCATAATTACATTAGCCCTATTAATGGGTTTCAATATATATTCAACTTATAGTTCTAGTTCAGATGTTTCTCCAATTGCAGAAACCAATTCTTATAAACAATTTGTTGAAGATTATCATTTTGAAGCCCTATCAAGTCTTTATCCTGTTGAACTTTTAAGCGAAGAATAGATTATGAAAAAAAATTATTTTATAACATTGATCGTAATTGTTGGTGTATTACTAATAGTTAATATATTCTTTTTATTAAATAATAGGGGTTGCACTTGTTTTCCAAATGTAGAACAAAAAACAGAAAACATAGGTTCTAGCTGCTATGTATCTAAAAAGCTTGACTTAGATAAAGAACAATCTGCAGAATATGATATAATAAAGAAAAAACACCAAGCAGTTGCCTTAAGAGCTATTGATAGTCTACATGTTAGTCAAGAAATACTAATGGATTATCTCGCTTCCAATAGTGATGATACTAAGGTAGAAGAACTAGAAAACAAGATAACAGAATTTCAAAAAATACTTCTTCGCCAGCATATTGAACAATACCAAGACTTAAAGGCAATTCTTAAACCCTCACAAGTAGACTCTATGAATAAGTTATTTAAAGACTTATTTGTATGCAAACCGAGTTGTGAGCATACTAGCGAAGGATGTGCTACAAATCATAAATAATTTTCTCTAATCCTTAAAACTATATAGTTTAAACTTAGGATTTAGTTTTAGATAGAGACCAAAGGAAAACTCTGAAAAACCATTACTAATTATTGGTTTGTATAAAGTTCTATAGCCTGTGAAAGGGAAATATGATATTATATTAAATTCCAAGCCTAGTGAATAGTTAGGCTTTTCCTTATATAGATATTCCAAGTGAGCATATATTAGCTTAATCTTATTGAAAATCATATTCTCTGTTGATGTTGAAATATTGATGAAGTTATCAGAGCCAAAGATTGACATAAAGCCTTTACATGCCCAATATGAAACATCTAAATGAAGTCCTTTGCCTCCAATACCAAGCTTTGAATAAACTCCATATCCTTTTTTATAAAGGCTATTTGAACCACCATTTTCCATAAATCCAGCATAGGATAATTCAAAGTTAAGATATTCAACCAACTTGTTTATCTTATAATTAAAGCCTAAACCTGCAGAATAATTACTCCATGTTTGTTGTAAATCGTATGAAAGATTATCTAATTCTCCACCTCTATGTTGTGCAAGAAACTGAATAGGAGCATAGATTTGAAGTTTATTATCTGGGTTAATGATATTAGTCTTTGTTGAGTATCCGAATGTAAAAACCTCTTTATGTGTGTCAGTCTTAAACATAAAACTCTGCCAATTAATCCAAAGGTCAGATTCGAAATACTTATTATCATATAATAATTGAACCCCTGCTTCTGGGTCAGAGCTAAGGTTTAATTCAGGATTATATAAAGGATAAATTAAGTTATGGCTATTATTAATATATAGGTTACCAAAAACTAAATTAAGATTTTCTTTTAGCATGATTTGAGCTCGGAAATAAGGTAGAGAATGAAAACCTTTTTGATAATCGTTAGAGTTCCAAGCAGGAATATCCATATATGAATAGCAAGGATAGGTATTTGCTCCCCAATACTTGACTAAACTTATACCAGCTTCTATTAATATATTATTATCTAATACTAAGGATAGTTTAGGATTTATTCTAAAACCAGGAAGAGTATAACCCCTAGTTTTAACAGAAGAGAACTCATTGTTTTTAAAGAAGTTTAAGTTATCAATAACTAAATATAGTTTTTTGTTCTCAAGAGAATCAATATTAGGATTTTCATATACCATTTCATTAACTTGTCCAAAGCTGGAAAAGGAAATTAGGAGAATGAAACTTATTATAATATATCTAATTCTCTTTCTCATATAAATCAAACGACTGTGTTTCTAGGTCTACCTTTTTATAGTTCATCTCTTCAAAACAATAACTATATTCCTTTCTAATCAATAAGTATTGTCTTTGATTATCAGGGTTTAAATCCATTGATATGTCGTGAAATCTTGCATAGTAGGCAAATAAGGAATACTCTTCTCTCATTTGATTTGTAACACTTATAATAGATTTTTGAGGAAGCTTTTTTGCTATTACGTCCATATCTGATAATAGTTTTACATCTCTACCATCTTTACCAATAAACAAAAAACCAAATGAAAAAGATATCACTAACAGAGAAATTGAAACGTATTTGAAGATTGAAAATCCTTTTGATTTTAGGTTTAACTTAGAGGTTAGTTCATACACATACTCATCAATTAGTGCAGATAAAGCTATTGCAGCAAAAGGAAATGCAGTTAGAATATAGAAACCACTTTGTTTCATGCTCACCATTACAGGCAAAACAGCAGTTAGAGAAAATAAAAACATCATTAATGCTTTCTTGTTGTTTGTCTTGTTCTTAAACATTGTTGTTTTCCATTTCAATCTTAGGATAATTTCAAATAAACCAATCATTATTATTGGTATAAGTAGTTCTCGTAAGAATCTCCAGACAATATAGAAACGAGAGTTTACTGTTACAGCATTTTCTATACTCCCCATTATTTGTGTTTTGAAATAATGATTAAAGTAATCCATAACTTCGGGCGAAGAATATAGTGAAATAATAATTGGAGCTATTGATATTGATATGATTAATATTGTGTCAATGAACGTTCTTTTAAACGTAGTATTTCTTATCACAAGCCAATAAACAAAAGGAAAAGATAAGGGAAAGAATGCAACAAAACCTTTAATACTAAAACCTATTGCAATTGAAACGCCTGCCAAGAATATAAAGATTACTCTTTTGTTCTTTAGTGAGTATAGGTAAAATAGAACAGAAAGAGATGTGAAAATTATTAGGGCGTTCTCTATCATATTATTTGTAGCAGACCAAGTAATTAGAGGGATTAAAACAAGAAATAATAATGGAAGAAAGCCAGATTTTAAATCCAGTCTCTTATAGGTTTTAATTGTTATCATGCCTGTTATAACTATACATAAAACAGAAAACAACCTTTCAACCAAAAAGCTTGTTCCAAATATTTTAAAAATCATTCCTTGGAGGAAAAAGAACATTGGAGGGTGAGATTGAAAATTAAGCAGAAAGGTTTCAGAAAATACAGGATAAAGAAACGAACCTTCGCCGATAGCATAGTTCTTTGAGAAAGTTGCGTAAATGACTCCATCCATAAACATTCCTCTTGTAAAAAGGAAAGGACTAATCATAAATAAAAATATTGAAATGACAATAAGGTAAAAAGGTAGGTCTTTCTTCACTTTCAAAGTATAAATATTAATATAATAAGATGCAAATGTACGAAATAAAAGTTTTATTAGTTCGTATTAAATACTATCTTTGCAAAACTAAATTATTGATTGATGAAATTTTCTATTATAATTGTTAATTATAATGTAGCTTACTTTTTAGAGCATTGCTTGTATTCTGTTAGGAATGCTTGCAAGAATATTGACGCAGAGGTATTTGTTGTAGATAATAACTCTGTGGATGACTCTAATATAATGCTTAAGGAAAAATTCCCTGAAGTAATTCTTATAGCCAATAAAGATAATGTTGGTTTTTCGAAAGCAAATAATCAAGCCATTCGTATAGCAAAAGGAGAATATATACTTCTTCTTAATCCTGATACAGTTGTAGAAGAAGATGCCTTTGAAAAATGTATTGACTTTATGGACTCTCACCCAGACTGTGGAGGCTTGGGCGTAAAGATGATTGATGGAAGAGGTAAGTATTTGCCAGAAAGTAAGAGAGGGTTCCCTAGTCCATGGGTTTCTTTCTGTAAGATGAGTGGTTTAACTAAGCTTTTTCCAACTTCCAAACACTTTGCAGGTTATTATATGGGGCATCTTCCAGATGATAAGACTAATGAAGTAGATGTTTTGGCAGGAGCTTTTATGCTACTTAAGAAAGAATGTTTGGATAAGGTTGGCATTTTGGACGAGGATTACTTTATGTATGGTGAAGATATTGATTTATCATATAGGATAACCAAAGGTGGATACAAGAACTATTATTTCCCAGAGGCAAGAATTATCCATTATAAGGGCGAAAGCACAAAGAAAGCCTCAATCAACTACGTCTACACTTTCTATAATGCAATGGCTATTTTTGCTCAAAAGCATTTATCAACCAAACAAACTAAGCTTTTCACTAAGTTTATAAAGATAGCAATATGGCTTAGGGCTACAATATCGTTTTTCACAAGGATATTTAAGAACCTATTCCTCCCTGCTTTAGACTTCTTATGTATTTATCTATCATATTACCTACTAGTAGGTTGGTGGAGTAATAATATATGGAATGATGCTACCTACTACCCTCCTCAATACATACGATTAGTTGTCCCCATTTACATTTTTATTTGGCTTTTTTCCACATATCTCTCAGGAGGATATTCCAAACCAATAAGAATACCCAAGATAATTTCAGGAGTTTTCTTTGGAATGATTACTATACTTGTTTTCTATTCCCTTCTTCCTGATTATTTAAGATATTCAAGGGCTTTGGTTTTGCTCGGAGCTGTGCTGTCATTATTTGTTATAATAATAATACGTTTTATATATTCTTACCTTTCAACAGGCTCTTGGACTTTGAAAACAAGTCAAACAAAACGCTATGCCATTATTGGCGATGATAAAGAAGCTGTCAGAGTTGCTCAACTTCTTAGAACCACTGATGCACAAGCGGAATTTATTGGTTTGGTTGAAGAGAAAGAAACCGAAAACTCTAATCCCAATTTTATAGGTAATATCTCTCAGATTAAAGAGATTATTAAGATATACAAAATCAATGAACTAATATTTTGTGCAAAAACTCTTAGCCAACAAAACATAATTAGCATGATGGCAGAGCTTCAATCATCAAATGTTCACTTTATTATTGCACCTCCTGAAACAGATTTCATAATAGGAAGTAATACCATAAATACTCCAACTGACCTATATGTTGTGTCGGTTAATTCAATCTCGAGCGAAGATAGTAAAAGAGAGAAAAGGTTATTAGACATTTCTCTTTCAATACTTGTTTTAGCATTTTCTCCAATCCTATTTCTCTTCCTTAAACAACCTTTTGGATTATGGAGAAATGCGTTTTTAGTTCTCTTCTCGCAAAGAACATGGGTTGGATATTCGAACCAAGACCTAAAAGACAATAAAACTCTTCCTAAAATCAAGAAAGGTATTCTTTGCACAAAAGATTCCTTAGCTACCAAGGCTTTTGAACCAAATACCTTACGACGTTTAGACTTATTATATGCACGAAACTACTGCTGGCAAACAGACTTGAACATATTCTTAAAAGCTTTCAGAAAAATAGGACGAAAATAATGACCTGTAAAATTTGCATATAAACCAAATAAGTTTATATTTGCAGTCATCATTTAATACTATTGTACTATGAATAGATCAGAAGAATTTATGGAGTTAGAGCATCGTTATGGAGCTCATAACTATCACCCCCTCCCCGTTGTTTTGGCAAAAGGAGAAGGCGCTTTTGTTTGGGATGTTGAAGGAAAGAAATACTTTGATTTCTTATCAGCATATTCCGCAGTTAACCAAGGACACTGTCATCCAAAAATTGTGAAAGCACTTTGTGATCAAGCACAAACCTTAACTCTTACTTCAAGAGCCTTTTACAATGATTGCTTAGGTCCTTACGAGAAATACATAACTGAGTACTTCGGCTATGATAAAGTGCTCCCAATGAACACAGGTGCAGAAGCTGATGAAACTGCACTAAAGCTAGTTCGTCGTTGGGGATATAAGGTTAAGGGAATTCCAGAAAATGAAGCAATAATTATTTGTTGTGAAGGGAATTTCCATGGTAGAACAATCACCATAATTTCAATGTCAACTGACCCAGATTCTTATGGACAGTATGGACCATTTACACCAGGTTTTGTTAAGATACCTTATAATGACACTAAAGCTTTGCAAGAAGTTTTAGAAAAACATGGAGATAAGGTTGCAGGTTTTCTTTTAGAACCAATTCAAGGAGAAGCAGGAGTGTTCCTCCCTGATGAAGGTTATTTAAAAACTTGCTTTGATTTATGTAAGAAACATAATGTCTTATTTGTAGCTGATGAGGTTCAAACAGGATTGGCAAGAACAGGAAAACTACTTGCTTGCGACCATGAAGGAGTAAGGCCAGATATTGTTATTTTAGGAAAAGCACTTTCAGGAGGCGTAATTCCAGTTTCGGCAGTTCTTGCAGATGATGAAATAATGTTAACCATAGGACCTGGTGAACATGGGTCAACCTTTGGTGGTTTCTGTTTGGCAGGAAAGGTAGCAGTTGCAGCACTTGAAGTTATTAAGGAAGAAAAACTTGCAGAAAAATCAGAATACTTAGGCAAGATATTCCGTGACGAAATGAATAAGGTGAAGTCAGATATGATTGAACTTGTTCGTGGAAAAGGCTTGTTGAATGCAATAGTTATACGTCCTAAGAATGGAAAAGTGGCATGGGATGTCTGTATGAAGATGCGTGATATGGGCGTTCTTGCAAAACCAACTCACGGACATATAATCCGTTTTGCTCCACCTTTAGTTATATCTGAAAAAGACCTAAGAGAAGCAATAGAAATAATAAAAGAAGCGATTTTATCCTTCGAATAATAGAAAATCATTTTAAACTAAAGAGCATCTATCCCTAAAAAAGATAGGTGCTTTTCTTATGCCTAAAATGAATCGAAGAACTACGGTACTGAATCGAAGAAACAATCTGCTGAATCTTCGTATTAAATTATTGAAACGAAGATATAGAAAGCTTGAATGGAAGAAAGAGAAAACTGAAAGGAAGAAATAGTAAAATTAATTTTTATTTCGTTTATTTTGTCAGAAAGTTTGGTAGTTAGAAAAAAAGATGTAGTTTTGCAATCAAACTAATAAACCTATTAAACAAACCTATTAGTAGAATTGTTTAGTTAAAAGATTATAAGATGGCAAAATTGAAAGAAGTAAAAGGTGGGAAAGAGGGAATGGAATTTTCTATTCTTCATGCGGCAGATGAATTGTTTATGGAAAGAGGATTTAATGGAGTTTCAACAACTGAGATTGCTTTAAAGGTTGGTTGTAACCAGGCTCTTATCCATTATTATTATAGAACTAAAGCTAATTTGTTTCAAAAGGTATTTGAGAATAAGCTAAGTTTTTTGATATCTCTTTTTGAAGTTGATGATTATAAGGGCTTAAGTTTTGAAGATAAACTTAGAATGAGGATAGAATCTCATTTCGATGCCTTAGCTCAAAATCCTAAACTCCCGATGTTTGTATTAAATGAGCTTAAGAACAACCCAATAACAATAGACCTAATCAAAGAAACTTTTAATAACAATGTTCCTTACTTAACTGGTAGTCTTGAAAAGGAATTACAAGAAGAGCATAAGGCAGGAAGAATTAGAAAGATTTCAGCCCTTGATTTAATGATTAATATAACATCCCTAAATATTTTCACCTTCCTAACCCTTCCAATTATGGAATATGTTTTTGGTTTGGATCAAGAAACAACTAAGGAAATGTTTGAAGTCAGGAAGAAAGAAATAGTAACTACAGTATTAAATAGTATTAGACCGATTTAGAACTAAAATAAATAAAATCATTTATAGAATGAAAAAAGCATTTATATTTTTATTATTCTCCATAATCTCAACTTTGGGATTCTCACAAATTTCAATTGAATATTGCCAAACAAAAGCCAAGGAGAACTACCCGACATTTAGAAATACAGGCATTTTGGAAAAGACTTCAAAGTATTCAATTTCTAATGCTAACAAGAACTACTTTCCTCAGTTAAACCTATCTGCTAAGGCAAGTTATCAATCTGATGCAACTTCCATAGATTTAGTTTTTCCTATTCCACTTGAGATGGATTTGCCAAAAATGTCAAGGGATCAATATCAAGCAGTTCTTGAACTTAGTCAGTTGATTTGGGATGGAGGAGCAATCTATACTAAGAAAAAAGAGATTAAAGCAGAGTTAGAAACCAAGAAAGCAAATCTTGAAGTAGAATTATATACACTAAGAGATAGAGTTGCTAATATTTACTTTGGAATACTTAGCATTAAGGAGCAAAAATCTCAAGCCCTATTAATGGAAAAGGAATTAGAGAGAAATTTCAATCAGGTTTCAGCATATATGGAAGGAGGCTTAGCAAATGAATCAGACCTTGATCAAATAAGGGTTGAACAGCTAAACCTTAGACAAAGAGTTGCTGAAATAGAGCTTATGGAGAAATCTTATATAAGGATATTGTCATTAATGATAGGAGAGGATTTGAAAAGCGATATTGAATTTAAAGAACCTAATGTAATTATAGGTAATTTAAAAGACGAAGTAAGAAGACCAGAGCTCATGGCTTTTGAATCTCAAGTTAAACTTTTAGAGCTTAAAAGCAAGATGCTTAATGCCCAATCTTACCCTCATTTAGGCTTTTTTGCACAAGGAGGTTATGGTAAGCCAGTATTGAATATGTTTAAAGAAGATGCTGATTTCTTTGCAATTATTGGTCTTAGAATGAGTTGGAATATAGGTAGCTTCTATACCAAAAAGGATAGTAAGAGGATAATTGAGTCAAATAAAGAATTGATTAATACTAATAAGGAAGCCTTCCTTTTAAACACAACTCTCCAACAAGAAACTCAAAAAGCAGAAATACAAAGACTAGAAAAGCTTGTCTTGTCTGATAAGGAAATCATAGTACTTAGAGAAAGAATAAAGAAATCATCGGAGTATAAGTTGGAAAACGGAACAATTAGCACAAGCGATTATATAAAGGATGTCAATGCTTTAGATATGGCAAACCAAAATAAGATACTTCATAAAACACAGTTACTAATGTCGATTTATAAATATAATAATATAATAAATAGCGAAGATGAAAAATAGATTATTATTAATACCAATACTGATATTGTTTGCCTCTTGTGGTAACGGAGAAAAGGATTTTGATGCATCAGGTGTCTTTGAAGCTAAGGAGATAATAGTGTCTTCTGAGGTAAATGGAAGAATACTTTCACTTAATATTGAAGAAGGTCAAGAACTGGAACAAGGTCAAGAGTACGGACTTATAGACACATTGCAACTTTATTTGAAAAGACAACAACTTCTGTATTCAATTGAAGCAATAGGAGGAAGGGCAATAGATGTTAATACTCAAATTGCTAGTCTTAAAGAACAGATAAGCAAAATGAAGGTTGAAAAACAAAGAATAGAAACTCTTTTGAAAAGAAATGCTGCCAATCAAAAGCAATTAGATGATATAAATTCTAATATATCTGTTGCAGAAAAGCAATTACTAGCACAGGTTTCTTCATTCGAAAAAGGGAATAAATCCATTAGCTCAGAAGAGGCTTCATTTAGAGTACAGGTCTTGCAAATCAACGACCAGCTAGAGAAATGCAAGATAACAAGTCCAATAAAAGGTAGAGTTCTTTTGAAATACTCAGAACAAGGAGAGGTGACAGGAGTGGGAAGACCTATTTTCAAGATATCAGACGTAGATAATATGATACTAAGGATTTATATCACCTCTTCACAGTTAACACAGGTTAAACTTGATCAAGAAATAAAAGTATTTGCAGATTTTGGCAAGGAAAGAAAAGAATATAAGGGGAAAATATCATGGATAAGCTCTAAGGCAGAATTTACTCCAAAGTCAATACAGGTAAAGGACGATAGAGATAATTTGGTTTATGCTGTAAAGGTAATGGTAAAGAACGATGGGTATTTGAAAATAGGAATGTATGGTGATGTGAAGCTATGAAAGCATTAACTATAAACAATATATCGAAGTCTTATAAAAAGAAAGCTGCTTTAAAGAATATAAGCTTTGAAGTGGATAAGGGAGAGATATTTGGCATAATAGGACCCGATGGAGCAGGGAAAACAACGCTTTTCAGAATACTAACAACACTACTTCTTCCAGATAGCGGGGAAATAAAGGTCGGCAACCTAGATATTGTAAAGGACTATAAAAAGATAAGAGAGATATTCGGTTATATGCCAGGTAGATTCTCATTATACCACGACCTTACAGTGGCAGAAAATCTTGAATTCTTTGCAAGTGTTTTCAGCACAACGGTAGAAGATAACTATGATTTAATAAAGGATATATATAGCCATATTGAGCCCTTTAAGAAGAGAAAGGCAGGAGCATTATCAGGAGGGATGAAACAAAAATTAGCCCTATCCTGTGCCCTAATTCATAAACCTCAAATCCTATACTTAGACGAGCCAACCACAGGAGTTGACCCTGT
This sequence comes from Bacteroidales bacterium, assembly GCA_028708845.1. Classification (GTDB taxonomy): domain Bacteria; phylum Bacteroidota; class Bacteroidia; order Bacteroidales; family P3; genus UBA10566. The sequence continues at coordinate 176,728 of JAQVXZ010000002.1, forward strand.
AAGCAGGAAGGAGTTTTGGCAAATGCTTAAAAATCTCCATAACCAAGGAATAACCATTATTGTTTCAACCCCATATATGGACGAAGCCGTACTTTGTGATAGGATAGCCCTAATCAATAATGGAGAGTTCTTAGATATAGATACCCCAGAAAACCTGATAAAGAAATTCCCAAAGAAACTCTATGCAGTTGAGGGTGACAATATGCCAAAGCTACTAAAAGAACTAAGGGATAATGAAAATGTTTATTCCTGTTATTCCTTTGGCGACTCATGCCATATAACCCTTAAAGACGAAACCCTACCCAATAACTACAAAGAAATAACCCCAACAATAGAAGATTATTTTATCCTACTGCTAAAATAAAAACCAAAAGTCTCCCACTACAAATGGACAAAGTCTCCCAGTGGGAATGGATGAACTTGAATAATAAAAATAAAAAAACTAAATTTATATTGTGATAACTAAGAAGCGATTAAAGAAGATTATGATAACTACAATAATTATAATTACAATAATATTACTAAGTCCTGTTTTTTATATGCATCTACCTTTATTTGGACAAGAAGCCTCAGGGACAAGATTAGAGAGAATGGAAAAGTCACCTAATTATAGAGATGGTCAGTTTCATAACCTAAGCCCCACAAATATGATGGTTGATAATAAGGGAATGAGGGAGATGATGGCAAGGAAGTTTAGTGAAAAGAAACATGGACTAAGACCTACTGATAGTATACCTGCCATTAAGACTGATTTGAAAGCTATTGCTAAGGATAGAGATATTAGCATTTGGTTTGGTCACTCCTCATATTATATACAAATAGATGGTAAGCGATTCTTAGTAGACCCAGTTTTCTCCAAGCACGCCTCACCCATTCCTCTATTTATATCAGCCTTTGAGGGTACAAACATATATTCTGCTGATGATATGCCTGAGATAGACTACCTATTAATAACTCATGACCACTACGACCACTTAGACTTTACCACAATTAAGGAGCTTAAAGGAAAAGTTAAACTTGTGATTTGTGGTCTTGGAGTGGGAGCTCATTTTGAAAGATGGGGCTACGATAATGAAAAGATAGTAGAAATGGATTGGAATGAGAGCCAAAAGCTAAGTGAAGGGTTTGTTATTAATGCAACTCCTTCAAGACATTTCTCAGGAAGAAGCCTAAAAAGAAATTCAACCCTATGGCTTTCTTATGTACTCCAAACTCCTACAATGAACTTGTTTTTGAGTGGAGATGGTGGCTATGATAAGCACTTTGCAGAAATAGGTAAGAGGTTTGGGAAAATAGATTTGGCTTTTTTGGAAACAGGACAGTATAACGAGAAATGGAAGTTTATTCACTCTCTGCCAAGTCAGGTTGCTTTGGAGTCAAAAGACCTAAATGCAACAAGAGTTCTGCCTATTCACTGGGCTAAATTTGCACTTGCCGACCACCCTTGGAAAGAACCAATAGAAAAGCTAAGTGAAATAAGCAGAGAAAATAACATTAAACTAATCACACCTATGATTGGTGAGATTGTGGATCTAAAGAATGAAAGCCAAGAGTTTTCTGCTTGGTGGGTGAATTTAAAATGATAAGCTTATAATAAGAGAATTTGTATGGAAAACGTAATTGTTGTTAATAATCTGACTAAGAAATTTGGGCATTTTACTGCGGTAGATAATATCTCATTTGAAGTGAAAAAGGGAGAGATATTTGGTTTCTTAGGAGCTAATGGAGCAGGGAAAACAACTGTTATTAGAATGTTATGTGGATTAAGCAGACCAAGTGCTGGAAATGCAACCGTTGCTGGATTTGACATAAGACACCAATCAGAAAAGATTAAGGCAAATATTGGTTATATGAGTCAGAAGTTCTCTCTTTATGAGGATTTAAAGGTATGGGAAAACATTAAGCTATTTGCAGGCATATACGGAATGAAGAAGAAGGACATAGCCCTAAAGACCGATATCCTACTTGAAGAACTGGGGTTCCAAGATGAAAAACAGACCTTAGTTAGTGCCTTACCTTTGGGCTGGAAACAGAAACTTGCTTTCTCGGTTGCTATTTTTCATAACCCTAAGGTTGTCTTTCTTGACGAACCAACAGGAGGAGTTGACCCAGTTGTGAGGAGGCAGTTTTGGGAGCTAATTTATAAGACAGCAGAAAAAGGGATAACGGTTTTTGTAACCACTCACTATATGGACGAGGCAGAGTATTGCGACAGGGTATCGATAATGGTTGACGGCAGAATTGAAGCCTTAGAGACCCCAAAAGCACTTAAAGAAAAGTTTGCTTCCAACTCCATTGACGACATTTTTTACCAGCTTGCAAGAAACGCTAAAAGAACAGACGATTAGATTATGAAAGAGTTTTTAACCTTTACAAAGAAAGAGTTTATTCATATTTTCCGAGACACTTGGACGATGATGATTATATTAGTTTTGCCCTTAGTAATGATGGTGCTTTTTGGCTATGCGGTAACAACTGAAATAGGAAATACAAATATTGGAGTCTTGGATTATTCCAAAGATGAAATCACAAAATCTATTATTAATAGAATTCAAGAAAGCGAGTATTTCACACTCAGCAATTCATTTAATTCTTATCAAGAGATAGAGCCGTCATTCAAAGCTTCAGAAAATTCTTTAGTTATAGTATTTGGCGAGAACTTCTCCGAAAATCTACTACATCTAAAAAAAGCAGATATACAAATCATCGCCGACGGATCCGACCCAAATTCTGCAAGAACACTTGTAAGTTATGCCTCCAACATAATCGGCACAACCCTTAAGGACTTAAATAAAGCACCAGTCTCGAGCTACGAAATAACACCCGAACTCAAACTCCTCTATAACCCACTAATGAAAAGCTCTTATAATTTTGTGCCAGGAGTAATGGGCTTTATAATCATTCTTGTCTGTGCAATGATGACCTCTATCTCCATTGTTAGGGAAAAAGAAAAAGGCACAATGGAACTCCTGCTTGCAAGCCCAACCAAGCCAATTATAATAATAGTTTCAAAGGTAATTCCTTATTTCATCATCGCTCTAATAAATATAATAACAATATTCATAGTCTCCTACTTCATTATGGGAGTACCCATTAACGGAAGTCTGTTTTGGATTTCCACTCTCTGCATACTCTATATCTTAGTCTCCCTCTCCTTAGGCATACTCATATCCACCGTTGCCGACACCCAGCTTATGGCATTAGTTATTAGTGCTATAATCCTACTTATGCCCTCAATGCTACTTTCCGGAATGCTATTCGACATAGGAAGTATGCCTCTTATCCTCCAAGGAATTGCTCAAGCTATGCCAGCCAAATGGTTTATAAGTGCAATCAGGAAATTGATGATTATGGGAGTTGATGTTCGCTACGTCTGGTCAGAGTTTCTGGCTCTAATTATTATGTTAACAGTTATTATAGGCATAAGCCTTAGAACATTTAAAAAAAGAATGGAATAGTATTATGTTAGGTTATTTAGTTGAAAAAGAATTCAAACAGATATTTAGGGATAAGCTACTGCCTAAGGTAATATTGCTATTCCCTTTCATGACCCTTATCCTACTACCTTATGCTGCTAATTTTGAGGTAAAGAATATGAGATTAGCAATTGTTGATCAGGATAATTCCAGTTATTCTAAAGAACTTGTCGGAAAGTTAATAGCCAACAATTCTATTAATTTAGTAGCAAACGAGCACACCTATAATGCAGCCTTAGGACTAATACAAAACGATAAGGTAGATATGGTTATAAACATACCGAAGAACTTTGAAAAGGATTTTGTTGTTGATAAGAAATCAGATATCCTTATTGCAGTCAATTCCGTAAATGGAACAAAAGGCACAATGGGAGGGATGTATGCACTCAGCATAATAAGACAATACCAAGACGAGAAAACCACTGAAATAACAGGCGTAAACGACCCTCCAGGAGTTGAAATCAAAACAATATATCAGTTTAACAGAGAATTAGACTATAAGTTTTTTATGGTTCCTGCCCTAATGGTTATGGTCTTAACCATTGTCAGTGGTTTCCTTCCAGCCTTTAACATAGTAGGAGAAAAAGAAAAAGGGAATATGGAACAGATAAACGTTTCACCTGTCACAAAGCCAATCTTCATACTCTCCAAACTAATACCATATTGGGTAATCGGAATGGTTATTATGACAATAGGATTCATTGTCGCTCGGCTTTTCTACGGCATAGTTCCTCAGGGAAGCATACTCACAATCTATCTATTCTCCTTCGTTTTTACTCTTGCAGTTTCTGGAATGGGTCTAATCCTCTCTAATTACGCCAACACATACCAGCAGGTTGTTTTTATGATGTTCTTCTTTATTATGATATTAATTTTAATGAGTGGGCTCTATACACCTTTCAATTCAATGCCACCTTGGGCACAAAAGATAGGAGCTTTTAGTCCTCTAACCTACTTTATTGATGTAATGCGAAACGTTTACTTAAAAGGAAGTAAGCTAACAGACCTTCTTCCACAACTCTATAAATTACTTGCATTTGTATTAGTAATCAATTCTTGGGCTGTTTTATCTTACCGTAAGAAAAACTAAATATCCTCTGCAACAAGCAATATAATACGTATTTAATTGCATTATCTCGAATTGTTTATTATATTTGCAAGAGTGAAATAGTTTTTTAATAAATTAATAACATAGAGTTATGAACGATAATATAGTTTACTTCGATCAACCTGCTGATGAAGGCGGGGAGTTGAATAATGATGATGCTGAATCCAAGATACTTTCTCAATACCTTTACTACTATTCAGAAAACATATCTGATGATGAAAAGGTAGATGATTTAGTTAAGAAGTTTGGTTTAACAAGACACGAAATAAAACAAATTCTTCTTGATTCCGATGTAAATCTGCGAACTTCCACTTGGATGAGAAGGCGTAGGTATAGGAATTACGAGAAAATGCCTAATAATAATTTATATGGTATATATTCTCTTCTAGTTACCAACCTTCGTAAGCAAAAGAAAGAAGAGCTTTTGGAACAAGACGCTTTTAATATGAAGTACGAGACCATTCAAACCATAATAGACCTTGAAGATATTTTATCTAAGAGGATAAAAGAAGGTAATAGCATAGGTTTAGAACTCTTCTTACGTGATTCAAAAGCTCTTCATAAGCTAGAAGAAGATGTTCTAGCCCTAAAGAAATAGCCAATAAATAATATAAATTTAGAGTTCTTTATTTTATTCTCATCTTATAGAAAGAGCGATAGACAAAATAGAGAGCAACTAAGAAGAACACAATTCCAAAAAAAGGAGCTACACCGCGGAACGAATCAGAAATGGCTATTTCCATTGCTAATAATCCGAAAAGTGTTGTAAACTTAATAATTGGATTTAGGGCAACCGAAGACGTATCCTTAAAAGGGTCTCCTACCGTATCGCCAACAATTGTTGCATCGTGAAGTGGAGTCCCTTTTTGGTTCATATCAACCTCCACAACTTTCTTAGCATTATCCCAAGAACCACCAGCGTCAGCCATAAACACAGCTTGGTAAAGTCCAAATACCGCAATCCCTATTAGGTAACTAATAAACAAGGAAATACCAGCATACTTAGCACCTGGCAACGCATCCTCCCCTGCAAGGTTAAGGGCAGATAAACAAGCTATTCCAAGGGCAAAGAAAAAGACTGCAATAAATATATTAAACATACCCTTTTGGGCATATTGCGTACAAATCTTAACTACCTCAATACTATTTGCCTCATCAGCTTTCTTAGGAGCATTTGGGTCAAGATTAATATGTTTCTTTATATATTCAACTGCCCTATGTGCACCAGTGGTAACTGCCTGTGTTGATGCTCCAGTAAACCAAAATATAACAGCACCTCCTAAAAGTAAGCCTAATATTGTATATGGATTTAACAATGTAAGTATTGTTTGAGGATCAACTCCAAGTGTTTTTTCAATCATTAGTATTAGAGAAAATATCATAGTAGTAGCACCAACAACTGCTGTTCCAATAAGAACTGGTTTAGCTGTTGCCTTAAATGTATTCCCTGCTCCATCATTCGATTCAAGATAGTATTTAGCTTTTTCCCAATCAGGCTTAAATCCAAAATCTCTTTCTATCTCCTGATCAATCCCATCTATATCCTTAATTAGAGATAACTCATAAATAGATTGAGCATTATCGGTTACAGGTCCGTAAGAATCCACAGCAATGGTCACTGGTCCCATACCAAGCATTCCAAAAGCCACCAAGCCAAAAGCAAAGATTGAAGGGAAAATCATAAGCTCTGCTAATGGAAAACTAGAAGCATAAGCCCCAAACATAAGGAAGACAAATACTATTCCAGTCCAAAAAGCACCGAAATTACCAGCCACAAGCCCAGAAAGAATATTCAAAGATGCTCCACCCTCATCAGAAGCCTTAACAACCTCGCCAACATGTATTGATTTAGGTGAAGTGAAAATCTTAGTAACTTCAGGAATTACCGCAGCCCCTAGTGTTCCAAGGCTAATGATAATGGACAAAATCCACCATAGGTCAGCATTCCCATTAATATTAGGAATTAAAATGTAGCTAGTTGCAAATGTTCCAATAATTGAAAGAATAGATGTTATCCAAATAAGACTTGTTAACGGAGCTTCAAAGTCCAAATCATCATCCTTGCCATATCTTATCTTAGATATAAAATTATTAATCCAATAAGAGAAAATAGAGGTTGCAATCATTAATATCCTCATAGAAAATATCCAAACAAGAAGTTCTTTTTGAATTCCAACATCTTCAATTGCAAGTAATATAAAAGCAATTAAAGCAACACCAGTTACACCATAGGTTTCAAATCCATCAGCAGTTGGTCCAACAGAATCACCTGCGTTATCTCCCGTACAGTCAGCAATTACACCAGGATTCCTTGGGTCATCTTCACCAATCTTAAAAAAAACCTTCATTAAATCAGAACCAATATCTGCAATCTTAGTAAAAATACCGCCAGCAATTCTAAGAGCAGACGCACCAAGTGATTCTCCAATAGCAAAACCAATAAAACAAGCTCCAGCCAAATGAGTTGGCATAAGAAGTAGTATAATTAACATTAAGAAAAGCTCAACACAAATAAGTACAACCCCAATACTCATTCCAGCATTAAGAGGAATATCTAATAATTTCAAAGGATTTCTTTCCAAAGAAGCAAACGCCATTCTCGAATTAGCCAAAGTATTCATTCTTATTCCATAAGCTGCCACAGAATAAGAACCTAAAATCCCTATAACTGTCCAAGTAAGAATCAAAAGGACACCTCCAAATCCAAAAGTCTCACCATTCTCACCTCTAGCCAAAAAGCCAAAATACAAAGCCACCGCAAAACCTATAAAAAAGAACAAGACAGCAATAAGTTTCCCTTGTTGTTTAAGATAAGTTAAACATGTTTTGTAAATGATTTGAGCAATATCGAGCATTGATTGGTGGGAGGGAAGCCTTTTGACTTTCACAAATTGATAAAGTCCAAATAATAATCCGAGTAATGTAACCACAAAGCCCCAGTGCAAAATTCCTAATTCATGTATTGCCTCAGGAATCTTAAGGTCTGCCTCACTTGCAAAAATCACTAAAGGAGATAGTAATATTAATGCTAAAGAAGTAATTCTTTTTATCATAAAATATATGTTAGATTGGTTTAAACATCTTCTTATAGGCAGCAAAGATAAATAAAAAACTAAATAATAATCAAAAAAAATCAATAAATGTGTTTTTCTCACATATCTTTTAATCCCAAGAGTTGATATGTTTATAAAAATAACCTAATTTTGCCATCAAAACAAAGAAAAACTAATCAATAAACCACTAAATGATAGAAATAGCATTTGTCGTACTCGGAATATTAACAGGAATCTTATCAGGCCTATTTGGCATAGGAGGAGGAATACTAATGGTGCCATGCATAATCCTATTCTTTGGAATGAACATCTTAGACGCCAATGCAATATCCCTAACAGCCATGATACTACCAGTAGGAATGTTAGGCGTCATAGCCTATTACAAAGCAGGAATGATTGTAGTCAAAGACTCCTTACTTATAGCACTCGGACTATTCCTTGGCTCATTTATAGGAGGAGAACTCGCAGTAAATATAAGCGAGGCCTTTCTAACCAAACTCTATGTCCTTATCCTACTCTATATTGCAACCCTCTATTTTGACATCCCATCACTACTCAAAAAAAACAAAGAAAAAGTAAAAGATAAGATACACTTAGATAAAAGACCCCAACTAAAGAAAGCATTTTGGGTCTATATCATTATAGGATTGGGAGCAGGAATCTTTGCAGGCATGTTTGGCAAAGGCGGAGGAATAGTAATAGTACCAATATTAGTAGCAATCCTACATTATAGCCCCAAGGCAGCAGCCGCAACCTCCCTAGCAGCCCTACAACTACCAGTAGGTTTACCCAGCATCATTATCTACGCCCAAAACGGACACCTAAATATTATGTATGCAGTCTTTATAGCAATCGGCATAGTCCTTGGCACCCTATGGGGAACAAGACTCGGCCTAAAACTCCCACCCACAATCTTCAAAAAAATCTTCGCCTTCTTCCTCCTCGCAGTAGCAGTGTTTATGTTTTTCAAATAAGAGAAACCTGTTACCATCAGTAGCTTGTAATTTCAAAGCGTTACAATTTGTAACGGTTTCACTTCCTTCTTTCTTTAATTTAGCTTTTAGGTCACTCCAATACTTACGAGGACGGTCAGTATCTCTCAAAACACTAACAACATCAACAATAGAAAAAAACCATTTCTCTTGCATATCGTCCCAATGAGTACGAATTTTCTTATCCTCAAAAACTATGAAGGCATTAAAACCCAATGCAAGAGCTAAGTAATACTACTTATATTTAATGTCATCAAAAATTGAATCATAAATAATAGGTAAGCTAGTATTAATTCCCCATTCAAGCTTTTTCCTAACAATTTCTAACTCATCATCACTTAACTTTCTCTCCAGATGAATTAAAGACTCCTCTTGAATATCATCAATTTCAATCGAATAAATAATTTTCTTCATAACTCTTATTGTTTTACTTTATGCCTCATTAACTCTTTTAAACTAACAGCAAAAGGAATACCTGAACCTCAGGACTGCGTATAATAAATTAGAGATTCAATCAAAACCACAAAAATACAAAGAAAAACAATATAAACCCTAACCCATTCAACCCTAAAACAACCTCAGGTTAAAATAAGCACCAGAGATGCGATACCTTTGTAGTAAACAAAAACAAACCCTTCATTAATATTTAATAAATAAACCTCCAATATTAAAATACTTTTGTAATTTAGCAGATTAATAACAAACATTAGTCAAAACAACCAAACTCTAATAATAATGAGTGAAATTACAAATGAAGACCAAGCAAGCAATGGAATAAAATCATTTTCTATAGATATATCTAAAGAAAACTATTTGGAATGTATAATTAAGAAAGACGAAAAACTATTTGATAAATTTAAAATCAAGAAGAGATTTTTTTTATGGCGAAAAAATAAAGAAGAGGATAGATTAAAATTTAATATTGAATACCAAGATAAAGGAGATAAATCTTATTATATATCTCAACATTTCAAACAACTGCCCTATGGACTGATGGATAAAAGCATAACAGGACTTGGAGCAACAACTCTGGAGATGAAAGCAAAAAGGCATTCAATCATTGTTACACCCACTAAGAACTTAGCTTACAATAAATACTCAAAAGATAAAGAAAAATACCTCTATGTTGGTTCATCCATAGGTGATATAAAAACAAATATTGGACCCAGCGATATTGAAAAATATCTTAACGACAAAACAATAATTTACAAGAAACTCTTCGTAGTTGCCGATAGCTTAGTTAAGGTTATAATAACTTTAGAAAGGCTTCAAATAAATTATAAAGACGATTATTTTATACTAATTGATGAGATAGATAAATTCGTTAAAGACAGCGATTATAGGGAAAAACTTGAAATTGCATTCGATTATTACAAAACCTTCAATAAGAAAAATAGAGCAATGATAACAGCAACCATTAGCGATTTTTCTTCCCCAACAATGCTTAAAGAAGAGAAAACTGTTTTTAGCTTCGAGCAACCTAAGAGAGATATGCAGATTATTGCAACCAGCGATGCAACAACACGTTTGGAATACACTATTATTAATATTCTAAAGGAAAATCCGAACGACAAGATATTTATAGCAATAAACTCGGTAGAAAAACCATTAGCCATAATAAAGAACCTTATTGAATCCTCAGAACTAATTTTAGGCAAATCCATACTTGAGGAAAAAGATTTTGGGATAGCATGTAGCAATTCCAGAGCAGATGACAGCAATATCAAACCATTGTATATCGACCTAAACGACATCAATAATAATGAAGAACTCCCACGACAAATCTGCTTCACCACCTCCACCAATTTTGTAGGCATAGACCTTGATGACAACTATCACCTAATCACCGTATCACCAATAAGCCGACAACACCATGTGCTTTCGGTATTAGAAATCATACAAGTATATGGACGCAACCGACGAATAGGAGGCACCCTCTCCGACACATTTATATATGAAACAAAAGAGTTGAAAGGAGAAAAAGATGTAGCAAAAAAACAATTAACAGAAGAAGACAAAACAGATAAACTAAAAAAACTAAAGAAATTTCATATACAATATGCCCAAAAAATGGTTAACTTTGTTGAGAGCTATAGGGAAATTAGAAAAGACTATTATATTGAGAGGAACCATATGGACCTATTAGAGAGAAAACTAACCGAGACAGAGATAAACAAAAGAGTGGATAGTGACTTAGATAAATTCATCAAGACACTCAACAGAGATATGTATGCAAGAAAGTTAGAAAACAAAGAAATCGACGTATCCTATTTCCTAATAGATTCCATAGTAGAGAAAGACTACTACCACTCCTTTGTATATAACACAACAAAAAATGTAATATCGGCAATAAAAAACAGTAAGCTTAATTTAGATAACTACAAATACAAAGAATACCCAATGGAGACACCCTACAAATCTCCGCAAATAACCATAGAAGAAGATATTACACAATGTTTAATCTACCTTGATAAAATAATAGAGCAAGAAAAGGCACAAAGTAATTTTCATAAAACACAAACATTAAAAGCAATATTTGAGGAAATAGAAGAGAAAGCAAAGACCAACACACATATAAAAGACCTCTTAGATAAAATTAATGAGCTAAGTTATTTTGCAGGCAATATTGAAGCTGCCAAGATACTTAAAGCAAAAGTATATCTTAGCTTAACCACCAAACCAAAACCAAACGATTACAATAAAGTTTATAATAATCTTGTTTTTATGTCATTAGTATTGAATGAGACATTTAAAGAAAAAATTATTAGCTTAGAAGTAGGAGAAACATATATTAGAGAAATAATAATTAATACCATACACCAAGCCCTATTAAGTATGAGGTTAGAAATACGTAATAAATCATCTCAAGATAAGTTAGAAATGCAATTGATTGGCGAATTAATTGGTATGAAAGCAAAGATGAGAGGCAAGGAAGGAGAAAGATATGAAATAATCACACATAATCTATATGATACAAATATTGAAACGAGAAAAACAATACATTCAATAAGAGAGGACTATAAGTCAGGCTGGCTTGACCCCATCAACGTAACATCACGAATAACAAGCCCAGAGTCACAAGATAACTGGAATATTTGGAAGGGATACACCTTCGACACACCAATACAATAGAAAACACATAACCTTAGGTCGCAGAGCAATCCCTTATATTAGGGAATTACAAAACTGCTCTGCGACCTGCCACCCCTCAGAGATGTGACGTTGAGGTGCGAGGTTGAGAGATAAGAGATAAAATTTTGATTAATAGAAGCAATGCAAAGATAAATTTGTATTTTTGTTTATTCAAATACATAACAAAAGAGTAAAATGACTACAATAACAAAAACCAAACAATTTCAATATGAAGTACAAGACTTCCAAGAAGAATGTGTAGCCAATATTATAAGCATTTTTGAAAAGCTAAAGCAAAATGAAAGTTTCAGCAAAATACTTACAGACCACTATGAAATAAATAATTATAAGTTCCCTGTTCAAGACTCTCACAATATTGATATAATGATGGAGACAGGAACAGGTAAAACATTTACGTTTATTAAAACAATTTTCGAGCTAAATAAAAACTTCAATTATAGAAAGTTTATTATACTTATTCCCACTGTTTCTATTCGTGAAGGAACAAAAACTAATCTTGAAGATACCAAAGAATACTTTAAGTCTTTTTATGCCAACGAAACAGATAAAGAAATTGAAACCTTTGTTTATGAAGCCGGGAACATTTCCGCAGTAAAACAATTTATTAATACCTCGCATTTATCGGTTTTGGTAATGACCCCTAGTTCCTTTAACAAAGATAAAAACCTACTAAACAAACCATTAGAAAACGACATTCACGCACCCGAATTATTTGCAACGAATCAAGAACCGCCAAAATCATATTTAGAATGTTTAAAGCGCTTAAATCCAATTGTGATAATGGACGAACCTCACCGTTTTGAGGGGAATGCTTTTAAAACTTATTTTGAGGGATTTGACAATTACTACCTACGTTTTGGAGCAACATTTCCTAAAAAGAAAGACAGCTTACCTTTATCAAACGTGGCGTATGTGTTAGACAGCATCTCTTCATTCCGACAAAATTTGGTAAAGAAAATTGTAGTTTATACGCAGGACGTCATTGAAAATACAGATACGCTTATAGGTATAGAAAAGATCAATTCAAAAAATATCGCTCACGTAAGCACTTTGACTAACGGAATTATAGCAAGAAGGAAATTAAGTGTTGGTGGGGTATTTAACGGTAAAAGCATTAAAAAAATTCTAAAAGACACCGTTGTTTTAGCGGACAATACTATTGAGAAAGTTGATTACTCTTTGTCGGACGAATCATTACGAGCAATGATTAAAGAAACAATAAAAATACATTTTGAGAAAGAAAAAGAATTGTTTGAGCAAGGAGTAAAAGCCCTTACCTTATTTTTTATGGAAAGTGACATCAGTTTGTTTCGTGGCGATAATCCAAAAGTAAAAACCATTTTTGAAGAAGAATACAAAAAGCAATATAACGAAGTTATAAGCAAACTTGAACAAAAAAACGCTTATTATAAATTCTTGCAAAATGATTTTGACACCGACAGCACTTTGCAGGTTCACAAAGGGTATTTTTCGGGCGATAAAGGAAATGCAGACGATAAAGTAAAAGAAGGAGTTAATGAAATTCTAAAGGATAAAAAGAAATTATTGTCGTTTGAAAGTCCATCTCGTTTTATTTTCTCTATATGGGCTTTGCAAGAAGGTTGGGACAACCCCAATGTATTTACCATTTGTAAACTATCAAATCAAGGAAGCGAAATATCAAAACTCCAACAAATTGGACGAGGTTTACGCATTTGCGTTAATCAAAATCTGCAACGATACACGCTCAAAAACCTTGATGAAAACCAAGAGGAGTTTTGGAAAATCAACAACCTTGACGTAGTTGTATCAAGCAAAGAACAAGGTTTTGTTGAAGCCATACAAAATGAGATTTTAAGTAATTCTTTCTTAATCTTTGAAAAATTTACGGAACAAGAACTAATTAAAGCACTAAAAGAAAAATCTAATTTTAACGATGATACAATAATTGCTTTGGTTGATGATGTGTTGATAGACAAGAAAATGATTGTTCGCAAGGCAATTGTTGACGGACAAAAGATTTACGAAAAATCAACCGAATTTTATTCCATTCTGAAAGAACAAAATTTGACCGAAGAACAAGTTATAGCAATTGAAAGTATATTTGCAACCGATACAAATGCTTATGTTAAGAGTGTCGATAATAAAAAAGAAAAAAAGAAAGTTTTCATAAAGGCTTCACACCTAAAAGAGTTCCAAGAACTTTGGAAAGCTATCAATAAAAATGCTTTTTATATTTTAGAAACTTTAACCCAAGAGAAAGAAAGCCAATTAGTTCAAAATATAAAAACACAAATAGAAGCCCTAAGCATTGAGGAAATTTTATTACAAACCATTCGTGCAGAACTTAACGTAAATAAACTTGAAAAAAAGGATGCTATTACTAAAGAACTTAAAAGCACAGTATCATACAAAAGCAAAGTTGATTATTTAGAGTTAGTTCGCACGCTATCAAACAACACCAAAACACCAATTTCATTTGTCGTAAAAGTTTTCAACGCTTTAAGTGATGATTTCAAAACTAAAATGCTCTGCAATAATCCCGAGCAAGCCCAAAGAGAAATTAGCGAAATAATCAACAAGAACTTAATTGCTATGCTCAAAGCAAATATTAAGTATGATGGAATTGACGGAAAAGTTTTGCCAAACGTATTTAAAACAGAACAAGACAAAACCTATTTAAGCTCAGGAAGTGTGGGTAAGTTTCAGAAAGATATCACTTATGATTTTAGTTTAAAAGAGAAGTGGGTATTTGAAGAAGTGATTGAATATGACAGTGATTTTGAATTGGAAATTGTAGAGCAAGACCCAGATATTGACAGCATTGAAATTTTCGGTAAACTTCCACGTCTAAATATTCCAACCCCTTTGGGCAAATACAACCCCGACTTTTGTTATGCAATTAAAAGCACCGAAGGCAGCAAAATATTCCTTGTAGTGGAAGCCAAAGGCTATAAATCGTCAACGGCAATACCCGTTGATGAAAAAGTAAAAATTGATTTTGCTAAGAAGTATTTTGAAGCTCTAAATGAGCATTACAAAGACCAAAATATAAAAGTATCATTTAAAGAACGTATCAATAAAACACAATTAGCAGCATTAATAAAATCATAATTTAGCTATGAAAAAAGATATTGTATATAAACTAACAGAGAATTTTGAGGATTTTCTTCATACAACAGAAGATGGTGTTGAGTTTTGGCTAGCCCGTGATTTGCAACATTTGTTGGGTTACGGCAAATGGGATAATTTTCAGAATGTTATTAGCAAAGCCAAAACAGCTTGCGAAATTTCGGGACAAGAAATTTCAGACCATTTTGCCGACGTCAGGAAAATGGTTGATATTGGCTCTGGTGCACAAAAAGAGATTGACGATGTAATGCTTACCCGCTTTGCCAGTTATTTAATTGCTCAAAATGGTGACCCAAGAAAAGAACAAATTGCTTTTGCACAAACTTATTTTGCAGTTCAAACCAGAAAAGCCGAACTTATTGAGCAAAAGATATTGGAAATAGAAAGGGTACAAGCCCGAAACAAATTAGCAGAAACCGAAAAAGAACTATCACATATTATATTTGAACAAACAGGGGGCAATCAAAACTTTGCATTAATTCGAAGTAAAGGCGACAAGGCTTTGTTTAACCAAACGACACAGCAAATGAAAGATAAATGGGGCGTTAAAAACAAACCATTAGCCGACTTTATGCCTACAATTTTACTTAAAGCAAAAGATTTTGCAACAGAAATTACTATTTTCAATGCCAAACAAAAGCAGATGAAAACAGAAAATCAAATTTCTAAAGAACACATTACCAATAACAAATCAGTTAGAAATACGCTAATCTCTCGTGATATAGTACCCGAAAATTTACCACCCGAAGAAGATGTAAAAAAAATAGAAAGAAAACTGAAATCGGAACAAACTAAATCACTAAAAGAAAACAAGGGGTTTAAAAATAACAACAAAGAACAATGAACGAATTTATAAACGCAGGCTTCTCCGTTATTGGAAATGAAGACAACGAAAACAAATTATTAAGTTTTTTAAAAGAGAATTATCCTAATGTTATTAGAGATAATGAAATAAACTTAGAAGAACTTAAATCTGTTTTGAATATACCCATTGATGAAAAAGTAAATGGTTATGGTTTAAACTTTGTCGGCAGAAACTTTGCCAGAGCTAAATATGCTCACAAGACAGAAAAGGAATTACGCCTTAATACCTCTTTAAGCAAGAATATTGATACGACAGAAAATTTGGTGCTAAAAGGAGACAATCTCGATAGTTTGAAAATTCTCAAAAGCCATTACAGCGGTAAAATTAAGTGTATCTACATAGATCCTCCATACAATACTGATAAAGACGAGTTTGTTTATCCCGATAAGTTTGACAAAGAAGAAGCAGAAGTATTAGGCTTGGCAAACCTTAGCGAAAGCGATTTTGAACGAATGGATTTTAGTTTCAAAACCAAAAAAAGCCACAACGGTTGGTTAGCCTTTATGTATCCACGTTTATTATTAGCAAGAGATTTACTAAGCAAAGACGGTGTAATCTTTATAAGTATAGATGACAATGAACAAGCCAACTTGAAACTACTCTGTGACGATGTATTTGGAGAGGAGAATTTTATAGGCACTTTATCTATCGAGAATAATCCGAAAGGGAGAAAAAATTCTGACTTTATTTCAATTAGCTCAGAATACCTTCACATTTACGCAAAAAATAAACAATATGCATCATTTGTTGAGAATGTTCCTAAAAATGCAAATGATATGTCAGAGGATGAAGAAGGTAACTTTGTCCATAATAGTGGAAAAAGAGTACTAGTAGGAGAAAATAGTTTCAATAGGATAGTTTCAGATGAAAATTCTGACAAAAATTATTCAGTTTATTACCGTAAAGTGGATAAGTCTTTGAAAATATTAAAGGAGCAGTTTGGTTCAATGAATTTAAATTTGATAAATGATGGATTTATAAAATATTACTCGTTTAATGGTCAACAATTAGTAGAAAATACCTACACAGCAACAAAATTCAAAAGTTTATTCGATTTAGGTGCATTAGAGTTTAGAGAAAATAAAATATTTGAAAAGAATTTCAATGATACCATAAGAATAAAAAGTCAATTAACAAATAGAAAATATGAGGCAATAATAAATGGTAATAAACAGAATTATAGTTTAGAACTCACTACAACAGGTGCAGGAACAATGCTCAAAAAACTTTTTGAAACAACTGAATTGTATTTTGATGCACCTAAGAATATTGGATATTTAAAATTGATATTTTCATTATTTGATAAAACAAAATTTATTATTCTTGATTTTTTCGCAGGATCAGGCACAACAGGACACGCAGTAATGCAGCTCAATGCAGAAGATGGTGGCAACCGAAAATTTATTTTATGCCAAATAGACGAACCTATTGATAAGAAAAAAACCGCCCATCAATTTTGTATAGACAACAACCTACCACCAGTAATCTCAAGCATTACCATAGAACGCTTAAAGCGTGCAGGAGAGAAAATTGCTAAAGAAATTGAAGACGTTAATAGTAAAAGTGGGATGTTTGATGAAGACAAAAAACAAGTGCCTGATATTGGTTTTAAGGTATTTGACAGCGTTGATGCTACAAAATTGAAAGTGGATGATAAAGGACAAGTTTCAATTATTGAAAATGAAACAGATGCCTTAAGTCGCATTTACAATATGATTTTTACCATTGGCTTAGACGAGCCAACACAAGCTCCTGAAGAATTGTTGAAGGATTGTATTTACAAAATCGGTACTAACTACTATATAACCAATAGTGAGGAAATAGATAGAGATGCTTTTGCTAAAGTTATTAAAAGTGGCAAAGTGTTTATAGACGGTTGGACTGCCAGTCTAAATGGAACATTGCAAAACTATAAAGATGATGTAAAGATTGTGTTTTAGGTCGCAGAGCAGTTTTGTAATTCTCTAATATAAGGGATTGCTCTGCGACCTGTGACCTGTCATTAGTGTTTATAACTTTGTTCGATGTGTTTTGGCTTGTATTGGGCAAAAATGGTTGGGAAATGGTGCTTTATACATTAATAATTATATTTCTAAATACATATATAATCATATTTATAATACTTCGTTTTACCAAATTAATACTTCGTTTCAGGAAATTCTTTCTTCGTTTTATTTTCTTAAACTAAGGTTTTATATTAGTGATATTGGTGTTTTTGCTTAATTTTAATTGGTAATTGCTTAATATCTAAAATATCTTTTGTAATTTAGCAGTCTGAATTTTTTAACTATTATAAAATGGAACCTGATAATATAAATATTCTTAGTGACAATAGAAAGCTTCTTAGTGATTTGCTAATTCAATGTGAGAGGAAAAAAGTTTCTTCTACTTATATTTATGATTTTCTTAAGGAATGTACTAATGGGTTTTCAAATAGTCTTGTTATTACTGCAATTGATGAAACCCGAGTGTATTTTGAAAAGGTGGTGGAAGAATATATTTATGCTTTATATTCTAATTCATCATCTAATAAATTTGAATTAGATGATTATTTTTCAAGTGAATTAGAGAATGACTTCAATTCTTTTGTAAAATCTGGTTTTATTAATCCCAATAATGATAAGCTTATCTTTTTTTTAGACAAATTTCTGGGTTTTAAAATCATACTGTCAATATTAAGAAGTGAGAGTGATACTATTTCTGTTAATGATAGTATTTGTAGTGTTAATGATACCATTTGCATTGAGGAGCCTTTAACTGAAATCAATCCAGTTAAAGGTTTAAAATATGCTTTAGATAATACTAAGGCTAATAATTATATTGATATTGATGCTCTTAAAGAGTATTTTGTTCCTGAATTTAAGCAGGGTAATAATTCTATACCATCTAGTTTTGATAACTTTGTTAATGATTTGAGAGGTGGGCTGCCTTCATATTCTCAGAATGATATTACTGCCATTGCATCTATTATCTATAATAGTGGTAAAATTCATAGGTCTAAGAAAAACAGAACATTTAGAGGGTGGCTAAAAGAGTTTGCAACCATTATAAATAGGATAACTCCTAAAAGTAAAGAAGGTCAATTGACTGATCTAATTGCTGATCTTTCAAATAGATTCCATTATTTTCGTAAATTTACGTAGAATACGTTCCCTGTTTATTCCCTTATAAAATTCCCTTTTTTTCATAAACCCTTATCCTGCAAGGGTTGTGAGTTTTCATATATTCCCAAATACGTAACGATTTGAGTTTTAGTTATTTTTGCACTGCTATTTTACAATTAAAATAGTACCAGCTTAAATGCTGGTTAATAAAATAACAATTAAAAAAAATGGAAAAATTAAAGACCCCTACTGAAGGGTTAAGTTCAGTAAACGTAAATGGATTGAAAAGGTTTCAATTATGGCATTCAAAATTTGCATTTGTAAATAAGGAGTGTATTGATGATTGTCGATTGTTAGAGATTTTGAAAGAGAATGCTATCAAGGAGAAATATGTTAATCTCAGGCAGTTCTATTCTTCTTTCATTGAGACTGGTGATTTAGAAAATTATATTTCTTACGAGTCGGTTAAGGATAAATTAGAGTATATCACATTGTCTTGTTTAATGAAATCAAAAAGGAAGGCGGCAAATATGATTGTCTATAATGAGAGGATTATATTGGATCTTGATTTTAAAGATAATATGGATAAAATTTCTGGTATTGAAGATTTGAAGAGACAATTTGGAGAGGATGCTTATACTCGAATGGCTTTTCTTTCACCTAATGGGATGGGTCTTAAGATTATTGTTGATATTGTAAAGGATTCTCGTATTGAAGAGATTAATAAACGGTTGTTGAATGCTAATGGTAATCATGATAAGAGTGAGGAGGATGTTGCTAAAATATCAACATATCATAATGCTGTTTATAAGCAGGTTAAAGTGTATTACGAAAGTAAATTTGGGTTAAAATTTGATAATTCAGCTAAGGGTGTTCAGGGTGCTGCATATGTATCTGCTGATTCAAATCCTTATTTCAATGAGAATGCGGAGCTTTTTCTTGTAAGCGATATTTCACTTGAAAAACCTGCACCTGAAGTGAAATACACTGTATGTGATTGTATAAACAATTCTTATACAACTACAACCAGAAGCAAAGCTCCTGAATATACTACATCACATTGCGATATATTATTGGAGATGGTGCAATGGTTTGAGAAATATACTAAAGGAAGGCATAATATGATTGTAAAGGTTACTCCGCAAGCAACTACCTATAGTATACCAAAATCTGTTATTGTCAATTTCTTTACTGAGCTTTATGAAGGAGAGGACTTTACAATAGCTGAGGTTGAAAGAACTGTTAATGATCTTTATAATCAACAACCAAAAATCAATCAATATATTATTACGGAGTTATATGATAAAGGTTGTAGAGCCATAAAAACTACTTAAAAGTAAATTTAGTCAGAAAGTTGCGTGTTTTTGAGTGGTAGCTTGTGTTTTGGAGTGCTAAAGGCTTGGTAGTCTGGGATATTATGCGTATCTTTGTAGGGTGATATAAAAGACATAAAAAGTTTATTTCTGCTAATCACAATTATAAAAACAAAGAAACCTCGCGATGGTATAAGGTAATCGCATACAATTATGATTAAATATGTTAAGGTTAAACGCCTTATTCAGGTTGGGGCTAACCCAGGGCAGAAGTATTTGGCAAGATTATTTCGCTCAAATGATGTGACTATGGATCAGCTTTGTCAAGAGATTTCAGAGTCTACCACTGTTTCTTATCCTGATGTTTTGGCTTGCTTAAAAGCTTTGGAAATAACTGTTTCAAGGCACGTGATGAATGGGGAAGCTGTTAAGTTTGCTTATCTGGGGTCTTTTATTCCTGCAATTAAGGCAACTGCTATGCTGGAATTGGATGATGTGGATGCTTCGACCATTAAGGCTTTTAGATGTCGTTTCTATCCTTCTCCTGAGTTCAAACGCTCATTATCTAAGACTGGTTTTGCTGAGGCTAACCTTGAGATTAAGGGGTTGCAATAGGTAAGAGGTAAGAGGTAGAGACGTGATTTATCACGTATGAAATGCTGAGAAGTAAAAACTAAATGGTTTTTGGGGGTTATTGTGTTTGCGATGACCCTTTTTTTTGTCACAATAAGGTTTTAAAGGATTTTGAGAAAGTGTGGGATTATTGGGAGTGATAATACATAATTTAAATTAAATGCAATTTGTTTTTCTATTTCAAAATTGTTTTCTATCTTTGGGGGTTTCTTATGGTTGTGTATTGGGGGAAGAGTTTTTTCGTTGATATTGCAAACAAAATGATGTTTTTCTGCGTTATATGTTTATTGAGTATATATTTTAGGTGTTATGGAAAAGAAGAAAATGAATATCGAGAAGGTTGTTGAGGCTTCGAATGGGAACTTATATGAGAT
>JAQVXZ010000049.1 GCA_028708845.1 Bacteroidales bacterium
CAAAGGGATGAAGTGAATCAGGGAGAGGGAGACTTTGTATTTGAAAACAGATTTTATCGCCCAAATGACTTATTCAGAGTAAAGGTGCTTGGGATGTTTCCGAAGGTTGCTGAAGATATACTTATTCCTTACGAATGGATAGAGCTTGCAAACAATCGTTGGAAGGATTTGAATGAATCAGGCTTTATTCCACATGGGAAGATAAGAATAGGACAAGACGTTGCAGGAATGGGAAGGGATGATAGCGTTAAGTGTACACGTCAAGAAAATTATGTATTTGAATTTCACGAATATCATTCAGGAGGAGTTGCAGACCACATGAGCGTTGCAGGTGGACTTGTTAAGGATTTGAAGGATAAGAAAAACACCCTCGCATTCATAGACACTATTGGAGAAGGGGCAGGGGTTTTATCAAGGTTGCACGAATTAGGGTATAAGAATGCAATTTCGGCGAAAGCAAGTGAAGGAGCTAAAGGGTTGTATGATATTACTGGAGAATATGAGTTTGCAAATATGCGAGCTTATATGTTTTGGGCGTTACGGGATTGGCTTAATCCTAAGAATGAGTCTGAGGCTTGCTTACCTCCTAACGATAGACTAATAGAGGAGCTAACAGAAATACATTGGAAGTTTCAGAGTAATGGGAATATTATAATAGAACCTAAAGATGAAATAAAAAAGAGGTTAAGTCGCTCTCCTGACTTATCAGACTCTTTGGCTCTTACGTTTTATCCTTATAAGGAAATTAAGCCATTTGATGAGAGTTTATTGTTAGATAAGCTATTGTAATTATTAAGATGAGGTAAAATAAATAGAATAAATATGTTTGAAATACAAACACTTTATATATCTTTGCAGTTGAATATTAATACATTTGAGTTATGAAAATAGAAGAAATCTTACAGTTAGACGTAGAAAAAGCCATAGCAAAACTAAGGACTAAGGATGTTTCAATTCCTGAATGGGAGGAATTAAAAAAGATGTACGAAATCAAAGAACACTCAATTTTTGATAGAGTAAAGAGACCCCCAAAATTAAAAAAAGATGGGAGGATTGAAGAGCCAACAAGAATAGGCTTAGGTCTGCAGAAGTTGGCAGTAAAGAGATTAACTCAAATATTATTTTCCATACCAGTTAAGAGGGCGTACTATTACGATAGTAAAAATAAAACACAAAAAGAAATAGTCAAAGCTATTGAGAAAATCTACGAGAAAGCCAAAATAAATGCTTTGAATAAAAAAAGGAGTAAGGAATTATATGCATGTTGTGAAAGTGCTACACTTTGGCTATTAAAGAAAGAAGAAAACAGTAAGTATGGCTTTAATTCTCAATACAAGCTGAGGACTAAAATATTCAGTCCGAAATTCGGAGATAAGTTATATCCTTACTTTGATGAGACCGACGACTTGATAGCATTTAGTATTGAGTATGAAGTAAAAGAGGATGATAATAAAATAACCTACTTTGAAACATTTACAGCTGACAAGTTAATTAAATGGAGAAGAGAGAAGGAGAGCTGGGAGGAAGTTTACAATGAAATAAATATCATGGGCAAAATTCCTATTGTTTATACCTCATCGGGAGAATGTTTATACGAAGATGTTTCTCATTTAGTAGATGATTTAGAGTTGAATTTGTCAAACAATGGAGATGTTATATCGTACAACGCAGCACCTCTATTAGAAGTTAAGGGAGACCTTACAGGAGAAGAAGATAAGCATGAGAGTAAAAGAACAATAAGAGTATCTGATAATGGAGGGGTTAGATATGTTTCTTGGGAGCAGTCCGTTGATGCAGTCAAATTCCAAATAGATAGTGCTTTGAAGTTTTTCTTTATGCAACTGCAATTACCTGACTTAAGCTTTGAGAATGTCAAAGGTATGGGAGTAGTTAGTGGGGAGTCAAGAAAGACTTTGCTAACAGATGCTCACTTAAAGGCAGGCGATGAGATGGGGATGTTTGAGGAAATGTTTGAGCGTGAATTTTCAATAATAAAATCCTACCTTAAGAACATGAATAAGGCTTGGGAAAAAGAGATTGATAATATTGATTGCAGTCATATTATTACTCCTTTCATTCAAGAAGATGAAAAGGCAGAGATAGAGGTTTTGTTAAAGGCAAATGGAGGCAACCCTCTTATGAGCCAAAGAGAAAGTATTGAAAGATTTGGTTATTCTGATGATGTTGAGACCACAATGCTTGAGATAAGCAGAGAAGAGCAAGGGCGAGCAACAACTGACCCATTCATATAACACAAGGAAGTTATGCAGGATAGGAAGCGATTAAACAAAGAACACAATAGGAGAGTAAAGAAGTTTGTATCTATGATTGAGAAAATATTTGAAGTTTCCAATCAAGAAGCTGTTAAGATGGCTGAATCTATCAATTACGACCCCTCTAAGATGTTTAAGTTCGCTGACTATCCTGAATTAAAGACTAAGATAAATAAGCTTGCAAGAGAGTTCCAAAAGCAGATTAAAGCGACAATAGTAAACGGCATTACTGCAGAATGGGGGGAAAGCAATTTCAATAATAATGAGTTGGTTCGATTAATGCTTGGGAATAATATAAAAATGAATAAGGCTTATTTTAATAATCACGAGAAAGCCTTGCAAGCATTCATAGACAGGAAAACCAAAGGAATGGATTTGTCTGATAGAGTTTGGAGGTTATCCAAGCAATACAAAGAAAACCTTGAGCAAGCTTTGAGTGTTGGATTATCTGACGGCAAAAGTGCAGCTGATTTAAGTAGAGATATAAGGGAATATTTGAATGAGCCTAAGAAGTTATTTAGGAGAGTTAGAGATTTGGAAGGTAAGTTGCAATTATCAAAGAATGCTAAAGAATACAATCCTGGTAATGGTGTTTATAGAAGTAGCTATAAAAATGCTTTGAGGCTCGCTCGAACAGAAATAAACATGGCTTACAGAAAGGCAGATAGTTTACGTTGGCAAGATTTGGATTTTGTTGTAGGAATAGAGATAAAGTTAAGTGATAATCATACTCTAATTAATCCTAAGACAGGAAAAGCAGAGCCATTCTATGATATATGCGATGAGTTGCAAGGAAAATACCCTAAGACATTTGTTTTTACAGGTTGGCATCCAAATTGCTACGATGAAGAAACAGAGGTATTGACTAAAAGAGGCTGGCAATACTTTAAAAATATAACTAAGGAAGATAAAATATTTTCGCTTAATCCTAAGACAAAAGAAACTGAATGGGTTGAAATATTACTTTATTTTAAGAGGTTATATAATGGAGAAATGGTACATTTCTATAATAGAAATCTTGATTGTTTAGTTACTCCTGAACACGAAATGGTTTATCTTAATAAATCTAATCAGGAAATAAAAAGATGCAAAGCTATTGATTTTACAATGGGCAAAGGTGCGTTCTTTAGGGGATGTAAAAATAATAATAATCCAATTAAAACTATAAATATAAATGGACTTACCATAAACTTTAATCTATTTTGTGAGTTTATGGGCTATTGGCTATCAGATGGTTCAACGATTAGAAAAAGTCAAATTTGTATTGCTCAACAAAATGATAATAGAATAAATATTATAAATTGCATAGAACAAATTGGATTTAAAGTAAGCTTTAATAAAGATAAGATAAATTTTTATTCTAAAGAATTTTGTAGCTATTTAAAACAATTTAAAACTGCATACTACAAATATATCCCTTATGAGATAAAGCAATCGTCAAAAGAACAAATAAAGATATTTTTAAATGCTTTTATTAGCTGTGATGGATATATTAAAAAACCCAAGTCGTTTATTGGGAATAGAGGCAATATATTTATTCCAAAAAATGATGAAAGAATGTATTTCACAACATCCCCACAAATGGCAAGTGATTTAGGAGAACTAATATTGAAGATTGGCAAAAGACCTTCATATAGAATTAATAAATGTAAGAACAAAATAGTTGAGTTTAAGAATGGAAGTTATAAATTAAATTATGATTTAATTGTTGTTTCAGAATGCCAATCCTTGACAGCGACACAGTTTAATAAGGAACTAATAGATTATCACGGATATGTTTATGACGTAACATTGTCCAAAAATGCTATTATGTATATTAGAAGAAATGGTAAATGTTTTTGGGGTTCAAACTGCAGGTGTTTTGCAATACCAATATTGAAGGATGAGAAAGAGTTGTTTGATAAAAGCAGTATTAGTAAGAATGAAATTAAAGATGTCCCTGATTCATTCAAGAAATGGATTAAGAAGAACGAAGAAAGGCTTTTAAAATCAAAATCTGTCCCTTATTTCATTTCAGACAATACAAAGGAAGTTCCTGAATTATATATAGCAATAAGCAAGAAACACGAATCAAGTTTTATTACAAGCATTCAGAAGCTCGTACAAGGATTAAATGTTCACGTTACTCCTACCAATCTTAAATCAGATAATAGAATAATGCAAAAGGCTCATAATGATTACGAAGATAATATATATGACGTAAAAGATATTGTGAGAACTACAATAGTTGCAGAGCAGAGCCTAATAGATGGTATTCTAAATAAAATCAACGAAGAATTTAATGTTTATAGATACAAAAAACAGTCCTTCGAAGAAAGTGGTTATAGTGGTCATATTTTCAACATAAAAACAAGTAACGGAACATTTGCAGAAATTCAGGTCAATACTCCACAAATGATATATGGAAAGGAGAAAGATGCAAAATTAATAATTGGGGAAGAATTATTTAATGCCATAAAAAGCAAGTCAGGATCAGAACACGGACTTGGTCATTCTTGGTACGAGAAGGTAAGGACACTAAATGATGATACTGACAAGGAATTGATAGACGAGTTGAATAAGCTCCAAAGAGATTATTATAATGCACTTAAGCGAATAAATATATGATAATGAGAACAATAAATGAATAATAATTTTGTAAATCCAATTTATTTTTGTAACTTTGCAATCGTAAAAGTATATATAATATGATACACGGCAGAGAAATAGATTTCGAAGAATATGTAAATTTACTTCGTAAAGGTTCTGTCCACTTCTATAATGACTATGAAGACATAGTCTATAAAGCAATTATAGACATAAACGCTGGAAAAGTTAGATATTTTGCTAAAAAAATAGGAAGAGGGCGAGAATATGAGGTTTTCAAAGAAACAAGTAATGTTCTTATGGACACACTTCAGCAAATTATCCTAATCACAGAAGAAGACTATAATAAAGCATAGCTTAACAACGGACAAGGCTTTTCTTTTTTAGAATGGCGTTTGAAACAAAACGATGGGATGCGAGTGGTTGAAAATTAGCTTGCTTAAGAGGTTACTAAAATTATTAGTAGCCTTTTTTTCGTTTACATAATCAAGTCATTGCAAAAAAAACGACAGGTAATTGAAAAATAAACGATTAAAAAGCTTGACAAATTCAATTATCTGTTGTAGTTTTGCAATATAAACAACAAATAATCATTTATAAAAAGTGGGTTCACACGATAAACGAAGCAAAAAAATGATTACAGTTGAATATCAAAACAGCCACTTACAATATCAAAAGTTTTCAGACATCTCTGAAGAGATTGATTTAATGGAAGTATATTTAAAAAAATCAGAATTTGTATCTAAAGTAAAGGAGTTAGAAAAAGCAGTTCAAAAAGATTTTCCAACGTGGAAAGATGAATTTGGATTTGAGCAAAATGAGGTTACAATAAACCCCAAAGAAAGCCCATGTGTTTCAACCGTTGGATGAATTTGGTTAATAATTTTATTGATATATTTGGAGGTTTAAAATAAATGTTATATATTTGCCAAATGAATAATACAGAAAGGTGGACACATAGTAATACAACTGTTTTTAATATAGCATACCATATTATTTGGTGTTCTAAATACAGACGTAAAGTTTTGGTGAATGAAGTGGAAGATAGATTGAAGACGTTATTGGTTGAGAAAGCAAAAGAAATAGGTTGTGAAATATCAATACAAGAGGTAATGCCAGACCACGTACATATATTTATCAAAGCTAAACCAACGTTAGCACCCCACTATATTATACAACAGTTTAAGGGCTATACAAGTAGGATTCTAAGAAAGGAATTTCCTAAACTAAAAAGTAGAATACCTACACTATGGACACGTTCCTACTATTGTGAAAGTATTGGGCACATATCGGAAGAGGTAGTCAAGAAATATATAAAAGACCAAAAGAATGTATAACATCTCATACAAGGCGTATAAAACAAAGAAACTAAAGCACCTACATAGGAGTATATCTACTTCTGCGTGGATTTGGAATTATTGTATTTCACTTCAAAAAAGATATTATAGTTTATACGGAGGTTATATAAATGTAAACAGACTCCAAAAACACATTGCTAAACTTAGAAATAAAAATCCAAAATGGAAAGAACTTAATTCACAGTCCGTACAAGAGA
>JAQVXZ010000008.1 GCA_028708845.1 Bacteroidales bacterium
CATTTATCTTTTTAGCATATTCTTCTATTGTAGGAAGTCCTAGTTCAAGTCTTCTTTTATTTACATTCTTTTCATCTTCTATTGGAGAAAGAAATCCTTTTCCATAAACCCTATCGCCTTTTTTATCCTTCTCAATAATATTCCCTACTTGTGTCCCATATAATTGTTTTTTACCTTTTTGAATTAACCAGCGATCATGAATCATAATATAATACTCTACACTTATTTCTTTATTAATTGCTGCTTTATGAAGAGATTTTAGATTTCTTTTAGTCAGTTTTGTACTATATATATGATTAATAATTAACTGGAATGCGTTGCTTGCTTCTTTACCAACTAAAGAATATGTTGGAATTTTATTCTCTTTAAATAGAAAATAAATGAGATTAGATTGCTCTTCAATTCCATTAATGTATTTATTCTTGGTTTCTTTTAAATAATTAATATCAACTACTGTTATTTCCCTTTTGTTATTCCCACCTAATGTCCTATACATTTGGTCTTGTATTCCATATTCCCATAGTTTAATACTTAAATCAGGATTTTTAATATTAGGATACTTGCTTAGATATACTTTATGAATTGTATCTTTAAGACATTTCCAGCTATAAGTAGGAAGTAATTTATCAAAGTCAGAATCAGAAAATATATCTTCAGCAAACTCTTTTAGGTCTATATACTTATATAAGTATTGAAAAGGAAGTATTGTATCTCCTTTTAGTGAATAAGTACAAGCCAATTGATAGTAAGGCCAAATCTCTGTTGAATCTTTTTTTATCCTATCACTAATTATTCTGATAATTTCATCATAGTTCTGATGTTTCCTTAATAATTCAGTAGAATCTAAGAAAGATTTTGGATTAAGTTTATACTTTATTTTGCATGTTTGAGAATTTACAATTCCTATGCTTAAGCATAAAAGGAATAAGCAAGTAAAAATTTTAATTCTATGTTTCATAATATATATTTATGTCTTGGAGTTCTTTTTAATTTGATAATATATCTAATAATCAATAGAAATATAAAGAAGTTAGTTAGAATGAAGACAAATTGATATAAGAATAGCTTTGCATTTTGCCTTGTATATAGTAGATAATCTATATTGAATTTGCCTCCAACAAATTTATCATAACCCTTGCTTTGCTTTCCCTCACTAATCATTAAATCCAATGTTTCCTTATCAAACCCATCTAATGTCATCCTTCTTTTATACTCACCAATAAAATCATCTTCCAACTCATAAGGGAATTGTCCTGTCCAGTTTATCCAATCAAATTTTGATTTATAGAATATAAATCCATGGTAAATATCTTTGTACTTGAATTTATCATAATTCAAATTCATATCAAACTTATCTTCTCCAAAAGGACTGCCTTCAAAATCAAAACCAATACTCTTATTGCCACATAACTCAAAGGCTTTATCCCAAGAGCTTTTGTTATGTGAACCTAAAAACCAAATGGAATAGTTTTTCTTCCCTGCGGCTATCGTATTTATTAATACATTTGCTACACTACCCTTTAATGAATCAAATATATAAGTAGTTTCATTTTTCAAATCCTTAAATTGATATTTGGATAGGTTATATGAATGTCTTGAATTTGTTATTACTAACATCTTTTTTCTCTTCTCTTCCTTTTGAATTCTTCTATATCCTTTAATTACATTATCCGCCATTACGCTATCATAATAGCGATTCCAATCTTTATAATGTTTTTCTTGTTCCCCAGGAGTTTTAATATCTAAAGGGTACAAATTAATTGAAGTAAAGTTTTCTCTTATCTTTAAAGAATCTGGCAAGGTTTGGTTTAGAAGATTAAGCCTCTTAAAGAAAGTGAAATAGTTCTTCTTCTCTGTATATCCATTAGCTAAATAAACCAATTTTGTAGTAGCCTTATCTAATTCTTCCTCTGTATTATACTTTTTTGTAAAAAATTCATCAGCCAAATACTGATAGTCAGCAGAGCCAATTTCTGTGAAAACATTCCCAGCTTTCTCAATAAATCTCTTATCCGAAACAATATCATAAATTAAATCCCATTGGGTATTTTCGAAATGAGCTCTTTCTCCAATAATAACTACATCATATTTATCAAATAGCTCAATAACATAATCCTTTGCCGACTTATCCGTATTACCTATAAACTCAACCTTTTCTTTAATATCCTTATCGGAAGCTAGATGCACATTATAAGGATAATACCTCATCCCTAATACACAATATTTTGAGCTATGAGTGTTATTGAAACCTAATATTATTAAATAAAAAGCAAGGTTTAAACCAATTAAAATAATTTTAGGTCTTATCCCTTTATTCTTAAACAAGAACGAAAAAACAGTCCTCTTAAAAACAAAATAAGATAAGAGATAATAAAGGAATGCAACCCCAATCATTATATAATTGTAGTTAACATTAAACCCTAATTGTAAAAGATAATAAATGATAAGACTTAAAGATAAAATTAAATTTACCTCCAGAAGAAATGAAACTACATACTTTTTCTTTTTGTTTTTCATAGGACTATTATTTGTTTGATATTCTTATTACAATTGATTTCCCTTTCAGTAATTGCACCTAAGAACACCACAAAGTAAAATAAAAAAAACTTAACAAACAAATATTTCCTTGCTTATTTATTATATAATGTTTATTAATTACGGTATTGTTATTGATTAGATTAGAATCGCTTATAGTCACGACTCTACTAATACGCCTACGTTTAGAATACATAGGCTAGAAGAAAGATTTTACAAAAAAAATTACCCAACAAAAGTGTTTAATTCATCTTTTATTTTACGCCAAGAAGGCATATGAATATCTAAAATGGATTTAAACCTGGCGTTATGTGATCTTTCAAGAAGGTGGCTAAGCTCGTGTAGAACTATATATTCAATACAATCATTTGACTTCTTCATAAGTTCAAGGTTAAACATAATCTTCTTCTTTCTAATATTGCAACTACCCCAAATAGATTTCATAAGTCTAATATCAAAGCAATCAATCTTAACACCAAGAGATGTTTCCCACTTATCAATCAAAGGAGGCAATATGATTTTAAGCTCATTCCGATACCACTCCCTCATCACCTCTTCTCTCTTTTTTGCTGTGGCGTTATCCTTTACGTAAAGGTTTATAAATCCATCCCCCAAAACCTCAACCTTTGGCTTATGATTAGAATAAATAACATTCAATGAATATCTCTCACCCTTAAAATAATGAAACTCACCACTCACATACTCCCTAAAACTCTTATTCTCCCTATCCAAAACCACCTTAGAACGTTTATGAATCCAGTCCATTTTATCCAAAGCAAATAGTCTTACCCTCTCAATAGGCATTCCCTTTGGAGCAGAGATATGAACCCTCGCATCAGGAGGATAAACCCTTAGATAAATATTCTTAATCCTCTTAAATTCCACCTCAACAACAATACCATCAATATTCAAATACTCCATTTTCTTAATCAAAACAATATAAATAAAACCAAAACAACCTTTCCCCAGAAATCATCTAATACAAAGGTATAAAAACTTAAAGACTTTGGATAATATCAAATAAAAGTTTTTAATAAATAAAGGTTTAGGTGTTGGCACTAAGCTAACTTGTCTTAGTGCAACATAGGTTACAAAAAATGGTGAGCCTATGGCTAAAAACACCAAAAAAGCCTGTTGAATTAAAAAGCATTTATGTCTTGAAAATATCACTTAGAGCTTTATGACTTTAGCGAAACAAAGAAAGAATTTACTGAAACAAAGAAAGAATTTACTGAAACAAAGAAAGAATTTGCTGAAACAAAGAAAGAATAAATTAAAGCAAAGTGTTATTACTTTGTATGTATAGGATTATAAATTACATAATTAATTAGTCGGCTTACTACAAGCTTTAGAAAAATCATAGTCCATCACTTAATAAGTTTTCATCAATTTGTCGCTTTGGGAAGAAAGAATCAAGGTTCAAGAAATTTACTTTATTACTACAATTTTTTCAGTCTGTTTTCCTATTCTTATAAAATAAACTCCTGCTCTTAGGTCTTGGCTTGGGATTTGGTATTCTTGTGATGAAGTTTTATATGCAGATAGATTAGATGTTTTTTCTACTTGTCCCATTCTATTTATTAGCTGGACTATTGGGTTTTCTGGTTTTGGGCTATTATATATAAATCTTATCTTATCTTTTACTGGATTTTCTAATAAGCTAAATTGTGTTTGTAAGGTGTGAGGGGTTTGAGGTATTGATATTGGGAAATATTGGTTGGTTGTTGTGGCAAGATAGGTTATGGAGAATGCTAGCTGGGTGACTTTTGCGAAGTAGTCGTAGTTGAGTGTTGAGGATAGGTCTTGTGGGGAATGGTAGAAAGGGTGAAACTGGTCTTCGTGAATGAATATTGCTTTTCTGCCCCAAATATAATAGGAATAGGAGTCGGAAGATTTATAGTGTTCGGTTGTTGTGTAAGGCATTAGTTCGGAGTATTGGGCAGCTGTATTCATTGAAAAATCGGTTAGGTCTTGTGAATTATCGTATTCTGTTAATGCAACGTAACTTGGCTGTTTTGGAAATTCATCTTGGTTGGCTATCATATCCAAACACAACATTCCTGTTATGTGTTCGGTTAGCTTATCGCTTGAACGCTTTATGGCTTCATTGCTACCCATTAGACCAACTTCTTCTGCTGCATAGAGTTCTAGTCGTAGGGTTTTGGTTGGGGTTATATTATGAAGATGATATAGTCTTGCTATTTCCATTATGGCTGAAACTCCTGATGCATTATCATCTGCCCCTGGCGTGGTGTCGAAACATGGTTGGTTGGCTGGAGAAAATGAAATGGCATCATAATGTGCTCCTACTACAAAAAATGTATCTTGGGCATATTGTCCTAATCTTTCTCCTACTACATTATATTGCCAACTATTGTTTATTATGCCTGAATGGTAAGGGTATTCGAAGTTCTCGACATAGAAACTATCTAGCTTTGTGTTAAATCCGTAGCTTTGTAGCTGTTGTTTTAGATCCTCGGCTATGGTTTTCCTATTGGGCTGAAATGCAAAGCGAGTGCCATAGGACTGAAGTTTAAGAACTGTTTTTTCTAAGCTGTCTTTATTTATGCTTTGGTTGTATTGTAGGAGTTGATTATTGAGCTGCGTGAATGCAAGGTTGGGAATAAAAACTAATAGGATTATTATTAATTTATTCATCTAGTTCTAGTCTATAAATTGTTTTGGTTTTGTCTGTTATCTTATATCTATCGTCTATTCGTTGTCCTATTACCCAAATTATATCATCGCCTGAACAAAGTAGCCATTGGTTTTCTTTATCAATGATGGAATATTTTAGGTCTTTGTAGAAGGTTGAGATTTTCTTTTCTCCATTTAGTCCATAAGGATAGAAGGAGTCTCCGTTTTTCCATTTCCTAAGTATAAGAGGGTATTGGAGTTTCCCTTCATCAAACATCGCTATATCTTTTGTTTTGGGGATATGAATGAAGTTTAGGTCTCTTAGCACTTGTATTTGAAGATTTACTGGTACGGTTACATTGGTTTGCCCCTCTTCAATATTATATTCTTTATTAGAACCTCTTACGTTTTCGGTTATAAGTAGGTATTCCCTATCTTTAACCAGCCTATGTGTTTCGGAAAAGAATTGCTTGCCAGAGGTTTCGTCAAGTGCGTCTTTTATGCAGTTGATGGTTGATTGGTTGAAGTTATATTCACTTAAAAGCTCAAATAAATAAATATTTATAGGTTTAAGGGTTTTAATTTTAGCGATAGGGATTTTTATTATATTATTCTCTATTTCTATGATTTCTTTTTTAGCTTTATTGATAAGGGTTCTGAATACTTCTTCTGTTTCCCTAAATATTTCTATTTCTTTTAATATTGTTTTTTGGAAGTTGGGTGATATTTCTTTGAGAAGGGGTATTAGTTCGTGGCGTATTTTGTTTCTTGTATATTGGACTGTTGCATTGGTGGAGTCTTCTACAAATTCTAAATTATTAAGCTTTTGGTATTTTGTTATTGCTGCCCTATTGGTGAAAAGCAGTGGGTGTATTACCCTATTTACCTTTTGAAGTATTCCATGTAGACCTGCAATACCTGTTCCTCGAAGTAGATTGATGAAGAAGGTTTCGATGGAGTCATCGGCATGGTGTCCTGTTGCAATATAGGCGTAGTTGTTTTCTTTCAATAGCTCATAAAACCAATCGTAGCGCAGTTCCCTTGCTGCCATTTCCAAACTTTTACCATTGTCATTCATATAGCCGTAGGTGTCGAAATCTTTTAGATGAAGCTTTAGGTTGTGCTTATTGCAGTAGTTGACAACAAACTCCTCATCTCTATTAGACTCTTCTCCACGCAGGTGAAAATTGCAATGTGCTACTACAAACTTATATCCTGATTTCTGAAACAAATCACATAAAACCATAGAATCAACTCCCCCACTTATTGCTAGGAGAATTACCTCATCTTTCTCAAATATATTGTTATTCTCAATAAAGGATTGAAATTCTTTTACCATGGCTTTGGGTTTTAGAGTGATTTAGTGCTTAGAGATGACTTTTACTTTTTAGTTATTACCTTTTAACTTATTAGAGTTTATTCTTGATATAGTTAGTCATTAAGGTATAGAGGTGTAGACGGGTGTTTCCGCCATATATTCCGTGATTTCTGTTTGGATAGAAGAAGTGTTCAAATTGTTTGTTTGCTTTTATTAGTGCATCCATTAGGTCTATTGAATTTTGAATATGTACGTTATCGTCAGATGTGCCGTGAATTAATAAATAATTACCTTTTAACTTATCAACATGATTAATTGGTGAATTCATATCATATCCTGTTGGATTCTCTTGAGGTGTTCTCATAAATCTTTCGGTATATATGTTGTCATAATATCTCCAATTTGTTACTGGTGCTACTGCTATTGCTGTTTTGAAATAGTCTGCACCCTTGGTTATAGCAAGGGTTGACATATATCCTCCATAGCTCCATCCAAAAACTCCTAGTCTTGTTTTATCAACATAGGGTTGCTCGCCAAAGTATTTTGCAGCCTCAATTAGGTCTTCGGTTTCATATTTACCTAATTCCATATATGTACATTTCCTAAACTCTTCTCCCCTCATGCCTGTCCCTCTTGGGTCAATGCATATTGTTATATAACCCTCTTGTGCTAACATCATATACCAATACATATCTGATGCTCTTCTTTGTGAGTTGAGCACTTCTTGACTATTTGGTCCTCCATACACGAAAAATAGGACTGGGTATTTCTTTCCCTCTACCATATTGTTAGGCTTAATGGTCCAATAGTTTAAACTTGTTCCCGTTGTTGTGGTAAAGCTACCAAATTCTTTTTTGGCTTTACTATATAGCTTCATTGTATCTTTTAATGCAGCATTATCTTCAAGGGTGATTAATACTTCCCCTTTTTGGTTGTTAACTGTATAAATAGCTGGTGTTTCATAGTTTGAGAATGTTCCTATATAATATTTACCATTCTTGCTAAATTCCGCTTCGTTTGTTCCTATGTTTTTGGATATTACTCTTTGTTTTTTACCATTGAAATTAACCACCGATAACTCTCTGTTGATTGCTGAACTTTCGGCTGCGGTATAATATATCTTTTTATCTTTTTCATCTACATAACATAGTTTTTCGCAGTCGTAGTTACCAGATGTTATTGGGGTTATGGACTTGTCTTTTAGCTTAACCATATAGAAATGCGAATAGCCACTTCTTTCCGATTTTAGTATGAAGGCTGAATTATCTTTTAGGAAGTGAACCAATTCTGGTTCTTCTACATAGTATTTATTTATTTCAGAGTATAGTAGTGATTTATCGTTGGTTTTGGTATTTACTGATATTATATCGTAGTGGTTCTGAAGGCGATTAAGCTTATGAATTACTAGTTGATTTTCATCTTTTGACCATTGAAGACGAGGTAGATAATAATCTTTATCTGTTCCTAAATCAATTTGTTTGTGGGTATTAGTTTTCACATCATAAACTAATATATCTACTATTGAGTTTGCCTCACCTGCTTTTGGGTATTTATAAACATAGCTTTCTGGGTATAGCTCTCCCCAAGTTTGCATTGAATATTCTTTCACGTCTTTTTCATTGAAACGGTAATAGGCTAGCTGTGTGCTGGTTTCGTTCCAAGCATAGCCTTGAACTAGTGCTAGTTCTTCTTCATAGACCCAGTCGGATGTTCCATATATTATTTCGTTAAACTTTCCATCTTGAGTAATTTGTATTACGTCTTTGTTAGGGCTTGAAATATCGGTTATAAATAAATTATTATCTCTTATCCATGATATTTTGTTCCCATCTGGCGAGAAATCAGCCAATCTCTGTTTTCCATCTCTACTCAATGGGTATAGGATTTTGGTTTCAATCTCATATATATAGTAGTTTGCAACAAAAGAGTGGCGGTATATGAATTCTGGGTCAGCTGCTAATAATATCTTTTTCTCGTCTTTTGAGAAAGTATATGAAAAGATTTTGTTAGCATTTTTATTGCCGAACACTAGAGTAGAGAAATCAAGAATTGTATCTATTTTCTCACCTGTCTTATACTGGTAACGTTCTATTCCATTAGGGGTTAGAATGCAGTACTCATCCCCGTTTTTCATTGAACGTATTTCTTTTATAGACTTTTCACGGAAGGTTCCTTTTGCCCAAATGTTTTCAAGGGTTATATTTTTTTGGGTAAAACCAGTTAATGTGCTAAATAAGCACAGGCAAATTACTATTAAGTTTTTCATATTTTTCTTCTAATATTTTATTTTTCCCTAGTCCATTAAGTTGTCAATAAGCATATCCTTGTACTTTAACAACGGGTCTATGTTTTTTCTATCTTTTGGATACAGGCTTTCTAAAACAAAATCATCTATCTCGTTGGAGAAACGATATTTGTTTAATGCTAAGCGGTGCATAAAGTCGGTCAAATACAATCCCCACGTGGTATTAGGATAGGCTCTGTAATATGTTTGTATTGGGGTTTTATATTCAGGTAGGATGATTGTGGTTTCATTGGCTATTTTAGTAAAATCTAAACCCTCTCTTGGGTCGTGAACCTTCATCTCATCTTTATTCTCTCCGTATATTGGAGTGTGTTCTAATCCTTTGGTTACTATGAAAAGCAAGGCTTGTATTTCTCTTGTTACAAGGTCGTTCCTAATGAAGTCTGGACTTCTATCAAGGAGTAAATCTCTCCACTCTATTCTTCTCATCACCTCTGCAATTGGTATATTTAACTCCGCATGCCATATTGGTGCAACACTTAAATCTGCTACATAATTGGTGAAATAATAGGAATAATCTTTTGAAAGCAATTTACCTAACCTTTTAAGGAGGTATGTGGAATCGACCTCAATTGAATAGGTGGTGTCCTCATCTGATGAAATCCTATATCCCCATTTTGCATACTCTGTTATAAAGGATGATATATTAGATTTTAATTTGGGTAGAACCCAAATATCTTTATGAAAATATCCTCTTATTTCTTTGTCTGAAAAAGTTTTGTGAAGGGTATTTGTCTTATCCTCACATGATATTTCGTGGTAGTAATAAAGTATTTGAAATGCCCAATCTCCAACATAAGGGTCATTAGCGAAATCTTTCTCGAAAATTTCACACGCCTTTGTTATAACATCCCTTTCAGGAAAAGGCAATGCTATTAGCTTATTGGTAAACTCTGTAAGCTTTTGATCATCAAGATCTATTAGGTTTTGCGAAAACCCGTTAAACGCAAACAAACATATTATTATGCTTAAAAATAATCGCTTCATATTTGTATATTAAATTTGACTATATTCTCTTTTTCTCAATCTGCAAA
Source organism: Bacteroidales bacterium (assembly GCA_028708845.1). Classification (GTDB taxonomy): domain Bacteria; phylum Bacteroidota; class Bacteroidia; order Bacteroidales; family P3; genus UBA10566. Next base: position 9,830 of record JAQVXZ010000008.1, read on the forward strand.
TATAGATAAATTATCCTCATTATTCAAATATTTTGTTAAAAAGGAAAAAAGGAGTATTTTTGCAACTAATTGATAAATTACAAGATGAACATTATAAGAATATCAAAACTACTGGATTTACTATCTTATGTGGGTATAGTTGCTATCATTGGATACTATATTTTTGCTAAACCAACAACAGAAATACTAGTTATTTTATTGCTTTTGATTTGCGTTATTAGGATGATTGGTGCAAATATGAGAGCTAATTATTATGAAAAGAACTATAAAAAGATAAAAGAAGACAATGAGTTTTTTGAGCGTAGGTTCAACGAAATTTCAAATGAAAAAGAAAAAGAAATAAATAAATAAACAAAATAAAAATTATGGCAACCACCTCTGACATTAAAAACGGATTATGTATTGTGATGAATGGTGATCTACTATCTGTTGTGGAGTTTCTTCACGTTAAACCAGGTAAAGGAAATACATTTGTTCGTACTAAGCTGAAAAGCTACAAAACTGGTAAAACATTAGAACATTCTTTTTTGGCTGGAACAAAAATTGAGACAGCAAGAATTGAACGCCGTCCTTATACTTTCTTATATAAAGATGATAGTGGTTATAATTTCATGCACACCGAAGATTTTGAACAAATATCAATTCCAGAAGAAGTTATAACTGCTCATCAATTTCTTAAAGAAGGACAAAACGTGGAAATGATTGTTCACGCAGACACCGAAACACCTCTTACTTGCGAACTACCTGCATTTGTGGAAATGGAAGTAACCTATACCGAACCTGGAATGAAAGGAAACACTGCAACAAACGCAATGAAGGATGCAACAGTTGAAACAGGAGCTACTGTTCGTGTTCCTCTATTTATTGAAACAGGTGAAATAATTAAGGTTGATACCAGAACTTCTGAATATTCTGAAAGAGTAAAACAACAATAAATTTATTTTATTAGAAAAAAATGGAATTGTAGCAGCTTTAGAAATTCAGTTGCTACTTTTTTTATTCACTAATTTATTAATCAACAAACAAAACAAAATGGAAAAACAAACATTCCAGAAAAACAAAGCCTACCGATTTACTCGGTTCGCAAGAAAATCCTATAGCATATATAATAGTATGCATAAGGTGGTAACAATTGGGGTTTTGACAGTAGGAGCGCTAACATTTGCTAATTCAACAGATGCAAATGCTCAAAAAACAGACTCCGTAAAAATCAATCAAATTGCAGAAAGAGAACTTGATGAAGTCGTTATTAGTTCCTCTTCAACCGATCAGCCTATCAATCAAATTGCTAAGCTCGTAACAATAATTTCAAGAGAAGAGATTCAGCGGCTTTCTCCCCAAAGCATAGAAGAAATCTTAAACTACGTTGCCTCCGTAGATATTCAAACAAGAGGTAGTCACGGAGTACAATCCGACATTTCAATTAGAGGTGGTTCTTTCGACCAAAATGCAATACTCCTAAACGGCATAAACATCTCTAACCCCCAGACAGGTCATTATAGCTTTGACATCCCAATCAACCTTTCCGACATAGAAAAAATCGAAATCATCCACGGCCCCTCAGCAATTCTCTATGGTTCATCAGCCTTTAGTGGTGGAATAAACATTATCACTAAAAAAGGACTTGATAAATCTCTTAATGCAAAAGTGGAAAGAGGGCAACATAAACTACAAAACTATGAACTAAGTGGTAGCTATAAGATAAAAAATCTTGAAAACTATATATCAATGGGCTATAAATCCTCCGATGGGTATATCTCCAACACTGATTATAAGATTTTCAATGTATTATACCAATCAAGGTTAAATATCAATCAAGATAAGATAGACCTACAATTTGGATATAATAAGAAAGCATACGGAGCAAATTCCTTCTACTCCGCAAAGTTTCCCAACCAATTTGATAATACAAGTTCAATCCTTGGCTCAATAAAAGGAGAGTTTGGACAAAAACTAAAGTTTATTCCATCTCTTTATTGGAATAGACATAATGATATTTTTGAACTAATTAAGAATAGTGGTTCAGCAAACTATCATAGAGCTGATGTTTTTGGAGGAAATCTAAACGCCATCTATGAATCAAAGATTGGAGTTACAAATATTGGTATGGAAATCAGAAATGAAGGCATAATAAGTAGCGTTTTAGGTAAGCCTATGGACAACCCATTTGACAAATTCACCAAAACGGATAACAGAACAAATATAAGTTATATGCTGCAACACAGCATTCAATATAAGAAGTTTACATTATCATTAGGAGTGTTAGGATTTCATAATACATCAATAGAAAACAAATTCAAACTCTATCCATCCGTTAATCTAAACTATGAGATAATAGATAATTTAGATATTTACTCATCCTTTTCACAGTCATCAAGACTACCAACTTTCACCGACCTATACTATACAACATCAACCCATATCGGAAACACTAACCTAAAACAAGAGGAGTCGCAAAGTATAGAAATTGGTCTAAGGCAAAAAAACAAATATGTTATTTCTTACGTTTCAGCTTACTATATGAATGGGAAGAATATGATAGATTGGGTTAAGATAAACCCTGACGATAAATGGGAATCAAAAAACATTACCCAGCTCGATAAAGTAGGCGTTGAAATGGGTTCAAAAGTTTTTATTAATGAGCTCTTCCCTATCGTAAAATACAAGACAGTATTTGAAGTCAACTACACAAGGATGAACCAAGATGTTGTGAAGAATGAATATATCTCAAACTATATACTAAACTATCTAAAAGACAAACTAACACTTCGACTTACATTACCAATATATAAAGACAAACTAACCACCACCCTATCCTACCGTTATCAAAAACGAATGGGTGAATATTTAGAATATATAGATAATGCACCTACCCAAGTAACAAACTATCCAGCCTTTGCAATCTTAGATTTCAACCTCAACTATAATTACAGAAGCTTAAACGTCTATCTAAATATAAACAATATACTAAACACCCCCCACTTCGATTTAGGCAATATCCCTCAACCAGGATTATGGGCAATTATGGGTGTAAGTATTAGCTTATAAACTTAATTTAATCACAATTGAATACCGCTAAAAAACCAATCCACTCTTTAGGTAAGTTTATTCTTAATAAAAAAAGGATTCAAACTCTAATACAATCAGTTTTTCACGGTAATCAATTATTAAATATACTAAAAGTAATACGGCGTAATACGTGTAGTAATACGCCGTATTACTAATTGTATTACGGCGTAATACATGGTCTAATACGGCGTAATACACCTTGTATTACGCCGTATTACTCTAAAAAATGTATTTTAAAGCTTTTTTTGGTAGAAAGACATAGTACTTTGTTAAAAAGATTAGCAGTAGCGTTAAAAAGGTTCAAAGGCTTGTTTTACCTGATTTTCTTATTTGTCTTGAAATCGTATAATGTTAATTTTCTTAACTTATAATACAATTCCCATTTCATTTTAAGCAATTGCACATAATCCAATTTCGATTTATCTTTATCTGTTTGAGCATTGGAATAATCTAAAAAGCCTATTTTCCCATTTTCATAACGCCTTTTAGACATTTCATAACGTTTCTCTGACAACTCTTTTGTCTTTTGGACTACAATTATATTTTCAGACAAAATATTTATTTGATTTACTACATCTATTATCTCTCTATTGTTCCCTAGTTTTTCTTGTTCAGAGTTAAGAATCACATTTGAAATATTTAATTCTGCTTGTTTTACTTTAGACCTACTGATACCAAAATCAAATATTGGGACAGTAAAGCTAAGTGATAGGACTTCTTGATTTAATGGTGCTTTGAAGGTTTCTTTAAACTGTGCATCGTTTTTTGATAATCCAAATGTTGCATATAAATCAACACTAATTCTATTTTCTGATTTTACTCTTGCTAAGTTACTTTGAGCTTCTAACACCTGTCTTTTATGATTTAACTCTATGCTACTATTCTCATAAGTTTCATCAATAGCTTTTTTGCTGTCAATAGCTTCTATTTCAAATAAAGTTGGTTCAGATGCAATTAATTTATCATTACTTAATTGCAAAAAATCACATATTGCCTTTTCATTATTATAAATTGTATTTTGTAATTGACGGATTTGAAGCTCAAAATTCAATAAATTAACTTCAAGTTGCAAAACCTCATCTTCTGTACATTTACCAACAGAATATTTATCTCTTATAATATTAAGAAGGGTATCAATATTTAATTTATTATATAGCTGAATGCTTAAATTAGTCTGAGATTCTAAAAGGTTGAAATAAAGTTCAATTGTTTTTTTAGCAACCTCTTCCATATCTTCAACATATATTTGTTTTGCCTCATTATATTGTAATGGTTCAATCTTGCGTTCCCATTTATATGAATTATAACCAAATATTGAATGACTAATCCCCATATTTATAACATTAGATAAATAAGAAGTGCTAATACTATCATTATATAAATCTAAACGTTGCAAACCAGATGAAATGACAAAATCACTACCAAGGAAGGGAATAGGTTGTGTTATTGATAATTTACCGCTATACGCCCCTGTTGCTTGAGAGACAAATGCCTCGTCTCCATTTGGTAGTGTTATTTTAGAAATAGACCTATTAAAAGCAGGCAAACTTCCAGACAAACTCAATGAAGGCAAATATGATTTTTTATATATCTTATATTGATAGGTAGATTGTAAAAATTTATTTTCGGCTTCTTGTGCATCAAATGAATTCTTCTGTGCAATTTCAATACACTCCTCCAAACTAATTACTCTTTGTGCATAAGTAGTAATATTGAATAACAAAAAAAGAAACGCAATAAAGAAATAGTTATTTATGTGTCTCATTTGTTGATATTTTATTTTTAAATATTGCCTTTATTGGATTAATGAATTTATCTAATAATCTCAAATCATCAGTTACTATTTCTGCACTACCTTGCATTTCTTGACTGAACGTTAATTCTTTTCCATAAGTTGTTTTTAATTTTTCAGGGAAAACAACCTCTAATAAATATACTCTTTCTTCTTTCACAACAACAGGAACCAATGATATATTTTTTATCTTCACTTGTACAATACCATATTCCATATAAGGGAAGTTAGCAAATTTTATATTTACCGTTTGACCTTTCTTTACTTTTCCAGCTCCTTGTTGTGGAAGATATATCTTACCTATTATTTTTGTATCCTTTTCTGGCACAATAGTAATGATAACATCTCCTGAAGCAACATTTTGGTTTTTCTGCCAATAATTTGTTAAAGTAGCAATACCATCACAAGGACTAACCAATAAATAAGATTGTTCCCAATTAATAAGTTGTGTTTGCAACATATCATAAGATGAAGTCAAAGCAATTTGAAGTCCTTTTAGTTGCTCCGAGAATTGTTTTTTTAAATCCAATACTGATTGTTCTGTCTGTAAGAGATTTATTTTTAAATTATCAATATTAAGTAGTGAATTCTCATAAGATTGTTCTTCTTGTAAATGTTTACTCTTAGCATTTTCAAATTCAGACCGAGAAAGAGAATGTTGAGCATATAAAGTAGAATCCATCTTAAAAAGTTGTTTTTCACTTAAAAGTTGAGCTTTTGAAAATCGCAATTGTTCTATTGTCTTTTGTAATATCTTCCGTTGAGAATTAATTTGGTTTTCTGTTGAAGCAATTTTTTTATTATAATAATCGGTTTGAACAAATTGTTTATAGTCTTCAAGTGCTTTCACAAATGCTAAATAAGCTGATTGCACTTCTCCCAACTGCAAATTATCGTCTATTGGGTTAAAAGTGGATGCATCAGAGATATTAAATTTTGAAATAGAACTTTTTAATCTAAAAATATCATTATAAGAAGCTGTATTAGTAATCAATGCCAATACATCTCCTTTTATTACTTTTTGTTTCTCTTTAACAAACAAAGTATCTATCCTTCCTGAAGTACGAGCAACTACACCAGCAGGTAAATTTTCAGTTGTTACAACAATGGTTGCATTAAGCACATCAGGATACTTAAAAAAATAACTACCAATAAATACACCTGCAATAACAATAAAAATAACAGTTATTCCAGAGCTAATCATCCAATGAGGTGGTCTGCCAAGAATCTCTTGAACTTCTTCACTTCTTAGTTCAATCTTATCTGGAGTTCCGTACCTTGTTTCCTTATCTTCACTCATATTAAATACTTTTTAATTACCAAGTTCAAGTTGATTCTTAACTAAATTATAATACTCTCCTCTTAATTTGATTATCTATATTTTAACTTTATAGTTTTAATGACGAAAACCTATTTCATCTTCCCACTTGCCAATATAAGGATTATATGAACATTCTTCTATATGAATCCACTCATTTCCTTTTTTTATAGGGATTCTTTGATCATGACACATATATCTAAATTCACAGTCTTTACAAATTAAAGTTTCATCTTTCCTCGAATTCCAAAGCTCTTGAAAATTTTCAGAAATGACTATTGATCTTATTTCAGCAGAAAATACGTTTCCAACACATATATTTGTATTAATCATATTAAATATATCCCCATCAGAATTAATATAAATTTTCTGATTAAAATATGGATTAAAATTTAGTGACTCTATAAAATAAGATAGTTCTATATTAAAATTAGTAGCACTTATTCTTATCTGATTCTCTTTAAAATTTTCATGAGAAAAATACACTTTTTGATGCGATAAATCTTTTGATAAAAAAATAGGGGAATTAAAAAATACAAATTTATCAAGCAATACAAATTGTTTAACGAAATCGAAGAAAACATCCGATTGATAAGACTCATAATATTCAGAATATATTTCAATATTAAAAATTCTATATTTCTGTGAGATGCTCTGCAACTGCATCCAAAATTCTAAAGACTTACTAATTTTTATTTTTAATAAGTAATATTTACAACCGAGTTCTTCAAGATTTTGAAATATATAATCTATTTGATTAATGTCCATTTTAGAGATATCAATAACAGCATTTAATACAATTGAAGATGAATACCAGTTATTATCTAAAGGAGGGAAAAATGCTATTTCTGATTCATCACAATTAAAAATATATTCTTTTTGCTCTAAAAATTTAAAATATTCATCTATAGTTTGATGATCATTTTGTTCATAATTCATCTTAACATTATCAATACTTTTACCTTCAAATTCTCGAATAATCTTATATAATCCATTTGGGATAAAATCAAAGTTATTTCGTTGTAAGTCATAGATAATTGAGCGAGTATAACCGTATACAGGAATACAATTCGCATATAACTTAAATACTTTTTTCATAAAGCATTAAAATTTTTTTTATTTGAAGGATGAATAGGAGCACATTTTGTATTATATACTAATGAAAAAGTAGTCAAAAAATTTCTATTAACTTCATGAAATTTTGAATTATAATTCCATTGCAATAAATATGCTGGAATCTTAGATTGTTCTCTCTTGTCTTGTATAATTTCTTTTATTTGCATATTAATCTTGAATTAAATATTCTGCTATTTTCTTTTCTATTTGATAGTTACATGGATACGAAAGTTGATAAAATTGCCCTACAGGATTTACTTCTAAAAAGACAAATCTATTGTTAGTAGTGTAAATTAAATCTATACTTCCGCAATTCATATTTATTTTTTTCATAAATTCAACTAGCGAATAGTGAATTTCTTCAGGCAATTTAAAAGGAACTGTTCTATTAGGTTTTTTAGTATTATAATTTCTAAAATCCACTTTTGTTTTATCATCATTTTGAGAAAATATTGCCATTGAATAAATTGTATCGTTCAGATAGAAACATCTCAACTCAAACTTTTTATCTAAACATTCTTGAAATAATGTTGGGAAAAAATTATCATTACAATCATCAATAAAATTTTCATCAACTAATGTTGTAAAACCATTCAAATTTGACATAGTACCATAAGCACTACCTTGACTTGCAGGTTTTGAAATAAGAGAACCTTTTTTTAAGAAAAATTCTTGTAACTCTTTCTTACTCCCTAATATACGAGTATCCGGAATACTTATTCCTATACTTTTTGCTATCTGTAAATTTTTTAATTTATCGGTTGCGTTGTCCTCACAATTACCTAATCTTCTCTTATTATTAACAAAATAAAAATTTAAATAATCTAAGTATGTTCTTTCTTGTTCCCGTATTTCAGCATTTAATTCATCCTGCATAATTTTATCGAATATATGAATATCTTCATGTTTACTTATAAAAAAACCTCGTCTATACCAATAAGATGTAATTTCATTCGAGTCAACAACAATTATTTCTCCATTATGTAGTTTAACCTCAAACTTTACGTTTACTTCTGTATTTGTAATTTTAATTTCTTTTATTGTAATCAAATTACTTCCATTTATTCTAATGTATGACTTTCCAAAATATTTTATCCAATCTAATACTTGATTAGTTGAATAGTCTTTGTCTTCTGATAATACTAAAATCATATCTATTTAATTTAAAAATCAAAATACCAAAATTCAAATCCACTCATTAATGCTGCTCTTTTTCGCTTTCTTTCATAATAACAATTACTTAATCCTATTTCCTCTCGTCTTTTATTTATCTCTTCTTCATTTGGATAAACATCTGTAGGATTTAATGTCGGCTCATACCATACATAGTAAAGACTTGTTTTGTTTTTATATTTTTTACTATGGCGATAGTCAATCTCCATTATCCTTGCATAATCTCTTGCTGATAAATTACCTTTCTTTACTTCCTCTAATAATTTACTAAGGTGTTTTTGGAATTTATCCTCCCTACATTTCTTTCTTGAACAATAATGATTATAGATAATATTAAACTGTGAACACCCTAAATATTTATATTTACTAATATGAAGGGTAGTTGAATCTTCAACTCCAATAATCCTATATGAAGGGAATCCATAAATATCAATCAAAGAGTCTACCTCACTAATGTATTTTTCATTTGCCTTAATCCAATCATTTCTTATATCCCACCTCAAAACAATATATTCGTTTCTATACCATTTTTGATCTTTATCTCTGATTATACGGTCAATATTTCTATATTTATCACACAAAGCTTTATATTCCCAATTAACTCCTTTAATGTACTCGTTTCTTAAAGAATCATAATCTCTATTAATAAAATTTTCCCACCATGGATATTTATGATATTTTGAATATAGTTTTCTTGAGTTAATATAATCAATATGCACACCAAATCGAACAGCTTTTTTAAGAAAATGATATAAACTATTATCATCTCCAATATAAGCAGAAATTTGAGCTGCCATAATGCAATCTCTTGGGAAATTAAAAGAATAATTATCTAAAACCACATGAAATTGATAAATTGATTCTTTATACATTGAATCAAACATTAGATTTTCAGCCTTTGTTATCCCTCTTTGATATTCAATATAATTCTCCTGAGAATATATATTTACAGAAAAAAATACAAATAATACAAAATACAATAATTTAAATTTCATAACCTCTAACATAAATCCTCTAGTTAAAATTATGTGCAGATATATTGAAATATCTGCACAATTTAAGTTATTATGGTCTTGGAGGAACTGAATCATCCTCAGGACATGTAGTCGGATAATGATCTGAATCTTTATTAGTTGCATCATTCCAATATTTTGTTTCTCTGTCAACAGGATCAACACATTCTGCTGACTCTTTCGTTGCATTTGTATCATTCCACCATAAAGTAAATGCAGCATTTAAATCACTTCCAGGATTTCCTGCACCTCCTTCAACACCACCTTTAATTTCATCAAGTCCATTGACTTGAAATTTTTCCATTTTTTGAAATTTTTTACTGTTTAATTTTTCTAATTTCATTTTATTAATATTAAAATTATTGCCTACTTTTTCATGGCATTGGCTTTCCATAATATATTAACGCGTTTTATATATTTCTTTTGATCTAGTTACCAAGTTCAAGTTGATTCTTAACTAAATTATAATACTCTCCTCTTAATTCTGTTAATTCTTTATGAGTTCCTTTTTCTGTTATTTTGCCATTATTTAAAACAACTATTTGGTCTGCATTTTTAACTGTACTTAACCTATGAGCAACAATAACAACAGTTTTCCCATGATAAAACTCTTCCAAGTTTTCCATAATAACTTTTTCATTATTTGCATCTAATGCATTTGTTGCTTCATCAAAGAAAAGATAATCAGGATTTTTATAAACAGCTCTTGCAATAAGTATTCTTTGTCTTTGCCCCTGACTGATTCCCTTACCTTCTTGCCCTATCTTGGTATTAAACCCTAAAGGCATGCTCTCTATCATCTCTTTTATATTAGCAACCTTAACTGCATGCAGTAATTGAACCTTATCAATATCATCTACCCCTACAGCTATATTATTTGCTATACTATCAGAAAATATAAATCCATCTTGCATTACGGCTCCACATTTTTCTCTCCAAACTTTATTACTTATATTCTCTAAATCTATTCCTCCAACAGTTATTTCTCCTTTAGTTGCAGGATAAAATCCCATTAATAATTTTACTAAAGTCGTTTTTCCACTTCCACTCATTCCTACAATGGCAGTTACCTTTCCTTGGGGAATTTCTAAATCAAGGTCAGATAAAACAGCTTCTCCCAATGGGTCATAATGGAATGTTAGATTTTTAACATTAAGCGTTTTATTTTCCGTAAATATAGTTATTTTCTCATCATTAGGATTTTCTTCATCTTCCTTATTATGTATTTCACCTAAACGCTCCATACTTATTTTAGCATCTTGTGCCGATTGTATAAAACCTATAACTTGTCCTATTGGTCCGTTTAACTGCCCAACAATATATTGTGCTGCCATCATCATACCAAGTGTCATATCTCCTTCAATAACTGCTTTTGCTGCAAAAAAGGAAATAAGTATATTTTTTATCTCATTAATAAAGAATGCCCCAGTTTGCTGATATTGTGATAAAGCCAAACCTTTAATACTTACTTTAAATAAACGCGCTTGAATATTTTCCCACTCCCAACGTTTTTGTTTCTCACAGTTATTTAGCTTTATCTCTTGCATACCTGTTATCATTTGATAAAGATTACTTTGCTCTGCCGATGCTTGTGCAAAACGCTTATAATCTAACTCCTTCCTCTTTTTCAGGAAAATTACTATCCAAAGTACATATAATGTACTTGCAATAAGAAAGACTATCAAAAGCTTTATATTATAGAATGCCAAAACAATAGTGAAAACAACAAAGTTAAGCATAGAGAATAGAGTATTTAAAGTAGAAGAAGTTAAAAAACTTTCAATCCTCGAATGATCTCCAATCCTTTGCATTATATCCCCTATCATCTTTGTATCAAAGAAACTAATTGGTAGTTTCATCAGTTTAATCAAAAAGTCAGAGATAATAGAGATATTTATTCTTGTGCTTATATGTAATAGTATCCAACTCCTTATAAACTCAACAGCTGTTTGTGCAACATATAAAGTTAATTGGGCTATAAGTATTAATGAAACAAAATTTAAATTATTATTAGTTATACCATAATCAACAATGCTTTGTGTTAAGAAAGGGAATATTAGTTGCAGCATTGTGCCAAACAACATCCCTAAAAAGAGTTGCAAAATAAGTTTTTTATATGGCTTTAGGTATTGCAAGATAAAACTAAACTTCATCTTGTCTTTCTTCTCATCGTCCACATTATAGAAATCGGGTGTAGTTTCAAGCAATAAGGCAATACCTTCTTCACTACCTTGCGACTTATTGCTTAGCCAAGAACTCAAAAATTCCTCAACACTATATTTTATTAATCCTCTCCCTGGATCAGCAACATATACTATTCCTTTAGGTTTTCTTTTCTCCCAATCAAACCTATCATTCTCTAATTGCTTTCTATCTCTTTTTGATAGCTTTATTTTATAAACAACAACAAAATGATTTTGTCTCCAATGCACAATACATGGCAAAGGTGCTTCACAAAGGGTTTTAAAACTTGCCCTAACCCCCAAAGTCTTAAACCCAATACTCTCCGCAGCCTCACTTAATCCCAATAAACTTGCTCCCTCACGTGTAATATAACTTTTTTTACGCAAAGAATCCAGAGAATAATTCTTCCCATAAAACTTTGCTATCATCCGCAAACACGTCGCCCCACAATCCATCTCGTCATATTGTTTGTAAAAAGAGAATTGTTTCATATTATTAATCTTGTATTAAGCTCATCCACAGACAATCATTATTAAAATCTATTGGGCTTTTAAATTCTACAGAGTAATCCATTTTCAAGAAACCTTTATTTAATGGAATATCTTTGTAAAAACATTCTTGTGTTGGCAGGAAAAATTTAATATTGGACTCTTTTAATAAAAATTCTCTGGCGTCAGTGAAGTTTCTAGCAGGTTGTCCTATTCCATTTCCAATTATACTTCCAATTTTGTTTAATTTAATCTTATATGCAAAATCAGCACTAGCTGATGAAGTCATAGGAGATACTAAAATAAAAATATTTCCAGAAAATTTGTTTAACGCCCTTGTGTTTTGACAAATTATATCTCCATTTAACTTAATTATTTTTTTCTTTAAAATAAACACTTCAAAAAGAAACTTGCTTTTAAATCTGTCCCAAAAACTATCTACATTAATAAGCCTCCTATAATCCTTGCTATTTTTTATTGTAGTATATGATGATTTAATTTTCTCGCCATATATATAATTTTCAATAATATCTGTACAAAAGGAAGAACCTCCTGTATTATTCCTCAAATCTATTACTAAAGTAGATATTTTTTCACTTTTTATTACTGAAAACACACTATCTGTCATCCTCTGTATTTTATCTATATTACTTAAACTAAAATCTACATAACGTACATACATTACTTTTTTAGTATTAGAGTTTATTATACGATATTCATTATCAATAATACATTTTTTATTTATTTTTACATACTCATCTAAAGGAACTGAAAAAACTGTATCTACATATCGACTCTCTCCTTTTTCATAATTAACTAAAAAATACTTCTGCTCGCCAAAAAAAGAATTCAAAACAATAGGGAATAAATCTTGCATAAACATTAATGATGTTAATTTGTTTTCAAGAGGTAATTCATAAGAAAAATTTGTAATAATCCTTTCTATGCTAACATTATTAATAGATAATATTTTCTTATTATCACTTACATATACACATTGATTATAATCGACACTAATGTTATATGGGAAAAATAAATTATTTTTAGATGATAATGGCAAATACTCAAACCTTGTGTGAGCATTAAGCAATAAAGAAAGTTTAGTATTCATTAGCTTCCACATATCATAACGACTTATATTATTAGGAAGACTATTTATTAAATCATATTTAATGCTATCCAACGAAGATTTACTATAAATAAAATACGGATTAGGATGAATTTTCTTATATTTATGAAAGAAATAATTTATATCTTTCTTTGCTTGTGTTTTTGATATAAATTCATCATTAAAGTCACTTGCAATTACTTTATCACTTAAACAGAAGTTAACAAACATAAAAGATATAAACACAATTAACTTAAACATATAAAATCAATATTTTTTATCCTTATAAATACTAATTATATAATCTTTTACATTTATCTCATTAAAATTTAAATAACATACCTTTCTAATATCATCATTCTTGTTTTCAATAACTTTTTGTATGCAAGGCCCCATACATATTGGGAGCAACTTACATCTTATACACATTTTATTTTCAAATGTTGAATTAGAAAAATGATTAATTAAAGCTTCAGTTTTCAATTCTACTCTTCCGTCACTTTTTAGTGTCCCTACAACATATTTATCATCATAACCTCTTGCAGTACACTTGTATATTTTCCCATCCCAATTAATCTCTAAATGATATAATTTATCTACGTAACAAACTTTCTCTTTATTAACCATAAAATGAAGTTTTTTAATGTCATATCCCATTTTTATACATTTGTCAATTAGCATAAATAATGTCATATTTGTAGAGTTTGAATTAATATTATTATAAGTTTGCCATACTCTTTGAAGACTAATTTGTATTTTACTTCTATATTTCAAATCAAATTCATTTAATAAATCACCTATAGTATCTAATGTTTTATCAGTATAATTAACTCTTAAAATAACTGAAACATCTTCACTTTCATCGATTAGATTTTTTATATTTTTAATAATCTGTTTGTAAGATCCCTCTTTAGTATCTATTAAAAATCTAGATTTATTATGTTCTTTTTCATTCCCATCAAATGTTATTTGAAATTTATTTAAATCTATTTCTTTCATCTTACTAATCATATGATTATCTATTAGATACCCATTTGTGGTAATTTGATTATTAAAAAATATTTTATTGTCCTCACATAAATTCTTAGCAAATACAGATATATCATACACAATATCAGAGAAATATAATAGAGGTTCTCCCCCAAACCAAGATAAATAAATTCCAGTAACTCTCTCTTCTTTTATCATATATGCAATATGATTTTTAATAGTTTCTATTGTTTCAGTTGACATTTTTCCTTTAGGATGTTTTTCATAACAATACCAACAATTAAAATTACATTCCAATGTAGGATTTATAAAAAGATGATAGTTTCTATCTAAAAAAACTCCACCCTTGCTTCTTAATCTAATAATATCTATCTCTTTCGTACCTTTATTTACTATAAAACCTTTATATAGTAATGTATTAAATAAATTAGGATATTCGCTCTTTTTATTGTTAATGTCAGAAAACAAATCATCAATTAACATTTTTTGATCTTTTGTAACACTAAATATATTTCCATTTAATGAATTAAAATATATATATGTATTACTACATTTGTCTCTTACTACAAAATTATAATAACTCGTTTTAAACATACTGTAATTTATTTATAATTTAAAATAGAGGCTGCTTCATAATTCATATATTGTTTCTCAAAATTTCTATCGACTGAAATCAGTTGTCGACTTTATAAATCAATTATTAACTTTGAACATTATACAGCCTCTACTAACTTAATTCTTATGCACCACAAGTGCTATCTTTTGGTATAGGAGGTGTGCAAGTGCTATCTTTTGCTACTACTACAGAACAATTAAACCATTTAATAGTAATGTCACAGAGTACGCTTTTTGTAGTACAACCATTTTTTATGTCAGCACAATTATTTTTAGTCGTATCACCTCCATATAACATATTCATCGAAATATCATCAAGAATATCTAAACTTAATTGTTTCTCTAAATCAGATATTGTTTTCATTCTAAATTATTATTACAAAATTCCTACTCTATCAAAGCTTTTCGGATACCGCTTTGTTTGCTATTAATAGGATTTTCGAAAGGATAAGCAAACTACTCCTACGTACGAATTTAGAATACTATCGTATTTAGATTGTAGGTTTTATTTTGTATCTTTGCACGCCCTTTTTGTTTTGGTTTCTAAATATGGTTCGTCGCGGTTCTGCATTTTAGCCTGCAAGAGGGGCTTTTTCTTTAGGTTGGCGAGACCTATTGATAGGTCCAAATGTAGATAAATAAAATAAGATACACAATTATTTTATCAACTTTTTTAATATTTATTTCTTAGATTCTTTATAATTAGTTGATTAACATTATCAATCAAATAATTATTATATATCATTTTATTTTCCAAAATCCAAAAAAGCAATATACCTTCCTAGGATTAAGACAATACTCTCATGCTATCTTTCTTCAAATCAAACATATCATTACTCTAATTGTTTTCTCTATATCTTAGAAATAAAACTACAAGGCTGTCAATTAATTTTGGCAGCCTTTTTTAATTCTTATCGTAGGAACGTACTATATTAAGCTTTTAGAAATAATCTCCTATGATATTTGTTTTGGGTTAATACTTCACTAATCTATACTGTCTATCTGTTTTTTCAATTCCCCATCCTTTATTAATATCTACAACTATATCGTTTGAATTAGTTTTATTATTCTCAACTATTATATTTTCTAATAAGAAATACACTTCATTTTTTGACCAATTTATTATAGCTTCCTTCTTTGAATTTATATATCCAAATTTGCCTGTTAACTTTATATATGGAAAATATGTACTTGTACTGTCTAATTGAATCATATTAGATGTTATAGAAAAAGAATTATCTTCTAAATCTGCTACAAGCAGAACTCCATTATTAAATCTCTCAATTATATTTAATTTAAAAATTTCTTTTGCTACCTCTATTGAGTCCTCCTTAAGAAGAATTGATTTATAGTCATAGTTTTTTATATAAATACTAAGATTTGATGTATCTACTTCTGTATCATTTACTCCATATAAATTCATTGTGATTTTACTTAGATCATTTTCAATAAAAACAGTTTTTCTCCAATCATTTGATATATTATTCAAGAAGGCATAAGAAGCTCCAGTTTCATATCCGAATGAGCGTATATAAGATGTCTCTTTTATTAGTCGGTCAATACTATTTAAAAGCGTAGATATTCTTTCTCTTTCTGAAAATATAGCCAAAGAGTATTCGGTATATTGAGCCAATCCCTCTTGTATCTCAAAATTATTTTCATTAGCCTTAGAATTAGGAAATAAACTTTGTCTTTTATTTCTAAAACAAAGAGCTTCCTTTATTGCCTCTTTCCTATTTACACCATTACTAATTAATGCTTTTTTTAAAGCCAATAATTCCAATTGCAGATATACTCGTCCATCTCTTGTATCCATGTGAGGGTTATTATAAGTCGCATTATCGTAATTATTAGAAGACATAAACACATGAAACATTTCATGAATAAAAGTTCTTATATATAACAAGGTATCAAATTCATTTTTATCTGAATAACGAATAGATGCATATTTTTTCGAGCCAACTTTTAGTGTACTATTAGCCATTGGATATATATTTGGCAAATATCCTATAAAATACATTCCTTTTCTCGCACAGTTATCAATAGGTAAGGAATCATTTGCTACAAAAAATCGATTATCAATATTAATTAGTATTGTTTTAGAAAACAAATTCTCACCCCATAACTCTCCACCATCATTATCACAAATACGTTTTACCTCCTTGAATAAGAAACTCGCATCACTAATATTTTTAGATTTCAAACTATCTTGAGAGTGTAAGTCTATTGGGAAAACAAACACTAAACCCAAAATTATCAATTTTATATATTTATTCCTATTCATCATGGTAAATTATAATTATTCCAATTCAAGTACTTTTTTAAACCAAGAATCATATTTGTAAAGATATTCTTCGCTTTTAGTATCATATTCTGAATTAGGATAAAGTAATTCTTCTTCCAAACTTTGATGAACTTCAATTTCTGGGAAATCATGATAAACATCTATTGGCTTTGTACAATTTGTAATATCCATTGTACAAGCTAAACGAAAAGTATATTTTGAATACTTTAGTTGAAATAAAGGAGCCATTAAACCAAATCCTACTAATCTTCCCGTTGGATAACCAACAGAAACTAATTGATCTAAATATTCAGCATAAGTTACCAAAGAATGAGCAGCAGAGAAAGTACCTCCATTATACAATATATAAATTTTACCATTATATTTTAATGAATTTGAATCTCCTACTATATAATCATTATCAGTAATTATTCTATACTTTTTATTATCTAGCCATGATATTTTTTCAGTACTTGCATTTGGATTATGTTCTTTTAATTTATCTTTCATAATCTTAGTATTGTTATAAGCAATTCTTATATTGAATGGTATAGAATCCTTAATTATAGCTTTTAATGTATTATGCCAAACTAAATCACTACCTCCACTGTTACTTCGAACATCAATAACGATCTTGTTAATAATCTTTTCTTTGCCCACCTCTTTTATTTTATCATAAAAACTAGTATCATCAATCATCATACTTTTTATGTAAATATATAGGATAGAATCTTTTTCAAAATATTTGACTTCTTTTCTATTGTTAAAGGGATAATTTCTTTCATCTACTGGGACGCCTTCAATTTTAACTGATTCAATCGAATTACACCACCCCCAATTTGTAATATAATCATTTAGATGTATTTCAAAAACACTATCATTTTGTTCAACTTTTAAAATACCTGCTTTAGGTAACCAAATTGAATTTAAATAAAATTCCTTCTTTTTATAATCCCAACGAGTTGCAAAATTATTTTCCTTTGCATATTTATGAAAATCTTGACCATTATAAGCAAGCATTTTCATAAAACTAATTTTAAGAGTATCTTTCCTATATTTTTTACTAATATATTGATTATCTCCTATCATATAATAGTTCCCTTGATAATAACTTACAGGAATCGGGAAAAACATCTCACTTAGTTTATTGTTATTATCTGGACTCATTATTTCTTTTAAATACCTCTCTTGTTCACCTTTTAAATAGTTTGTATCAATACCATCCAAATTTTCATATCCAGCATAATAATCATAAGTTGGTACAGAATGGTCGTCCATAACATAAGACAATGCTTTTGATAAAATTCTATTGAATCCATCATTACATGTAACTGAATCAATATTTTTTCTAAAACCTTTTATTGCAGCAAAATTATCAAACCCTGTTACTGCTTTTCTAACTGGCAACTGAACATTGCAATCCTCAATAATCTTGACTAATTGGTCAAAGTCTTTGTACATTTGTTTCTTTGTCAATGTAGGTTCTTGTGCAAAAGAAAGATTTGAAACAAATAGTAGAAGTAATAGACTTAAAATTGTTTTTCTCATATTATAAATATTATTAAATTTATTCCAATTCAAGCACCTTCCTAAACCAAGTATCATAATTATAAAGATACTCTTGACTTCTTGTATCATGTGTAGAATAAGGATAAAGCAATTCTTCTTCTACTTTGGGATTAACTTCAATTTCTGGTTTGTCGTGATAAACATCTGAAGGTTTATTGCAATTCGTTATATCTATTGTCGTTGCTAAACGAAATGTAAACTTTGAATGCTTTAATTGAAATAATGATGGCATTATACCAAAGCCTAATATTTGACCTGATGAATAACCAACAGAAACTAAATTATCCAAGTATTCTGAATAAGTAACAAGAGTATATGCTGCAGAAAAAGTATTATAATCATATAAAATATAAATCTTTCCTTCATATTTTATTGAGTTTGTATCAGGTGCTAATTTCATATTTGTATCTTGAATCACTCGAAATCGCTTATTGCCAAGCCAAGGTATTTTCTCTGTTTTGGTATAATCATTTAAACTCTTCAACTTCTTTCTCATCATCTTGGTATCATTATAAGCAAGCTTTATAGGATAAGGCAATGTATCTTTTACAATAGCTTTTAATACATTGTGCCAAGTATCATCACTACCTCCTCTATTTCCTCTAACATCAATAACTACTTTTTTAATATTCTTTCCTTTAGCCTCAGCTTTTATTTTATTGCAAAGTGCAGTATCTTCACTAACCATACTTTTAATAAAAACATATAGTATGCTATCTCCGAATATACGCATATCATTGCCATAAAAATTATTGCCTTTTGGCACTCCTTCAATTTTTATACTCTTTGTCCCTCCATTCCAACCTGGCATATTATAAATGTAATCTTCAATATTTATTTCAAAAACACTATCACCCCTCTCTACTTTCAATCTTCCAACTGTATCCAACCACAATATACCATATTTTTTATAATTATACTCTTTATTATCGTAATCCCAATAACTCTTAATTCGCTTTTCTCTATCTCTATTTGCATATTTTTTTATATCCTCACCTTTATAAGAAATAACTTTCAGCAGACTTGTTTTAAGAGTATCCTTCCCTCCCTTACTTTTGTAATGATTATCTCCTATTAAATAATACAAATTATCTTTATAGGAGTAGAGTATGGGAATAGGGAAATTGGTTGAAACAAAATTTCTATGGCGAGCACTTTCATTTATCTTATTCATAAAATCTGTCATAATTTGTTGCTTTTCCAATAAACAAATAGTGTCAATTCCATCCAAATTCTCATAACCTGAATAAAAATAATAAGAATATATTGAATGTTTATCCATAATATATTCTATCGCAGTAATCATAAGACTTTGAAAGCCAATATTAGTTGTAACTGTGTCAATATTTTTTCGTAACTTTTTTATCTCTGTCAAATTATCATATCCTGTTACTGTGTTCCTTACAGGAAGCTGAGGATTGCAATATTCAATAATTTTGACAAACTGGCCAAAGTCTTGATTCATTTGCTTCTTTGTCAAGGTTAACTCTTGAGCAAATGTATTTAAACTTACAAATAATATTAAGAAAATGATTTTATTTTTTATTTTCATGTAAATTTATTCTTTCAATTAAGTAATTATCTAAACCGTTATTACAATATGAAGAAAGGGTATATTCTTTATTATTAAAATCATTCGTATTGTAGATTGTAGGTTTTTTAGTATCTTTGCACGCCCTTTTTGTTTTGGTTAATAAATAACGTCCGTAGCAGCTCTGCATTTATAGCCTGCAAGAGGGGCTTTTTTCTTAAGGTTGGCGAAACCTAAGAACACTGCAAAGTAAAAAAATAAAATTAAGATAAACATTTTTTTTGTCAACTATTTTAATAAATATTTTTGTGTCATTGATATTCAATTAATTAATCTCATGTATTAAATACAAAATTGTACATATAATTTTTCTATATATGCAATAGATACAAAAATTAACCTATAATTTTTCTTTTAAAGAGCAACATTTTAAGTCAGAACACTTTTCTTCTCTCCCAATCAAACCTATCATTCTCTAATAGCTTTCTATCACTCTTAGATATTTTTATATCATAAACAACAACAAAATGATTCTGCCTCCAATGAACAATACATGGCAAAGGAGCTTCGCAAAGAGTTTTAAAACTCGCTCTAACACCCAAAGTCTTAAAACCAATACATCTCAGCAGCCTCACTTAAACCCAATAAACTGGCTCCCTCACGTGTAATATAACTTTTCTTACGCAAAGAATCCAAAGAATAATTCTTCCCATAAAACTTAGTAATCATCAATAAACACGTCGCCCCACAATCCATTGCGTCGTATTGCTTATAAAAAGGGAATTGCTTCATAATTTCTATTCTCCCCAAATTTGTTTATTGAACTCTTCTATTTTTCCTCTATCTGGAACAAATCCTTTTTCTTTTGTATATGTACCACATTCTTCAACTGGGACAAACCCTTCCATTCCATTCCACTTGCAAATGTATGGATTGTATGGACATTTTGCAGGTTGTGAATAAATATTCTCAGAGTCTTTTAGAAATGCTCGGCAATCACTGCACATATACCTAAACTCACAATCTTTACAAACATCTACATTATCTTTATTGATATTCCATAAGCTCTTAAAATCCTCTCTATTTATTATTTTTGCAATTGTGGTGTCTTTAATATTGCCATAACTCTTGTTCATTGAAGGACAATTTTTAATATTACCGTTTCCATCAATACAAACCTTACGATTTAAACAAGTATTATGGTTCTGAGCTTCTGTAAAAAATAGCAAGTTAGTTTGTAAATATAAAGGGTGGATGCAACCACAATCATTATAATTTAAATCATCTTCTACAAAATATACATGTTTATATCCAAATTCATCAATATTGACTTTTTCAGATTTATTTGCTTGATAAAATATTATTTTAAATATCCTTTTTTCTGAGATAAAAAAACGTCTTAATACCTCTAAATTATCTAATATTTTATTATATTTAATAATAAGTTCTATTGAAGAGACTCTACTACTTTCAAAATAAGACAATACATTATATACATCTTGTGTCGTCATTAAAGTTTCAAAATAAATTTGAATATTTTCACAACATAAATATTCTAGCTGTTTTATAATTTCAGATAAATTATTATCGTGTGTGGTTATCACTATTATAGCATTTGATATTCTTGCAGGATAATAAAATTTAAGTTCCAATTCTTTGTATGTCAAAGATTGTTCTGATAAACAAATTAAATCTTTCTCTTTTAAGAAACTTATATATTCATCTATAACATCTTTATCATATTTTCCTGAATTTATAACCTCATTAATTGTTTTACCATTTATATCTGATAATAAATCAACAAGTATGTTTGGGATAAAATAATATTTAGATTTGAATAAATCTTGCACAATACTTCTTGAATATCCTGATACAGTAAGACAAGATGGATATTTGTATACTTTTTCCATATACTAAAAGCTAATATATGATATTTTCTTATAGAATTTTTGACAATTATATTTATTCGTCTGATATAAAGATGACTTGACGCTTGTATCTAAAATCTTTAATTTATTAACCTTTTCAAGCGAAGCATAAAAACAAGGCGTTTTTATATTAATTCTATCTTTTATATTCATAATATTTTTTTATTAAATGTTCTGCTATTAATTTGTCTGGATAGATATTGCATTTATTAAAAATATCATATTGTCCAGAAGGATTTACTTCTAAAAATATATAATCGCCTTTTCTATTCAATATAAAATCTAATGAACCTGTTTGTAAATTCATTCTATCCATAAATTTAACTATTAAGTCTTCTAATTCATTCGGTAAATTATACAATTCATTTCTATTTGCATTACTATGATCATATTGCCTATAATCAACTTCTGTTTGCTTATTATTTTGTGACAATATTGCTATTGTATAACATTTCCCATCTAAATAAAAAACTCTAAGTTCGAGTTCTTTTTCTATTTCCTCTTGGAATAAACTAATAAAAAAATCATTTGCTAATAACTCTTTTTTTAACCTACTTGTATAAGATGAGTAAATTTCTCCTTTTATATTATAACGAATACCACTTCTCAATGATTTTGTAATTAAATTACTAAATTCTTGAACATTATTTTTATTTGTAGATATAATTGTATTTGGAGTATTAAATCCCAATTGTTTAGCAATGTAAAGTTGCTCCAATTTATTAGGATAATTATATTTTGGTTTATTTAGCCAATATGAATTAGAACGCTCTATTTGAAAGTATAAAAATTCGATGATTGTATCAAATTCCTCCTTAAGATTCTTCACTATATTATTTTTATTCTCTGTCAACATATTAGCATCAATAATAGTATCATCAATAATCAAATCAGAGAGTTTCCTTGTCCATACAACACATATATCATTTGTATAGAAACTTAATGAATTATTTATTTGCATATAAGAAGATATTCCTATTTGATTTAAATTTTCAATATCCAAAATATCAAATCTAATTACCTCTATAGAATTATCTATGTAATTCATCCATCTAATTACTTTTGTTGTAGAATAATCATTATCATTAGATAAAATTAATATTTTATTCATTAAATCTTCTTTTACTTGTAATATTCTTCGGGAATAAATGCATTGGAATGACGTTTTACATACTCTTCAACAGTTTCTTTAAATCCCATTTCTTTTCTTCGTTTATTTACGTTTTTAAAGTCTTTGACTGGATAAAGTATATATTTATTAGGATATTTCTTATGATCGGTTCTCATAATAATTTGAGTGCCGTATATTTGATCATTTCCTTTAAATATTAACAATCTATCTGTAAGCATTGCATAATCAATAGAATCATAATCTCCTTTTTTCCAAGCTTTTTTTACCTTCGGATAATATTTTTCAATTACTTCTAATTCTGTATGCTGAAGAATAAAAAAGAATTGATCTGACGCAAAACTTCCAACCATAGATATTGTTGGTATTCCATATTTCTCTATAATATCAATACACGTCCTTTGCATTAAAAAATTATTTGTATCTTCTTTTATCTGATCTGTAGTATCGTACTGATCTAATATATGCAATATCATTCTATATTTTTGATCTTCTATTCCTAAATAGAATAATTGTATTGCTAAATTTGTATCCTTAACTACTCCAATATCTTTCACAAATCCATTTTCTATATTTTTCTTGACTTTATTCCATCTATCAACATAAAATCTTAATGTATCAAAGTTTTTATCAACCAAAATAGCTCTATCATCTTCAGAATTAATTATGTATTTATTCAAATAATAATATGCAGAATCAATATTATTGATTTTAGAATAACAAGCAGCTATTCTATATATTCCTAAATTAGTTTTATATAGGCTACTATTTGTATCATTAATGATATTCTGATTATAAACTATGGATTCTTTATATTTATTAGACAAAAATAAACTATCAAATCTTGGAATAAAAATACGAGTACCTCTATTAGATCTATGGTAAATTTTGTCAATAGTCTTTTTTGATAATATATTTTGTGCAAAACATAAATTATTTAACAGTAGAATTGCTAATAGTATAAATAGTTTTTTCATTTATTTGATATTATAAGCGATTCAATTAATAATTGAACCGCTTATGTTAAGATTATTTATTATTTATCATCGCCTGTGTAACCACGTCCTGTAAATGTAGAATTTCCTTTCTCATCTACTTCATATACATCCCAAACTTTTTGTGTAACATAACAATCCCATAATTCATCAGAATAGCCTGGAGGGCATTCAACCTTAATCTTATCAGTTCGTACATATTTCCAAACTTCTTTACCTCCAATAATTTGATTCATTTCATCTCTGTTAATTGGAGCAAATATTTTATCGTTTAAATTTTTCTTTTCCATATCAATTAAATTTTTAAATGGAATTTCCTACTCTATAAGCTTTTCGGAAACCGCTTTGTTTGCTATTAATGGGATTTTCGGAAGGATAAGCAAACGACTCCTACGTACGAATTTAGAATACTATCGTATTGTAGATTGTAGGTTTTGTTGTATCTTTGCGCGTCCTTCTTGTTTTGGTTAATAAATAATGTTCGTCGTGGTTCTGCATTTATGCCTACAAGAAGGGCTTTTTCTTTTGGTTAGCTAGACCTAAGAAGACCACAAAGTAAAATAAAAAAAACCTAATAAACAAATGTTTCCTTACTTATTTTTTACATAATGTTTATTAATTATGGCATTATTATTTATTTCCTAAGGACATGATTTATAGTATCTTTAGGCTTAATGGACATTATTAATGGTTTAACCCTTAGTTTTACCTTATGGTTACTATATTTGCATCAAATGAAAGGTTATGAATAGGGAAAGTGCGTTAACTGTGGAAAAGGATTTATCTGTAAATATGGATTTACAAAAGGAATTCAACGACATAAATGTTTTCTTTGTAACAATCAATATTCAGTAGGTTTTAGTTTAAAACAGATTCTGCAAAAGAAAAATAAATATCCAAGAAATTCTTTCTCCGATTCATTTGCTCCAATGACTTTCGACCTTAGACCTTAAACTAAAACGTATAGCTTAAAGCTAAACTAAACTCCGTGAAAATTATTATATCGTATAAATCTAAATCAAATCCAAATGCAAAATGTGGGGTTACTTTATATGAATATGATAATGCTACTAAGAAATTATTCAAACTTTCTTTTTCATAAGAAGCAGTCAATTCATTTCCATTCATATCATAATTTACGTACTTCTCTACGTGTCTTACTAAAGTGTAACCAAGACCAGATTTAAAAGAATGATTAGAGTTTTTATTTAATAAATTATAAGAAAACAATGCAGTATAAGCATCTTGACGCAAGTATAATTGATAGCTATTAGTCTCATTTGTTAAATTCCTAAACTTCAGCTTTAAAAACGTCTTATTATTATAGCCCAATTCGTAAGAGGGAATAAGGTTGAGCAAACTATATGCACCATTAATTGAAGGATAGCCTCCCTTATTTTCAAGATTAAACTTAGAAATAAAACCAATGTTTTCAGTTAAGGTATGAGTAAAATTATGTTTCTTCTCTTCTTGAGAAAATCCACTATAAGTAATGCTTAAGAATAATAAGATAAGAAAAGTCTTTTTCATAAGTAATTGTTTCTAAAGGCTAGTACAGTATTACGTTCATTACGCAAAGATATTAAAAGAAATGTAATAAAAAATTAAACGAAGTAATAAACTCTTAGAATCAAGTATTAATTTACCCATTCAAAGGAATAAAAGAATAACCTGCCACCTTACTATGAGTAACCTGCCACCTTACTTATTTAAAACAAAGATTCAGTAAATTATTCCTTTGATTCATTTTTTTATTCCTTTGATTCAGTAAATTCTTTCTTTGATTCATTCGTTCCTCCGACTTTCGACCTTGGACTTTCGACCTTAGACCTCTATTTAGAAAACATTATATCTTCTAACAAACCAATTCTTCACTACTTGGGTAAGTAATGCGTATGCGGTTAGGATTATTATTAGGAATGGGAAGTAAAGGATAGGTAGTGGTACCATTCCAAACATTGAAGCTATTGGGGTAAAAGGAATTATTATTCCTATTGCCATAATTAGAGAGGTTAGAGCTACCACTGGTGCTGTTGCCCAGCTTTGGATAAATGGTATTTTTCTTGTTCTTATTAGGTGAACTATTAGTGTTTGAGATAATAGTCCCTCAACAAACCATCCTGTTTGGAATAAGGCTTGGTGATCTGGGGAGTTTGCTTTAAAGAAAAAAAACATGAGGGCAAAGGTTGCATAGTCGAATATTGAACTGATTGGTCCAATATAAAGAATAAACTTTGAGAGGAAGGAGGTGTCCCACTGTTGGGGTTTATTGATATATTCATCATCTACCCTATCCCACGGTATTGAGATTTGGGAAACATCGTAGAGTAGGTTTTGTAGTAGAAGTTGGGCTGGTAGCATTGGAAGGAATGGAAGGAATGCACTTGCTCCTAACATAGAAAACATATTACCGAAATTGCTCGAGGTTGTCATCTTAATATATTTCAAGATGTTTCCAAATGTCCTTCTTCCAATAACTACTCCATTTTTAAGTACTGCTAAATCGTTTTCAAGAAGTATTATATCTGAGCTTTCTTTTGCAATATCTACTGCGGTATCTACTGAAATTCCTACGTCGGCATCTTTTAAAGCTCCTGCATCATTTATTCCATCACCAAGGAACCCTACAGTATGTCCTTTTGCTTGTAGAATTTTTACTATCCTACTTTTTTGGAATGGGTTAAGCTTTGCAAATATGCTTATATCATCAATATCTCGTATTAGGTCTTCATCCGATATGTCGTCAAGCTCAGTTCCTAAGACTATTTTATTAATAGGTATTCCTACATCCTTGCAGATTTTCTTTGTTACTATTTCATTATCTCCTGTAAGTACTTTCACATCCACTCCTAAATCATGTAGCTTTGCAATGGCTTGATTGGCGGATGGCTTTGCTGGGTCTAAGAAACCAATTAATCCTACAACTACTAAATCACTCTCATCATTAACTCCATAGTCAAGTGGTCGAGGATCAAATTCCCGAACGGCAAGCAGCAAAACCCTTATGCCATCTTCATTCATTTTATTAGCTTCTCTTAAAATCAAATCCCTTGTTTTTGTATCTAATGGGATAATCTCATCGGTAAAGATTTGTAGTTTTTCATCCTCTGCTGGGTCGAAGGCATAGGAGCATATATCAAGCATTTCCTCCACAGCTCCCTTACATATTAGAAGGTGCTGACCATCGTTTTTCTCTAATATTACAGATAATCTCCTTCTGTTGAAATCGAAAGGTATCTCATCTAATTTCTCAAAATCTTCTATCTTCAATTCTTCGTAAAGCTCAGCATGTTTAAGGATTGCATTGTCCATTAGGCTTTCTACTCCTGTTTGGTAGAAGCTATTTAGGTATGCCCAGCTCAAAACCTCGTCATCTTCAAAGCCCATAATATTGACATACTTCTCCAAAACAATATTATCTAATGTAAGGGTTCCTGTTTTGTCGGTGCAAAGGACGTTCATAGCTCCAATATTCTGAATTGCATTAAGTCTTTTGACAATAACCTTATACTTACTCATATTTACAGAACCCTTTGCAAGGTTGGTAGTAACAATCATTGGTAGCATCTCAGGAGTTAGACCCACAGCTACTGCGATAGCAAATAATAAAGCTTCAAGCCAATCTCCTTTCATTACTCCATTAATAAGGAATACAAGAGGAACCATAACTAGCATATAGCGGATTAGTAACCAGCTAATCTTGTTAATTCCTTTATCGAAACTTGTATCAGCTCTTTTTTCTGTAACCGATTTGCTTATAGCTCCAAAATAAGTATTTGAACCTGTGTTTATGGCAACAATTATTGCAGAACCACTCAATACATTAGTTCCCATAAGACAGATATTCTCTAACTCGTGTAGTGGTTTATTGCTTATGTTATTAATTACGTTAGAGGTTTTCTCAACAGGAAGGGATTCCCCTGTTAGCATGGTTTGATTGACAAACAAGTCTTTGGACTGAATTATCCTGGCATCAACCGGTATCATATCTCCTGCCGAAATGCGAATTATATCGCCTGGAACTATCTCCTCAAAATCAATTTCATGAGCACCTTTCCCCTCCCTGACAACAGTTGCAGTTGTAGTTACCATCTTATTGAGTTTCTCTGCAGCAAGGTTACTCTTAAATTCTTGAATAAAACGAAGAAATACACTTATCAAAACCATAGCTAAAATAACTATAACGGTTTTATAGTCTTCATCGCCAGCTTTTGCTATCCAGACATCTATAATAAATGAAATAATGGCGATTATAACTAAGATACCAATAAAAGGATTGATAAAGGCTGCGATTAACTGCTTGACCCACGATGGTGCCTGCTCTCGTTGAATAAGGTTTAAACCAAATTCTTTTGTTTTCTTCTCAACACCATCTTCATCAAGACCAGTAATTGATGTAGAAAAAGAATCAAATATCTCTTCTGTTGTAAGGGTTGAACTTTTTAAGAGTTTGTCAATAGAAGCTTGAGATAAGCCTGCTGATTGAAAAACATTTTTAGGGAATATTCTTTTTAATATCTTCATCATAAGTTATACCTACTATTATATCAATAGAGGAATAACAATGACATCCTCCCTATTGATTAGGGTTATTCAATAAATAAATGATAGTGGGACTGGGGGCGTCTTTCATTTTTCTTTTATTTTTTTAAGATTAATTTGCAAAGATAGGCATTCTTTAATGGATGCCAAAACAAGAACTAACAATCCTCAATAACAAGTCTTTGGACTTTTACTTTGTTATATGAGTTATATTATATACCCTTGTCAAATTGTATTTATTAAATTATAATATAGTTAATATTCACTTTATAATTACATTTAGATAGAAAGATATGAAAAAACATTTACATTTATTTTATTAGGGCTTCTAGCTCTTGTTTGGACTTCGTGTAAGGACAAAACATCTGATTCAGATAAGGATAATCCTATCGTGATTTCATTCACCGCAAAACAAGACAATACATTTAATATTAATGGGGACTCGTCTGATAAGAGTATCTTTTATGGATAATCTTACTGTAAGAAAAGCTGGTAGTGCTTGGACTCATAACGGTTATTATTCTTGGCCTAAAACTGGCAGCGTACATTTTTTTGGTCTTGCAACTTATGGCATAAGTAGTAATCTTCCATTAGGAGTTTCGAATTGGACAGTTCCAGCTAATCAAGTTAAGGGTTATCCAAAGTTTAGTTGCGAAATACAAAATAATATTGGTGATATAAAAGATTTATTTGCGACAAAATCAGTAAACAGGAATAATAATAATACCGACCAAAATGGGAAGGTTGACTTAGAATTTAAGCATATTTTAGCTAAGGTTATTTTCAAAGTAACTAATAATGTTGTGATAGATCCTTTGGCTTATGAAATAACAAATCCAAAGGTTACCATAACAAAGATTG
The DNA here is from genome assembly GCA_028708845.1 of Bacteroidales bacterium. Lineage (GTDB taxonomy): Bacteria > Bacteroidota > Bacteroidia > Bacteroidales > P3 > UBA10566. The sequence goes on from JAQVXZ010000008.1 coordinate 39,535, forward strand.
AAGTAAGAAATATAGTTAAAAAAGGAGACTATAGTTTTGATGAATGTGAAGGATCTTGGGCTAATTTTAATGGAACATCATCTGTTGTTTATTGGTCAAACGATACAGGGGGTGATTGTAGAAAATGGTGACTCTACTAATGATTTCAAAAATAATCTTTATATAATTCCTAGCAAAGGCGTAAGAGTAGAAGTTAGTTACTATATTATTAAATACCTTCCTCTTACTATGACAATTGATTTACCAGCCTTAAATATTGGAGACAATAAGGTATTTAATCTAGAATTAACAGAATGGAGATTATGGTAATTGCACTTCGAATATGCATAATTTGTTATTTTGTATAATATTGACAGCATTTTGGCTTAACTTATTAAATATATTTTGTTTTCTTTCGTTTAAAGAGGAAGTATAATATTAATAATCTAAAGTTATGATAAATATTGGTGATAAAGCTCCTGAGGTTTTGGGAGTAAATGAAAAGGGAGAAGAGATTAAGGTATCTGATTATAAAGGGAAGAAGATAGCACTTTATTTCTATCCAAAAGATAATACTCCTGGTTGCACTGCTCAGGCTTGCAGTTTGAGAGATGGTTATAGTGATTTGCGTAAGGCTGGTTATGAAGTTATTGGGGTTAGTATTGATTCAATGGCTTCACATACTAAGTTTAAGACAAAACATGATTTACCATTTACTTTGATTGCTGATACTGAAAAAACCTTGGTTGAGCAGTTTGGAGTTTGGGGTGAAAAGAAAATGTATGGGAAAACCTATATGGGAACTTTTCGAACAACATTTATTATTAATGAAGAGGGAGTTGTGGAAAGGATTATATCTCCAAAAGAAGTTAAGACAAAGGATCATTCTAATCAGATATTAAACCTATAATTTTTTAATTGTTCGATGTTTAATAGGGAAGAGAAAAAAGAAATAAACACTAAGTTTTGGGCTGGTTTTAAGACTTATTGCCATCAAAAGAAGATTAAAAGAAGGTGGCTGATGTCAAGAATAAGTATAAAATCCACGCAGCTTAAATTTTATGCTGACCACGAAAAAGCTTTAGTCCTTTTTCAGATTGATAATAAGAGTGAGGAGAGAAGAAAAGAGATTTATAGTTATTTCTATGCCTTTAGAAAACTTTGGGATAATGAGGCTGGTGAGGGTTTAATATGGGCAGAGGACTATGATGGGATTGAACAAAAAACTATAAGTGCTGTGTATTTTGAGCTTAAAGGGGTTAATATGTATAGGGAAGAAGACCACCAGAAGATATATGCTTTCTTTGCCTCCAAAATGATTATTCTTGAAGATATTTACGTAGAATACAAAGAAGTATTATCGCACCAAATTGCTCAAATCTCTTAAATTGAAAGAAAAAAACATAGATAACCTAATAATAGATTTATTTAATGTAGCACGTTAAAGACATCAATAAGACTATCTACTTCTGCACCTTTTTGAACTGACTCTTCAAGTATTTGCTTTTCTGATTCTAAAATAGAATTAGTATTATTAGTGATTTTTGTCAATTCTTTATCGAAACTTGCTTTATAATAAATAGTATCCGACTTATCGTTCCATCTCACCCTATATAATAGCTCATATCCAATAAGCGAATTGTCCGATTTATCAATTGTCTCATTAAACATCTTGTAGGGTTCGTTTAAAAACAATTTCACATCCTTACCATCCCATTCTTGTTTAATAAGCTCTTTTGCTTTCTCTTCCTTGCTGCTACAAGCAACCATTGTTATGCTTATAAGCATTAATATTAAAAATAATTGTTTCATAATTCTTGGTTTTTACTATGTTAATAATAACTCTGCATATTAAGAATTTATTACGCTGTTTTAAAAAATTATTACTGCGTTTTAATTTTCTGTTTCTGCGTTTTAATTTTCTGTTTCTTTGTTTTAATTTTTAGAAACTAATACTTAATCCAAAACTTGGCATAACTGGTAATTGATCTACCCTATCGCCTGTTATTCTGTCTTGGTAGAATAGGTTATTTCTGTTATATACGTTGGTTACGCTTAGGTTTAGTTCGAGTATAGAGGACTTAAATATGTCAAATCTCTTTTTAATTGATAAGTCTAATCTATGATATTCTGGTAGTCTTTTGGAATTGTATTCCCCTAGTAGCATTTGAAGGGTTCCATTTGCATAAATATAATCGTAATCTATGCCTGTTTGAAAATCTAACATCTCTTGTCCCCCTTTGTTGGGTGTGTAAGCAAATCCACTTCCATAGTTCCATCTCAGGCTGACCTCCCATGACCTAGATAATCCAACTTGATATGAGATTAAAACGTTTACATTATGTCTTCTGTCGTAATGTGGTGCATATTGAACTAATTCGTCTTCCCTTACTACTTTTCCAAGAGAATAAACTGTCCAAACATATAATCTATCATCATCATATTTTAGACTTAGATCCATTCCATAGGCTTTCCCGTTCTCTATTGCATATTCTTTTTTCATAAAGTCTGGCTTATCACTATATTCTGCATCGTCATTATAGTATTTGTTTCTATTAAGAGAAATCAGCCCATCCATTGTTTTATAGTAGCCCTCAAGATTAAGGGTTATGGTTCTTGTTATATCAAATTCTGCACCAACTATTAAATGTTTTGAGGTTTGAAGGTAGGATGATATTTCTTGCCCTTTGTATGTTCTTACGATGTTCATGCTTTCTGGCGATATGGTTTCATAGCCTGTGAAAAGGTTTACTATATCAACATCGGGTTTGGTGTCGATGAAGATTTGGGAATATAGTCCTGTTGCTGCTTTTAGTCTAAACCAATCTGTTACATTATATTTTAGTGCTAGTCTTGGTTCTGGGGATGCTTTGCTCATTGAGGCGTAGTAGCTAAGTCTAAAGCTTGGTTCATAGAGAAACTTACCTGCAACACCCTTAAAGAGTCCATAGACGCCTAATTCGGTAGAATAATTGGTATTTGGTATAGTAGTAGGATTGCCATTTCTTATTTCTGTTATATTTGAATTGGTTGTACTTCCTATCATCTCTATTCCATATATCAATTTATTATCTACATAGAAATTAGTTGCTGATAGTCCTAAATTGAATCCTCCAATATTACTTGTTTTTGCTTTCCCTGTTGTGGTCTCCTTCATATTAACGGTATAGTCTGAGTATGAGAATACCCCCTCAACAAGAGCTGATGTGTTTCCAGGTAATAAGAGGAAATTTGCTCCCACTCCCCTATTTGCCCAATCAAAATTAGCTATGGATTTATAATCTGTTACCTTATCGGTATAGTTAAAACCAAAGACACTTATCTTTGTTCCATTATCACCACTAAGTGTTAGTTTTCCGTATATATCTAAGAAGTCATAAGGTAGTGAACCATCAATATAGGAATATACTTTTTTTGAAGTCTGAGATAGGTAGGAGTTTTTGGCAGTGAAAAGATACGTTAGGCTAATGCCTGATGAGGTGCCTTGTTTAATTATTGGTCCTTCAACCAATACATTTGCTCCAAAGGTGCTTGCTCCTATTTTCCCTTTTGTTTGCTTTTTGTTCCCATCTCTTGTTGAAATATCCATAACAGAAGAAAGCACTCCTCCGTATTTTGCTCCAAAACCTCCTGTGAATATATCTGCATTTCTAATAACATCGGTTTCAAAAACAGAGAAAAGACCAATTGAATGGAAAGGGTTGTAAATTACCATACCATCTAAAAGTACTTTGTTTTGTATTGCAGACCCTCCTCTTATATATAGCTGTCCTCCTTGGTCGCCTGTGAAAATCACACCAGGAAGTACTTGCATATATTGTGCCAAGTCGGATGTTCCTCCAATGGAAGGCATTTGAGTTATTTCTTTTGCGGTTATTTTCTCAATAGATACCTGACTTTCTGTTTTGGCAGCTAGCCTATCTGCTCTAATTTCAACTGCATTAAGGAGTTTAGAGTTTGGTTCTAATTCGATTTTAAGGGTAGTTATCTCGCCTGCTACTACTTTTATTGGAAATACCTTTTCTTCATAGCCCATAAAAGTAACTCTTACGTTATATTCTCCTTTAGGAACTTTGGATATAACGAAATACCCATTATTATCAGTACTGCTTCCGTGAGTGGTATTTAAAATAAGCACATTGGAAAAAATAATTGTTTCTCCTGTATTTTTATCGTAAACAAAACCTCTAACCGAACCTGTTTGAGCAATTGAAAATGTTGCAGCTGCTATAAAAACAAAAAAGAAAAGTATTAGTTTCTTCATTATATCTAAGATATTTTAATGTGTTATTTTGAAAATTAACTCCTTTAACAAATCACCATTACTTACGTTTGGAGCTATATCAAGACCTTTTGATTTCAAATCATATTCCCTTATTAAGGCTACAATTTGAAAAAGCTTATCTAAGCTATATATTTTTAATGCACTGATATATTCCTTCGCAAAATAAGGATTAATACCTATTGCTTTTGCAATATTTACAGAAGTCTTTTCTTTTACTTGAGCTGCAATTAAGATTTTTGTGAAATAAGAAAATAGAGCAGGCAATATTGATTGTATTGGGTTTTCTTTTGGGTTGGCTTCAAAATAGTTTATTATTTTGTTGGCTGTTAAAATATCTCTAACGGAAAGTGCTTTTTGAAGCTCAAATACATTGAAATCCTTACTAATTCCAATATGCTCTTCAATATGATTAATTGTTATTTCTTCTGCTCCTTTAATATTGAGTTTGAGCTTGGATAGTTCATTAGCTATTTTCCCTAAGTTGTTTCCTAGGTAATCGGTTATTAGTTGGGATATATGAGGATTAATTTTTAGACCTATTGTTTTTGCGTAGTTAATTGTCCATTGAGGAATTGCGCTATCGTAAAGTTTCTTACTCTCAAAAACCACTCCTATTTTATCAACTTTCTTAAGGAAAGTTTTTTCAATTGTTTTGTATTTATAGCAAATAACTATTGTTGTGGTTGGTACTGGGTTTTTGATATAGGTGTCAAACTTAGACCAGTCTTTTGTATCAATATCTTGAGCCTCACGAACCAAAACAAGGCGTCTTTCAGCCATAATAGGGTATTGCTTTGAGGTAGAAAGAATATCATCAATGGTTATATCTCTTCCGTAGAAAAGAGTTTGATTGAAATCTTTTTCAGATTCATCTAATAATGAGTGTTCGAAAACGTTTGCCAGTTCATCAATATAATACGCCTCATCTCCAGTAAGTATATAGATTGGAGATAAAACATTATTCTTTAAGTCTGAAACAATATCTTCGTATTTCTTTATCATAAGCCAGTGCGAAATTAGACAAATTTTTAAACAAAAAAAAGTCCTACCGTATAGATAGAACTTTTTTTATATAATTTTAATGATTCATTACAGGCTCTTTTCACCTATTTGATCCATTGCACAACGGAATCCTATCCAATCAGTGCTCTTGGTTTGGTCTAAGAATCTTCTTTGTCCTGGACTTAAGAAATATGCTCTATCTCTCCAAGAACCACCCTTAACAACTCTAACCTTATCATCAATTAATGATGTAACATTATATTCGTACATATTATTAGTTTCTGTTTTAGCCATTTGCATTTCATCATCATAGCTAATAATATCATCTGCCTCTTGATCCTCTTCTTTCTTCCACTTATCGGTTAGTTGAGAACGAAGGTCTCCATCAAGATAGTTAATGTTATCTGCTTGTTTATAGTTTAAACGATTAATGTTTTCAGCAACAGTTACCTCTCTGTAGCTAAGTCTTCCTAAAGAGTCTTTTTCTGAAATCATTCCATCAGCATCTAATACCTTTGTTACATAAACATTACCACGGAAAGGGTTAATATCTTCTGCATCTTGACCTGTTGAAGGACGATATACATCTAAACACCATTCTGCAACATTTCCTGCCATATTATAAAGTCCATAATCGTTAGGGAAGTAGAAAGCAACAGGTGCTGTATAATCCCAATGGTCATTTAATGCTCCGGCAGTTCCCATAGCATCACCACGTGAACGTTTGAAGTTAGCTAGCATTTCACCGTAATATTTCTTATCATCAGTTCTTACTTGGTAGCCATTCCATGGGTATACTCTTCTTTCAATTACTCTTTCGTCAAAGCTATTGCCAATAAGTGCATAAGCTGCAAATTCCCATTCAGCTTCGGTTGGTAGACGGAATCGAGGTAATAATATACCATCTTCTAATTTCACCTTTCTAACTCCTTCTGAATTTGGATCTAAGTCTGGCATTTCATTAAGAATAATTCCCTCGTAGAGTCCAGCATAATAAGCATCTGTATTGAAAGTATTATCACCAGTTGCATAAGGGTCAATTTCTAAGTATTTTGCATCAATTAAGATTCTCTCATTCACCCTATCTGTCCTCCAATTACAATATTCAACTGCTTGAAGCCAAGAAACACCAACAACTGGAAAATCTGCATAATTTGGATGACGGAAGTAATTCTCTACCATTGCTTCATTAAGTGCAAGTTTTGATCTCCAAACCAATGTGTCTGGTAATGCTTTACTAACATATTCTGGATAATCGTTACCATAAGCTCTAGATAACCAGAATAGATATTCTCTATAAGCAATGTTTGATACCTCACATTCGTCCATAAAAAATGAAGAAACGTTTGCTCTTCTAGGTTGATTATCCCAATCGTGACGTACGTTATCGGTTGTTTGACCCATAACAAAAGTACCTCCTTCAATAAACATCATTCCATCTGGATCCAAATATGTGTTTGACTTTGCTGATTCGAAGCCTCCCCAATTACTATCATCATAGTTCCAACCAGTTGTTGGAGAAACATTTGGTCCCTTACAACCTAATGTTAGAGCTATTAATGATAAGCCTAATAAAATTTTTTTGAATGCATTTACTTTCATACAAAATATATTTTTCATTTTTATTCTTTACTTACTATACTATCTTTTATAAGATTTTGTTTCATTTTTCTTAGAAAGAAGGACAATCAATTGATTTTACCCTCTTGCGTTTCTCTGGACAATTGAATTGTAATCCTAGTGTTACTTCATGAGCTCCTCCCGAAACATTAGACAAGGAAGATACAGTTAAGTCATAGCTATATCCAACTTTAAACATTCCTTGTTGAACTCCAACCATAAAAACAAAAGCATCAGCATTTGTGAAAGTTAGAGCTTGACGAAACCACGCACCTACTATGAAAGGGGACCAGTCTAAATAAAGACCGTAGTTTAAATCTTGAAATCCTCCTTGGTTATGATAAATTACGTTTGGAGAAATTATTGGAGCGCCAAAGAAAGCATTAGTTCTACGTTTATCTCTACTAATATTTAATTTCATACCCCCATGAACTGTTGTTTTGAAAGGCAATCTATTATATGAAATAAAACCATCATCTGGTTGAGTTAGATGGGCAAAAGCAACTCCTCCATACCAGTTTTCACCATAAATAACTGTTCCTGCAGAGAAATCGGCATAGGTGTGTGAAAGATCTCCAGGAATTTGAGCCTGAGTAGAATAAATAAATCCATAACGAGGATCTATCATATCTCCAAAAGTAAGTCCTGAAAAATCTAAGCTTCTATTTGCAACTGTTGCTTGAAGAGCTAAATTAATATTAATTTTACTAGTAAGCTTTAAGCGAAGTGAATACATAAATGAAGCAGAAACATTATTGAATGTTTGTCCTTGTTGGTCTCCTAATAAGATAAACCCAATGCCACCACTAAGAAAATCAACATATTGGTCATAAGTAACAGTTTCAGTTGTGAAGGCACCTAAACTTGGCCATTGATTTCTATATGACATATTAACTCTTGGGCAAATATTAGCTCCAGCTAAAGCAGGGTTAATATAAAGTGGATTAGCATAAAACTGCGAAAAGTGAGGGTCTTGCGCGTTAACCTTGCTCACTAAAGCCACAAAAGCTATCATTATTAATAGTATGGTTTTTTTCATTGTCAGTTTATTTGTTTCTATTCACCTAAATGGTCTAATTCAATTGGCAATATTACAAAAAAAATCACAAACAATTAATAAGTTATGTAGTAAAAATTTATTCTTACTACCCTAACTCTATATTGTTCAACAGAAAGAGAACATTTCTTTGGGTGATTTTTTTCTTTGTTTTATTCGTTTTATACAAAGAATTAGAGAATTAGGTTACAAAAAACGTAAGAATCTCAAATATTAACTTGCCTTTTGTATGAATAACTACAATATTTTCTTTATTTATATGTTTATATTGGTGCTGAGATAGCATTTTAGAATTCAAATCGTGTTATGAAAGAGAAAAACATTTTCAAACTACTAATCCTAAGTATATTAATTAGTAGTAATTTATTTGCACAGTCAATCAATTATCCTGATTCTTCTGTTTTAGCTCATGGAGATTGGTATAAGTTTTCAATTTCTTCATCAGGATTGTATAAACTAACCTATAATGACTTTATTAGCTTAGGTATTCCTGCTGAAAAAATAAAATCTTCCAACCTTTCTATTTATGGAAATGGAGGGAGGGCTGTTTCATCTGATAATTCCAAATGGAACTTCTCCGATTTAAAAGAAAACTCAATATATGTTTACGATCCTAATAATAATTTTTCTCAAGGGGGTTATGTAATATTTTATGGAGAAGGAGGAACAGATTGGAAATATAATAGAGTTAATAGGACTTGGGGGTTTGACCTTCACCCCTATTCCGATCAATACTCTTATTTTATAACCTTTAATGATTCAATTGGAGAAAAGAAAAGGATTAATACAATTTCAAATCAATCACTTATTGCCGACACTGTCACAATATCAACCAGAGACTTCTTCCTTTCCAAACAAGAATTAGTTAATATTGAGAAATCTGGTAGGTTATGGGTTGGTAAGCAATATACTTCAAACAAAACAGAAGAATATCCTTTAGATTTAAGAAACGCATTAGTAGATCAAAATAACAATCTATTGAAGCCTGCACTTATAGAATATAAGTTTGTTGCCCAAAGTGGAACCAATACAACATTCTTAATTAACTATAATAACACTGATATTGACACAATGACATTTCCTGGCAACACCTCAGTAACTGACGGAGATAAAGTTAATGATAAGATATTTATAAAAAACCTAACCAAAGTTAAACCAACAAATAAAACCTCAGTAACTTTTAATGGAGGACCTACCTCAAAAGGTTGGTTGGATTATATATTAGTCAACTATGATAAAAAGCTACAATATAATTATCCCTCTGTGTTGAAATACTACACAACAGAATTCTTGGGGCTTAACCTAAATGTTGAAAACATCATTTCAAACGTAACAAACGAAAATGTTTTGGTTTGGGATGTTAGCAATTGGACAAATCCAACTCAGATAAAAGGAACATATAATTCAACCGATAAAACTTATTCAGTAATATTAAATTCAGATTCTATAAAGAATATTGTTGTTTTCAATACCAACTCCAATTTCAATACCATTAAGCCAATTGGGAAAATAGAGAACCAAAACCTACATGCAACAGAGGCTGCAGATTATGTAATTATTACCCATCCACTTTTTATTGAACAGGCTGAGCGATTGGCAAAACTTCATAAGGAACATAATAACGTAACCACAACGGTTGTAACAACCGAAGACATATATAATGAATTTTCTTCAGGAACACCCGACTATTTAGCCTATAAAGAGTTTATGAGAATGTTATATACTAAATACTTGCCAGAGGGAAAGAATCCTAAGAATGTGCTTTTATTTGGTGATGGCACATATGATAATAAAAATATTTTAAAATATAATAACAACCTTATTTTAACCTACCAAACAGATAACAAAGAGCATGGTGGCTTCACTACTCCATGTGATGACTATATAACATATCTGTCACCAGAGGCTAAAGGCATAGAGGATGTTAGAGAAAGGGATTCAATGATGGTTGGGGTAGGAAGATTTCCTGTAAATAATGTAGCACAAGCTGAAATTATGGTTGATAAATCTCAAAGATACCTATTGAAAGAAGATATTCTTAATAAAGAAGGAGTCACAGATTGGAGAAACACTTCTATTTTAACTGCTGATGATGCTGATAACACTTCTGACAGAGATTTTATTAAATTTGCAGAAAACATATACAACCAAATCAAATTTGAACAACCTCAAATCAATGCAGTAAAAATATATTCTGACGCCTATAAACAATATGCTTCATCTTCAGGTAACACTTACCCAGATGCTTCAAAAGCAATAAATCACCAAATGAAAAAGGGTGGTTTGATATTTAATTATGTTGGACATGGATCAGAGGACCATCTATCAAGTGAAAGATTAATTACAATTTCGGATATGACGAGCTGGAAAAACTACCACGCTATGCCATTAATGATTACCTCTACCTGCGAGTTTGCACGTTTCGATTTGGTTGACAAACCATCAGCCGCAGAAAACACATTATATAATAGAAACGGAGGAATGATAGCTCTTATATCTGCTGCAAGACCAATATATGCAAATGATGGAATGAATAGACATTTCCACAAATATATACTTGAGGTTCTTCCAAACAATCAAACAAGAACTTTTGGAGAGGCTTTTTCGGCTACAAAGAACGACACAGGCTCGGGCATGAGGTATGACCAAAGAAGTGTTGTATTATTAGGTGACCCAGCACTTAGAATAAGTCTTCCAAAATATAACGTTACTACTTTAAAGATAAATGATATAGACCCTGAAGTTCAAAACGACACCCTTAGAGCATTATCAACAGTTAAAGTTGAAGGTAGAATTGAAGATTGGAATCACAACTTAGTTGAAGACTTTAATGGATACGTCCAAGTAACATTATTCGATAAATCATCTAAATACTATACCTTAGATAATGAGAATAACAATTCAAAAATTGAATTTGAGCAACAAAAAGACGTACTTCATAAAGGAAAGGCTAAGGTTGAAAACGGATTATTCACTCATACTTTCATAGTACCAAAAGTTATTGCATATAATTATGGATATGGCAAGCTAAGCTATTATGCATATAGCGATAGCTCTGATGCAACTGGCTATTGCAATAAGGTTATTGTTGGAGGAATAGACAATGATGCTGTTTTTGAAGAGACAAGACCATTAGTTAGATTATTTATTGGAGATAGTAATTTCGTATCAGGAGGAATAACGAATGAAAACCCAGAACTATTTGCAATTATTTCAGATAAAGTTCCAATTAATACCTCTAGCAGTGTTATTATGTCTGCAACCTTAGATAATGCAGCCAACACATTTATTCTAAACGACTACTTCGTTCAATCAGAAACCGACCCAAATAAAGGATATATTAATTTCCCATTTACACTACTTAGCGAAGGTGAACATACCCTAACATTAATAGCAAGGAATATACTCGATCTTTCTTCAAGTGCAACAATAACCTTTAATGTTGTTTCGAAGAATAAAGAAACCTATGCAAACCTTAAAAACTATCCTAACCCATTCTCTGGCACAACAAATTTCTATTTAGAACATAACCAAAACCAAGAGATTGTTAGTGCTGAAATACATATTTTCAACACAACAGGAAAGAGGGTTAAAACAATAAAGGTTAATAATCCATCCAATGGCTATACCATTGGGCCTATTCAATGGGATGGGACTACTGATGGAGGACAAAAGCTTCAAGCAGGTATATATATTTACAGAATGCTAATTAATAAAGAAAACTCAAAAGAGTATTCTAAATCTCAGAAATTAGTAATTATTTAAATCCTAAATTATAATATTAACTACTTATTATCGTTTAATTGAATTAAATCAGGAAACAAAGAAATGGAAAGAACAAAAGGCAGACAAATATCTTATTGGATTTTAATTACTCTACTTTTTTTGGGAGTAAAAACCTCAGAGGCTCAAAACTCTACCAAAGGTGGCTTAGATAATAATAACATCAATGAAACCATACTTCGTCAAAAAGTTGAAGATGGTGCAAGAGTTATTAGCACAGGAGTTCCTGTTTTATTAATTTCTCCAGACTCACGTGCAGGATCAATGGGAGATGTTGGAGCTGCATCAACACCTGATATTAATTCAATACATTGGAATGCTGCAAAGTTAGCTTTTATTGAAAAACAATCTGGAATTTCATTCACCTATACCCCTTGGCTAAGAGACTTAGTTGGAGACATAGACCTTTCATATCTTGCAGGATTTTATAAAATTAATGATAGAAATGCTATTGGAGCTTCTCTCACATATTTCTCTTTAGGAGGCATAGACTTTTATGATGTAAATGGAGAATCAAAAGGTAATTTCAAACCTAATGAGCTAGCTTTTGATATGGCATATTCAATGAAGCTTTCAGAAAAGTTCTCTGCATCGGTTACTGGTCGCTATATACGTTCAGACTTAACCCAAGGACAAAACTCAGGAACAGCAACAACACACGCCGCAAATGCTTTTGGAGCAGACTTAGGACTGTATTTTCAAGATGAAATAAAATCGGAACTTAAATCATCTTATGCAATTGGCCTTCAAATAGCTAATCTTGGCTCAAAGATATCTTACTCAGAAGCAATTGAGAAAGAATTTCAACCAGCAAACCTAAGACTAGGTGGAAGATACACTATGGACTTCAATCAGTTCAACACCCTTTCCTTTATGCTAGACTTCAACAAATTATTAGTCCCAACCCCTCCTATTTACGACCTAGATTCAAATCAAAATATTATTCAAGGACAAATTGCAAGTGGTTTAGATCCTAACGTTGGAGTTCTTCAGGGTGCAATACAATCTTTTTATGATGCCCCAAACGGATTTAAGGAAGAGATGCAAGAAATAAATATCTCAGTAGGTGCAGAATGGATTTACAATAAGTTCTTTGTTCTTAGAGGAGGTTATTTCTATGAAAACCAAAAGAAAGGTGGACGTCAATATATTACTTTTGGAGGAGGATTTAAATATAATGTTATGCAATTAGATATAGCTTATCTTGTGCCAACAGTAACAAATAACCACCCCCTTAAAAACACCCTTCGAATTTCTCTTTCATTTGATTTCAACTAGAGAATTATGAAACTAAGAGTAGGCATAGGATACGATGTTCACAAACTAGAAGAGGGACTTCCTTTTTGCATAGGAGGCATAGAGATAGAATCACATGTTGGAACCCTAGGACATTCTGATGGTGATGTATTAATTCACGCCATAATAGATTCACTACTTGGAGCCTCCAACCTTAGAGATATAGGTTTTCAATATCCTGACACCAAAAAAGAGTTTAAAGGAATAGATAGCAAGGTTCTACTTAAAGACACTCTTTCAAAAATCAAAGAAAAAGGCTATAGGATTGAAAACATAGACACAGTAATCTGTCTACAAAGTCCTAAAATAGGGAAGTATATCCCTCTTATGCAAGAGACACTATCTAAGGTTTTGGAAATAGACGTAGATGATATTACTATTAAGGCAACCACAACAGAAAAACTAGGATTTGTTGGCAGAGAAGAAGGAGTTGCCTCTCACTCAGTTTGTCTTATTTCAAAGGCATAAAGACTAAACGAAATTAAAAGCAGTATTAATTTATTGAATCAAAGATTTAAAACAGCTTAATGCTTTTAAGTAAATCTTGAAGGCTTAGATAGCAGTTTTCAATCACTTCATCTATTTTATCTTCTCCTATCCAAACAGCTTTTTCAATACCCTCTTCTCTTTGAGGAGTGAGTTTAAGACTTTCTGTTGTCATTTCATACCAGTGAGTCTCCTTAATTTCATGCCTACCATTCAAATAATAGGTATGATATGTTATGCCCAACTTCTCTTTCAAAACTAAGTCTTTTAAACCACATTCTTCCTCTACTTCCCTTGTTGCTGTTTGTTCAATATCCTCATTATGTTCTTTATGACCCTTTGGCAAGTCCCATCTCCTATTGCGATATATGAATAATAACTCATTCTGAACGTTTCTAACCAGACCTCCTGCAGCCTGAACAAAGACATATCTTTTTATACATTCAATAAAGACTCTCGAAAGGTCTAATTCACTTACATGAAGAATAATATCTTTCTTATTGGGTATTTCTTTTAAGTATTCGTAGAATGAGAGCTCAAAAAAGTTACTCTTATTGCATTTAACAACATCCTTACCATCAGCATTTAAGCTTTCTAATGGTTGATTTGTTATACAAAGACTATGATATTTGGTGAATATTTTATATTTTTGCATCATGAAAATTAATAATGATACAGCCATTCAAGCCGCTCGATTTCTTTTGCAAATTAAAGCAATTAAATTGAATAATGAAAATCCTTTTACTTGGGCATCAGGAAGAAAGTCACCAATTTATTGTGACAACCGCATAACTCTTTCTTATCCAGAAATAAGGACATTTCTTCGTCAGCAATTTGTTTCAATCATTAATGAACATTTTGCGGAAGTAGATGTTATTGCTGGCGTTGCAACTGGCGGCATAGCATTAGGAGTTTTGGTGGCTCAAGATCTTGGGAAACCTTTCATTTATGTTCGTCCTGAAGAAAAGAAACACGGACTTACAAACACTATTGAAGGTGTTGTTAAGGAAGGACAATCTGTTTTGGTTATTGAAGACTTGATTTCAACTGGTAAGAGTAGTCTTTTGGCTGTTGATACACTAAGAGATGCTGGATGTATTGTTAAGGGAATGGTTGCAATTTTCACATACGGATTAGAAGTATCTGAAATAGCATTTCAGAAAAAAGAAGTTCCTCTTTACACAATCACAGATTACGACACATTAATTGAAACTGCAAAAGAGGAAACTTATATTAAAGAAGATGAAATAGCTTCGTTAAGTAAGTGGAGAATGAATCCTGAGAGATGGTCTGAAGAAAGATTGAATCAATAAAATATAAATTCAAATAAACATTAAGGCGTTTCTCACAATAACGCCTTTTTTTATATAAACCATATGACAAAAGTAGAAAGTAAAGCTGTTGAGATTGACTCCAAGGCAGAAAAGATATTTGATTTCCTAAAAGACTTCACTCATTTTTCTCTTCTCTTGCCAGATAAGGTTGAGAATTGGAAAGCAACACAAGATAGATGTTCATTCACCATAAAAGGATTAACCGATTTTGGAATGAAGATTTCAGAAACAACCCCCTATACTTCCATTATAATAACTAATGATGAGGAAGTAAAAATGCCAATAAAGTTTACATTTAATTGGGATTTCTCTAACATATCGGATAATAAAACAAAGGTTATAGCTGTTTTCAATTTAGATATGAACCCAATGATGGCTACTATGGTAAAAAAACCATTGAAGGCATTTATTGATGCACTGGTTGATAAATTAAAAGAGAAAATAGAAGCAGATATTTAATGATTAAACGTTTTGCTATATTAATACTAGTAGTTATTATTTCTCAAGGAGTTTTTGGACAAGAGAAAACTCTTTTGGATTATGACCCATGTAGCGAAACAGTTAATAAGAAATCCCTAAAGAAATTTGATAAAGCATATAAGTTATATCTCAAAGGAGACTTTAGCTCTGCCTCAAATATCTTACGTGACTTAATTATCTCCGAACCAGAATTTGCTTCCCCCTACTTCATAATAGGACTTATTGGAGCAAACAAATCAAATCCCTCAACTATTGAGAAGTTCTTTCCAAGAGTTCTTGAGATTTGTCCAGAGTATTCCCACCCAATCCTTTTCTATTATCTTGGACTAATTGAATATACGTACGAAAGATTCGATTCATCCCTAAAACACTTCAAGACTTTCAAACAAATGGCTAGTGAAAACAGCAATACAGTTTATGATAGCCTAATAATGGAGGCAGAAAACTATATTGAGTGGTCTGAATTTATTACCCAAACCAAATCAAACCCAGTAGATTTTCGTCCTAGAAAGATAAATAATATCGCCACCAATGAAGATGAATACCTCCCTTTCATATCATTAGACAGGGAAAAAGTATTCTTTACCAGAAGACAGTATGTTAAGAAAAATAACGAATCCACCTTCTACGATAAAGCTAATGTTGAGATGAAAGAGTTGTTTAGCATGGCAAGCCTACAAGAAAACGGACTCTATGACAAAGGATTCCCTCTTCCAGAGCCCTTTAACGAGAGCTATAACGAGGGAGGTGCAACCTTGACAGCAGACAATAGAGACCTCTACTATACCGTCTGCATGCCCAAAGACGACTATTTGAATTGCGATATCTATCATTCGAAATGGCTTGGTGAGTATTGGAGTGATATTAAGAACTTAGGAAACAATATAAACACCTTAGGAACGTGGGAATCCCAACCTTGCATATCACCTGATGGGAAAACCCTGTACTTTGTTTCAAATAGAGGTGGTGGCTATGGAGGATTAGACATTTGGTATTCGAGGAAACAAAAAGATGGTTCGTGGTCAAGAGCAGTAAATGCAGGGCCAAGAATCAATACCCCATTAGATGAAAAAGCACCCTTTGTACACCCAGACGGAGTAAGCTTTTACTTTAGCTCAACAGGTTGGAGAGGAATGGGAGGATATGATTTGTTTTATATAAGGTTAGATGACAAAACAATGAAAAAGCCAATCAACCTTGGCTACCCAATAAATACAGAGGCAGATGAAGTTGGAGTATATGTAACATTAGATAATAAAACAGCATATTTTGCATCAAATAATATTGAGGGCGAGCCTAATTGGAATATATATGAGTTTGAACTAGACCATAGGTATAGACCACTTAATACAAAGCTCTTAAAAGGAAATATCTCAGACCACTCAGATGATGGAATTGGAGCAGAGCTAGAGCTAACAAGGATTTCAGACAAGACACAGACAATCTACGACATCGACCCAATAACCGGAGACTTTGCAGTGGTAGTTTTGCAGGACGAACCCTATATGCTAAAAGCCAAGAAAGAAGGATTTGCCTTTGAATCTAAGCTAATAACAAAAGAAATCACCAAAGAAGCCAAGCCAATTCAGATGGAGATAAAGGAACTTAAAGTTGGAGAAAGTTATGTCATTAAAGACATCCTTTTTGCAAGCAATTCCTACGAAATAACCCTTGAATCCCAACAAGTAATTGATGCCTTTATCGAATACCTTAATGAGTATCCTAAAATCCGTTGCACAATAGAGGGGCATACCGACAACATAGGAAAAGAAGAAGACAACCAAATCCTATCCGAACAAAGAGCCAAAGCCGTTGCCGACTACATAATAAAAAGCCGAATAAGAGAAGACCGCATAAAATACCAAGGCTTTGGATCCAAAAAGCCCGTTTCCGACAACAATACCGAAGAATCCCGTAGCAAAAACCGTAGAACAGTCTTCAAAATAGATTCAATGTAATCTCAAACCAAGAACCCGTTTAAATAAACCTCCAAAACACCCAAGCAATTATTAATTTATAGGCGTAAAGTCAAATCAGGACGATAGGAAAGAGGTGTAAAGCACATTTAGTCATAAGAAAAAACTTGTAAACCTTAGTTAGGACTTATCAAATTCCTATAATAAATTATTGTTTCTTGATTTCAAGAGTCTTCATTGGCAATGTAGCGATTCTATGTTGGCAACATAGAGGTTGTATGTTGGCAACATAGAGGTCGTTTGTTGGCAACATAGTTATAGTATGTTGGCAAGGTAGTGGCATTAAGTGCTTATTATAAATTATTATTATGCTGTAAAAAACTTTTCATACTTGATATCCTTACTTTCTTTGCAAAAAAAAGAGAGTGGCTTACCACTCTCTTTTCTGTATTTATTTGATTAGATTTTTTAGATCTTAATTATATTATCTATTCTGTTAATAGTTTCGTTTTGTAGTTGAAATAGTAAACGACTTGTTTAGGAAAATCAACCAATTACAACCAATCTGACTTCTATATTTATATTAAGATATAGCTTTAATCTCTTCCTTAATTTTTGTCCAGCGTTCTTGATCCATCTTTGCTCCATAAACTTCTACTACGTTGCCAGCAACTATGCTACCCATCTTTCCACAATATTCTAAGTCTTTGTCTAAGCATAGTCCTGCAAGAAATCCTGCTGCATACATATCGCCTGCTCCTGTGGTATCAACTTTTGCTCTTTTTGATGATGAAATAATAAATTCCTTTTCTTTTGACTTAATTAAGGAGCCTTTCTCACCTATCTTAACAATAGCTATATCGCAGTATTCTGCAATTGTTATAAGTGCCGATAATGGTTCTTGTGAGGTGAATGCTTTTGCTTCATCTTCATTTGCAAATATTATATCTACATTCTTTAATATATCTTTTAAGAATTCAAGGTTATCCTCAACAACATTATAACTTGCAAAGTCTATAGATACTTTCAAACCCTCTTGTTTTGCAAGCTCTATTGCTCTTTTAATTAATGCGTTATTTACTATTAGATAGCCCTCAATGTGAAAGTAATTATAACCTCTAAATAGTTCTTTTGTTAATAGGTCTGCATTTAATTCTATTGCTGCTCCAAGGTATGTTGCAAAGGTTCTTTCTCCATCTTGTGATATAAGTGCTATTGCTCTTCCTGTTTGGGTGGTTTTGCTTTTAAAAAACTTTGGTTCAATGGAGTTATCTAGCATATCTTTTGCATAAAACTCTCCAAGTTCATCCTCTCCTACCATTCCAATATATCCTGAATCTATTCCTAGGTTTGCTATCCCGTTTGCAGTGTTTGCTGCTGAGCCTCCTGTTTGAAGGGTTGAGGGAAGGTTGGAGGTTGATTCTTGTATTGATTTCAATAAGTCTTGATCGACTAACTGCATGCTTGCTTTTGGAAGTGCTAGGCTTTCAAGTGTTTTGTCTGAATCTAATTGTGTGATTATATCTACTAGGGCGTTACCTAGGCAAAGTACTTTTTTTGACATGTATATTTGATTTTATTTTTTTAACAAAGACAAAATTACGATTATTTTCCGATAACTATATAATGTTTCCAGTAATTTACTCCTTTAAACAGAAAAAGCCGCTCTCAAAACTTGAGAACGGCTTAATCAAAACTTATTATTAACCCTAATAAAGTTGTTTTATCCTAGATAAGATTTTAATATGTCTTTACGTGATGGCTTTTGTAGTCTTCTGATTGCTTTTTCTTTAATCTGACGCACTCTTTCACGTGTTAGGTCAAACTGTTCGCCAATTTCGTCTAAGGTCATTGGTGGATATCCTTCTAAGCCGAAGAACATTTTTAATATATCTGCTTCTTTTGGCGTTAGTGTTGAAATTGCTCTATTAATTTCTATTCTCAAACTTTCATATAAAAGCTCTGCCTCTGGAGTTGTTGTTTCCTCACTTCTCATAAAGTCATACATGGTATTGTCTTCATCGCTTGCAAGTGGTGCATCCATTGAAAGGTGCTTTCCACTATGGCGAAGACTTTCTCTAACTTCTTGATCCGTTAGGTCTAATTCCAATGCTACTTCCTCAGGGTTTGGAGTCCTTTCGTATTCTTGTTCTAGTTTAGCATAAGCTTTGTTGATTTTGTTTAGTGATCCAATTTTGTTTAGAGGAAGACGAACAATTCTACTTTGTTCTGCAAGAGCTTGAAGAATAGATTGACGAATCCACCAAACTGCATAGGAAATAAACTTAAATCCTCTTGTTTCATCGAAACGTTGTGCTGCCTTAATAAGTCCTAAGTTACCTTCGTTAATAAGGTCTGGAAGACTCATTCCTTGGTTTTGGTATTGTTTGGAAACAGAAACAACAAAACGGAGATTGGCTTTTGTTAGTTTTTCTAATGCTGATTGGTCTCCTTGTTTGATTTTTTGTGCCAACAAAACCTCTTCCTCTGGCGAAATCATCTCTAAACGACCTATCTCTTGTAGATACTTGTCTAGGGAAGTAATTTCACGATTTGTAAGCTGCTTTGTAATTTTTAACTGTCTCATTTATATGTGTTTTATTAATTTCTCTGTAAGTAATGTATGATACGAATCTTGGTCTTAAGAGTTACAATAATAATTATTATTATTAATTTCCTTCCTAACCTCCTCAGGTAGTAGATAAAGATTCGATTTATTTAATTTTATATTGTCCCTTATCTGGGTTGATGATATTCCAATTTCTGGCGAATTAATCCTAATTATGTTTTTATTATCCGAAAACTTGTTTGTCTTAATATTTGCTCTTGGATAAACCATTATCTCATATGAACTTAATATTTCTTTATAGTCTTTCCATTTCTCAAAACAATCTAGATTATCTTCTCCAATAATTAGAATAAATTCTTTTGTCTTATATTCCGATTTCAAATGGTTTAAAGTTCTTATGGTATAGGAGGGTTTCTCCATTTTAAACTCAATGTCAGATGCTTTGAAGTTTTTATTATTCTTTATTGCAAGCTTAACCAGGTTGTATCTTAGGCTGTCTTCTAATAAGTCTTTTGTGTTTTTAAGTGGGTTATGTGGAGATATAACGAACCATATCTTATCAATATTAGTATTTTCAACAATATAGTTTGCAATTATAAGATGACCTATATGTATTGGGTTAAAGCTCCCGAAGAAAAGGCCTATTCTTTCTTTGTATTTTTGCTCCATAAATAAAACTTCTATTGCTTATACGTAGAAACCTCAAATTAGTTATAAATATTGCAATAATAAATAAATAATCTTGCAATCATTCCTGTTTTAAGTCTTAGCTGTCAACCCTCTGACGAATCTTCGATTCAAGAAATTAATACGAAGATTCAGTAAATTAAAACGAAGATTCAAGAAATTATTACAGCGTTTTAATTTTCTAAATCTTCGTAGTAATTCTTTAAAACAGCTTATTAATTAACCCTTTTTTGACTTTAGTGTAGTGAAAGAAAAAGAAGAAGCAACCAAATTATATTGATTACTTCTTCTATATGTTATTTGGAAAAATAGATTACTATTCTGCTTTATATGCTATTGTTTCTATTTCAACTAATACTCCCATAGGAAGTTTTTCAACAGCATATGCTGCTCTTGCTGGAAGAATTTCAGTATAGTATTTTGCATAAACCTCATTCATTGCTGCAAAATCATCCATTGAGTCAAGTAGACAATTGCTTTTAACAACATCTTTGAAATCATAACCTGCTTCGTTTAAGATAGCTTTAATGTTTTCAAGAACTTGCTCTGTTTGAGCAGTAATTCCTTCTGCCATTTTCCCTGTTTCTGGGTTCATTGGCATTTGCCCAGAAATAAACAAAAATCCATTTGCTGTTTTTATTGCTTGGCTATAAGGACCTATAGCTTTTGGAGCTTTCTCTGTATTAATTACTTTATTCATTTTATATGTTTATTTATTAATAATTATGCTCTTGGTTGATTGTTTTGTTTCTGAAGAGATTGTTATTAGATAGTTACCACTCTCAAGATTACTTAAATCTAATGTCTTATTGTTTATCGGTGTTGTTTCCATTCTAACAATTTGACCTAAACTATTAACTATTCTAAGTTGAACAGGGTTAGTGTATGATGATGTTATTGTTATATTTCCTTTTGTTGGGTTAGGATAAATTCTCATATCAATATTGAAGTCAATATCACTTAGTCCTGCTACTTCTTGAACAAGGATTTGTTTTTCTGATGAATATACCTCAGGGCATTCATCTTTTTGAACCTTCACACGGTAAGTATATAATCCACTTGTATCAATAATTTGAGTAAGTTGACTTGTTGTATGGCTTATTGTTGTCCAATCACCATCATCTTTCTTCCTTTCCCAATTCTTAATTGTTCCAACATGATTTGTTAAACGTATAGCTCCTGTTGTTGTCGCTTGATTGATTGTATCCCAAGGAGAATTAACAATTCCTCCCCATGAGTTTTTAACGTTGATTAGTACAACATTTGAAGTATCTTTAATGTTATTGGAAAATACAATTCTACGATAATAGGTGCTATCTGTTAGAGTTTCTGGTTGGTAATTGATTTGGTTATTAGTTTGACTTGCTGGCTCCCAAACGTTATTCCTAGTCTTTTGCTCCCAAATATAAGTAAAATCTCCATATCCTCCTGTTGGTGTTAATCCAATAAGCTCTTGAGGAGTTCCTTGACCGCAAAATGATTGATTGTCTGAAATAACATTGCTTAATATTT
Source organism: Bacteroidales bacterium (assembly GCA_028708845.1). Taxonomy (GTDB): domain Bacteria; phylum Bacteroidota; class Bacteroidia; order Bacteroidales; family P3; genus UBA10566. The sequence goes on from JAQVXZ010000008.1 coordinate 61,541, forward strand.
CTGGGAATGTTGTTGTAAATGTTCTTTTTGAGCCATATTTTACTCCAATAGAGGTTAATAGATAAGCTCTATAATAATAAGTTGTTTGTTCTTCTAATCCCTCTAATGTGAAAGAGTAAGCTCCTGTTGAAGTATCGGTTATTACTATAACGCTATCGTTAAGTGTTGGAAGGATTGAAGGATCTGTTGTGTAAACAAAACCTTTTGAAATCATCACTCCATCGCCAACATCAAGAATTGAACCATTTAATATTGCAGAAGTATTGCCAATAGAATTTGGGTTTGATGTCATAATAACACCTAGGCCATCGGTTGTTGTGAAGTATAAGACTTGGTTTGCAAGATATACTTCATCAGCATTTGAAACAAAAGCTCTAAAATGAATCAATGTGCTTGAAGGTAGGTTTGTCAGATGAGTGGTAATTAAAGAATCTTGAGAATTAGAAATAACCTTATTTCCTGATTCTACATTAACACTATCTGGATCAGTATGCCAATACATACCTTTTTCAAGTATTTGTCCATTTCCCATATACACCATTGCTCCATTAACTGTTGCAGAAACACTATTTATTGTTGCAGGATCTACAGCTTGAGTTATTACCTGTGGAAGGTCTGAAAGGAAACTAAAACTAATTGTTGAATCATTAATATATTCAATATGAGTTATTGGTCTATTTGTTGGGTTGCCGTTTTTATCGATTGACTGAGGCATGGATTCGTTTGTAAAATAATCCTTGCCACTCATTCCCACAAATGGAGCATAAGAACTTGAGCTTTGAGAAGGGTTACCAGTTGATACCTCAATATAAAAGCCTTTATTTGTTGGATCAATATTTATGTCGTTAGAGTAGAAAGCATTTGTCCCTTCTAGTAAACGTGAATCAGCATGATATATAATTAGACCATTTCCTGGAACAAAAGCATCCCAGCTTTTTTGCTTTCTATGTTCTAATAGGAAGTATTCGTAATTATTAATAGGGATTTGATAAGATGTTAGTGAATCAGCCATTGCAGGTAGTATTCCTGTAGATGTTGTTGTAAGAACTATTGGATTTCCCCAGCCTAAGATTTTTCTTTCCCAAGCATTTAAAAAAGGAGGAGTATTGCTGTTATTATTATAACTTCCTGCATCCATAAGGCACCAAGGACCAGGGGTGTAAGATGTTCCGCCTGTTCCAGCATAGTCTGTGTCGTAAAGGTCCATTAAGCCTAACGAGTGACCCATTTCATGACACATAACTCCAATACCGTCCATTTCAGTTGAAGATTTCTTTTCAGAAGAACAAGAATAACTTGAGAACCTAACTCCGTCTTTAACAATATTATTTGATATAGTTGACTTATGAGGCCATATTTCGGTTGGATCTTGTGTTGAAGCCTGCGATCTTCCTGCAAAAACAAAGTGTACGTTAGATACCTTTGTTTCTCCGTTTAAGTATTGAGAGAAATCAACACTACCATCAATTGCATTTAAGGCTCCTGAAACAAAAGCTTGCATTCTATTATTTGCGTAATAGGCTGATGTATTAGGAAGGGTTATTGGTCCAACAACGTCTATCTCCATATTAAGAGCTCCATTTGAGTTGTCACGATAATAATCTTTCACACTTCCTGTTGCACCATTTGCACTATATCCAACTTGATTACATAGATTGTAAAAATCTGACTGAGTAAATGTAAATGGTTTATCAGAAAAATCAACTAGAACTAATAATAATTTAGCTGTTCCGCTTGTCACTGATTTATGCTGAATGTCTCCTTTATCAAATAAATCAATTTTTTCTTTTATTTGTTTATTACTATAACGAAGGTCATAAGGTAGGGTTGACAAGAATTCACTCTCCTGTTTTGATCTTTGATCTGGGTTAGATGCAATATATCTTGAAGGTATTAAATCTCCTTCTTCGTTTAATTGTCCGTAAACAAAAACGCTTTCATTATTTCTCACTAGTGTATATCTGTCAGTGGTTGACGCCCAGTTGACCTTTTCATCTCCCTTAGGGGTTAATGTTAGTAACTTTCCATTAGGTTGCTTAATGGTTATTGGGACTGGATTTGCTGGTATTGCTAAGAGATTGATGCTAATGGCTAAGAGAAGCATCATCACTGCTAATTGTTTTATTATGTTTCTTTTCATTGGTTTAATTATAATAATAATGATTTAACAAGAGGACAAAATTAATAATAATAAACGTGAAATCTATAATAATCTTGCCTATTTAGTTATTATTAAGACAAGTTCAAAATCATTTTCTTACAGAAACTAATAAAAAAAAAGAGCCTACATTGCTGCAGGCTCTTAATTGAAATGGAAACATTAAATGTTATTTGTTGATAACAAGTTTTTTAGTTTCTTTAATTCCATTAGCATTAATTGTATAGAAGTAAGTGCCATTGTTCATGTTAGCAGTGTTTAAAGCAACTCTACTAATTGTGTTAGCAGCTTTTACTCCTTCATTAAATCTTACAATTTCTCTTCCCATAATATCAGATACTGTGATAACAACATTTGAATTAGTGTTTAGAGTATATTCTATTGTAGTTTCATTTTGTGCTGGGTTAGGATAAGCATTTAAATTGAAAGCTGCAACATTGTTTATTGAATTGATAGATGCTGGTTGAACAGGGTTTTTAGAAACCATTAAACGAATCATTGGTTGGCTGTTTTTTGATAACCAATCTCCGAAAACATATCCCCAAGCATAACCTTCTGATTCTTCACCAGGAGTCATAACTGTTTGAGTCCATTGGTCTGCTTGTCTAAATGTTGGCATATAATCTTTATCGTCTCTTGCAACTAAGAATCTACCGTCATCTAATAATTTATAACAAGCGAAATACCAGTTGTCTGGTTCAAGAACAACATTCGATTGAGTAAATGGTACATAAATAGAGTTATATACTGTTGTGTATTCTGTTCTGTCTGGGTTTGTGAAAATTCCATTATTTAAATTTGCAGCTTCAACTTCAACAACATTAGAAAGAACTGGTTCATTATTCATTAGGTATGGAAGAACAAATCCGTCAACAGTTTCTGGATTAAAGTCCATATATTTTAAAGAAACTTGAATTGAAAGTCCGGCATCACATGAGTCTGCAGCAGGAACAACTTCAACACCTTTAGCAAAATATGTATTTAGAGGAAGGTCAGATGGTGTCATGAAACGGTTACAAACTTCATAACCAGCAACAGCAGAGCCTGGAGCTTCAGAAGATATATAACCTCCTTCAATACCGTATGCCCAAGCTCTTCCTTCAATTAGAACGTCAACGTCAGAAGCCCAACGAGCAGTTCCTAACTCAGCCAAACCTGGCATTTCAGAAACTCTATAATATAATGAGTCTGCCATTGGAAGAGTATTGTAATCTGTTCCAGTAGCTGTTTCAAGATATTTTACTCCTGAAGAAATTCCATATAAGCCAGGATTTTGGTTATAAGGTCTTGCAGTTCTTGCTTCAATTTCAACATGTCTTCTATTATCAATTGCAGTGATTGCACCTGTATTGGAGTCAAATGTTGTATCAATTCTAACAACTGTAGTTAAAGTTTGTGGAGTTGCAGATACGTTAACATGGTCAAGGAAACTTCCAAAATCATTAGGGAAAACATAATCTGTTGCATTATGATATCTTTCTTCTGCAACAGCACTAAATAATGAATTACCACCAGTGTTTTCAACAACAGCTAGAAATTGCATAGTGTCCATTGCCATTCCAGCAGGAACTACACCATAAGCAGCGTCATTGTGATTTGTAGAGATAACGTTAATTCTATATTCTGGTCCATCATAAACTCTAACTTCGTCAAACATCCAACGGTATCCTGAAGGTTGATCGGTATAACTTAGAAGATTACATTTGTAACGTAAACGAATATAAAGAGCAGTTTGATCTACTGTACTAGCAACTGGAAGAGTTACTATTTTTTGTCCACGAGTCATTTCGTTAGATGTTAATTCAAGTCCTTTTACGTTAAATTCAAGTGAATCGTAAGTTGCAAAATTCGCATCAGTACTATAATCAATAAAATAACGATCTTCATTGAAACGCTGTGTATATTGGTTGAAGACAACGTCAACTGTATTGAATCCTGTTGTTTCAATAGGTTCTGTAATTCTAACTACAGTGTTAAATGCCTTTGTGTTTGTTCCTTCTGCATAGAAAATATCATAAGGAGAAACTAAAGCAAAACCATCACCTATAAGATTTCCAATTTCAAAGTTTTCATAACCCATATATCTTGCAACATGATAAAATCCGTTGTCTGCAATTCTAAAGAATGAATAAAATCTAGGAAATGTTGATGCAAGTTGTGCTGAAGACGCTGCAGATGTATCAAAACGGTGGAACATACCTGCACCTGTTCCTGCAGTATGTCCTAGAAGGTTTTCCATAGCGTATTGAGAAGGATCATCAAAGCTAACAGAAACTACTGGATTTCCGTAAACGAAACTCTTAGCAGCATTAGTAACTTGTTGTTTAGATGGTTTAACTAATGTTTCTTTTACTACATTTTTGTCTTTTGTAGCAATAGCATCAGTTGAAATAAACCTTTGTGCATTTGCACTTGTAGCACCTACTAATAGGGCTGCAAAAAGTAGAAATGTTTTTTTCATGATTAATTTTGTTTTTGTTTAAACTATTTATTCTTATTTGTGTTCTAAGTTGCAAATATACTACAGAATTCTATAAAAACAAACTTTTAATCTCTTTTTTCGTGTAGAGTATCAAATAATTATTAATTTTGTAAGTAAATAATAGAAGATATATGAGAATTCATTTTATTGCAATTGGTGGTAGTGCGATGCATAATTTAGCAATTGCACTATGTAAGAAAGGACATAAGGTTACTGGTTCTGATGACGAAATATTTGATCCAGCCAAATCAAGATTAGAAAGCTATGGAATATTGCCTAAGAAAATCGGATGGGATATTAATAATGTATCAAAGGGTTTGGATGCGGTTATTCTTGGTATGCATGCAAAGAAAGATAATCCAGAACTTGCAAAGGCACAAGAACTAGGCATAAAGATATATTCCTATCCTGAGTTTTTATATGAGATGTCAAAAGAAAAAACAAGGATAGTTATTGGTGGAAGCCACGGAAAAACATCTATAACAGCAATGATTCTCCATGTCCTTAACAAATTGAACATTGAAACTGATTATATGGTGGGAGCACAACTCGAGGGTTTCGAGGTTATGGTTAAAATAACGGAAGAGTCAAAGTATATGGTTATTGAGGGTGATGAATACTTGACCTCTCCTATTGACCTTAGACCAAAGTTTCATCTCTACCAACCAAACATCGCATTAATAAGTGGTATTGCATGGGATCATATTAATGTCTTCCCTACTTTTGATATATATGTTGAGCAGTTCAGAATTTTCTGCCAAAAGATAAGAGAAAACGGTTCATTAATATATTGTAAGGAAGATGAGATTGTGAAAGAGATTGCTAAAAACTCAAGAAAGGATATTGAGAAACTACCATACAGTATAATTGCTCACAAAATTGAAAACGGCAAAACCTTTGTTATTTGGAATGAAAAAGAATATCCTATTGAAGTTTTTGGTAAGCATAATTTAATGAATCTATATGGAGCAATGCTTGTTTGTGAAAGAATAGGCGTGAAAAACGAAGACTTCCTTAGAGAGATTGGGAGCTTTACAGGAGCCTCTAAGCGATTGGAGCTTGTAAAGAAAAACGATAGTGTTGAAATTTACAAAGACTTTGCTCACTCTCCTTCAAAACTTAAAGCAACCATTTCAGCCCTAAAAGAACAGTTCCCAAAAAGAAGATTAATTGCAACAATGGAGCTTCACACTTTTAGCAGTCTAAATGCTGAGTTTCTTTTGCAATATAAGGGATCTATGGATATGGCAGATGATGCAATAGTTTATTTTAACCCACATACAATTGCTCATAAGGGATTGGCTGAAATAACAAAAGACCAAGTATTTGAAGCTTTTGGAAGAAGGGACATTAAAGTTTTCACTTCATCACAGGATGTTGTTGCAGAAATCAAAAGCCATAAATGGGAGAATACAAATCTCCTTATGATGAGTTCAGGTAATTTTGATGGGATTGTATTTGAAAAGCTTGCCGATGAGTTAATCTAAAAAATAAGTCTTAGTTTTAATTTTTTCTTTCTTTGATTCAGGAAATCCTTTCTTTGATTCAAGAAATTAGTTCAGCGATTCAGTAAATTGTTTCAGCGTTTTAATTTCCTGATTCTTTGTTTTGTTTTTCTATCTCCTGATTTTCTCTTATCTTCTTCATCCTCTGCCTTCTTAAAACTCTTTTTGTCCAAATTGGGAGTACAATTAAGCCTAAGATTATATAAGGATAATAGGTATAGAGCCTCCAAAGAACAGAAAGGGTTGAGCCTAGTCCAAGAGGTATGAAATCATTGAAGAAAATAGGGAAAGCAAACTCAGCAATACCGCTACTTCCAGGTGTTGGGCTAATGCAAAGAATAATCCACATCACAAGCTGTCGTGCAAAAATCAACAATTGGTCACCATGGGAAGAGAATGCCAAGATTATAAAGTTAACTACTAAGAATCGTGATATCCATGAGGAAATGGTTATTAGATATGCTTTAATCCAAAACCAAAAGCTCTTTCCCCTAAACTCAATTGAAGAAGTTATCACGTCATCACCTATCTTTTGAAGGTCTGATTTCTTCTTCCTAAACATTTTTTTATTTGATAGGTAATAAAGAAACTTTTTAAATGAGTTTGGATATATAAAAATTGCTAATAGTATTATTAGTGTAAGAAGGCACATAAAACCATATCCAATAAAGAATACTGTTATAACTCCAAAATCTATCCCAAACAATCTGAAATCAAAATCGTGTACAAAGGCAGCATTTACACCTACTAAGAGAATTGCAATTGGTGCTATAATGATGTAGAAAAGTTCATCCAAAAGTGCTGTTATTAAAACTATTGATGTTGAACGAGCAACCCCAATTCCTTCAAGTGAAACAATGAAGAAAGCAACGGCAGAGCCTCCAACAATTGAAGGAGTTATTGCAGAGCCAAATTCCCAAATCATAATAATTTGAAATGATTGCTTCCAAGAAAGCTGCTTGTCGGACAAATGCCTTAGCCTAAGCATATACATAAAATCTCTCATCACTGCAAAGAACATTGCAATAAGAAGGAAGATGGTTGAAGCCCAAGTCCAGTTCTTAATAATTAGTTTTAGAATGTCTTTTTGGTGGTCGACCGATATGTTTCCTTTATTATCTTCATCTGCCAAATGAAGTTCGGATATATCTTTTGCATTATCATTATTTGCATCTATCCAATAATACTCTCCTTGCCCAGCTTCTACTTCCGAAATAATAGGTTCAGAGAAATCCTTTGCAATTAGAAAAACAGCAACCACCAACCCTATAATGATAGGGACAATTACTCTATTGAAAGAGAAAAGTTTTAGGGGATGAGCCATTAGTTAATTATTAGGAATCGTGAGGAACACTAAGTTTATTATAAGGAACACTAATGCTGTTTTGATATAGGTATTGGTAAATCTTCTCGTTCATTGCTGCATTTACAGGCCAGTAATCTCTATTTAAAGTCCAAAACCTTGCATCCAAAGTAACGGAGGATTCGGTGATATTGGTTAGAACATTAGGTTGAGGATCTTTTAAAACCCTTGGGTCTTCTTTCATTATCTCTATAATATCTTGAGCAATCTTAGTTGTTTCTGTTCCGTGAACAAGCTTAATATTAATATCTAATCTCCTTGTTTCCATAAGAGAATAGTTAGTTATTGTTCCTGTGGAAAGAGGCCCGTTAGGAATAGATATTGTTTTATTATCAGGTGTTATAAGAACGGTTGTGAAAATATAAATTGACTTTACAGTTCCTTCAATGCCTTGAGCTGAAATATAATCACCTACCTTAAATGTCTTAAGAACTAAAAGAACTACTCCTCCGGCAACATTTGAAAGAGTTCCTGAAAAAGCCATACCAATAGCCAATCCCATTGCTCCTAAAAGTGCAATAAAGGAAGTCATTTCTATTCCAACAATACTAATAACTGTTATAATGATAAGTATTTTGAGGACTATTGATGTTAGTTGAGTAACAAAAGGAACAAGTGATGGTTCAACATTTCTTCTAACCATTATTTTATTAATCCTTCTGGAAAGGAAATTAGTTAACTTAAATCCCAGCCAAAGAAGTATTATTGCAACAATGATTTTAGGACCAAAATCTAAAAGAAGGTTAAGTCCTTTTTGTTGAACCTGACCAAGCATGTCCCAGCTTTGTTGAACTGTTTGAGCTGTTGATTCTACTGCATTTGCTGCAACCTTTTCCAATTTCTCACCTGTCTGTGTGATTGTGTCTGTTTGTAACATAAATATAATTGAATAATAAATTAGTAAAGAAAACTATTATAAGGATAACGGATTGCATGTAGTCTTTTTATATTATCATACATCTCCTTTTTAAACTCTTCAATATTAGTTTTTTCTCTAGCAGAAATAAAGAATGAAGGAATATCTCCTCTTCCCATCCAAGAAGCTTTTAAATCTTCTAAGCTCCAATTTTCTCTTAAAACAGGGGTTAAATCGTCTTCGTCTTTTTTAATATAGGTATAAGCATCTATCTTATTAAATACCATAATGGTTGGCTTATCATTAACCTTGATTTCGGTTAGGGTTTGATTTACTACGTCAATTTGTTCTTCAAAACCAGGATGAGAAACATCCACAACATGAATTAAGACATCAGCCTCACGAACCTCATCTAAGGTTGATTTGAAACTTTCTATTAAACCATGTGGTAGCTTCCTAATAAAACCAACGGTATCTGTAAGAAGAAATGGAAGGTTTTCAATTACTACCTTTCTAACTGTAGTATCTAGGGTTGCGAAAAGCTTGTTTTCTGCGAAGACTTCGCTTTTTGCAAGTAAGTTCATAATGGTTGACTTGCCAACATTGGTATATCCAACTAAGGCAACTCTAATAAGACTTTCCCTATTCTTTCTTTGAACAATCTTTTGCTTATCAATATCTTTTAGCTTTTCTTTTAAATTAGAAATCTTATCTAATACTATTCTTCTATCTGTTTCAATTTGTGTTTCCCCTGGACCCCTCATGTTCATAGATGCACCTCCTCTTTGGCGGTCAAGGTGAGTCCACATTTTTGTTAGACGAGGAAGTAGATATTGGTATTGAGCTAATTCAACCTGTGTTCTTGCATGTGATGTTCTAGCTCTTTGAGCAAAGATATTTAAAATTAGACCTGTTCTGTCCATAACCTTACGGTCTAATTCTGTTTCAATATTTCTCATTTGCGAGGGTGATAACTCGTCGTCAAAAACAACAAACTCTATTTCCTCAGCATTAAGGTATTCTTTAATTTCATCTAGTTTTCCTTTACCAACAAATGTTCTTGGGTCCCTATATTGAAGTCTTTGGATAAAGCTTTTAACAGCTACCCCTCCTGAGGTTTCAATTAAGAAGGCAAGTTCTTCTAAGTATTCTTTTGTTTTTTCGTATGGAGAATCGGGTGTTGAAACGCCGACCATTACACATTTGTCTGGACTTATTATTGTTGTATCTATCATTTTTATTTTTGAGCTTCCATATATTGTTCTAATAGTTTTTGAACGTATTTGCCAAACACATCAAATTCTATATTTACAATTGAACCTTTTTTTAAGTTATGGAAATTTGTCATCTCTTGTGTGAAAGGAATTATTGAAACAGAGAACATCCCTTTTTCAGAATCAACAACAGTTAAACTTACTCCATTAACGGTTATTGAACCTTTTGGAACGGTAAAGCTGTTTTTTGTTGAATCATATTCAAAGAAATACCTCCAAGAGCCATTTTCATCAACAACCTTTACGCATTTAGCAACTTGATCAACATGTCCTTGAACAATATGCCCATCAAATCTACCATCCATTTTCATTGAACGTTCAACATTAACCTCTGTTCCTATTTCCCAAGTACAAAGATTAGTATTGTCCATTGTTTCTTTCATTGCTGTTACAACATATTGGTTTTTCTTAGCATCTAACTTAACCACTGTCAAACAACATCCGTCATGAGCCATAGATTGATCTACCTTAAGCTCATTTGCGAAATCAACTTCCAATGTAAAATGATAATTTGTATTCTCTTTTTCAATAGCAACAACTTTTGCCATCTTTTCTATTATTCCTGTGAACATATCTTTTTTCTATTATTATATCCTTTAACTCTAATTTTTTACTATTTATTATAGATTTTCTTTATGATAGAGATAAATCTTTTCATACAAGTGTATTCTATCCTTGCCTCTAACATTATGTTCGTGGTCTGGATAAAGGAAGAAATCAACTTGTTTTCCTTTTTTCACGCTCTTACGAAGAAATTCAATTGAGTGTTGAGGAAGTACTGTTGCATCTTGATATCCTTCAATTAAAAGTAATTTACCTTCTAAGTTGTCAATATAACTTAATACGGTTGAGTTCTTGTATCCTTCTGGATTGTTTTCTGGTGTTCCCATATATCTTTCTCCATACATAGCTTCATACCATTGCCAATGAACTACAGGACCACCTGCTGTTGCAACCTTAAACACCCCTGGGTTTCTAAGTTTAAGAGAAATTGACATAAAGCCTCCATAGCTCCAACCATCAACTCCTATCCTTTCTCCATCAATATAAGGTAGAGTTTTCAAATAGTTTACTCCTTCCATTTGGTCTGAAACTTCAATTGATCCACAGTTATGCCAAATAGAAGATTCAAATTCATAACCTCTATTTGCAGAACCTCTATTATCTAGAGTCCAAACAATATAGCCTTGTTGAGCTAAGAACATAAAGAAATTATTAGCTCCTCCTAAATAGTTATCAGTTACAAGTTGCGCATGTGGGCCTCCATAAACATATACTATTACTGGGTATTTCTTATTTGGGTCGAAGTCTTTAGGTTTAATCATTCTATAATATAAGTCTACTCCATCCTTAGACTTAAGAGTTGATATTTCTATTGTTGGGGCATCAATATCTTTTAAAGGGTCTTCACTATTGTTTAATACTTTAATGATTTTACCTTTCTTATCAATAACTTGAGTTCTTCCAGCAACTTCATTATAGTTGGAATAGGTGTCTATAAACATTGTTCCTTTTGCATTGAAAGCTACATTATGTGTTCCATGGTCAGGAGAATATCTTGTTATCTTACCTGTTTTAATATTTATTCCGTAGAAGTTGTTTTCGATTGGAGAGTCTTTTGTAGCATAAACAAAAACCTCATCTGCCTTTTGAGTAAAGCCTTCGATTGACTTGACCATCCAATCTCCAGATGTAAGCTGCTTGATTAATTTTCCACTTGCCTCGTATAGATAAATGTGATTATATCCGTCTCTTTGACTTAACCATAGGAATTGATTTGGTGAGTTTGGTATAAATAGCATTGGAACTTGTGGCTCAACATATTTGTTTGATTTCTCTTCAAATAACACTCCAGTCTTTTCTCCATTTGTTGAATTATAGCTTTCAACTACCATATGATTTTGAAGTCTATTAAGCTTTACTATATATATGGTTTTTGCATCAGGCGAAAAACTTATATTAGTTAAATACATTTCTCTTTCTTCTAAACTCTCGTCTTTTCTTGTTTTTAGGTAAACAACATCTTGAGAAGCTACATCATAAACACCAACCAAAACCTCATGAGACTTCATTCCTGCCATAGGATATTTTACAGGATTATGTTCTGCTATTCTTGTTTCTGTGTTTACAAGTGGGTATGAAGTAACCATTGATTGATCCATCCTATAAAAAGCTAGCTTCTCTCCCTCATTACTCCAAAACAATCCTTTGTCTATTCCAAATTCATTTCTATGTACAGCTTCTCCATAAACAATATCTTTAGTCCCATCTTTTGTAATTTGTCTATTTTCAAAGTTTATATGAACAAAAAGGTTGTCATCTTTTTTGAATGCAATTCTTGGTTTTTTATAAAAAACTTCTACATGCGATGCTTCCTTATCAAGATTTGCAGCGACGCTTGTAAGTTTAGTTTTTAAGTTATAAACACATAAATCATTGTTTGTAGATGTGTAATAGAACTCATTTTCATTAATATATTTTATTCCAAAGAAAGATTTAGGAGTATTCTCTTTTATATCTTCAATTTTAAGTATTTCTTTAGGCTCTTCCTTTGCAGTGCCAAACCATAATGACTTACCATCCTTAGTGAAGGTAAAATTATCAGTATTATCAATAAACTTAGCATCATATATATTAGTTGGGTAGTAGTTTCTACTTTGGACATCCTCCAATTTCAACATTCTATTTTGACCTACAACTAAGTTGGTTGTAACAAGTAATAATAGGGTTATAAGTACATTAATTCTTAATTTCATAGCTTTTCCTTAATAATTGTATTTTGAATATTTATTATTTCGTTTTCTTATATTTATTCCAATTTCTAAATCTTAAGCTCCAAACTCCAAAGAAGGCTTCTTTGAATATCTTCATGCTCATTTTCGATTGTCCAAGGACTCTATCAGCAAAGATAATTGGCACTTCATTTAATTTGAATCCAAGTTTGTAGGCTGTGTATTTCATTTCTATTTGGAAGGCGTATCCAACGAACTTAACCTTTTCTAAATTCATTGCCTCAAGCAATTGCCTCCTATAACAAACAAAGCCTGCTGTTGCATCACCTATTTTGAGTCCTGTTATAAGCCTAACATAAGAAGATGCGTAATAGGACATAATAACTCTTCCTATTGGCCAATTCACAACAGATATTTTTCCATCAACATACCTTGAACCAATTGAAAGATCGGCACCATTAACACAAGAATTATATAGATTAATTAAATCATCCGGATTATGAGAGAAGTCAGCATCCATTTCAAAAATATAATCGTATTTTTTATTAATAGCCCATTTAAATCCGTGAATATAAGCTGTTCCTAGCCCAAGCTTTCCTTTCCTTTCTTCCATATTAAGTCTTTGAGGGAAATCTTTCATCAACCTTTTCACAATATCGGCAGTTCCATCTGGAGATCCATCATCAATAATTAGAATATCAAAATCCTTCTCTAATGAAAATACCTTTTTAATAATATTCTCTATATTCTCTTTCTCGTTATAAGTTGGAATAATTACTATACTGTCAGACATCTTTTATATATATTAATTGTTTAATTTGCAAATTTAATTATTTTATCCCTAAAATCCCAAAGTCTTAAACTATTTAGGCAAAACATATTCTATATCTTTCGGTTTTGGTCTAGGAATATAAGGCAATAGACTCCCCTCAGATGGCTTTCGCATTGGGTTTTGAAGAATAACACCCTTACTGTCTAACATAACAAATGTTGGAAACACAATAATATTATATTTCTCGAGCAGATCCCATTTCCCTTCAAAATGCACAAAGTCCCATTTATACTTCACCCCAACATTTGAATTTACTAAGAAATTATAGAGTGCATCCAAACTCTTATCACATGCAATTGTTAAGAAATTGAAATGATCTCCAAGAGTGTCCACAAGACTATACATCATATTCAACTCCCTCAAACAAGCTGGTTCACTAACTTTCACAAAGGAAATAATAAGAGGTTTTTCTTTATATTTGTCGAGAGTTATATGGTTATTGTATATATCCTTTAACGAAAAATCACTTGCATTCACACCATAGGTAGATTGTTGAGAAAATATCTCTAAAAGGTTTTTTGCAATATGAATATGTTCTAGAAATTTTGTTTGATATACGAAGTTCTCGAGCATCATAACAATATGTAATCTGTTATATATCTGAGAAAAGAAAGCCTCTTTCATTCCTCTTAGAAAAACCAGTTCTCTAAAAACTTCATTCTTAAGCAAACTATCTCTACCTAAAGAGTCAATTAACGAAAAATAATCATTTGTTTCAAACCATCTTTCTAATGTTCTTTTGTCAAATATCTTATTCCCTTTTGTGAAATAGTCTCCATATATCATTTCAAAACAATCCATATAAGCTAAGTTATCATAAAGGATTGGCTTATCGAAGAAAAGTTCTGTTTTAAGCTTGAGTTCATTTTTTGTTTTCGAAGAATATTCAACCATTCCAATGGAATATCTCAGGTATTCCTTAATGTAGTCGGTATCTGTGGAGTCAACCTCGAAGCTTAACATTTCAATCAACGAATCAACCTTTTTCTTATCCCTAAAAAATAAAATATCTCTATCGTTATTAATCATATATTCCTCAATCATGCTATCAATAACAAAGACTTTTTCGTTAAGAGACTTATCAGTTGAACTCTCAATGATTGTTGGCAAAGGAAACTTATAGAAAAGCGTATTAACCTTATCTGAAATGTTGAAGTTGAAAGGAAGGATTCTTAGTTTATAGGATGAACCCATTTTGGCAATAAAATTATAATCGAAAGACTCAATCCTAATCTTCATCAATGAAGTATTGGAAATGGTTAGAGCAAAACTAAAAACAGAATCCTCTTCTCCCACCTTAAAAACACCTTCCTCTTTCTCTATTTTTGAAAGATTATCCGAAATAGAAATAAGTCTAATTGTTTTTCCTCCTATTCCTTGTCCCACTCCCTCTATTCTCAAGTTCTGCGACTTCAGTCCAGATGCAAAACTAAAGATAAGAACAAATAGAAATATGTACTTAAATAGACTATTGTCTTTTAAAAAATTAATATGCAGTAATTTGTCTTTCATTATTAAAAAAATAAAACATTATGTATTTAAAACATAAAAGTATCTGAAAAATTATATCTAATTGAAAATTATTTGCAAACCAGGAAACAAAGCAGTAAAATCTACTTTTTTAGAACGTAATCCTTTATCTTTTCCTCTCCCCAAATCTTTTTCATTATCTCAACACTTTCTTCCACCTTCAAACTATTTCTCATCTCCAAGTTCCTTTGCATAAAAACACAGTCACTCATCTTAGCCTCATCACAAGCAATATCTTCTGCCAAAGCGTGACAAGAAGGCGCTCCACAAACATTACAATCGGTTTGAGGAAGCTTAGCCTCAATTTCTTTTATTCTAGTAAGCTTTTCAAACGCTATACTAATATCATCATCCAAAACCATCATACTCCTTGGCATAATTTTGGCAACAGAAGAGTTTGCAAACAAAAACTCCTCTTGGGAATGAATTTCTTTCCTTCTTGAAGTTTCACCATTCCTTTCCCTATCAGCCAATTTTCTTGCCCTTTGAGTCATCCTATCATTTATCAAAAATCTATTCCCACAAGTTAATATTCCTCCTGCACAACTCTCATCGCATGCCCTAAGCTCCAAGAAGTCTAAATCCTCTATGTCGTCATTCTCTACCTTTTCCAAGAAATCCATAACATTATGAATCTCATCAATGGCAAAGCTTTTCTTACAATGGGTCAGTCTTTTCTCTCCATTTGTTAGAGCGAAAAGAATAGAGTCCGAAGGTGCATCATTGGCAGATACAGTCTTATCATATTCTTTGTGTTGCTTGATTTGCTTGTATACCATATTATACATAGTATCCATATTCAAAACCCCATCAACCGTAGACTTAGCCTCCCCAACAGGACTCTTAGTTGCAGCAATCTTAGCAGCACAAGGAGTTATGTAGAAGACACCTATTTCGTTAGGGTCAGCACCTTCATCAATTAGCTTTTTACGAATATATATGGAAGTAAAGTCAACGGGAGCCTTGATTGGAATTAAATTGTCAACCAAAGCAGGGAATTTAACTTGAATAAGACGGACAACAGCAGGACAAAAAGTAGAAATTAAAGGCTTTCTGTCTTCGTGCTCCCTAATATATTTATTTGTTAACTTAGTATGAGTCGCAACAGCGGCTTCAACTTCAATAACGTGAGTGAAACCAATATCTTTGATGACAGAATATACTTGAGAGGCTCTGATATCCTCAGAAAACTGTCCTAAAAAGACAGAAGGCATAAGGACTACCCTGTACTTAAAATTATAAATATTATCGAAGTCGTCTTGAGCAACATAAACAGCACCACTTGGGCAAACCTTATAACATTCTCCACAGTCAACACATTTGTTTCCGTAGATTGTAGCTTTACCATTTCTAACCCTAATAGCCTCTGTTGGACAATTTCTCATGCAAAGAGTGCAACCATAACAAATCTTATGGTCTATCTTTAGAGCATGATAAAAAAAGCTTTCACTCATGACAAACAATTTTTAATTATTATTATTGGAAATTTACAACCATCTTAACCTCCGTTCCAACGCCTACCTCGGTCTTTATTTCCAATTCATCAACATTATTTTTAATATTAGGCAAACCCATACCAGCACCGAAACCCATTTCCCTAACCTTAGCAGAGGCTGTGGAAAAACCCTTTGTCATAGCTTTATCCATATCAGGAATTCCAGGACCTACGTCATCAACTACAACAACAATCTTTTCTTGATCAATATCCACATAAATAGTCCCCCCATAAGCATGGGCAATAGCATTTACTTCAGCTTCGTAAACAGCCACAACAATCTTCTTTATCTTCTGATTGTCGATATTTAACTGCTTTAAAGTCTTTTTTATCTCACTTGATGCTTTCCCTGCATTGGCAAAATCTCCCTCAACAACTTTAAATTCATTATGCATAAGCTATATAATTAATATACAGGTCGAAGACCTCTCTCATACAAAAGACCTACTGTCTTGAAAAGCGAATATTCACATTGAAGAATTATCATATCGTTCTCCACTGCTAGCTCAATCATTTCTTCACTCGCCTGCTTATTTCTAACAAATAGCAAACAATTTATATTAGCCATTTCGGCTGTTCTAATAGTTTGAATATTACATAGACCTGTAATAAGTATAATTTCTTCCTCATCTAAGGTAAGAACATCACTCATAAGGTCTGATGCAAACCCATATTTTATTCGAGAATCCAAATTCGAATTAGAAACCAAAATTCGAGCATCTAAAATCTTAGCAATCTCACTAATTTTCATACGATAAGTAATAATAATTTAGAAAATAAACCACAAAGATAAGATAAATAAGTTAAAATCAAAAAGCGATGGGAAAAACTTACAAAAATTCTTTCTTCGTTTCACGAAATTCTTTCTTCGTTTCAATTTTCTAGAACTTCGTTTCAATTTTCTAGAACTTCGTTTCAATTTATTAAAACGAAGATTCAGCAAACGCTTTCTTGGTTTCATTTTTTGAATAAGAAAAAAAATCTGAGAGACTAAGGGTTTACCTACTTAATAATTGTAAATGATTGTACTGTTGCATTACCAACTTCATCTTGTAGTTCAATCCTAAGATTATTGGTTGGTTGGTTAAGTTCCTTATTGTCTATATTGTAAGTTAGGGTTGCTGTTTTACCATCATATTCCATCAAAACCCACTTATCATTGATATATCCTTTGTATTTTGCTATTCCACTTAATTCGTCTTTAATTCGAAGGGTGAGTGTGTTTTGCTTTGGTTTTAGCCTTACGTTCGACTTGAAGTTTCTGGGAACAACCGTTGGGCTTATGGTGTCAAGTGCAATTGAATAAGTACCGAAAAAGCGTGCAGAAGCTATAATACTATTTTGATTTACTTCTCCACCTATTGAGTTCTTAGACCTGTTTTTTTGTTCAACTACAACTATCTTCGTTTTATGCTCAGGCTTTATTGAGTTGGGAATAGGGATTTCAATAATCATATTGGAGTGAAGTGCAGAAGAAGACTCTATTTTAAGTATTGGGTATTGAGTAATTAGGTCAATTGTTCTTTGGTAGTTAATATCAGCTATTTCGTATAATGCATTTTTGGGAACAGTTACCTTGAATTGATTATCAACAATAGTATTGTCTTTATGCCAATAAAAGGTCTCGGTTGATGCCTTTTCATAGTTTGTTTTAGTGTTTGGATTTGAAACAGAAGCCTGAAGATAAAAAGTGAAATTGGTAGTGTTTTTCTTATAGTCTTGGAGTATATATTCTACTTTCTTAACAGTATTTGGCTCAAGTTTTATTATTCCTGTTGAGTTAATAGCTTTGAAGTTGGGGAATTGATTATTTGGTAGTTTCTTTGTTATAAGATATTTTTGATTTTTGTTTCTAAATAGCTCGTAGTCTATGCAAGCATTAATATAACGTGACTTATCGAATGAGAACTCATCAATTTGAAACTCCCAAAAGATTTCATCATCAACTAAGAGCCTATAAGAATAAACACCATTTTTCAATGTGCTTCCTAAGGACCTATCATAAGCCTGCAAACCAAGACTAATTTGATTTGTTACCTGCACAGTGTCGTTGGGTTTAATTGTTTTTTTATCCTTAGGTCTTAATTGATTATCACCTATTATTTCATAGATTTGTTTTTTTGGCATCCCTTCGACTCGAGAAAACACTCCTTCAGGTGATATTAGTAAAGATTCAATAAATGGAGGAATACTGTCGATTACCTCTATACCAAAATGCTGTGGATTTATTATATTCTGGCTTTTGGTATCTCTTATCTCAAAGTGAAGATGAGGGCCTCCACTTGAGCCAGAGCTTCCTGCATAAGCTATTAATTCTCCTTTTTCTATCCTTAGCTTATCTTTTGAAACCTCAATATCAAATTCGTATGTCTGATTTTCATATTGGTATTTTCTAATATACTCTTCTATCTTAGGAGAATAGTTTTTTAAGTGCATATAGACTGTGGTATAGCCATTAGTATGTTCTATATAAAGGTTTTTTCCTCCTCCCCAAGCCTGAATTTTTATTCTAGAAACAGAACCCTGATATGGACTATATACACTTTCCCCTTCCACTCCTCCTATTCTAAGGTCAATGCCTGAATGGAAATGGTTAGTTCTCAGCTCTGCAAAATTGCCAGATAGGTTTAGCTGCCTTCTTATTGGACTTTCAAATTGACTTCTTGGGTAGTTTTTAGTTTGACCCTGTGCTATAAATTGAATTAAGACAGAAAAAAATAAAGTTAAAAGTAATGGTTTAAGAGTTATGTTTAGTGTTTTGTTCATTCTTTGATTTAGTTTTTTTTTAAATATAGCACATTTTAGTAAAGGATAGAAGCCTGTGTTGTACTATTGATTTGGCCTCTACGTGTATCATATGAGCTACATTTTCTATCATCATTAGTTCTGAGTGTTGAGGCATCATTGCCTGAGCAAATACCTTTTCCATAACTATTCGTGGGTCTTGCTTGCCTGCCAAAAATAATATTGGGAACTTAGCATTAACAAGGACATCAAGTCTTGAAGGCCTTTCCATCATCCCTTTTTGTGCCGCGATTATACTCTCAGCCTTCATACCCATTGCCATATCTTGAAGATCTTTTATTTCTGGATATAATCTTTCACGATTACCAACAAAAAACAAATCCGGCATAAAGCTTACAATAAAAGAAGCCCTATTGTTTTTAATTATCTCACAAGTTTTGATTCTATTCTCTCTTGCCTCTTCGGTATCTTTAAGAGCATGAGAATTAATTAAAGTTAGACCTTTTACCGTATCTGGATATCTTTCTGCAAAGGCTAAAGCAACATATCCTCCCATTGAATGCCCTGCAATAACACAATCTTTGACCCCAATATTATCAAGAACTGATTTAACCATATCGGCCTGCATCTCCATTGTGTGGCTTTCTCCAAGGTCGGAAGTTTCTCCATGACCAAGTAAATCAATGGCAATGACCCTAATCTCTTTCATATATTTAAACACATAACTTGCCCAAACATCAAGGTTATTCATAAAGCCGTGTAAGAGAACTAAGGTTTGATTTCCTTGTCCTTCATCTTGGTAGTTTATTATTGCTTTGTCTTGGTAAAGGATAGATTTGTGTTTCATAGTAGGTCTTTTTTGATTGTTTAATTCTACAAAAATAAAAATTATTATTCAGAGAGAGGTAGTATTTTCTTCTTTATTTGTATATTTGTGCAATTATTTATTTATTCTCTCTAATGATTTATTCCGATTTTAACTTAAAACCACTCAATACTTTTGGCTTAGAAACAAAGGCTAAGACTCTTATTTCCATTGACAACGAGTCTGATTTAATAGAGATAAACGATACTAGTCTTTCTGAAAGAAATCTTATTTTAGGCGGTGGAAGTAATACCGTTTTTGTTAATGATTATTTCGATGGAACCATTCTTTTAATTAGAAATAAAGGAATTAATCTTGTACATGAAGATGAAGAGACTGTTATTTTAGATGCTTTTTCAGGAGAAGTATGGAATGATGTCGTAAGCTTCTGTGCTGAGAAAGGATGGTGGGGAATTGAAAACCTTGCTGCAGTTCATGGAAACGTAGGTGCTGTTGCTGTTCAAAACATTGGAGCCTATGGAGCAGAACTTAAGGAATGCTTCGTGGAATGTCTAACATATAGTCCTTTGAAAAAAGAATGGAAGACATATTTGAATAAAGATTTAGACTTTGGATATAGATATTCAATTTTTAAGAATCAGAAAGAGCTTGAGATTATTTGGAAAGTTAGACTAAGGCTTTCCAAGAAAATGAAAATTAATGACTCTTATGCAGCAATTAGAGATAAGATTATTGAAGAGAACCTTATTATTTCATCTCCTTTAGATATGGTTAATTTAGTTACAAAGGTTAGAAACTCAAAGCTACCTGACCCAAGAGTTTTAGGTAATTGTGGGTCTTTTTTCAAGAACCCTATTGTTAGCGAAAGTCATTTTGAACTACTTAAAAAGGAATATCCTTCAATTCCTTCCTATGCTGCAAAAGACGGAGTTAAGCTTGCAGCTGGATGGCTTATTGAACAGTGCGGATATAAGGGAAAGAGAATAGGTAATGTTGGGATGCACGAAAAGCAAGCCCTTATTATGGTGAATTTTGGAAATGCCAAAGGAGAAGAAATACTTAACTTGGCTTTCGAAATAGAAAAGTCTGTTAAAAATATATTTAATGTTGAATTAGAAAAAGAGGTACATATTATTTTATGAAAAAGATTAATGTTGAAGAGTTTTGGAATTGGTTTATTTCAAAGAGTGAGTTCTTGATGGATATCGACAACTTATCAGATGAAGATTCGGATAAACTATTAGATGAGTTTAGGGATGTTCTTGAATCTTATTCTGAAGGGATTAGTTTTGAGATTGGGGACTTAGGAGCAGAGGGAAGAAAGATTGTTTTTTCAGCAGAAGGAGACCAAGATTATTTTGAAGATGTTATAGAACTATGCGAAAACACCCCAGTTCTTGATTTTTGGGACATCGTAGCCTTCAAACAACCTAAGGGAGGGAAAGTAAAGATAAAATTTGAAGGATACACTTTAAATAGTAGAGACTTATGGTTTATGCCTTTGGAAAACGAAGATGACGATGACTATGATTTAATCGGATTAAGAGTTGCCCTAAAAGGATATCGCCAAGATGACGAAGACCAGTTAATAGCTGTTTATTCTTTAATTGAAGAAATGATAGGAGAATACGATTGCGCAACCCTATTAGGATATTTCGATATTTGCGAACTACCGGAGAATCCAGAACAAGAAGAGTTTATTCCCTTAACTGAATTACAAGAATATGTCGATTGGCATATTAATTTGATTGAAGGAAGAAACGAAAGAAAAGACAGATAAAAGAGAACAATAAAATTAGACAAAATAAAAGCCACTTGCATAAAAACAAGTGGCTTTTCTATTAATTTGCAATTTCAATTTACCTTTTTATCACCTTCCTCGAATAAACATTCTTATCCGTAACAACTTTCAAGATATAAACTCCTTTAGTAAAAGCAGAAAGATTCAATTTTTCACTTTTAGTTTTTATCTTTTCACTCTTCAAAAGAAGTTGTCCACTAATATTACAAAGGGAATAGGAGTTTATTTGCTCTCCTTTTGCTCTTATATATACTTCGTCTTTGGTTGGGTTGGGGTAAACTAGGATTTCATTTTCTTTTTGAATTGAAATATCGTTTAATGATTGTGGCTCTTGGTCATTTAATGTGTCTCCTCCCTCAAATGGTACTATAAAAGATGGATCGTTAAATTTTACAATATATGCTGTACTGTTACTACCTGATGTTAATTGTATATCCCCAAAATCAATACTGTTATTAAACATTCCTGTTAATATCATATCTCCATTATCATTTACTACTGTATTCTTTGCTCCTAATCTATTCCCTGTTGCATTTGTTGGAAAATTCTTAACATCTATTATATATCCATTATCCTTCCATCTTATAAAAGCTAAACCATTTCCATAATCTCTGTAGAAATTTGTGTCATTTCCTTTTATATGTGTCCCATATACTGTCTGTGCAAAAACCTGATTATTTTTCACGCTAAATGATGGATTGGTTATATAATAATTATATCCAGAGGCTGTACTATAAGCTGAAGGAGCTATTCCATGTGAAATGTATCTTCCCGTTTCTTTATCCAATTTGGCAAAAAACAATTCATTAGTTGTACTGTCATGATATTTTCTAAGGGGGATACTGTCTTCAAAATATAAATTTCCACCATATACTGAATCAAGAAATGCTCCATAACCAAGAAAATAAACTGCATTATTCTCTTCTGAAACTACAACATTTGATATGTCACAAAAAGGGGCTTGGGTCATTACTTCACAATCTTTTCCATACATTTGATTTGTCCACATAACATCTCCATTGCTATTATACTTTACTATAAAACCTGTATGAGAATCTTTGGGTGCTATCCTTATTTTATGATTAGGATTATTTGGATTAACTATAACATCGGTATAACGTGTAGAATCTCCAAAACCTTCACTATATATATCTCTATGTACTTGTAAATATCCTGTTATATAAACATTTCCAGAACTGTCAATATCTATTCCTCTTGCATAGGGCATAAAAACTACAGAATCCCCCCCATAAAATACTGTATCTATAGTCAAACTTCTTTGCCAAATCAAATCTTGACAATCAGGAGAAAACTTAAATAAAGTTAGATTTTCAACAAATGGTGTACTAAATGGAGCAAATTCCCTTTCTTTATCAGCAATTATTTGTAAACTATCTATAATAGTATTTGAATATAATGCCAATGTTCGTGTATATACATATATATATCCGTCCTTTTCTATATCAAAAGTTCCTTGTATATCAATTAAAGAATTGCTATAAACTTTTTGATTATTACTATCAAGAAGTGCTATTTCTAAGAAGTGATTATTTATTAGATTTCCATCTAAATCTAATGTTATTAGCATACTTCCGCTATAGCCTCCATGAAAAGGATATTCAGGAAAAGGTTGCGAACCTATAACTAATGTATCTAAATAATATAAATAATAAGAACTAGTATATCCAGCAGTTTTCATGTTTTTAACAAAGAAAACAATTGAAGTATCTCCAACAATTCTAAGATTATTAGCAGGCCAAACATCATAATTACTCCAATTCTTTATAGCTTTTCTCCATAACATGTTTCCATTTGGGTCCAGCTTTGCTACAACAAGAGATTGAGCATTATTATAGAGCTGAGCATCTAATAGAGGTATTCCATCAAAAGTTGCTCCTTCTCCAAAAGTTCCAACGAAATAAGTATTGCCTTGAGAGTCACAAGCAGTATTATAAACAGTATTGAAAAAAGAAGTAGCATCTTCCTCAGCTCCAGTATAACTCTTTGCCCATTGTTGGGAGTAAAGATTAAAAGAAACTATTATTATTACAATTAGTATTATTAGCTTTTTCATATTGTATTTGTGTTTAATTTTTTAATTTCTAATTACCTTACGAGTATAACTATTCTTATCAGTAATAACTTTTATAACATAAACCCCTTTTGGGAGATTGGAGAGATTTATCTTTTCCTTATTTGCTTTTATATTTTCCTTATTCATTATTCTTTGTCCATTTGTATTTAAAATAGAGTAGGAGTTTATCCTTTCATTTGTAGATATTATATAAATATCGTCTCTTGTTGGATTAGGATAGATTATTAATTGGTTATTAGTTAGAGAAATTTCATTAATAAAGCTTGATATTGGTTTTTGGTCGTTTAGAGTGTCTCCTCCTTCGAAAGGAACCAAAAAAGATGAATCGCTACTATACTTTACAATATAAGCATTACTATTACTACCTCCTATTAATTGTATATTCCCAAATTGAATACTGTTATTAAACATACCTGTAAGTATCATCTCTCCATTATCATTTACTAATGTATTCTTAACTCCATTTCTCCCTCCAGATGATGTCGTAGGGAAGTCCTT
>JAQVXZ010000029.1 GCA_028708845.1 Bacteroidales bacterium
TCTCTAAAGATTAATTATGTTCCTCATATTCTTTATGAGCCTTTTGAAACAGTTGCTGCTAATAATGGTTCTTATAATATTAAATCAGAGGTTCAATGCTATGATTTTAGTGAGAAGCAATTTCATATGGGTGATTTTCTAAATAATAAAAATGTAGAAATATCTCAATCTCTATCTGTTAAGGATTTTAATTCTTATAGTAGTATTAATATTATAAAAGCATCATAATATGAATGGAATACCATTTAGAATAGCGAAAATTTCTATTGATGATTTTAGTTTTGATAATCAGTTTGAGGCTTGTAGTGATGTTTCATTAGAAATCGTTTCAAGTTTTTCCTTTGGAGTAGATATGAAAGATTATATTATTAAATGTGATGGTGAATATCAGTATTTGTTTAATGAAGAAATTATTCTTTTACTGAAGATTTCTACTTTTTTTGAAATTGAAAAAGAAGCATTTAATGACTTTTATAATTCCAAACGTGATTTTTCTATCAATAAGGATTTCCTTAGACATATGGCAACTATATCTGTTGGGACTGCTAGGGGTGTAATATTCGCAAAGTCTGAGAATACTCAAATTGCTAATATAGTTCTTCCTCCAATAAACCTAATGGAAGCAATAAAGGATGATTTTATTATTCCAAATACAGAAATCCAAAAATAAGGTATCTAAGTCTTGATATTTTTACTTTTCACCTTATACCTTATAATGTATTATGAACATCCTAACAATCGACCTTGAAGAGTGGTTTCAGTTTTTTGATGATGTTTATTCTAATGGGAAATATAAGAATTATGAAGTGCGTATCTACGAAAATGTAGAACGCATTTTTCGTTTATTGGAAGAAAATGATTTAAGGGCTACGTTTTTTGTGGTGGGGTGGATAGCTAAGGAATATCCGGATTTGTTAAAGAGGATTGCTGAGAAATATGAGATTGGTTCTCATACTGATATGCATCAATTAGTTTATGAGCAGGGTGAGAAAGTTTTTAGGGAGGATGTTTCTTCTTCTATTAAGCTTTTGGAAGATATAAGTGGAAAGAAGGTAAGGTGTTTTCGTGCTCCTGGCTTTTCTATTACTGAAAATGAGAAATGGGCTTTTGAGGTTTTGGCTGAAAACGGTATTGAGTTTGATTCTTCTGTTTTCCCTTCTCCACGCTCGCATGGTGGTTTTCCATCTTATAAGTCTCCTGTTCCTTCTATTATTAAGTATAATGGTATTTCATTAAAGGAATTGCCTATTAACTACTCTACTTTTCTTTCCAAGCATATAATCTTTTCTGGTGGTGGTTATTTCCGTTTGTTTCCTTATTTTATGATTAAACATTGGACTAAGAACTCCGATTACGTTATGTCTTATCTCCACCCAAGAGATTTTGATTCATCTCAACCAATGATTAGTGAGCTTTCTCCTTTGCGTAAGTTTAAATCTTATGTCGGTCTAAAAGGAGCGGAAAAGAAATTTGAGAAGTGGGTAAGGGATTTTGAATTTGTAGATATCAACGAAGCAGATAAATTAATAGACTGGTCAAAAGTCCCGGTGATTGAATTGTAGAGTTTTTATCAGAATAAGGATTTACATGATTTGAGGATTTACATGATTTCTTATATGTAGATAATTTATCCTATTAATCTTTTAATCCTGAGAATCCTGATTCAGACAGAAAGAATAGACAAAATTAGATTATCAGAATCAGGATTCTTGCTAGGGCAAGCGGCAAGCCGATGATACAGGATTTGAGGATTTTCTTGATTTCTTATAGGTAGATAATTTAATCCTACTCATCCTTTAATCCTGCAAATCCTGATTCAGACAGAAAGAGCAACAAAATCACAATTCAAGACAATAATAATATTAAATAATAAACGCTTATGAAATTTAAATCAAGTTTTATTTCCGCCTTAGAATTTAGGGAATTACATCCAAAAGCTCTGATTGCTGATAGTGATATGTATTTTGCTAGGCTTGCAAACAAGATATTCCGCAGGCTTTTAAGCGATATTATAATTAAACAAGAATTCTCTGAAAATCTTTTGCGTAAGTTTGCTCTTAAATCCGCTTCTTATTTAGAAGATACAGTTTCGCAATGGGGTTTATTTAATGGCTTTCGTAAACTACACGAACAACTCTGCGGAAATCAACTGCCTTTTTACACACTAGATGATGATGATTATTACAGCGATGAAATAAATATTGAGGATATTCAGTTTTTGGTTTGGACAACACTGCAAGAAGATTTTAACGAAAACCAAGATGAGAGTTGTATTATTAATCCAGATAATCCCATGATAATGTTATTGAGTTCTGTTATTTTTGATATTCTAGATGAGGAATACGAAACAGCACCTGAGAATGAAATAATATATGAAATGTTACACGAGAGTGATTATGAAGATTTTATTTCTTTTCGACAATTATTAGAATGGCTTGCTTATAATTCTTATCTATCTACAAATAATGCTAAGAATAAAGTAGAAAGGCTGAAAACAAGTATTCGCAAAGAACATAAAAAAGATAAAGATTATGCCATGCTTTTTACATATTTGGTTGAAAGTAACGCTATCTTTTGTTATGTTTGTACTCCTTTGTCTGTTAAAGCAATTGATTGGTTTCGTGCTATTAGCAAAAACTCTCTTATCTTAGAAAGAATGGAGAATATGTCTTTCCGTCCTTTTCAACGATATAAAATTATGGGTAGTGATGATTCTTTTATAAATCTTGAATCTTTCTGTGAAGATAAAATAAAAATCTCACTTGCACGCGAAAGTATGAATTCTTTGGATGAAAACCGAAGACGTGAATTTTCCACAGGTAAAGATATAGTCCAAACTTCTTTAGTTTTTTTCGATGGTATGTGGGAGATAAATGGTGCGTCAATTTTTATGAAAATGTCTGAGGAAATTCAAGAAGAAGAAGACCGTAAGGTGGAAGAAAAAAAACGTTTTAAAGAAAACGCACTATTTAGCTACAAGGAACTAGTCAAATATAATCAAAACAAAGAGATAGCTTTTTTTAAAAATAGTGATGAGTTGGAGGGATTTTGGTTAGAGGCTTTTTCTGATGCACCCAATGTTGAGGATTTTATTAAAAATCAACCTTTTAAAAATGAATATAACTTAATAATGTTTTTCTCCCCTAAAAGTGCAGCTTTTACCTTACCTGACATTGCAAAGTGTATAAAATATCCTGGGAATAAACTCTATAATAACAAAACTAATCATAACGACGGATTAGCTTTACTTACTGGTGGTTTTCCTTCACCTCTTGAGTTTTTGGAATTTATAATAAACAATAATTATATTCCTGATGTAAGAATAAATTCAATGCAAAGTGTTGAAAGGGGTAAATTATTAGTCCAAGACAACAAATGGTTTATAGTTCGATTTTTCCAGAGTGATCTTTTTGATGAGAGTTTTATTGATAACCCTCAGATTGAATATATTGATGATAAATAGTTTTTTTTGTCCACAGATTTTCACAGATTTAAAGGGATAGAACTAATTTGACTTTATCAGAATTAGGATTCTTGCTAAGGCAAGCGGCAAGCCGATGATACATGATTTCTTATAGGTAGATTTTCATTTTGTGTAATTTGTGTAATTCACTTCGTGGCTCTCAACCTTTGGTCTTCGGGTCGTGGACAAAACTAATCCTACTAATCTTTTAATCCTGAGAATCCTGATTCAGACAATTGAGCAGACTATTTTAACTTTGTGCAAATT
Organism: Bacteroidales bacterium; assembly: GCA_028708845.1. GTDB lineage: Bacteria > Bacteroidota > Bacteroidia > Bacteroidales > P3 > UBA10566. The sequence continues at coordinate 3,731 of JAQVXZ010000029.1, forward strand.
TGTGTAAATCTGTGGGCAAAAGAAAATTGTAATCTGAGAGAATCTGTGCTAATCTGTGGACAAAAAGAGATTTCAACCATTTTTACTATCTTTGCATCTTAGGTTTTAAGGTGAATAAATTATTTATATATGAAAAAAGCATTGATTACAGGTATTACTGGTCAGGACGGTAGTTTTTTGGCTGAGTTTCTTTTGGAAAAGGGTTATGAGGTTCATGGTATCTTACGCCGTAGCTCTTCTTTTAATACTTCAAGGATTGAACATCTATATCTTGAGGAATGGATAAAGGATACTAGTAAAGATAGGGCAATTAATCTTCATTATGGTGATATGACTGATTCTTCTTCTTTGATTAGGATTATTCAAGCTATTCAACCAGATGAGATTTATAATCTTGCGGCTCAAAGTCATGTTAAGGTGAGTTTTGATGTGCCTGAATATACTGCTGAGTCTGATGCTGTGGGGACTTTAAGGTTGCTTGAGGCTGTTAGGATTCTTGGTCTTGAGAAAAAAACTAAGATATATCAAGCTTCTACTTCTGAACTTTTTGGTCTTGTCCAAGAGATACCTCAAAAAGAAACTACTCCTTTTTATCCTCGTTCTCCTTATGGGGTGGCTAAATTATATGGTTTTTGGATTACTAAGAACTATAGGGAAAGCTATGGTATGTTTGCTGTTAATGGTATTTTGTTTAACCATGAAAGTGAGCGTAGGGGAGAGACTTTTGTTACTCGTAAGATAACATTGGCTGCAGCAAGAATTGCAAAAGGAAAACAAGATAAGCTATATTTAGGAAATCTTTCTGCTCTTAGAGATTGGGGTTATGCAAAGGATTATGTGGAATGTATGTGGTTAATGCTTCAACACTCTACGCCAGAGGATTTTGTTATTGCAACAGGGGAGCAACATAGCGTTAGAGAATTTACTCAGCTTGCATTTAAGGAGGCAGGTATAGAACTAAGATTTGAAGGTGAGGGAGTGAATGAAAAAGGTATAGATGTGAAAACTGGCAGAGTCTTAGTGGAGGTAGATCCTAAGTATTTCCGTCCAGCAGAAGTGGAGCAACTATTAGGTGACCCAACAAAAGCAAAAACCCTCTTAGGCTGGAACCCATCACAAACATCATTCGCAGAACTAGTCCGCATAATGGTGAAGCACGATATGGGAATAGTTTAGCCTTCATCCACAAATTAGTTTTTTTTTGTCCACGAATTTCTCGAATTACACGAAGAATTACTTGGATATATTAAAACAACAAATTATACTAATTCCAATATTAATATACTATTTAGACTGAAATTAGAGTAATTCGAGTAATCTGTGTAATTCGTGGACAAAGATAATTAAAAGTAATTCGTGGACAAAGAAAGAGAAAGATATGTTAGACTGAAATTAGTGTAATTCGAGTAATTCGTGGACAAAGAGAACTGAAAGTAATTCGTGGACAAAGAAAGAGGAAGACATGTTAGACTGAAATTAGTGTAATTCGAGTAATTCGTGGACAAAGAGAACTGAAAGTAATTCGTGGACAAAAATGAAAAAATAAAGCTTATGGATTTATTGAATCAAATATTATATAAAGACGAGAGTTATAAGATTATTGGAGCTTGTATGGAGGTTCATAAAAATCTTGGCTGTGGTTTTTTAGAGGCAATCTATCAGGAAGCATTAGAAATTGAGTTTGCTGATAGGATGGTTCCTTATGAAAGAGAAAAGACATTGAAGATATATTATAAAGGTAAATTACTTGATAAGGATTATAGATCTGATTTTATTTGTTTCGATAGTATCCTTATTGAACTTAAAGCATTAGATAAACTAACCCCAGAGCATACAGCACAGGTGTTGAATTATCTAAAAGCTACTAACTATAAATTAGGTATTCTAATCAATTTTGGAAGAGAAAGCTTAGAATTTAAAAGGATATTATTGTAATTGTGTTCCTTTTTGTCCACGAATTTCACAAATTTCACGAAGAAATATATGGATTAAGAAAAACACTTCATCTATCTTAACGAATTGCCATAATAAATATATTAAATAGACTAAAATTAGTGTAATTCGAGTAATTAGTGGAGAAAGAAATAAGAAAGATATAGCAGACTAGAATTAGTGCAATCTGTGTAATTCACTTCGTGGCTCTCGAACTTTAGTCTTCGGGTCGTGGACAAAAAAAACAATTGAAATAAGTGGATGAAAGATTAGTGTAATTCGAGTAATTAGTGGACAAAGAAAGAAAAGCTATTAGCAGACTAAAAATTAGTGTAATTCGAGTAATTCGTGGACAAAAAAAAGAAAGAAGAAAAATGAATAAAGAAGATAAAATATACATTGCAGGGCATAACGGTTTAGTTGGTTCTGCGATATTGAATAATTTGAAAGCAAAGGGTTATAGTAATTTTTTGCTTCGTTCATCTAAGGAATTGGATTTGACGAATCAGAAAGCTACAGAGGAGTTTTTTGAAAAGGAGAAGCCGGAATATGTATTTCTTGCGGCAGCTCATGTTGGTGGGATTGTTGCTAATAATGTATATAGGGCGGATTTTATTTTTAATAATCTGCAAATACAAAATAATGTTATAGGTTCTGCTTATAAGTATGGGGTGAAGAAACTATTGTTTTTGGGTTCGACTTGTATTTATCCTGCACTTTGTCCTCAGCCTATGAAGGAGGATTATCTTTTGACTAGTACTTTGGAATACACTAATGAACCTTATGCTATTGCTAAGATTGCAGGACTTAAGATGTGTGAGAGTTTTAATATTCAATATGGGACTAATTTCATAGCAGTAATGCCAACTAATCTTTATGGACCTAATGATAATTTTGATTTAGAGAAAAGCCATGTCTTGCCAGCACTTATCAGAAAAGCACATTTGGGGAAGGCTCTTATTAATAAGGATTGGGAATGTATTAGAAAAGATTTGAATACCTATCCTGTTGAGGGGGTTGATGGAAATTCGAGTAAGGATGATATATTAGATAAGCTTGAAAAATATGGAATAACTCAAACAAATAATGTTGTAAGTATTGAGATTTGGGGGAGTGGTAAGCCATTAAGAGAGTTTCTTTGGAGTGAGGAAATGGCAGATGCTTGTGTATTTGTTATGGAAAGGGTGGATTTTCAGGATTTAAAACCAAAGAATGGTGAAGATATTAAGAATTTACATATTAATATTGGTACGGGCAAAGAAATTTCAATTAAGGATTTAGCATTTTTAATCGCAAAGAAAGTAGGTTTTAATGGAGACATAGTATTCAATGCTGATAAGCCAGACGGAACGATGAGAAAGCTAACTGATCCTTCAAAACTACATGCTCTTGGTTGGCATCATAGTATAGAAATTGATGAAGGAATTGAAAGAATGTATGATTGGTATATTTCTAAATGAAACAAATTTTAATTTTCAGCGTTAAAGAAGGAATAAATATTTATTATGTTCTTTAAGGTATATAAATGAAGAGATAGATTAAATCTATAACTAATAAGTTTAAGATTTAAAATATTGAAAAATAGTATTTAATGGATTTGATATTAAAACAAAAAAGAAATTTAATTTAAAAACATTTGCACGGTAAATAAATTGATTATATCTTCGTCTTGTAAATATAGACTGACATATTTAAACTTATCTATTTAGAAATTAAAAATAAAAACTATGAAAAAGATTATTATTGCAAGTTTATGCATTTTGTTCTCAGTTGGAACTTTTGCTCAAACTACAGAGAAACAAGAACTAACACCGAATAAGGAATATAAAGTAGGTGGATTTGGAGATAACTGGTTCTTATCAATTGGAGTAGGTGTTCAAACCTATTTTTCTGAGTATTATACTGCAGGGTCAGTAGTTGATCACTTTAGTCCTGCTATAGACCTTAGTATTGGTAAATGGTTAACTCCATCTATGGGAGTAAGAGGTCAGTTATCAGGCTTGAACTTAAGAGGTTATAATATGTTAAATACCCCTTATGTTGATGCTAGTGATATGGAAGATGGAGCATATAAAATGAATTTCAAGTATTTTAACCTTCATGCAGACTTTTTATTAAACCTTCATTCTCAATTTGCAAGATATAATACAAAGAGATGCTATGAACTAATTCCTTTCGTTGGAATGGGTTGGTTTGGAGTTCTAAGAGATGGTGGTTTGGCTGACAATGAATTTGCTGCTAATGCTGGTATAATAAACCAATTTAGAATTAATGATAGATTAGATTTTGATGTAGAATTAAAAGCTATCATTGCACGTTCTGCTATTGATGGTAATCCTGCAAAACGTATTAATGTTCCTGCAAGTGCTACAATTGGTTTAACATATAAAATTGGTTCTTCTAAAGAGTTTCAAGCTTGTGAATACAGTCAAACTCCAATAGTTGAAAAAGCAGAAATCGTTCAAAACAATGCTGAAAAACAAGCTAAGATAGACCATTTAAATAAATCACTAGCTGAACAAGAAAGATTAAATAATAATGCAAATAAAGCATTATTGAAAGAAAAACAAAAAGTAAATGAACTTCAAGAAGAGGTTGATGCTTTAAAAAATCAAACAGTTCCTAAAGTAAGTACTAAAATAGCTGTAAAGGTTTATTTTGAAATTGGACAAGCTAAACTAGATAAACTAAATGAAGCAAACCTTGAGTATTTTGCAGACCTTATCAAGAACTCAAATAATCAATATTCTATCACTGGTTATGCTGATTCAAACACTGGAAGTAAAAGATTAAACGAATCTCTAGCAAATAAGAGAGCTGAATATGTTTACAAACAACTAACAGAAAAATACGGAATAAACAAAAACTTACTATCAATTAAATCTGATGTAGTAGGTGGTTCAACAAACCCAGAACTAGTTCGTATGGCTGAAATAAAATAAAAGTCATTACTTTTAATAATCACAAAGAGGTTATCATTAAATTATGATAACCTTTTTTTTATGATACTTTAAAATTATATACCTTTGCAAGTTGAATTTATTTATCATGAAATATTAATGATTAAGAAAATTATTATTCTAAGTTTATGCCTACTGATATCTTTTGGAGCTTTAGCTCAATCTAAAAGGAGACACGCATCAAAGCCAACCGAAGATTATTTGGTTGGAAGGTTTGAAGATAATTTATTCTTTTCACTAGGACTAGGAGCTCAAACTTATATAACTGAGTATTATAATATAGGCGCTATTACAGATCATTTCAGTCCCGAAATAGACCTTAGTCTTGGGAAATGGTTTTCTCCAGTTTTGGGGTTAAGACTACAAGCATCCACATCCAATGCTAGAGGTTATAATTTACTAAATACTCCCTATATAGACCCTAGTCAAATTGTTGATGATGTTTATAAGATGGATTTCAGGTATCTTAATCTTCATATTGATATATTATTTAATTTACATTCTCAATTCTTCGATTACAATCCTAATAGATTTTACGAATTGATTCCCTGTTTTGGAATGGGTTGGTTTGCAATTATTAAAGATCATATAGTAGATAATGAATATGCTGCTAATGCTGGTATAATTAACCAATTTAGAGTAAGTGATAGATTAAATATAAACTTAGAATTTAAAGCCTTGTTTATTCGTTCGGCTATTGATGGTAATAATGCAAGTCGTTTAAGTATTCCAGCAAGCGCTATAATTGGAGTAAGCTATAAATTTGGTCGCTTCACTGAATTCCTATCTTCTAAATCAAGACGTTTTTATTATAGTAAATAGTGCAAATCCCGCACGAGTTTTAGTTTTTTATCGGACAACAATGATTCATAACCTTTCATTTGACGCAAAAATAGTAAACATAAAGGAAAACTAAGGGTAAAACCATTAAAAATGTCCATTAAGCCTGTTTTGGTTAATTATTGGCAAAAGAAAAAGCGGTAACTAATTAATTTATAGTACCGCTTCTGCTTTATTGAGCTTTTAAGTCTGAAAAAAGTTTCAGGCTTATTTCTTTATGCTCTTTAGTCTTTGTGATAGTGCTGGGATGATTTGTTTTACGTCGCCAACAATTCCTAGGTCTGCTATTTGCATGATTGGTGCATAGCGGTCTTTGTTGATTGCTACGATGAATTCACTTTCTTCCATTCCTGCCATGTGTTGGATTGCTCCAGAGATTCCAAATCCTATGTATAGGTCTGGTCGTACTGTCTTTCCTGTTTGTCCTACTTGACGTTCGTGTCCTATTAGTCCTGCATCTACAATTGCACGGGATGCTGCTACTTCTGCATTCATTAGTTGTGCTAGGTCTTTTAGGTTTTCAAAGCCTTGGTCTGTGCCAATTCCTCTTCCTCCACAAAGTAATACCTTAGCTTCTGTTATGTCAACCATGCTGGTTTGTTCTTTTACAGTTTCTATGATTTTTACTTTGAATTTAGATTCATCGAAATTGATTTTTATTTTCTCTATTACGCCTTGTCTTGTTTCGTCTTTTTCCATTGATTTCATTACTCCTGGACGTACGGTTGACATTTGTGGTCTATGGTCTGAACATACGATTGTTGCCATTAGGTTTCCTCCAAATGCTGGACGGGTCATTAGTAGTTCTTTTTCTTCGGATATTTCCAAACGTGTACAGTCTGCTGTTAGTCCTGTGGTTAGTCTTGCGGATAGTCTTGGGCCTAGGTCACGTCCTATTACTGTTGCTCCTAGTAGGATAATAGATGGTTTGTAATCTGTTACTATTTGAGTTATTGCTTGTGCATAAGCTTCGGTTGTGTATTCTTGTAGGTGTTCACATGTTGCTACTATTACTTTGTCTGCTCCGTAAGCAATTAGGCTTTGTGCTTTTGTTTCAACATCTTTTCCTCCTAATAGAATTGCATAAACTTCTTCTTGTAGGTCTTTTGCTAAGTCACGTGCTTTACCTAATAATTCAAAAGCAACTCCTTGAATTTCGCCGTTTCTTTGTTCGGCAAATACAAATACGTTTTTATATTCTGATTTATTCATTTCTAGTTACTCCTTATATTAGATTATAAACTTTTCTTTTAATTTACTGATAATGATACCAACAGCTTCTTCGGTGTCAACCTCGTAAACTTGTCCTGCTGATTTAACTCCCTTGGTAAATGCTTTCTTAACCTTAGTTGGTGAGCCTTTTAGTCCTAGTTTGGATTCGTCAACGTCTATCTTATCTGCTCCCATTACTTCAACTGGTTTGTCAAATGCTTCTACAATGCCTCTAACTGTCATGTATCTTGCCTCATTTGCTGTTGCAAGTACGGTAACTAAGCATGGTGAGTCTACTTCAACTACTTGGTATCCGTCTTCGGTTGCTTTTTTGATGGTAAAGGTTTTCTTTCCATCATATTTAAGGTTTTGAAGATATGATACTTGTGGTAGATCAAGGTGTTCTGCAATTTGAGGTCCTACTTGTGCAGTGTCTCCATCAATTGCTTGACGTCCTGTTATTACTAAGTCATATTCTAATGTGCGAATTGCTCCTGCTAGTGCATTTGATGTAGCTAAGGTGTCTGCTCCTGCAAATTTCCTATCTGTTAGAAGGATTGCTTTGTCGGCTCCCATTGCGAATGCTTCTCTAAGAACTGCTTCTGCTTGCATAGGTCCCATTGTGATAACGGTAACTTCTGCATTATATTTATCTTTAAGCTCAAGTGCAAGCTCTAGGCCTCCTTTATCATCAGGGTTCATAATACTTGGAACCCCTTCTCTTATTAATGTTCCTGTAACTGGATCGAGTTTTACCTCCGTAGTATCTGGAACTTGTTTAATACAAACAACTATTTTCATCTCTGTTTCAATTTTACTTTAATAAATTACCTGAAATTACCATTCTTTGAACTTCTGAGGTTCCTTCATATATTTCAGTGATTTTTGCATCTCTGAACATTCTTTCAACAGGGTATTCACGTGTGTATCCGTATCCGCCGTGGAATTGGATTGCTTTTGTGGTCACTTCCATTGATGTTTCTGCTGCAAAAAGTTTAGCCATTGCAGCATCTACTGAATATGGCATACCTTGGTCTTTTTTGTATGCAGCATGACGAACAAGTAAGCGTGATGCTTGTACTTTTGTTTCCATATCTGCTAATTGGAATTGGGTGTTTTGGAATTTTGCAATTGCTTTTCCAAATTGTTTTCTTTCCTTAGTATATTTTACTGTTTCGTCCATTGCTCCTTGTGCTATACCAAGAGCTTGTGCAGCAATACCAATTCTTCCACCGTCAAGTGTTTTCATTGCTAAACCAAAGCCTCTACCAACTTTTCCTAGTAGGTTTTCTTTTGGTATTTCGCAGTTTTCAAATATTAGTTCGCAAGTTGATGAACCTCTAATACCTAATTTCTTTTCTTCCTTGCCAATAGAGAAACCTGGTGTTCCTCTTTCAACGATAAATGCAGATATTCCTCTTGTGCCTTGTGATTTGTCAGTCATTGCTATTACAATGTATACATGTGCAAATCCAGCATTGGTAATAAATATCTTAGTACCGTTTAATATCCATTTGTCGCCTGCATCCACAGCTACTGTTTGTTGTAGTGCAGCATCTGTTCCTGCGCCTGGTTCTGTTAGTCCAAAAGCTCCAACCCATTCACCTGATGCAAGTTTTGGAAGGTATTTCATCTTTTGTTCTTCAGTTCCGTTTTCCAAGATAGGTGCAACGCATAGTGAAGTATGTGCAGAAACTACAACACCTGTTGTTCCGCAAGATCTTGAAAGTTCTTCAACTGCCATTGAGTACATTTGGTTTGTACCTCCTTGACCACCATATTTTACTGGAACAGGAATACCCATTAACCCAATTTTACCCATTTTATTAACCAACTCAGTAGGGAATTTCTCTAATTCGTCTATCTCAGCAGCTAGGGGCTTAACTTCTTTTTCAGCAAATTCTCTAATCATTTGCAGAAATAGTTCTTCTTCTATTTTTAAGCTAAAATCCATTTCTTATTTTGTTTATATATAAAAATGGCGAGAAAATACTATCCCCGCCATGATTGTTTTTAATCAAGTTTAACAGCCACATCATAAGCCTTAATAAGCATTATATGTTTTTGTTTACTCATTTTGTTTATATTATTCTAATTAATATATTATTATACAGTCATTCCACCGTCAACACTTATTGTGTGACCGTTGATATATGATGCCTCATCTGAAGAAAGGAAAGCATATACGTTAGCTATTTCTTTTGGTTCTCCAAGACGACCAATTGGCACCTTAGCTTTCATTCCTGCTAAAACATCTTCTGGCATTGCAGCAACCATTTCGGTTGAAATAAATCCTGGAGCAATAGCATTAACAGTTATTCCTTTACGACCAAACTCTCTTGCAAAAGTTTTTGTCATTCCAATAATTCCTGATTTTGTTGCAACATAGTTTGCTTGTCCGAAGTTACCGTAAACTCCTACAACAGAAGAAGCATTGATTATTCTTCCAAAGTTGTTTGCTACCATATATTCGCTAATGATTTTTGAACAATAGAAAACTCCTGATAAGTTTACATCAATAACTTGTTGCCATTGTTGAACTGTCATTTTCTTAACAGAACTATCACGTGTTATTCCAGCGTTGTTGATAAGGATATCAATTCTGCCAAATTTGTCATTAACAGCTTTTGCAGCAACTTCTATTTCTTCGTAGTTTGCTGTGTTTACTTTTGCAAAGGTAACTCCAAGCTCAGCAGCTAGTGCATTTCCTTTTGTTTCATCAAGGTCCCAAATTACTACTTTAGCACCTTCTTCTTTAAATTTTCTTGCGGTTGCTTCTCCAATACCAGCAGCTCCGCCAGTAATTATTGCAACTTTGTTTTCTAGTCTTTTCATTGTGTTTATATATAAATTGACCAAAGGATTTCTAATAGAACATCCTAAAAGCTATTCCTCGGTCTTGTTTGTTAATTAGAAACGTTCTTTATGCATTAGTTTAGCTTCGCCTATAATAGCTGCTTTTCCTTCTGCATCTTCTAGCGTACATTTAATAACTCCTCTGTGTTTTTCGTCATTAACTTCTACTACTTCAAATTTTGCTATATAGTCGTTTTCAACAAAAACTGGAGCACGGAATGACATTTCTTGGAACATATATATTGTTCCTTCTCCTGGCCATGTGGTTCCAAAAACTTTTGAGAAAATAGCTCCTGCGAAAAATCCGTGAACGATTGGTTTTCCAAATGGAGTCTTAGCTGCATATTCAGCATTGATGTGGATTGGATTATTGTCTCCTGATATTTCTGCAAAAGCATCTACATTTGCTTGGGTATATCTAACCTTCTCTGTGTAGGTATCGCCTACTTTTATTTTACTCATAATATTTACTTTTATTTTATGTTAGTATTTTTTAATATTATTGCGGTTCCCATTCCTCCTCCAATACATAATGAGGCAAGTCCTAGGCTTTTCTTTGAGCGCAACATCTCGTGTATAAGTGTTACAACAATTCTAGCTCCTGAGGCTCCAACTGGATGTCCTAGTGCAATAGCTCCACCGTTTACATTACATCTTTCGTTCATCCATTCAGGAGTTACATTATGTTGTTGGCAAAGCAAATGGCGAACACCAAGAGCTTGAGCAGCAAAAGCTTCATTAAGCTCCAAAAGTTCCATGTCTTTTAGTTTTAGCTTTGTTTTTGAAAGTGCATTCTTTACTGCAGGAACTGGACCTAAGCCCATTTTGGCAGGATTAACACCACCTTGACCATCTGCAATGATTTCCATTAGAGGGGTAAGTTTGTGTTTCTTTACTGCTGATTCGGATGCAAGCATAACGAAAGCTGCTCCATCGTTGATTCCTGATGAGTTTCCTGCGGTTACTGTTCCTGGGTTTTGGAAGGCTGGCCTTAGGTAAGAAAGTTTTTCAGAAGAGGTTTCTCTGTTAGGATATTCATCTTCATCAAACATTTTTGAGAATTTTTTATATTTAACCTCAACAGGTACTATTTCTGTTTTAAATTTTCCTCCATCAATTGCAGCTATTGCTCTTTCTTGTGATTGGATAGATAACATATCTTGTTCTTCTCTACCTATATCTAAATCTTTGGCAATGTTTTCGGCTGTTACTCCCATATGTAGTCCAGTAAATGCATCTGTTAATGCGTCGGTAATCATATGGTCTTTTACGTTGAAGTCGGCCATCTTGGTGCCATTTCTAATGGTAGGAGGAATAATAAAGCCTGCACCTGACATGCTTTCTGCTCCTCCTGCTATAATAATTTCTGCATCTCCAACACGAATAGAATCAAAAGCATTCATTATGGCTTTCATTCCGCTGCCACATATCATATTTACACCATAAGCTGGTACCTCGTATGGTATGCCTGCCTTAACTGCAATTTGACGTGCAACGCCTTGAAACTGACCTGCCATAAGAACATTACCAACAATAACTTCATCAATTTCTGAAGCTCTTACTTTGGTTTCAGATAATATGGCTTCAACAACTGTTGCTCCAAATTCAGCAACAGGAACGGTTGATAAAGAACCTAAGAATTTTCCAATAGCAGTTCTTTTTGCTGATACTATATATACTTTTTCCATTTCTATTCTATTTTTTCTTGGTTAATTATTATTGATTCTTTCTTTTTTCAATTACGAAATAGAGTTTAGTGTAATTGCATTGGTTTTAAGTCTGTTGGAATAATTAGTTTAGCCTCTGTTGCTGCTTGAATGTCTTCAAGTGTAAAGGCTGGGTGTAATTCTCTTAAAACAATTCCTTCAGGTGTGATATCCATAACTCCCATTTCTGTGATAATCATATTTACTTGACCAGCTGCAGTTAGGGGTAGGGTGCAGTTTTTTAATATTTTATGACCTCCTTTTGCTGTATGTTCCATTGCAAGAATAACTTTCTTTGCTCCAACAACCAAATCCATAGCACCTCCCATTCCTGGAACTTTCTTTCCTGGTATCATCCAGTTTGCAAGATTTCCGTGCTCGTCAACCTGCATGGCTCCTAATATAGAAACATCCACATGGCCTCCTCTTATAATTGAAAATGACATAGCACTGTCGAAAGTAGATCCACCTTCAACAACTGAAGTATATGATCCACCTGCATTAACTATTTCTTTGTTTTCTTCTCCTGCCTTTGGACTTGCGCCCATGCCAATAATTCCATTTTCTGATTGAAGTAATACCTCAACACCTTCTTTAAGATAATTTGGAACAAGGGTTGGAAGACCAATTCCTAAGTTCACAAGGAATCCATCTTTTAGTTCGAGAGCAGCACGCTTTGCAATAACATCTCTTATTTCATTTTTATCCATATCTCTTTTCTGTATTATTTTTTATTTCATTCTCCTAACAAACTCTTCTGCCATATAAGAAGCAACGTTGTCTGCATAAGTGTTCATTCCAAATCCTGCATCGTAGCCAAGCTCTTTTGCAAGTTCGTGATTAATTCTTGGCCCTCCACAACAAAGAATTACTTTATCTCTTAAACCTTCAGCTTCTAGCATTTCCACAAGTTCCACAAGGTTTTTGATATGCACATCCTTTTGAGTAACAGTTTGGGAAACTAATAAGCAGTCAGCTTTCATTTCAATTGCCTTTGCAATAAAGTCTTCATTAAGAACTTGACTACCCATGTTTATTGCCTCAATCATATCATATCTTTCAAGACCATAATGTCCTGCAAAGCCTTTCATATTCATAATAGCATCAATTCCTACTGTGTGAGCATCTGTGCCTGTGCTTGCCCCAATAACAATAAGCTTTCTTCCTATGTTTTGTTTGATATATTCATCTGTTTCATCCATAGTCATAACACTTGTGTCAACTTTAGGAACAACAATGGTAGTGAAATCTATATTGTGTGTGCAAGATCCATAGCAGTTAAAGAAAGTAAATCCCTTTGTTAGTTCTTTGTAGAAAACAACTTGAGGGTTTTCAAATCCCATTTTCTTCATTAATTGTTTTGCAGCCTCAATTGCTTCATCGCCACATTGAACAGGAAGAGTGAAGCTTAGTTGAGTTTTGCCATCATTCATTGTGTCGCCATAAGGCTTTATTTCTTTTAGATTTAGTTCGTTGCTAAATTCTTTTTTATCTGTTGAATATAATCCAGTGCTCATTATTTCTTTTTCTTTTTATTTATTACTTCTTTTTCTAACCAACGTTTATATACTAAGATGGTATTATCTTTTACCTTTCATAAGTTCTATAAACGGATTATAATAATGTGCATCTTTCTCAAATACACCAGAGAGTCCTTTACCGCCATCTTTTGGACGTTTAATATCTGCAAAGATTCCTTTTTCAATAGCATCAAATAAACTCTCTTCATCAATTCTTTTAAGTAGTGCAATTGAATCATCAAGAACCGACTGAGCTCTACTTTGCATCATTCCGCCTTTCTTAAATTCAACTTCATCACCAATAGATTTCATATTGTTAAAGATGTATTTAGCGTTTTCAATTGCAAGATATCTATCGCTCATAAAAGGAGTGTGGACTGCTTCTGTTAACATTCCTAAAAGTTGAAGTCCTTGTCCTGTCCAAATGCTTATTGCGTTGAAAAGTGCATTTTGAATTTGACCACGGAATATATTACCTGTCATAAACTTTGTTGGAGGCATATATTTTAGCGGTGCATTAGGGAAAATCTCACGAGTCATTTGAGCTTGTGCAAGTTCGTAAAGGAATCCATTTTCAAGGTCTGGATCCATTTCAAATGCATGTCCAAGTCCCATTTGTTCTTCTGGAAGTCCTGCTGCAAAAGCAAGTTGTTCGTTGATTAGGTCTGAAGCCAAAACAGTGTGAGCCTCTTCAAAAGCATCTGCTGTTGTTAGGTAATTATCTTCACCAGTATTTATAATAACACCAGCAAATCCATTTATGATTCTTGAGAAGTATTGGTCAACAAGAGTCCTTTTCATATTGATATCACGGAAAAGAATGCCGTAAAGAGCATCATTTAGCATAACATCTAAACCCTCTAATGCTCCCATGGCTGCAATTTCTGGCATACAAAGACCTGAACAGTAGTTACAAAGTCTTATATATCTTCCAACCTCTTGACCAACTTCGTCTAATGCTTTACGCATAATTCGGAAGTTTTCTTGAGTTGCAAATGTTCCTCCAAACCCTTCAGTTGTTGCTCCATAAGGAACATAATCTAAAAGACTTTGACCTGTTGTTCTAATAACAGCAATAATATCAGATCCTTGACGAGCAGCAGCTTGTGCTTGAATAACGTCTTCGTATATGTTTCCTGTTGCAACAATAACGTATAAATATGGTTTTTCACCCTCGCTATTGTTTTTTATAAAATCTTCTCTTTTCCTTCTGTTTCCTGCAATACGCTTTATGCTACTGTCAATATATGGTTGAAGTGCCTTATGAGCCTTTTCTTCATCATAAAGTGGAAGAGTGGTTATATCAAGCTGGTTATTTGCAGTTTTTTCAGCAATTTCTTGAGGACTAAGTCCTGTTGCAACAATTGCATTACCTAGTAGGAACAAAACTCCATGTTTAAGCATTCCTTTGTCCTTAATGAAATCCACCAAGACATTAGGAAGCGGAGCCTCGTTGGAATCAACACCATCAATACCCACTAATCTGCATAATGTACGCTCAACTGCTACAGTAGAATAGCTGTCAACAAAGGTTTGAACATCATTAGAAATATTTTTAGCTAATTGTTTCGCATAATCAACTTTCGTAAAGTCCAATCCTAACTTACTTTCTCTCATATCTATATTTAATTTAATAGTAAACAAATTAACAATTACACGTCCAGAAAAGGACCGTAATTGGAGGCACAAAGATAAGAAGAAAAAATAACCTTACCTATAAATAAACAAAAAATACTTAATCTTTTGTTCTATAAAGGATTTTATTTTGTTTTAGGAGTGATTTTTATTCATACTTACCTATTTAGTTTATTCTTTCAATTTCTCTTTTTGTATATCTTATAAACTAGAGAAAATGAAAGTAAAATAATTAAAAAATAAGACTAGAAGTCTTTGAAAATAGCTTAATTTTGCAAACGATTTAAACAAATAGAACAGATGAAAAGACTATCAGCACTTTACTATATAATTCCTTTCCTATGCCTTATGCCTTTCTTCACAGCTCCAATAGCATTAGCATCAGGAATCCTTCTAACTCTACTTAAAATTCATAAACCATACGATATAAAGAAACATACCTCAACAATCCTTCAATGGTCTATTGTTCTTATGGGATTTGGAATGAGCCTTGAGAAAGTAATTCAAACCTCACAAACAGGAGTTTGGCTAACAGCTGCATCGGTAATTTTAGTGTTTTTCTTTGGTCTAATAATTGGAAAGCTGCTTAAGGTAGAAAAGAACACAACAATGCTTATTTCATCTGGAACAGCAATATGTGGAGGCTCAGCAATTGCAGCAGTTTCTCCAATAATAAATGCAAAAAACAATCAAATAAGCTTTGCCCTAACAGTGGTTTTTGTTCTTAATGCAGTAGCATTATTTATATTTCCAGTAATAGGTCATGCATTAGATATGAGCCAAGAAAACTTTGGTTATTGGTCAGCAATAGCAATTCACGACACATCATCAGTTGTTGGAGCAGCAGCAGCATATGGTTCGGAGTCATTAGAGATTGCAACAACAGTAAAACTAACCAGAACCCTATGGATAATTCCTCTTTCATTTCTTGTAGTTTTTATAAATAGAAAAGAAAGCAAACTCTCGAAAATCAAAATACCATGGTTTATCCTTTATTTCGTTATAGCAATACTTGTTGCATATTTCATTCCACAATACGCCGAAACCTATAATCATATCAATTGGTTAGGTAAAAGAGGAATGACCTTAGCGTTATTTCTAATAGGAACATCCTTTTCGCTTGAAGACCTAAGGACAGCAGGTCTTAAATCCTTTATCTTAGGAATAAGCCTTTGGATAATAATAAGTGTAGGTACCCTATTCTTCTTTATCAATTTCTAATACTTTTTTCCCCTTTAAATTCTTAATATATTTATATTATTACTATAAAAAGACTTGCATTTTTTTGTAGTAATATGTATATTTGTATATCATAGAATTCTTAATAATTGTATTTAAGCTAAATCTCCAAGGAAATGAATCACTGATCTGTTTTCTTGAATCGCTGAAAGAATTTGCTGAATCGCCGTTTTAAAAAAATGAAACAAAGACTTAGTAAACTGAAACGAAGAAAGAGAAGTTGTTTAGATATATAAATAATCTATAAGCATATAGAGAGAATATGTGAAATATAATAATAGTATATAGAGTTAATAACGTAACCGAATTTATAATAAACCAAATAATACGATTTGATATGTTTAAAGAATATAACCCAATTAATAAGTTAATGTTTCAAGTTATGGATAATCATGGGAAGATTATCGATGATAAGTTAATGCCAAAAGTGACTGACCAAAGAGTGCTAAAGGCCTATAAAGATATGCTATTTGCTCGAACTGCCGATTTGCAGATTGTTAATTACCAACGTCAAGGTAGGATTTTTACGTATCCACCTAACTATGGTCAAGAAGTAATTTCAGGTGCAACAGCATCAATAATTGAAGAAAAGGACTGGCTAGTACCTGCATTTAGAGAGATGGGTGCAATGCTGTCTAAGGGAGTAACCTTAAAGGAGTTATTCCTTTTATTTATGGGCTATGAAGAAGGAAATGCTTATAAAAATGCTAAGAAGGTTTTACCAATTAGTGTTCCTATTGCATCTCAACTCTTGCATGCAGCAGGAATTGGCTACGAAATAAAATATAATAAGAAAAAAGAATTAGTCTATGCCTTTGTTGGCGATGGTGGAACATCGGAAGGTGACTTTCACGAGGCAATTAACTTTGCTGGAGTTTGGAAGGTTCCTGTTATTTTCATTATACAAAACAACCAGTACGGAATTTCAACACCTGTAAGTATGCAAACAGCTTCTGAGTCTTTAGCTATTAAGGCTTTGGCTTATGGAGTAAAAGGCATTCAGGTTGATGGAAATGATTATTTTGCAATGCTAAAAGTTCTTCAAGAATCAAAAAAAGCATGTGAAAATGGTGAGGGACCAATTCTTATTGAAGCAGTTACTTATAGGAAGGGTGCTCATACAACAAGTGATGACCCAACAAAATATAGAACAAAAGAGGAGGAAGAGTCTTGGCATAAGAAAGATCCATTAGACAGATTAAACAAATATCTACAAGATAAGGGTCTTTGGTCTGATAAGGAAGAGGAGAAGATTATAGAACAATTTAAAAAGGAAGTAGATAGACAGTTTATTGAAGCTGAAAACTTCCCTGAGTATAAGCCAGAAGAGATATTTAAATATATGTATTCTGAAACGCCTCAGGAATTGAAGGACCAAGAGCATAAGCTTATGGAGTTCTATAGATGGAAAAGTGAAAAGATTGCTCAAACAAGTAAAAAATAAGGGTTATGAAGATAATGAATATGGTCGGCGCTATAAATGACGCATTAGATATAAAATTAAATGAAGATAAGAATGTAGTAGTTTTCGGAGAGGACGTAGGAGTTGAGGGTGGAGTGTTTAGGGTAACCGAAGGCTTACAAAAGAAATATGGAGTAGATAGAGTTTTTGACTCCCCACTTGCCGAATCGGGCATTGTAGGAACAGCAATAGGTATGGCAATTGCAGGCTTAAGACCTGTGGTTGAGATGCAGTTTTGTGGTTTTATTTATCCTGCAATGAACCAAATAATAAGTCACGCCTCCAGAATGAGAAATCGTTCAAGAGGACAGCTTGAAACTCCAATGGTAATTCGTATGCCTTATGGTGGAGGGATTAATGCACTTGAACATCATAGTGAAAGTATGGAAGCAATGTTTGGACATATTCCAGGACTAAAAGTTATTGCACCTTCCACCCCTCACGATGCTAAAGGAATGCTTATTGCAGCAATTGAAAGCAATGATACAATACTTTATATGGAGCCTAAGAGGATATATAGGGCAATTAAGCAAGAGGTAAAGACAGGTAAGTTTACAATTGAGCTTGGAAAGGCAAATGTTGTAACCCCTGGTAATGATATAACTGTTGTAACATTTGGAGCAATGGTTAGAGAGGTTCAAAAAGCTATGGTTATGGCTAAGGAAATGGGAATTAGTGTTGAGCTGATTGACCTAAGAAGCATATACCCAATTGATAGGGAAACAATAAGAAACTCTATTAAGAAAACAGGTAGAATATTAACTGTAACCGAAGGGCCAATGAGCTTTGGACTAGGAGCTGAGATAAGTCAAATTGCAATTGAGGAGGCTTTCCTTTACTTGGAGGCACCACCTGCAAGGGTTTCTGGTTATGATGTAATTGTTCCACTTCCAAAGGGAGAACACCATTATATGCAAGATGCTTATAAAATACTTTATGAAATAGAAAGAAACGTTAAATACTAAGGATTATGAGATATATATTTAAATTTCCTGATATAGGGGAAGGTCTTGAAGAAGGTGTAATTATTCAATGGCATGTTGATAAAGGACAAAAGGTTAAGATGGGAGAATCCTTAGTAACTATGGAGACAGATAAGGTTGTTACTGAAATACCATCACCAAGAGATGGAGTTATTGCCGCTCGTTATGGAGCCGAAGGTGAGGTTGTGAAAGTTGGAGCTGCTCTTGTTGAAATAGATATGGACGGTTCTGAGGCTGAGGCTGAAACAAAAATAACGCCTCCTAAAGAAAACAAAGTAGAGGCAGTAGAGGAGGAGGGCGCAGGAGTTGTTGGAACACTAGAAGTTGCTGGAAATGATTTTGTATTAACTGCAAGCAAAGAAGGAATTGGTGGAGAGATAGAAAGAAACACTAAGCTAAGGAAAGCACTTGCTACCCCTGTTGCTAGAGCTATGGCAAAGGATATGGGAATTGATATTAATGATGTTAGAGGTACAGGTCCTGGTCAAAGAGTAATGAAGGACGATATACTTAATCATTCTAAACAAAGCAGCATGAAACCTCTACAACAACAATATTCTCAAAAAGATAATATCTTAGAGGAAAGAGTTGAAATAGAACAAATGTCTCAAATCAGAAAGACCATAGCTAAGAATATGATTCAAAGCAAACATAATGCTGCACATATGACAGTATTTGAAGAGGTGGAAGTTTCTGAACTTGACAGAATAAGAAAGAAATACAAAGACTTCTTCAAAGATGAAAACATTAAGATAACTTATCTTTCATTTATCGTTAAGGCTGTGGCACTTGCTCTTAAGAAACATAAATCTTTGAATGCAGAGATTGATATGGAAAAGGGCGTTATGATGTATAAGAAATACTATAATATAGGTATAGCAGCAGATACTGAAAAGGGCTTAGTAGTTCCAGTTATTAAGAATGCAGATAAGTTAAGCATTAAGGAAATAGCTATGGAAATACAAATGCTTGCAGATAAGGCAAGAGATGGAAAGCTAAGCTTAGATGATATGAAAGACGGTACCTTTACAATAACAAGTTATGGTAGTATTGGAGGATTATTTGCAGTTCCTGTGATTAATTATCCTCAGGCTGGAATACTTGGAATAGGAAGAATTAGCAAACAACCAATAGTTAAGGATGATAAATTAGATATTGGACTTATGCTACCACTTTCACTAAGTGTTGACCATAGGATTGCTGATGGCGGAGAAACTTCAAGATTCTTAAACTCAGTAATGAGTTATTTAGAAGAACCAGTTGGTTTATTAATAGATTAAAGTGTAGGAGGAATAAATTATGTATGATTTAATAATAATAGGCTCAGGCCCTGCAGGATATGTAGCAGCAATTAGAGCAGCTCAATTAGGAATGAAAACCGCTATAATCGAAAAGGATAGGATAGGGGGCATGTGTTTGAATTGGGGCTGTATTCCTTCTAAATCAATACTTGAAAGTGTTAAGCTCTATAATAAAATCAAGAAAGATGCAGCAAGATATGGAGTGGAGGGAATTGATAAAGATAACCTTAGCTTCAACTGGGATAAGGCTGTCATTAGGGCAGACCAAAACGTTAAGAAACTAACCCAAGGCATTGAATTCTTATTAAAGAAAAACGGTGCAGAAATAATTAATGCATCAGCTAAGATAATTGATAAGAATACTGTTTCGGTAGAGAATAGAACAATAACTGCAAAGAATATAATTATTGCAATAGGTTCAAGCTCTCCGAAAATAGAGTCAGAAATAGAGAACTTAGTTCTTGAACCAATGGATATCTTTAAGGCAAGAGAACTTCCAGACAACATTATAGTTGTTGGAGAAGGTCCGGTTGCAATTGAGCTTACTCAGGCATATAATTTAATGGGAAAGAAAGTAAGTATGGTCTTAGAAAAGGATACCTTTATGCCACTTGCTGATGCTTACTTAAGCAATTATATGCAAACCAAACTAAAAAAAGACAGAATAAAGCTAATTAATAATAACGGAGATATATCTCTTAAGGATAGCTATAAGGATGGGGTTTTAAGGGTTGGTGAAGAGGAAGTTCCTTGTGAACTAATTGTTAATGCTCGCCATAGAAAGGCTAATCCATTATCATCTGATATAGAATTTGAGATGGAGAACGACTATATCAAGGTCGATGAAAACTTCCAAACATCCACTAATGGCATTTATGCAATTGGAGATGTAAATGGTAAGAGTCATTTTGCACATATAGCTTCTGCGGAAGGTCTTTTTGTAGTTAATAGATTAAATGGCGTAGATGAGAAACTAGACCTTAGTAAGTTCCCTATGAATATGTATTCTCAACCAGAGGCTGCACAGATAGGACATACCGAAAGTCAGTTAAAGGAAATGGGTGTTGATTATAAGATTAGCGAGTTCCCTCTTTCTGCAAACGGTAAGGCTATAACTGAAAATGCAGGCGAAGGATTCATTAGAATTCTTTCTGAGAACAAATACGGCGAGGTTTTAGGGGTTCAAATTATTGCAAACAATGCAACAGATATGATTAATGAGGCTGCGGCATATATGCAACTTGAATCCACAGTTTATGATATTGCAAAAACAGTTCACACTCATCCAACAATTTCCGAAGTCTTTATGGAAGCTGGATTTGAAGCCCTCGACCAAGCCATACATAAGTAATACTTAGATAATATGATGACTAATCCACTAGTATCTTCATATAATCTACCAGACTATTCAATATTTGAGTCTGAAAAGATCTTCGACTACTATATAGGTGTTCCTGATAATACCTATATAGTACTTGGAAGGTCTAATAATATTGAAAACTCCATAAATCATAAGAATGTAGAAAGAGATGGGATAATAATCCTAAAGCGTCCCTCAGGTGGAGAGTCTGTTATACTTAGCCCTAATATGCTGATATTCTCATTTAAACAAAAGAGTGACAAGATTCAAAACCCTGCCAAGCTCTTTAAATTAATCAACTCAAAACTA
>JAQVXZ010000009.1 GCA_028708845.1 Bacteroidales bacterium
AACATAATGCAAAAATAACATTTATTTTCGTCCGATTCACCCTAAAAAGTGAAGCAAAAAATACAGATAACTATATTACAGCGAATTATAAGTTAAAAGAAAAATAAGTGTCAAAGTCAGGAAAACAGCTTGTTTGAAATCATAAGTAGGCTTAATCTTAAATTGAAAAATACTATAATCATCCTTTGTTTCAATCTCTTTTTGAGAATGGTGCATTTGAAGAGATCGAA
Source organism: Bacteroidales bacterium (assembly GCA_028708845.1). GTDB lineage: Bacteria > Bacteroidota > Bacteroidia > Bacteroidales > P3 > UBA10566. The sequence goes on from JAQVXZ010000009.1 coordinate 231, forward strand.
TGTGATTAACCTGCTCCTTACAAACCTTTATCAAGAGAGTTTCAAGTTTAATGTCTTCTTGAATAATAGCTATATGATTATGAAAAGTCATTATAGGCAGGTCTTTCCCATCATCATTAAGAGGAGACTCCCTCCAAAGAGAATTGATATTTTCAAAGCTTAGACTCTTTCTCGAATCAATAGTATCCAACAACCATATATAGCGATTAAATAAATTCTTAGCCATAAACTTAATAATTAAGTGATATGCAAAGATAATATTTATGATAAAAGTATAGTATTTTACAGCTCTGCTTCTTTTTGGCAGATTGATGTTGTTAATTTGCATTATAATTCTTGAAAGAAGAAATAAGATAGGCTTTTAATGACCCCCAACAACAACCTCCCACGTAAGTTTTGTTTAGCTAGCCTATCTTCAAAAAGCTAAATAAATATTAATCTTACGATGGGAGTTTTTTATATAATCCAGCCATCCTATCTATTGTTTCTTTAATCTCTTCTCTAAAGCTAAGAGGACTTATTATTTCAAACTCATCCATGTTTGAAAAAACAGCTTGCTTAAAATCATAAGTGGGTCTTATCTTATATTGGAAAATACTATAATCAGCTTTCGTTTCAATTTCCTTTTGAGAATGATGAATAGGAAGAGCGCGAATATATTTGACCTTATCCTTATAAACTTTAATAAGAACAGTTTCTTTCTTTACATTTTCAATAACAGTAACTCCAAAATAATCATTAAAATAATCCTCGGAATTTAATTTCTTAGGAAACTCAAAGCAAGAATCATTCATTTTCAGATCCACAATCCTATCCAAAGCATACATTCTAATGGCTTTTTTGTTCTTATTATAGGCAACCACATACCAGATTTGCTTAAAGAGTTTAATAAAATAAGGATGAATAATAGACAATGAATTTTTATCAGAATAATAAGTTCTATAAGTAATAGTCATGGTTCTATTGTTTTTCATAGCATCAAGAAAGATTGAAAGATACTTATGACTTGAAGGAATAAACTCTGTAACTATTCTGTCTTTGAGCCCTACCTTTTCAGAAATCGCCTTGTTTACAGCAAGGGTTTCAAAAAGCCAGTTCTTAATGTTACCACCCTTTAAATCAGAAAGATTATCAATATAATAGCCATTGACTTCTCGGCTATAGATTATTTCTAAGCCAAATTGGTCTAAAATTGCCTGCCTGTGATTGTGAAAAGTTCTTAATGGCAAGTCTTTTCCATCATCATTAAGAGGGGAATCTCTCCAAAGATTATTAATTTCTTGATAAGAAATATTTGGTCTTAAATTGATAGTATCCAACAACCAAACATAACGATTAAAAATATTCTTAGCCATAATACTTAATGATTAAATGATATGCAAAGATAACAATTAAGAGATAGAAAAATGAAACGCTGTTTTAAGAAAATGAATCAAAGAAAGAATTTCATGAAACGAAGAAATAAGAAATTAATACGAAGATCTAATTTTGTGAAACGAAGATTCATTTTACTAATCGGATTTTTACAATTTATATTGGTTAGATGCTGTATTTTGGCATAAGAGACTTTAGTCACCTTAAACGTTCCTTGAAAACAAAGACAAATCCATTACTTAGAATTGGCTATATAGAAAACTCTGATGATAGAAGCTTTGTTGATCCGAATTACTTTAAAATGACTGATAAGGCCAAGGAAAAAATCTGGAAGTCTATGCTGAAAGGGATTAAGTCAAAGGATGCTAATTTACTTTCTGAGAGCTATGATTTTAGTGGGGCTCAGATAGAGAATATAACTAGAAAACACTTAATTAAAAAGGTTATATCAGGAAAGAAACTTTGTATTGATGATATAAAGAAGCTTTGTGGTGTTGAACTAATTGAAAGAAAACCAAAAAGCAGTAAGATAGGCTTTAAATAACAAAAAAGACTTCACAGATTTACTCTGTGAAGTCTTTTTCATTTCAATTAATTAATCCTTTTATTGAACTAGTATTTGTATATTATTATTTGAGCATTCTATTACACCACTATTGATTGGGATGAAAAGCTCTTCGTCTTTTGTAACTAAACGAATCTTTCCTTTTGCAAGAACAGAAATTATGGATGCGTGGTTGTTTAATATTTGAAATGAACCATCTATTCCTGGTAATTGCAATAGGGTTACTTCCCCCTGGTAAACCAATTTTTCTGGTGAAATTATATTAACTTTCATTTCTATAAATATAAGTTTATTCTACATTTGATTCAGAAAGCATCTTCTTTCCTTTTGCAATAGCCTCTTCAATTGTTCCAACCATTGAGAAGGCTAGCTCTGGATACTGGTCGACTTCACCGTTAAGAATCATATTAAATCCTTTTATTGTATCTTCAATATCAACAAAAACTCCTGGCATACCTGTAAATTGTTCTGCAACAAAGAAAGGTTGAGAAAGGAAACGCTGAACTCTTCTTGCTCTTGAAACTACTAATTTGTCTTCATCAGAAAGCTCTTCAATACCAAGAATTGCAATAATATCTTGTAGTTCTTTATATCGTTGTAGTATGTTTTTTACTCTTTGGGCTGTGCTGTAATGTTCGTCGCCAACAACTTCTGGAGTAAGGATTCTGGATGTGGAATCAAGCGGGTCAACCGCAGGATAAATACCAAGCTCTGAAATCTTTCTACTTAGTACTGTTTGAGCATCTAGGTGGGCAAATGTTGTTGCAGGAGCAGGGTCTGTAAGGTCATCGGCAGGAACATAAACAGCTTGAACAGATGTAATGGATCCTCGTTTTGTGGATGTAATTCTTTCTTGCATTATACCCATTTCGGATGCAAGTGTTGGCTGATAGCCTACTGCTGATGGCATACGTCCTAGTAGTGCTGATACTTCAGAACCAGCTTGTGTGAAACGGAATATATTATCTATAAATAAAAGGATATCTCTTCCTCCTGTTTTCTCATCACCATCACGATAGTATTCTGCGAGTGTTAGACCTGATAGTGCAACTCTTGCTCTTGCTCCTGGTGGCTCATTCATTTGTCCAAAAACTAATGTACATTTTGATTTAGCAAGTTCATCTTGATCTACCTTAGATAAATCCCAGCCTCCTTCTTCCATACTTTTCATAAACTCGTCACCATAACGGATAACTCCTGATTCAAGCATTTCTCTTAAGAGGTCATTTCCTTCTCTTGTTCTTTCACCAACACCGGCAAAAACAGATTGTCCATCATAATTATTCGCAATATTATTAATCATTTCCATAATTAATACTGTCTTGCCAACTCCAGCTCCTCCAAAAAGACCAATCTTACCACCTTTTGCATAAGGCTCAATAAGGTCAATTACTTTTATTCCTGTATATAATACTTCTTGAGAAGTTGAAAGGTCTTCAAATTTTGGTGGATCACGGTGAATAGGATACGAATTTGAAGCATCAATATCACCAATACCATCAATTGCTTTCCCTATTACATTAAACAATCTTCCATTTATATGTTCTCCAACAGGCATTGATATCGGATGACCCATATTTTCAACTACAAGTCCTCTTTTAAGACCATCGGTTGAATCCATTGCAATAGTTCTAACTGTGTTCTCTCCAATTCCTTGTTGGCATTCCAAAACAATATGCGAACCATCAGTTGTAACAACTCTTAGAGCATCATAAATATTAGGTAGTTTTTCATCCTCTTCGAAACTAACGTCTATAACGGCACCAATAATCTGAGATATCTTGCCTCTACTTACTACGTTCATAAACTATATTTTTTAACTAAACAATCTTTATTTAAGGTGCGAATTTACATCATTTCTTTGAGAAAAAGGAAGAAAAACAAAAAAATATATCTAAAAGCCTTTAAACAAAGTATTTTTAGTAATTTTGCAAATCAAATAAAACTACAGATATTGAATATTATACCCTTCGACGAAACGATAGATTTAGGATATTGTCCTGTGATGACTGTTGGAATGTTTGACGGTGTTCATATTGGACATCAGAAACTTCTATCAAACCTAAAAGAAAAAGCTGAGTTATATAACACAAAGCCTATTGTTATAACTTTTGACAAACACCCACAACTTGTTATAAAACCAGAGCTTTTCGACAAAATAAGTCTTCTTCAAACAAATGAAGAAAGATTTAATAAACTTAACTCTTTAGGGATTGAAAACATCATAGTAATCCACTTCACAAAAGAGTTTGCAAAGCTAAGTGCACAAGAGTTTCTAGACCTACTGGTCAAGAAATACTCTCCTCAATACTTCTTATTAGGATACGACAATCATTTTGGAAGCAAAACCTCTGAAGAATTTAACAATATAGCTCTTGACTATAAAGAGAAAGGACTTGTGCTTGAAAGGACAAGCGATTGTGTTATCCATAAGAATATTGAAGTTAGTTCAACTCAAATTAGAAAAGCGCTTGCAAAAGGATATATCGAACTAGCTAATTCAATGTTAAATGAAGAATATATTATAAGTGGAGAGGTTGTTCATGGGAATAAAATAGGTAAAACCATAGGATTCCCTACTGCAAACGTTAAGGTTGAAAGGCATAAGCTACTTCCTCTTTTTGGAGTTTATTTATGTAAAGTTGAAGTTGAGGGAAAAGATTATCCAGGAATAGTAAATATTGGACTGCGTCCTACAATTATAGACTCACCTATTACAGTTGAAGCATATATATTAGATTTTGATAAAAACATATATGGAGAAATAATCAAGATTAAGCTAAAAGAGTTTTTAAGAGAGGAGATTAAGTTTGATAGCTTAGATAAGCTAAAATATCAAATCAACTTGGATATGGAGAAAGCTCATCATTATTTCAGGGAGAATGAATAAGCTAATAATCATTTTATTATTATCAATAAACTCATTTGGTTTTGCACAAAAAAATGGTTATTTTAATAATCTCGATTCTGCTCTTGTATATCCTAATTCAGTTATTACGCTTGACTTAGAAAAACAAAAACTAAAGCAAGTTCCAAAAGAGATTCTAATGTTCCCAAACTTAGATAAGCTAATTCTTAAAAGAAACTACATTAAAGAAGTTCCAAAAGAATTATCGAGTCTTTCAAGGCTTAGATATTTAGATTTATCATCTAATAATATCACGGAATTACCAAAGGAGCTGAGTGCATTAAAACTTGATACATTAATTATTTGGGACAATAGAATTAGGAGTTTCCCAAATGAGTTTAAAGAAATGTCAGAAACCCTCAAATACTTAGACCTTAGAGCCATTCAAATGAATAAAGAAGAGCAAAAAGAAATCAAAGCCCTGTTTCCAAAAACCAAAATAAGACTTGCTCACCCCTGCAATTGCAATAGATAATCCCTTATATTATTCCCAAAACATAGTTTCAGTAAATATATATTGCATCTAATTATTGAAATACACAAATAAGTAGTAAATTTGCAATCTAAAACCTAACTTAATATACAAATGAAAGTAGCAATTTTTCAAGCTAATACCGTTGATAATGAAGCTGAATCGAACCTAAGAAGATATGATTCTTTCTTAGAACAATTAGATACCGACACAGAACTATTGGTCTTTCCCGAAATGTTCACAACCAGCTTTTCAATAGATACTAACTACGCTCAAACAATGGAGGGAAGTAGTTTGAAGTGGATGAGAGATAAAGCAGTTGAAAAAGGGATTGCAATTTCAGGCACATTATTAATTGAAGAGAACAAGAAATATGTTAATCGTCATTTCTTTGTTTTCCCTGATGGAAACTATGAATATTACGACAAGAAACACCTTTTTTGTTTGAGTAAGGAGCCAAAAGTAATAACTCCTGGTAATAAAAAGAAAATAGTGAACTACAAGGGATGGAATATTGCCCTTTATACTTGTTATGATATTAGATTCCCGTCTTGGTGTAGGAACACTTATAAGGACGGAGAATATGGATATGATATTGCAATTTACTGCGCATCGTGGGAGTCTGCAAGAAACTTTGCATGGACAAACCTTTTAGTAAGTAGAGCTATTGAAAACTTTGCCTATGTAATAGGAGTAAATAGGGTTGGTATTGATAAGGCAAATTTAAACTATTTGGGATGTTCAACAATCTTGAACTATAAGGGAGAAACACTTGTTGGAACTCACCAAAACAAAGAAGAGATTGCTTATCGTGTATTAGACAAACAATCTCTTATATCATTCCGAGAATACTTCCCTGTTGGAGAAGATTGGGATTAGTTTATTTCTGATCTATTAGTTTACATCAGATTTATAATCTCCACTTAAATCAAATTCTAAGACTTTAGATTCTTTCTTTTTAGTAAGGATTCTTGCGTGATATGTCTTTTTGTTTTTGAAATCTACAATTGAAACCTCATTTATCTTAGCGCCAGGATAAGTTTCATTTATATAATCTGTTATTTGTGAAGGAACATATTCCATTGGTACTATCCAGTCAGTTTCTGTACCAGTTTTTAGGTATTTGACTCTAACTTGGTTGCCATTTTCAACAAAATAAACATTATAGGAAGTAGAGTCAATCATTTCCCATGTTCTCTTTTCAATATTTGGACGAGTCCTTTTCAAATCATTCACGTAACGCTCTGGAACCTCACGCTCATTAACTGATTTATAACTTTGTTTGGTGGAGCATGAAAAAACCACAACAGAACACAAAGCTAATAGAAAGATTTTTTTCATATCTAGAATTTTTAATTATTTAGTTATTGTGTATTATTCTGGCAAAGATACAAAATAAGAAATTAACTAAAGCAGAATAACAGATAATATTTTAATATAAAGCTTTAAATTATTTATTTTAATTTCCTATTCAATAAGTAATCCACTGAAAATTTCCCACTACCAACAATTAGGACAAAGAAATAAATAGCTAAATATAACACAGGCATTTCTTTCATTGCAAATGGGTCAGAGGCGTGAGCCACAAAAATTGCAACAAGCATTGTAATAATCAAAGGAATGGTTGCTAAGCGAGTGAATAAACCAAAAATAAGCAATATTGAACATCCAAATTCAGCAAAAATAACCAAAATCAGATTCCACTGACTGCCTATTCCCAAAATATCTGGAAATTGACTTGACATCATTTCAAAATTACTTAACTTAGCAAAGCCATGAGTTAACATCAACACCCCAATAACAAGGCGAAAGAATAATATTCCAATTGAAAAAGTATTATTTTCAACGGTATTTCCTAAAATCCAATTAATTTTCGATTTCATAACAAAAAAATTAAGTTAATAATATGTAAAAACATTTTGTTTACATTATATACGTATTCTAATAGAGATTTATTCTATAATGATGAAAATATTCTGAAAAAAGTCAGAAGTAAAAAGTAAAAGGTAAAATCCGTGAAAATCCCTGAAATCCGTGGACACAAAAAGGGCGAACACACAGGTTCGCCCCAACATTAATCATTAACCATTAATAATTAACCATTACTGAATAACCAATCCTTTTGGAACAGGGTACTTGAATGCAAATCCAGCAGACTTCAATTTGTTTTTGAACCTAACGTTAGGATAGAAATTCACCCTTAAGCGTTTTATGCTTTGAGCATTAGCTTCATTCTCTGTTTCCACTGCCTTAGAATTAAGGAATGGCGTGAAGTTCCCGAGCTGTTTTAATTGAACTGTGATGCCATTCATTGTTGCATCAGCAATAACCATTTGAAGAGCAGCCAATGCCGACAATACGTCATTGTAAGCCAATGAGCTCATCTCAGCAATTCTGTCAGCCAACTGTTCTTGACTCATAACACCATTGCGGTTGATAACACAGATGTACTTATTGCCTGGATTTAAGCCAACTGAAATTGCGCGTTTTACAATATTGTAATTCACCATACTAAAATGCGATTAACCTTCAAATTACTATCGCCAGGTTTTTTGTTCATAATTGTGGACTTGTGAGCATAAACATATATGCTTTTAAAATCTTTTACAAAGATACAAAATCTTTTTCATATAACCAAATAAATATCAAGAAATTATCAATAATTTTACTATAAAAATTGATGCTTTTAATTCCTATTTTTTCTATAAAAAAGAACCTGATTTTAAAAAAAAAGACGCCGACTTTTTGGAAAAAGACGCCGACTTTTTGGAAAAAGAGCTTGATTTGTGACAGAAAAACCCTGATTTTTTTTGAAATCGTAGGCTTGTTTTTCTCCTTTCTTTTCTTATTTTATTTAATTCTTAAAATTAAATATTAGATATTAAATAAAACAATAGAGGGTTGAATATATTTATTATTAGTTCTAAAATTAGGATTAGAGAATAGTGAAAAAGAGAAAGGAGAATAACAAAAAGTTGCCGAAGTTGCCGAAAGTGCCTAAGAATGAAAAGTGTTTCAGAATAAAAAAATAAAAATAGTTTTCAAAAAATAGGCACTTTCGGCACTTTGGGCAACTAAGAAGCAAAATTAATTAGAATGGAGGTTCTTTTTCATCAGGAAAGTAATCATCTGCCTCTAATAAATTTGCTTTATTTTCAATGATTTGCTTTTCTTGAGCAATAATTTCATTTTTCTTACTATCAATTTCAAGCCATACATAAGTTTGATTACCAGTTCCTCCTTTCTCAACTTTAAAACCTAAAGATTTCATTCTGCTTGAAAATGTTCTATTACTCATTGTTCTAAATCCATTTCCATTTGAGAAAGTATCAAATTCATTATATAGTTGAGATAGAAGTTGTTTGTTTTTTAGTGAAGGAATATACATCTTCTCATCTAAGAACATACTTACATTATCCGATTCTATTCTATATTCATTTTGCAAAGCTTCAATAGTAGGACTATAAGTGAATTTCTTGTTTTCTCTAAGTCTTCTAACTCCCTCCAATAACCAATTCAAGATGCCTGCCGACTCCTGACAAAGCTCCTCTTTTAAATTTGGATTCACTTTTTCTTTTGGAATTGTTACATTAAAAGGAATAAAACGAAACCTACGATAGAAGCCTTCACTAAAATCATCACTTTGAGGCATTGAATTAGAAGCCATAAGAGATTGAGGATAGTTTGTAGTTGAATAAGAGTCTTGATATAATCTTTTAACATTAAGAGCTTCTCCTGATATATAACTTTTCAAAGCCGAAGTATCAAAAATCTTAGAGCTATTCTCATAAGAAATATTTATTAGCTTATTCTCCATTTGCTGAAGAGCAAGCCCATCATTCTTTGTAATATTAATTAAAGGAACATGACTTACATTTTCATTCCCAAGAACATTTGTAATTACCTCAAGGCTAAGACTCTTCCCATTCCTTCCATTTCCAAATAGATAGATAATCTTTTCTAAATGCATTTTGCTTAAAGGATAAGCCAATGCTTCTTGAATTGCTATTTGCAAGTCCTCTTGTGGAAGTACTTCTTTAATAAATGCTTTCCATTTTGGGCAATCTGCCTGAGCATCATAATCATAGGACAGACAATGAAACACAAAATCATCCTTTCGATGCTCTCTAAAAACCATATTATCCAATTCATAACTACCGTTTTTAAAATTAATCACTCCTTTATTTGAACTTATTTCTGTGTAGAAATCCAGCATAGCTTGATTATATAAATCATCAGCTTTTTTATAAGGCTTATAATATTTTTCATCAAAACCCCTTTCATAAGCAAAGTTTTGAATAAATTTCTTAATTAAATATTCATCTTTCTTTTGCCAATAGCCATCCTCATAGAAATAGAAATTATTATTAAAAATTAGTTCATCAGAACTTTGTTTTAGTTGATCAATAATAAGAGTAATAACCTCAGATTTTTCAGGAATAAAAGAAATACTCTTTCTTCTATTTTCATTATTATAAACTGCTAAACTATTTTCCATTATGCAATATTTTCGTTATTAGATTTATTGATTAGATATTGATTATATGGCTTGTACTCATTTTTAAATCCACTTCTAACACATTTTGTGATTTCTTTTTCATCAAAATCAGATGCCCCAAAACGATTTAGAGCATATTGAATAACTTCCTCTTGACTTATACCAAAGAACTTTGCTTGCATAGCCGTTTGAAAAACAATACAATTACGACTTTGAATAATTCCTTTAAAGAAAACATCAACAATATTATCCATTAACTGATAGCTTGGAATTGAAGAAGTATTGCTTTCACAGTACTCTTTCATAACTTGTTTAGGTTTAGAACAATAAGACCAAATAATTTCAAAGCAAGATGAATTAGGATTGTAAAATATCTTTTCGTCCCCACTTATATAAGTCCCACCTTGAATATTAGTAGCGCATTTATCAATATTCAATTCATACTTAGTAGAATAGTATTTTTCAACAAAAGAATAAGCAGTTTTATGAAAGTCTTTAAGTTTCTCAATCAATAACTTCCTTTCCTCGTTTGATATATCTTCCTTTAACCTAAGATTAATATCTTTAATAGCTTGAGGAAGTTTAACCTCAACAATTATCTTCAAGCCATAGTTTTTTCCTTTTGGAGAAAAGAAAGCAGCTTTAGTAAATAAGTCTTTAGAAATAATATTTTTAACTAAATCATACTTTTCTCTCAAATAAGGATTGTCCTTATCATCTATGTCTAAAACTATCAACCCAGTGTATTTGATAATATTATTATCAGAACGCTTAGGGTACATGAAGCAAGTTATACTTATAAGAGGCAACTGGGCTTTCATTTGCTTATACCTTTGCTCTAATTCCTCATCTCCTGTTTCGTAATACTCTTTAATATTCTTCCTCATTTCAATAAAAAAAGGATTAGAGTTATTACTTATGATTTGAGAAACCAATTCCTCCAAATCAACAACAATAAAATCTTTAGTTGAAGTTGCCATCTCCCATTTTTGGACTTTATTCTCAAAATCCTTTGGAAGAATATTATTATAAGGCTTTCCTTTGATAGACGTTATTACTCCTTCATTTACTTTTTTTTGTTCCATAATATTATTTTTTGTAATAAAAATTTCTTATCTTTGCGATTGATTCTAAACAGAATAAATCCTATAGATTTATTTTGCAAATATACGAAAAATAAATTTACTTTTACTAATTTTAACAATTTTATTTAGTATGAATTTTTAAACAATAATTGTTAAAAGTAGTGGAAGCATTAATAAAATAAGGGGAATTGAATAGGTATTATTTGTAATATTTTTTTTAAAATTAGTATCAAATTCAGATTAGTAATTATGATTTTAGAGCAAAAAGAGAGAAATAAAAGATAATATTCACATATAAAATTAGTCTTTTGCAACAAAAAAAAAGAAATATTATGGCTTTAGATTCAAAAAGTATCAAGAAATTAAATTCAATGTACGTATTTGTCCAATCTTCACTTGAAAATATTGAAAGTATTATTGAATATGCGAATAAAAAGAAAGAAGATAAAGAAGAACGTTATGACAAGTACAATGAAAAAGAGGAACTAACCGATAGACAACAAGACATTGCCGATAGATTAGAGGATGAAATTGATTCACTTGAAGAGGACATAGACGTATTAGAAGAAATACAAAATTATTTTGAAGATTTGTCTTTCTCTTTTTCAAACCTAAATGATTTTATTAATAGCAAAACTATAGAAAAGGAATAGCTATATAATATTAGATTATTTAATAAAAAATAATTCCCAAATCATCACTTTAGTATAAAAAAAGATTGTATATTTGTCGCATATTTCTTAAGGGACTTAAAAAGGGAACTTCTGTCCTTTAAAAAATAAATAATATATATTATTAGAAGTTCCCAATAGTAAATAGAAATGAAAAAGACTTTTATTTTAGTAATAAGTATTATCTTAAGTAATCTACTTTTTGGACAAGCCTCTGGAAATATCAACTATCAGAATCAAACAAGATATCCTGAACAAAACATTAGTGTTTCTAACCCCTCAACATCAAATATTTTATTAAGTGTGAAAGGATTAGCAAATATTAAAGCAGATTCATATGTAGCAATCTTTAGCGTAAATCAAGTTGGTAAGACAAGCCAGGAGGTAAATGATTTAATTGATAAAAGGATAAAACAATCGGTAGATGAAATAAATAAACACAAGGAAACAGAGGTATTTATAGATATGATCTCATTTGTTCCTATCTATGAATTTGAAATAGAAAAGAAGATATTTAGCAAAACAAACTATAATGAAATTCCAAAATCCTTTGAATTAAAAAAGAATATTCATATAAAATATCATGACCAAAATCAACTAAATGATTTTATTAGTATCCTATCAAACCAAGATATATACAATTTAGTAAGAGTAGATTATTTCGCTAACAACCAAGATTCTATAAAAAAACAACTAATGAATAAGTCGAAACAAATACTCCAAGAAAAAATAAAAACCTATCAATCATTATTAGGAATTTCCTTTGACACATTAGATAAGAGCCTATCCGATGGATATAAAGTTCTTTTCCCAGTTGAAATGTATAAATCATTTGAAGCATATAATAGTTCTTCGTTAAATGAAAAGAAATCTCAAAATATAAATTTAGCAGACAAATCCCCCACCCTATACTACCAACCAATAGTAAATAAGGAATTTGACCTTGTAATCAATCCAATAATAACAGAACCCGTTATTCAAATAATGTACGAGATAAAATTACTAATAAACAAAGAAAAGACAAATAAAGAAATCAACCCTCAATCCAAAAAAGAATACATCCTAATAAGTCCTAATGGAGAGTTGAAAAATATTAACTTGTAATTATAAAATGATTTCCGTCGTGCGGGATTTCCGACTCCCGCACTATATTACTATATGGATTTGTAATCTGATATTTATTTCCTTCGTGCGGGATTTCTTTGCTGTGCAAAGCAACAAGGTCGATTTCCTACTCCCGCACTATATTATTATAATGATTTCTTGCTTAGGGCAAGCGGTAAACCGATAAGTAATCTGATATTTCATTAAAAAACCACGAAAATGAAAAATCTTTTATTCTATTCCATAGCCTTTATCATTACAATGGTTATTATATTGTTTATGTCTTATCAAGATGAGAAACAAGCTCTGTTAGTCAATATTGGTTAGGTATGTGTTATTTACATGGATTAGGAACTGATACCAATTTAAAGGAATATGATTATTGGATTAATGAATCATCAAAGAATGGTTATAAATTTAAAGAATAATCTTTCGGATAACATATCCTAATAATAAAGAATTGCGGCATAACATATACCGCACGATGGAAACACAATAATTACTCTCTCTCTTTATTGCGAGACATAGGCATTGCTTATCGGTTTGCTGCTTTAGTCAGAAAGAATCATGATAAACATATTTATTAAACTAAAAAGTCAAGTTAAATTATTTTTTATTTGTATCTTTGGGGATTAAAATGAATATGAAAAAATTATGCCTGAATTAACTTGGATTGGAAAAGAAAAAGTTATTACACATCATCAAGATGTACCTTATAGAGTATTAGAACATAAATATGGTTTTAGTGTTGAAGGTGGAGAAAGAGAAAAAGAAACTAAGAGTGGGAATAAAATTATTCATGGTGATAATCTTGAAGCCTTAAAATCATTACTTCCTGAATATGAAGGGAAAATCAAATGTATCTATATAGATCCTCCGTATAATACGGGAAATGAGAAATGGGTGTATAACGATAATGTAAACCATCCAAAGATTAAGAAATGGCTTAATGAAGTTGTAGGAACAGAAGGAGAAGACCTAACCCGCCACGACAAATGGCTTTGCATGATGTACCCCCGCCTAAAACTCCTACACAAACTCCTCTCCGAAGACGGCGCAATCTTTATATCAATAGACGACAACGAACAAGCCAACCTAAAACTAATCTGCGACGAAATCTTTGGTAAAAGTAATTTTGTTACAAACTTTATATGGGAAAGAAAAAAGAAACCAGCATTTTTAAAGAAGCAAGTAGGGTCAATAACTGAATATATAATGTGTTTTGCTAAAAACTACAACATGCTAAATTCTTTTACTTCTTCTGATTTTAAAACTACTGAAGGGAAAAAATATCCAATTAATAATGCAGGAAATGGAATGGCAATATTAACTTTTCCACCGAACTCAGTAAAATTTGGATATAAAAATAGTGTAATTGAACCTCAAGATATGTCTGAAGGCAATATTAAGACAGAATTACTAACTAAAGTAATAATTGAAAATAATTACAACATTAATGAATTCCAATTAAATGGAGAGTGGAGATATTCTCAGAATACTCTTGATGAAATTATTAATAATGGAGAAGAAATAACAATATCAAAAATTCCTTTTAGACCTAATCATATAAAAAATGGAGGAGAAGATAAAAAGATTCACAACTTTTTAAGTTATAGAACATATAATATTCAAACAAATGAGGATGCAAGTTTAGAAATACAAAATATTTTTAAAGATAAGGTATTTGATTTTTCTAAACCTAATAATTTGATTGGATTTTTTATTGATATTATTAATGACAAAGATTCTATTATTTTAGATTCTTTTGCTGGAAGTGGTACTACTGGGCATGCGGTTTTGAATTTGAATAAGTTGGATGGGGGGAATAGGAAATTTATTTTGGTGGAAATGGAAGATTATGCTCAGGATATTACTGCGGAAAGGGTTAAGAGGGTTATTAAAGGTTATGGAGAAGGGAATAAGAAGGTTGAGGGAACTGGTGGAGAGTTTGATTATTATGAGTTGGGGGAAAGGCTATTTTTAGAGGATAATAATTTGAATGAGGAAGTGGGAGAAGAAAAGATTAGAGAATATATTTATTACACTGAAACTAAAGAATTCCTTTCAAGAAAAAGAACAAAAGAGAATTATTATTTACTTGATAATTATTTAAATACTGGATATTATTTCTACTATGAAAAAGATAGTTTGACTGCTCTAAGTGTTGACACTACAAATATCGTTACTCAAAAGGCTGAACAATATGTTATTTATGCTGATGTTTGTCTTTTGGATAAAGAGTTTATGCTTAAAAATAATATTATCTTTAAGAAGATTCCAAGGGATATAAAGCGTTTCTAAATATGGAAAAGACAAAAAAGAGCATGAGGTCACAAATTGTGACCTCACCTGAAAAACAAGAAATCAATACTCAAATTGTTTCTACAAATGATATTGAGAGAAAGATCCTAAATATTCGTAATCTACAAGTTATTTTAGATAAAGATTTAGCTTTTTTTTATGAGGTTAAACCTATAAGACTTAGGGAACAATTGAAAAGAAATCCCAATCGCTTCCCCTCAGACTTTGTTTTTCAATTAACTAAGAATGAGGTTGATTATTTGGTATCGCAAAATGCGATACCTTCCATACAAAGTCTTGGTGGTTATCTTCCATATGCTTTTACAGAACAGGGAGTTGCTGCTGTTTCGGCTGTATTAAAATCTGAAAAAGCTGCTGAGGTTAGTATTAATATTATTCGCACCTTTGTTGCAATGCGTAAATTTATTCTTACTAATGCTCAAGTTTTTCAAAGATTAGAATCATTAGAGATAAAACAAATAGGAAATGATAAGAACTTTGAAAGAATATTTAATGCTCTTGATCAAAACAAAGGTGTAAAAACTCAGGGTATATTCTTCGATGGACAGATTTATGATGCTTATAGTTTTGTTGTTGATTTGATACGGAAGGCTGAAAAAGAAATTGTTCTTATTGATGGTTATGTTGATAATGATGTTTTAGATATGCTTTCAAAAAAACAGACAAATGTAAGTGTAATATTATATACTTTGCCTAATGCAAATATTAATAAAACAGATATTAAAAAGTTTAATGCTCAATATCCAACATTGACAGATAATAGAACAGCAAAAGTACACGATAGATATTTGATAATAGATAATAATGAGCTTTATACTATTGGTGCTTCATTAAAAGACTTAGGTAAGAAGTGCTTTTCTTTTACCAAAATGGAAGAGAAAGGTTTAATTACTGAATTATTAAATAGATTGGTTTAAATAATTAAATTATGGAATTAAAATCATACCAACAAGAAGTTATTAATGACTTAACAACATATCTTGAGGAATTAAATATTACAAGTGATATAAGTCAAGCTTTTAAAAATTTATGGGAAAGCAAAGGAGTTTATTTTTCTACTTTAGAGGATAGATATTTAAGACCTTATGATAATTCGATTAAAGGAGTCCCAAGAGTTACAGTTAAAGTTCCTACAGCTGGAGGTAAAACATTTATTGCATGTAATTCTATAAAAACGATATTTGATAAACTACCAGCTGAAAAGACTAAAGTTGTTGTTTGGTTTGTTCCTTCCGATACCATTTTGCAACAAACTTATAAGAACTTAAATGATACTTCTCATCCTTACAGACAAAAGATTGATTCTCATTTTGGAAGTGCTGTTAGGGTATATGATAAACAAACTTTGTTGTATGGGCAAAACTTTAACCCAATTGAGGTAAGAGAACAATTAAGTATTTTAGTTTTAAGTATTCAATCTTTTGCTTCAAATAAAAAAGAAGGCAGGAAGGTTTTTCAAGAAAATGAAAACCTTGTTAGCTTTACAAAGGATAAAAGTTATAACACTAATCAAATTGAGGATGCAGAAGACAGTGCTTTAATTCAAGTAATTGCTAATTTAAACCCTGTTGTTATTATTGATGAAAGCCATAATTATGAATCTAATTTGAGATTAGATTTACTCAATTTAATTAATCCAAGTTTTATTTTAGACCTTACGGCTACTCCAAGAGAGAAATCAAATATTATTAGTTTTGTTGATGCAATGAAACTAAAGAAGAATAATATGGTTAAATTGCCTGTTATTGTTTATAAGAATAGAAATACAGAAGAAGTTATTTCAAGTGCTATTGAGTTTCAGAAGAAGTTGGAAGAGGTTGCAATAGAGAATGAAAAAGAAACTGGATTATATATTAGACCAATTGTTCTTTTTCAGGCTCAACCAAAGACTGATGATGATAATATTACTTTTGACAAAATTAAAGGGCAACTTATTGAGGCTGGTATTCCTGAAAATCAAATTAAAATAAAGACTTCAAAATATGATGAGATAAAAAATATTGATTTGTTGAGTAGGGATTGTGAAATTAGATTTATTATTACTATTAATGCTTTAAAAGAGGGTTGGGATTGTCCTTTTGCTTATATATTGGCTTCTTTAGCAAATAAAACTTCAAATGTTGATGTTGAACAAATATTAGGTAGAACTCTTCGACTTCCTCATGTTACAAAACATAGTAATCATTTATTAAATAGTTCTTATGTTTTTTCCTCTTCATCCGATTTTCAAAAAACTTTAGAGAATATTATTAGTGCTTTGAATAGAGCAGGGTTTAGTAAAAAAGATTATAGATATAAAGAAGTTGAAACTAAAGTTGAAAAGGGAGATGATTTAACTCTATTATTTGAAGAGCCAATTCAACAAACAATTAATGAAAATGATATTGATTTTGATGTTGAAATTGATACAGAAAAAATAAAAGAATATTCACAAACTCCAGAATCAAGGCAATTTGTTGAAAATATTACTACAATTGCAAATGAGAAATCAATGGAATATGAAAAGGAAGTTGAGGAATCAATAAAAGAAGAACAATCAATACCAACTGATATAATAGATAAAGTGAAGACAAGTAAATTAAAAGATAGTTTTAAAGAAGAAGTAAAAGGCATAAAACTACCTGCTTTTTACATCAAATCTAATATAGAATCATTATTTAATAGCAAAGATGAATCAATTAAATTAACTAAAAATTATTTACTAAATGGATTTGATTTAAGTACGCAGGATAAAAATATAGATTTAACTATTACTTCTACAGATATGGCAAAGATTGATTTGAGTGAAAGACTTAAAGATGAATTTGTGCCTCAATATCAAAAGATGTCTGCAAACGTAAGGGAAGGATTTGTTGAATATTTTAAAGGACTTACTCCACAAGGAAAGAAAAATAAGATAGTTGAAAGCATTTCAAGAATTATTGGAAGCATTAATGAGATTTCTCAACCTGATATAAAAAACTATGTTAGCGATATTATTTCAAAATTAGAAGGTGATAAAATTAATGAGATTGCCAATGATGAATTTGGTTATGCACAAGTTGTTAGCCGAAAGATTGAGCAATTGTGTAATAAGTATGCTCAAGAGCAATTTTATAGATTATTAGATTTAGGATTAATTAAGTGTGAAGATAGTTTTGAATTTCCTGAAAGGATTATACCTAAAGATAGTATTGGTTATATTCAAAAGAATCTATATACAGAAGAAGATTCAATGAATCCTTTTGAAGAGAGAATTATTACTCAGATTGCAGGATTAGATAATGTTGTTTTTTGGCATCGAAATTTATCAAAAGGAAGAGGTTTTATGATAAATGGATTTATAAATCATTACCCTGACTTTATTGTGAAACTAAGAAATGGAAAGATATTATTAATTGAAACTAAAGGAGACCATTTAGATAATTCAGATAGTATGGATAAAATTAGATTAGGAAAAATGTGGGAATCAAAAGCAGGTGATAATTTCCGTTACTATATGGTTTTTGATAGTAAAAAATTAGATGGAGCAAAAAGTATAGGTGAATTAATTGATATTGTAAAGAATATTCAATAAAAACTTATTTGGAGATTTTTATCATTACATGTTTGAAAAATTATAAAGTTTGTAGATTATGAGCAAAATAACATTATACAAATTAGAAGCTGATAATAGAGCTGAAATCGTTAGTGAGAAGCCTTTTAAGTTAGAAAGAGATATGCAAAGGGTTTTTGAGGATAATTTGGGTTTGATTATGGGCTTGGAAATGGTTAAGTCGGAGTTTACAATCAAGGATAAGAGAATTGATACATTGGCTTTTGATAGGCAAAGTAATTCTTTTGTGATTATTGAATACAAGAGAGATAAAAACAATTCTGTTTTTGACCAAGGTATTACTTACTTAAATCTTATGCTTAATTATAAGGCTGATTTTGTTTTGGAGTATAATGAGAACATGAAAAACAATTTGCTTAGGGATGATGTTGATTGGTCTCAATCAAGAGTTGTATTTGTTAGTTCAGATTTTACAGAAAATCAAATTCAAGCTACCAATTTCAAGGATTTTGCTATTGAGCTTTGGGAAGTAAAGAGATATAGCAATAATACTATTTCGATTAATAATATTGGAAAATCAAAATCAGCACCATCAATTAAACCAATTTTAGAAAAGAATAATACTTATCAAGATATTTCAAAGGAAATAAAGGTTTATACAGAAGAAGATCATTTGCAAAGTAAGTCCGATGAGATAATTGAATTATATGAGAAGTTCAAGAATGCAATTCTTAATTTGAAAGAGGGGATTGAAGTTGTTTATAGAAAATACTATATAGGCTTTAAATTGAATAATAGTAATATAAGTGATGTTGAAATTCAGTCTAAATCATTAAAGTTATATATTAATCTAAACAAAGGACACTTAGATGATCCAAAAGGACTAATGAGAGATATTTCAAATGTTGGACATTGGGGAAATGGAGATTATCAAATTATTGTAAAGAATGATGATGATTTGGAATATATAATGAGTTTGATTAAACAGGCTATAAAATAGTAAGGATAAATATCAGCACAACGATTATAAAAGTAAGAAACCATGAAAACAAAAAATCTTTTATTCTATTCCATAGCCTTTATCATTACAATGGTTATTATTTTGTTTATGTCTTATCAAGATGAGAAACAAGCTCTGTTAGTCAATATTGGTTAGGGATGTGTTATTTACATGGAATAGGTACTGATACCAATTTAAAGGAATATGATTATTGGATTAATGAATCATCAAAGAATGGTTATAAATTTAAAGAATAATCTTTCGGATAACATATCCTAATAATAAAGAAGTGCGGGAGTACAAATCCCGCACTTCAAAATAACTTATGCAAAAATGTTAAGAATATTTTAAACAATGTCCCAATCTTTTGCCCAATTATGCATTAGTTAATAGTATTTGTATAGAAAAAGACTTGATTTGTGCATCTTTTAGACCAAGTTTACAGAACAAAGAGCAAAAAAAGTGAAACAAAGACTTAAGAAATTAAAACGAAGAGTTAGGAAAATGAAACGAAGAAAGAAAATCCTAACTCTTCGTTTTAATTTCTTGAAACGAAGAGTTAGGATTCTTATATAAGGACTTAATTTAACTTAATTTGTGTGGGTTTTATCTTCTATGGGATTTTGCTCTCTTGCCTTCAGGATTTCTATCAGTCTTATTTGTATTATTGGTGCAGTCACCTCTATGGTTTTTCCAAGACTTACCAATTACATCACTTATATATCTTTTTTCCAACATAAATAGCATCATAATTTTTTGCGTTGGAATAGCTTTTTTAAATTCTTTTGAGTATTTATCTTGAATATCAATGATTTCTCTTTTTGATTTTAGGTGTCGATTAATCATATCTTGAGCTTCTTTCTCTGTCATCTTAAGAAAATCAGGACGCATAGGAAAACCTTCTTTGGTAGTATCTCTTGGTCTCATTTTTTCTCTTACCGCATTCATTTCATCTTCATAATTATTGAATATTGGCCAAAACTTTTGAGCCTCTTCAACACTTAAATCAAGTTTATCGGTTAAGTAAGCTATTTTGTTAACCTTCATTTTGTTTGTAAAGTTATCCATAGCATGTCTTTTTTCTCCTTGTCTATTAGAAGCATCGCAAGTCTGATCTCTTTTTTGTATTTGTGCGTTTATTGTTGGAATTGCCATAAGAGAAAGAACCAACATTAAAATAAATCTTTTCATTTTCATAAGTCTACATCGTTATATGTTATATAATCATTTAATACATCCATCTCTAAGTAATACTCTAAATAATCTAATTCTTCTTCTGTAAGTTCCAATTCTTGAAAAGCTTGCTGCTCTACTTGTGTTTGAGCTTTATGGTTTTCATTTTTGAAACTTTCTATTTCATTAGAAGAAATAGTAGGCTCATCTATCACTAAGCTTTCAACATTCTGACCTATTGAATCTATTGTTTGTGATTGTGAGATTTGATTTGAAGCATCACTTAAATCTGAGGGCTGAATCCATAATACCATACCACCAACAGACAATAACAATAATAATGCTGCAGCATATCTTATTAGAGTTTTGCTATTAGAGAATAAGTATTTCTTCTTTGGAGCAAGTTGTACTTTTGCAAGTATCTCTTTTTCCAAGTCATCAAAATAGTTATTTGTTACTTTAAATGGTGATTTGTTCTTAGCCATCATTTCTGGATTTTGTATATTAGACTGATAAAAATGTGAAAGGTTTAATCTGGGAAGTCAAAATTATGAATTTCATCCTTTAAAAGCTGTTCTTTTATCTTCTTTGCAGCAAAATGATATGTTGCTTTTAAGGAACTTTCTGTTGTTTCTAAGATTTGCTCCATTTCCTTAAAGGGCATTTCATCGTAGTATCGTAAGTTGAAAACCAATCGCTGCTTATCTGGAAGAAGGAGTATTGCTTTTTGAAGCTTAAGTTCAATTTCGTCTGCCTCAAAACTAGTATCAGACTTTAGGCTTTCGAACATTGCATCCTCAATAGAGGTAAATTTGAACCTATATCTTTGACGTTTGGATGAAAGAAAATTAAGGGTATGATTTAATGCAATTCGGTATATCCAAGTTGATAGGGTGGAATCGCCTTTGAAAGAATCTATATTTTGGAATACTTTAATAAAAACCTCTTGAACTAAGTCGTTGGAGTCTTCATGAGATAAGACCATATGCCTTATCTGCCAATAAACTCTTTCCTTAAAATCGTGAACTAAGACAGAGAACCCTTTTTCTCGAGTACTTATATCTTTAAGTAATTCGAATAGTTCAGTATCTGTCATTTGATTTTTATTATTAATAGGAAAGGCTTAGTGGTTATACAAATCAGTGTTGAAGAAATTCAAGACCTCAATGCACATATCTTTTGCTTGAACGGCAGGTGAATCAGGGTTTATATCAATTGCTTTGACATAGTTATTTATTGCATTTGCCCAGTCTTGCTTTTTCCTATATATGTTTCCTTTTAAATAATAAGCCATTTCTTGCTTATCGTCTTTTGAAATAATATCGTCTAGTTTCTCAATAGCCTCTTCGTTTTTATTTTCTTCAATTAGGGCTTTGATTATTTTATATTTCTCTTCCATTATTCTGTTTTTTATTATTAATAAATTATATTATCAATACCGATTAATCGCTTATCTAGTACCGACCTCATATATATCGGAAAAAACTATGAAATATTATATCCTTTGGAAAATTTTAGATAATTTCACCTATTAAATCAAACTCAACAGCATCAACTATCTTAACTTTATAGAACTTTCCTACTTCCAATTTATATGTATCTGATATTAGAACTTCATTGTCAACCTCAGGGCTATCATACTGTGTTCTTGCTATCCAAAAATCTAGTTCTCTTCTATCAATAACAACTTCAATTTCTTTTCCTATCTTGGTTTGATTGATTTCTAATGATATTTCTTGTTGGATATCTAATATTTCATCGAAACGCTCTTGTTTTACTTCATCTGATACATCATCTTCTAGCTCATAAGCCGGAGTTCCTTCCTCTGGAGAATACATAAACGAGCCCATTCTCTCGAAACGCATTTCTGAAACAAATGATTTCAAGTTTTCAAAATCTTCTTCAGTTTCACCAGGGTAACCAACAATAAAAGTTGTTCTAAATGCAATATCAGGAACAATGCTTCTGATTTGCTTAACTAAGTTTTTAGTCTCTTCTGATGTAATATTCCTATTCATTGAAGAAAGGATTGAATCACTTATATGCTGAAGAGGTAGGTCGATATAATTACATATCTTCTCTTCCTTTTGCATTAGTTCAATTACATCCATTGGGAATTGATGTGGATAGGTGTATTGGAGGCGAATCCATTTCAAATTGTCAATCTTTACCAGCTCTCTTAATAGGTCAGCAAGTCTTCTTTCTTTATAAATATCGAGTCCATAATAGGTAGTGTCTTGTGCAATAAGAATTATCTCTCTTACACCTGACTTAACTAGTCTTTTTGCTTCTTCAACCAAATCTTCAATCGGCCTAGATATGTTTTTTCCTCTAATTAATGGGATTGCACAATAGGAACAACTCCTATCGCAACCCTCTGCAATCTTTAAGTAAGCATAGTGTTTTGGAGTGCTAATTACTCTTTCGGTATAATAAGATCCTTTTACATCGGTATCTAGATATTCTAATATCTTTTCATATTCAAATACTCCAAAAAACTCGTCAACTGATGGTATTTCTTCTTTTAAGTCTGCCATATAGCGTTGAGAAAGGCAACCACATACTATAACTTTACCTACCTTTTGGGTTTGTTTTAATGCACATTGAAGTAATATATTATTAATTGATTCCTCTTTGGCATCACCAATAAACCCACATGTGTTAACAATTACTACATCGAAGTATTGCTTTGCTCCTTCAAAAGTTACATTATGTCCTTTTTTTAGTAAGTGACCTGCCAAGAACTCTGAATCTACTGTGTTTTTTGAACAACCTAGAGTAACGATATTTATATTTAAACTCATCTTTATTTTATTATAGTTTTATTCTAACTCCTACTGAAAAATCTAAACGGTAAAGACTTTCTGAATGATTTAAGGTTTGCTTATCTTCTCCAACAGTTAATTTATTAATATTTGCTCCAAGAAGCCCTGCATTAAAACCAACTGAAAGGAAATCATTTATTGAATAATCTATTCCTCCATCTAGCCCCCAACCAAAATTATGGCCAGTGTAAACAGAACTTTTAGCAACAGTTGTTAGAGTAGGGCTTATCCCAACCTTTATTTCTGAATTTCTAAGAGACATATATCCTATTGTTGCTCTTGCATAAAAGTTATATCTATCTGAAAATGTTGGAAAAATATATTTGAAAGATGGTCCAACATAGAAAATATACATATCGTCTTTAGCCTCTACACCTGAGTTTGCAAGTAAGTTAGCATCAGATGAAAGTGCATTTCCAGAAGTAAAAGCAGATGTTTTAAATCCAAAAGCTAAAGATGGTTTAAAGATATAATCGTATGCAAAATTGATTTGAAATCCGTTTCTAAGCTTACTATAATGATTCGAATTAGAGGTTTGATTATGAAATAACTCATTTGGCTCTGCGGATAATCTAAAAGAATAACCTAAGTCCATTGAGAAATTATGACGATTGGTTGTGAATTGTTTTTCTTGTTTTTCTTGAGCATTCACCATTAGGGATGAAAAAAGAAATGTAAATAATAAGATTCTACTTAGTTTCATTTTGATATTTATTTAGTTTGTTAGTTTATTGGCTTATTAGTTTCTTTATTTATTGTTCAAATAGACTATTAACAAAGGCTTGTCGATTGAAAAGCTGAAGGTCTTCCATCTTTTCTCCAAGTCCGATATATCTTACAGGGATTTTGAATTGGTCTGATATTCCAATTACTACACCACCCTTTGCTGTTCCGTCAAGCTTAGTTAGTGCTAAGGCATTAACCTGTGTTACGGCAGTAAATTGTTTTACTTGTTCTACTGCGTTTTGACCTGTTGATGCATCAAGTACTAGAAGAACTTCGTGAGGTGCGCTTGGAATAACCTTTTGCATCACATTACGAATCTTCGACAATTCATTCATTAGTCCTATTTTGTTGTGTAGCCTTCCTGCGGTGTCAATAATTACAACATCTGCGTGCTTTGCAACTGCTGATTTGAGGGTATCAAAAGCAACTGATGCAGGGTCGGCATTCATCCCTTGAGATACAATTTCAACCCCTACCCTTTCTGACCAAATGGTTATTTGATCAACTGCAGCTGCACGAAAGGTATCGGCAGCACCCAAAACAACAGTCTTGCCTGCCTTTTTGAATTGATAAGCTAGTTTTCCTATTGTTGTTGTTTTGCCTACTCCATTCACCCCTACAACCATAATTACATACGGCTCTTTCCCATCTGGAAATGCAAAACTTTCTCTCTCCTCTAATTCATTTTCTTGGAGAAGCTCAACAATCTCTTCTTTTAAAATCTTGTTTAGCTCTGCTGTTCCTAAGTACTTATCTTTTGAAACTCTTTTCTCTATCCTGTCGATTATTCTTATAGTGGTTTCAACGCCTACATCAGATTCAACAAGTATTTGTTCAAGGTTATCTAAGACTTCTTCATCTACCTTAGACTTCCCTATTATTGCTTTAGAGATTTTAGAAAATACAGATTTCTTTGTCTTTTCTAAACCGCTATCTAATATTTCTTTTTTATCTTTTGAAAAAAATGAAAAAATTCCCATGATGCTTTTTTTATTTTAATAATCCGCTAAAATAAGAAAAATATTAATACCTTAGCTTCAAACAATAAAAAAGTTGTCCTTCCCTTACAGAAAGACAACTTCTTAACTACATATCAATCTATAATTGTTATGTATTATTTCTTTGCCAAATAATCTTGAACATGCTCTGAAACAATGATTTCTTCCTTAAAGGTATAAGCACCTGTTTTAGGAGAACGAGCCATACGAATAACCTTAGCGTAATTTTTACCTATGGTTGTTTTTAATGTTGCAACTACTTTCTTTGCCATATCTTAATTCCTCCGTAGATTTATTTAATTTCTTTATGTACTGTTACACGCTTAAGGATTGAGTTATATTTCTTTAACTCTAAACGTTCTGGTGTATTTTTCTTCGATTTAGTTGTTATATAGCGAGATGTACCAGGCATACCTGATGTCTTGTGTTCTGTACATTCCATGATAACTTGAATTCTTGCGTCTTTTGTTTTCTTTGCCATTTCTATTCTGATTTTGGGAGTGCAAAACTACAAACTATTTTTTTACCTACCTAATTTTCTTCCAAAAAAATAGTTTTTTAATTCTTGCACTGAAGGTTTTCTTATCTTGTTTATCTTCTATTTTCTGAATATCAATATCCTTTTGATCTAAATTTAATTCAATTTGACTATCCTCTTTTGCCTTATTTTCATTATAAATATAGTTATCTGCCAATTTACCAATAAAAAAAGCTCTGTTATAAGTATTTTTGGAGTAGTTGCGATAGAAACCTTGTATTGAATGGTCGCCTTTTTCAAAGCTATGAGATATTCTTCCAACATAACCATCTCTACAATCTACTTCCAAAGAAAGAAACTGAATGTCGCCCTCTTTTTTCTTTTTGGTTGACGGTTCTCTAATTACATCAAATTCAATAAAACGAATTGTTGTAAATTTCAAAAGCTTAGTCCTGATTTCCAACAATTCCTTATCGGTTGTTTGGGCTCTAATACCAATAACCACCAAAGTGTCGTCAATATATATTGGAGCATTGTTGAGTCGCTCAACCTGAGCTGTTGCAATCCCCGTTATTATAGAAAACACTATTAAGAAAAACAATTTCTTCATATATTACTTTGTATTTTGGTGCAAAAATAACAAACTTTCCTTAGAATAGAAGAATATATCAGTTTTTTCTTTCTTCGTTTTAATTTACTAGATCTTTGTTTTATTTTTTTCTTTCTTTGATTCAGGAAATTCTTTCAGCGTTTTAATTTCGTGAATCTTTGTTTCATTTTCTCTTTTGAGCATGGTTTTTCCACTTTATGATGTAAGCTTTGAAAAAATATTATATCTTTGCAAACTGATTAACTATGGAGCAACAAAACACAATTAAATCGAAACTTACTCTTAGTGGTAAGGGGTTACATTTTGGAAAAGATGTAACGGTATCTATATTACCTGCTAATGCTAATACTGGCATTAATTTTTGTAGGATTGATTTAGATCAAAGGCCTATTATTCCTGCCTTGATTGAAAATGTAACCGATACTTCTAGAGGGACTACTCTTGAAAAAAATGGAGTTAAGATTGCAACAATGGAACACCTAATGGCTGCTCTTCATTTTTTTAAAATTGACAATGCTCTAATTGAAATAGATTCAGAAGAGGTGCCAATTTTGGATGGAAGTTCAAAGCTATGGGTTCAGGCTATAAATAAGGTTGGCATTCAACCTCAACATGTAATTAGATATTATTATTCTGTTAGAGAACCTATACATTATACTGACGAAAAAAGAGGTATTGAACTTAGTGTTTTACCTTACGATGGATTTAAGGTTGATATTACTATTGATTATAACTCCTCAGTTCTTGAAAGACAATCTCATAGCATTGAATCTCTTGATAGTTTCGATACAGAAATTGCAAATTGTAGAACCTTTGTTTTCCTACATGAAATAGAACAATTGCTTAAACTTAACTTGATTAAGGGGGGTGATTTAGATAATGCACTAGTATTTGTTGAAGAGGCTTTAAATCAAGAGCAGATTGAACATTTGGCTAAAGTATTTAATAAAGACCCAAAGAATGTTAAGGCTGAAAAAGGCATCCTTAATCATAATATTAAACATTTCGATAACGAACCTGCAAGGCATAAACTATTAGATTTTATTGGAGATATAAAACTATTAGGAATAAATATTAAGGGACATTTTATTTTAAAACGTCCAGGACATCATGCTAACACAGAATTTGCAAAACTAATAAAGAAAGTAATTATGGAAAAAATGATAGGGGCACCTCACTACGACCCAGACAAAGAACCAGTATTCACTATCAACGATATTAAAAACTTTTTACCACATAGATATCCAATGCTACTGGTTGATAAAATCATTGAAGTTGGCGAAGAATATATTGTTGGTGTTAAAAACGTTACTGGTAATGAAGAGTTTTTCAATGGACATTTCCCTGAAGAACCTGTTATGCCAGGAGTTTTAGTTGTTGAGGCAATGGCTCAAACTGGAGGTATTTTAGTTCTAAAAGACTACGAAGCCCCTGAGAATTATGCAACATATTTCTTAAAAATTGATGGAGTTAAGTTTCGTGGAAAAGTTGTTCCAGGAGACACTCTAATCTTCCGTTTATCTTTAATTGAACCTGTAAGAAGAGGTCTTGTGAAGATGAGAGGTGAGGCTTATGTTGGCTCAAAACTAGTTGTGGAGGCAGAGCTTATGGCTCAAATTGCTAAAAATAAATAACAATTAAAACAAAACTATGAATCATCCATTAGCTTATATTCACCCTGATGCCAAAATTGGAAAGAATGTTAAGATTGAACCTTTTGCGGTAATATATGAGGATGTAGAAATTGGGGACGATTGTTGGATTGGACCTCATGTTACTATTTTTCCTGGTGCAAGAATTGGTAAAAACAATAAGATTTTCCCTTATGCATCAATAAGTGCTATTCCTCAGGATTTAAAATTTGCAGGAGAAAAAACTACTGTTATAATTGGAGACAACAATACAATTAGAGAATCTGTGACAATCAATAGAGGGACTGTTGCCTTAGGACATACTAAGATTGGTAGCAATAATCTTATTATGGCTTATGCTCACATTGCTCATGATTGTGTTATTGGAGACAACTGCGTTTTGGCTAATGGTGCAACGCTTGCTGGTCATATTGAAGTTGGAGACTATGCAATTATTGGAGGTCTGAGTGCAATTCATCAATTTACAAGAATTGGATCTCATGTAATTCTTATGGGAGGCTCATTAGTAGATAAAGATGTTCCACCATATATAAAAGGGGGTAAATTTCCTTTATCTTATTGTGGCATAAACTCTGTTGGATTATCTAGAAGAGGATTTGACCAAGCTACAATAAACAAAATAAAAGAATATTACACCGTAGTTTTCCAATCAGGACTTAACTATACAAAAGCATTTGAAGAGTTAAAGAAACTACCTGAAACTCCAGCTCTAAAAGAAATAATAGATTTTATATCTAAAGCAGAAAGAGGACTAATTAAGGGTTTCAGAGAATAGAAAGAATTCTATCCGACAAATACAGAAGTATAATACATAATAAAAAAAATAGAGAGGATTTATATTCTCTCTATTTTTATTTCTCTTTGCTTATTTTCAACCTCAGTAATAATTACTTTAATATAATGAGCGGGAATAAGGTTTTTAATCTTCTGACTCCATTCCAAAAAACAATAATCACCGCTATAAAGATACTCTTCAATCCCAATATCAAAGGCTTCTTCCTCTTTGTTTAATCTATAGAAATCAAAGTGAAATATCTTCCCTACTTTACTAGATAAGTATTCATTAATTATTGCAAAGGTTGGAGAACAAACGTTTTCTTCTACCTCGAAGTAATCACAAATTGCTTTGATTAGGGTTGTCTTTCCTGCTCCCATCTCCCCTTCCAATAGGAATATCCTTTCTTTTGGGTTTTCTTCAATAATTTGTTTTGCAATTTGCGGTAAATCTTCTAATGTAGCAGCTATATATTTAGTCATTTTCTCTATTTAGGTTTTATTGAAACAAAAGGAATCATTACCTCTTCCATTGAAATTCCACCATGTTGGAATGTTGTCATATAGTATTGAACGTATTGATTATAGTTGTTTGGATATGCAAAGAAATCATTACTACGTGCGAAAATATAAGGTGATGTTATAGCTAATTTAGGAAGAAAAATTTGAGTACAGTCCTTAATTTCAAAAACTTCTTTTGGGTTATAATCTAGAAGACGACCTACTTTATATCGGAGATTAGTAGAAATTCCTTTATCTCCCTTTACCTTAATTGGCCTGTCAACCTTAACCGAACCATGGTCTGTTGTAATAACTATATTTACTTTTTTTGTACTAAGATATTTCAATACATCCATTAGGGCAGAATGTTCAAACCAAGTTTGTGTTACCGAACGATAAGCTTTCTCATCTTCTGCTAATTCTCTAACTAGTTCGTTTTCTGTTCTAGCATGAGAAAGCATATCAATGAAATTATATACTATGACGTTTAAATCATTTTGAAGCATATTTGATAAATTATCAATCATCCTCTTACCATATTGTGCATTAAGTACCTTATGATAGGTTGTTTTTAGATTGAATCCATATCGTTTAAGATTTTCTTTTAAAAAGTCATGCTCATATTGATTCTTATTACCCTCTTTGTCTTCATTTGTCCAAAGATTTGGATATTTCTTTTCTATTTCAGAAGGCATTAAGCCAGCAAACATTGCATTTCTTGCATACTGCGTTGTTGTTGGGATTATACTATAATATATATCTTCTTTATCTGTTCTAAAGAACTCTTCCACCATAGGTTGAATCGCTTTCCACTGGTCGAAACGGAAGTTGTCAATAACAATAAAAAATGTTGGAAGTCCTTCTTTAAGGATAGGGAATAACTTTTCTTTTAAAACGGTATGAGAAAGCAAAGGCTTGCCATCTTCTCCTTTTAGCCAATCTATATAGTTTTTTTCATAAAACTTACAAAACTGAGTATTAGCTTCATCTTTTTGCTGACGAAGTATATCGTATATGCTTTCGTCTTG
Organism: Bacteroidales bacterium; assembly: GCA_028708845.1. Taxonomy (GTDB): domain Bacteria; phylum Bacteroidota; class Bacteroidia; order Bacteroidales; family P3; genus UBA10566. The sequence continues at coordinate 30,530 of JAQVXZ010000009.1, forward strand.
AGAGGTTGCCAAGTCTAATTCCCAAAATACTAATTTTTTATATACATCAATCCATTCCCTAGAGTCCATCCTGTCCATAAGACGCATAGAAATCTCACGAAACTGTTGTTGATAGTTTTGAGTTGAAGTTTCACTTATTAGACGTTTTGTTTGAAGGTGCTTTTTGAGTGCAAGAAGAATTTGATTTGGATTAACCGGCTTAATTAGGTAGTCAGAAATCTTAGAGCCAATAGCTTGCTCCATAATTTGCTCTTCCTCACTCTTTGTTATCATTATAACAGGAAGGCTTGGGTATTTATTCTTTATTAGGCTTAGAGTTTCCAAACCAGATAAGCCTGGCATGTTTTCATCTAGAAAAACAATCTCAACCAACTGATCCTCTAAAATATCCATAGCCTCATTCCCATCGGTTGCAGGAACAACTTCATAACCTTTTGTTGCAAGGAAAAGTATATGAGGTTTCAATAGATCAATCTCATCATCTACCCAAAGAATTCTTACCATAATGTCAAGTGTTTTAAATTTTATTCAATTCTAAAACGCAGAACTTCTTGAAATGTTATTGAAATGAGAATAAGTATTTTTACTTATAACTCAGAACAGTTTAGATAATATTCTACTCCATTATCACTTATCTCTGGTATATCACTAGAGGATATACTACTACAACTACCACCCCAATCATATACAGGATAGGTTTGAGATGCGGCTGAAGAAGTAGATTTTTTCATTTGAGTTGCTACGCAAGTACAATCATTTTGTGTGCATGAAACTAAAGATATGCAACCTATTGCCATAATAAATAAAAGTGTTTTTTTCATAATATTAATTTTTATTTGTTAAAAACTCTACAATGTATCCTTCGTCAATAGTAGTTAGTTTATAGAGTTTAATAACCTCTCCATCTTCCAATAAGAAGATAACAGGCATTAACCCCCCAGTTGTGTTTATAAATGGAATCACAGGAATAAAAGCTTTGTTTAGAGGCTCTGTCCCCGATTCCTTATAGAATTCAAGAAGTGGTTTTTCTTGTCCTCCAAATATTTCTACAAAATCTTCTTTGTTTAGATTATGCCTATCAATAATAATATCAATTTTTTTTGCAGCCCTTTTACAATACCTACAACCTGTTCCATACCAACAAACAACCTTCCTACCCTTATCTATGTTTAGAGCCTTAACATTATCAAGTTGTTTAACATATTCAAATACTTCTGTATTTATTTCAACGCTGTGTTTATATATTTTAGCTTGAATGAAGTCTGGCGGTTTTACCACAAAACTCACTCCAAGCACAAGAACTATTAAACCTGTAAGTATGTATTTCCTATATTTTGGTTTCCACGCCTTAGCCCATGAAAGGGTAAATGCCATTAGAATTAAAATAATATTCTTAACTATTGTTTGGGTGTCAGAAAGTTGAATTTTATCTCCAAAGCAAAAACAATTCTCTTGTGATACATCAAAAATTAAAGGTTTAATAAAAAGATAAAGCGTAAATCCAATTAGAGATACGAAAGTTAGTATTTTTGTTACCTTAGGATATATTCCAATAACAAGCATAAGTCCTATTATTGCTTCAAAAGCTATTAATAGTCTTGATGCAAATGTTGTAACTACCCAAGGGAGTAACTTGTGGTCGAAAAAGAACAATTCAACTGCTTCAATAGATAGGTATTTTAAAACTGCAGATAGAATAAATACTAATCCAATAAGTATTCGAAATATTGTTCCTATTAAAGGTTTGTTTATTTTCATTTATTTTTTTGATTAAAAAAGGGGATATTACCTTAAGCAATAACCCCTTTAATTAAATTTTTAGGCTTTCGCTTACATTTCTTTACATTTTAAAACGAAGTCAACTCCCATATCAGCCCATTTAGAAGACTGAAGATCTGCCCATACAACATCGCTACATTCACCGTCAAAATCAACAACATCAAGGCTAGTACCTACGTCTTTGTTCTTGTCAGCATCTTTTACATACTTTTCACTTGCTATAAAAACAGAGCCCTCAGTATCTAAGATAGCACAAGCGCAATCATTTTTTCCATTACATCCTACTAAAGACATTGCTGCAAAAGCACCTAATACAAATAAAGTTTTTTTCATAATATTTAAATTGTTTTTGATAATCTCTACTCTATTTTGGATTTTCGAGCTTCTCCATTAATTAACTAAGAGCAAAAGTAATCAAATTTATAATAATAATAATACTTTTTCGCATATTTTTAACTACAAAACATATTTTAACACTGTTTTTCAAGTGTTAAGCTAACATAATAATTTTCCATTTAAGTGGAAAAAGCATCATTTAAACATAAAGAATACGCTTTTAAGATTAATTATAAGACTATTGATTACCTTTCTAATAGCATATTAAAGTAAAATTATCCCTCAAAACCTGCTTTTCGTTTAATTATATTGTATTTTTGCACTTTATAATCTCAGATTAACGAAAACATTATGGAAAAAGAGAATAATTTAATAGAAGATATTACTAATAGTGAATATAAATATGGCTTTGTTACCGATATAGAAACAGATGTAATTGCAAAAGGATTAAGCGAAGATGTAGTTAGATTTATATCGAAAATGAAGAAAGAGCCTCAGTGGCTATTAGATTTTAGATTAAAGGCATATAATAAATGGCTAACAATGAAAATGCCTACCTGGGCTCACTTAACAATACCAGAAATAGACTTCCAAGATGTTATATACTATGCAGCTCCTAAACAAAACCTTGATAGTGGTCAGGTTGATGCAGAACTAGTTGACACTTTTAAACGTCTAGGAATTGATTTAAATGACGAAAAACAAATGAGCGGCGTTGCTGTCGATGCTGTTATGGATAGCGTTTCAGTAAAAACAACATTCTCAGAAGCTCTTTCAAAACAAGGAATAATATTTTGTTCTTTTAGTGATGCTGTTCAAAACCACCCTGAACTTGTTCAAAAACATATGGGCTCAGTAGTTCCTGCTGGAGACAATTACTTTGCTGCTCTAAATTCAGCAGTCTTTAGTGATGGTTCTTTTTGCTATATTCCAAAAGGTGTTAAATGCCCTATAGAGCTTTCAACCTATTTTAGAATCAATGCAGAGAACTCTGGACAATTTGAAAGGACATTAATAATAGCAGATGAAGAAGCCTATGTATCATATATGGAAGGATGCACAGCTCCAAAAAGAGACAATAACCAACTCCATGCAGCAATTGTTGAGATTGTAGTTATGAAAGATGCAGAGGTAAAGTATTCAACTGTTCAAAACTGGTATCCAGGAGACAAAGACGGTAATGGAGGTATTTATAATTTTGTTACCAAGAGAGCAATTTGCAAGGGTAATAACTCAAAGATATCTTGGACTCAAGTTGAAACAGGATCAGCAATAACTTGGAAGTACCCAAGCTGTATCTTAAAAGGAGATAATTCAATAGGTGAATTCTATTCAGTTGCAGTAACCAATAACCACCAACAAGCCGACACAGGAACAAAAATGATTCATATTGGTCAAAACACAAAGAGTACAATAATATCAAAAGGTATTTCAGCAGGTAAGAGCCAAAACGCATATAGAGGATTAGTTAGAATTACTAAAGGAGCTACAAACTCTCGAAACTATTCTCAATGTGACTCCCTACTTCTTGGAGACAAATGTGGAGCACATACATTCCCATACATTGAAACCGACAACCATACCTCTATTGTTGAACACGAAGCAACAACATCCAAAATATCAGAAGATCAATTGTTTTATTGCCGCCAAAGAGGTATATCTCAAGAAGGAGCAATTGGATTAATTGTTAATGGATATGCAAAAGAAGTTTTAAATAAGCTACCAATGGAATTTGCAGTTGAGGCACAAAAATTATTAAATATAAGTTTAGAAGGAAGCGTAGGATAACAAAAATGGACAATCACCCCAAAATCTTAATTATTCGTCTTAGTTCAATTGGAGACATTGTTTTGACAACTCCAATATTGCGTTGTATAAAAAAACAAATGCCAAATGCTAAAATACATTATTTAGTTAAGGTAAGCAATGCAATTATACTAAGTAATAACCCTTATGTTGATAAAACAATTTACTATTCTAATTCTATTTCAGAAACAATAAAGAAGCTGAAGGAGGAAAACTACGATTATATTATTGATCTTCACAATCAACTTAGGTCATTCTTAATACGCTTAAGGCTACACAAACCATCAAAAGTATTAAACTCAATAAGGTTTAAGAAATGGCTTTTGGTGAAATGGAAAATCAATAAAATGCCAAACAAACATATTGTTGATAGGTATTTTGATGTTGTAAAAAGCCTTGGAGTAGTTAATGATAATGAGGGACTAGATTATTTCCTTAGCGAAGAAGACTATATTTCACCCGATGCTCTGCCACTAAGTTTTCAAGAAGGATATATTGCTATTGTTGTTGGAAGCAAGCATAATACCAAGCAAATGCCAACCGACATGCTAATTGAACTTTGTGAGGGAATAGACAAACCAATAGTACTTCTTGGTGATAAGGACGATAGAAAAAAAGCAATAACAATTGAAAACACAGTTGGGGCAAAAGTATTTAATGCATGCGGAGCCTATAACCTCAATCAAACATCTTCTCTCATTAAGAATTCATACGGAGTCATCACCCCCGATACAGGCCTTATGCATATTAGTGCAGCCCTAAACAAAAACATTATTAGCGTTTGGGGAAATACAGTTCCAGAATTTGGAATGTACCCTTATATGGCTGAAGACTCAAAAGCTGAGGTGCATATTTTTGAAGAAAAAAACTTGAATTGCCGTCCTTGTCACAAACATGGCTATGCTAAATGTCCTAAAACACATTTCAAATGCATTAGAAATCTTAGTGTTGATGCTATGGTTGAAATTGCAAACTCTTGGACAGACAACGGCAAAAGCTGATTGACTAGAAGACTTAGAACAAAGACTTATGGAAAAAGACATTAGACGCAAAGAAACCCTAGAGAGTTTCTCTAAACTCCTATCCATTATGGATGAACTTAGAGAAAAATGCCCTTGGGATAAGAAACAAACCTTCGAAACCCTACGCCACCTAACAATTGAAGAGACATACGAGCTAGCAGATGCAATAATTGAAAATGATAGCGAAGAAATCAAAAAAGAAGTCGGCGATTTACTACTACATATTGTCTTCTATGCAAAGATAGGTTCTGAAAACAATCAATTTGATATGAAAGATATAATTGATAGTTTAAGTGAAAAACTAATCCGTCGCCATCCTCATATCTATTCTGACACAGTGGCTGATGATGCTAAGCAAGTTTCTGAAAACTGGGAGCAAATCAAACTAAGGGAAGGAAGAAAATCAACCCTAGAAGGAGTTCCAAAAACACTGCCAGCACTTGTTAAGGCATATAGAATACAAGACAAAGCAAGAGGAGTTGGCTTTGACTGGGATAATATTGAACAAGTTTGGGATAAGGTTGAGGAAGAGATACAGGAAATGAAATTTGAGATAAAACAAGGCAATAAAGACAAGATAGAACAAGAATTTGGCGACACATTATTTGCCCTTATAAACTATTCTCGCTTTATTGACGTTAATCCAGAGACAGCATTAGAAAGAACAAATAAGAAATTTATAAATCGTTTTCAATTTATCGAACAAGAGGTCTTGAAACAAAACAAAGATATGAGGGAAATGACGCTTTCGGACTTGGATAAAATATGGAACAAAGCTAAAAAACTAGAATTATGACAAGCGTACTAACATTTAACCATTTTGAGGTTAATTGCAGTGTAATATTCGACCAAACAAAAGAATGTGTTTTGGTTGATGTTGGCTGCCAGAGTGAAGCAGAAAGAAAAGAACTACTTGATTTTATTCAAAAAAACGAATTAGTAGTTAAACACATACTCCTTACCCATGCACATATTGACCACGTTTGTGGATCAGGCTGGATAACAAAGGAATTTAATCTTCCCTTAGAGCTTCATAAAGACGGCGATAAAATGATTGGACTTCTTGATGCTCAAGCAGAAATGATGGGTTTCAATATTGAAGGCATGGAAGATGTAAAATTCAAATACATTGATAAAAACGATAAAATAAAATACGGCAACAGTGAACTTATTATTCTTGAAACACCAGGGCATTGTGCAGGTAGTCTTTGTTTTTATAATGAAAAAGAAAGATTTGTTGTCGTTGGCGATGTTTTATTCCAAAACTCAATAGGTAGAACAGACCTTCCGACAGGGAACTTCGACACCCTAATGAAGAGCATAAAGGAAAATCTTTTCACCCTACCAGACACAACCGTTGTTATCTCAGGACATGGTCCAGCAACAAAGATAGGCTACGAAAAAGAGAATAATCCTTTTATCAATTAGAAGATTTGCTTTTCTAAAACACTATTCTAAATTCTTATAACTGCATTATATTTTAGGGCATCAGCGTTTCGCCCCTACAAATCTTTGTTTCAAACTTTTCTTTCTTTGTTTTGAACTCACGACATGGGTATGTCACACTCCCTCACATACCCATGTCGCACCTCGTGACATACCCATGTCAGAGAGTGTGACATGGGTATGTCAGGAGTGTAATTCTTCGTTTCAAGAGTATAAGTCTTTGTTTCAAGAACTTAGAACGAAGAAAAAACACTATAAAATAGAGATTTTGACAAGGAAAAACCTTGAAATAATGGGGTGGAAATAAGAGAAAATATGAGGAGGTTTAGGATGATTTTTATGAGTTTAGAACCTATATCCAAAGATAAATGCCATATAGTTGTGGCGCTGATTATTTTGTTCTTTAAGGCTTATATCATAAATTTCTGCATCACCACTTCTTATGCTATACAAGGAATAATTATAAGTCCAGGTTAAACTAAATTTTTCAGAGAAGAAATAAGTCATTCCAGCTTGTCCAATAACTCCAAATCTTCTAAATGCAGGTGCTTCATTGGGGATTTGCTCAATGCCTGTTGGGGTATATTCTTTTGAGGTTAATAGTACATTGGGAGTAAGTCCTATTCGAAAATGAAGGGTTTCAAATAGTTTATAAATATAGTTTAGACTTATATCAATATTTGTGGTACTTACCTGCCAAAGGTTGGGGTCTGTGCTCTTTGGACTTGTCTTGCTGCCTTTCATTGAATAGAGGATTTCGGCCTGGTAACGAGAGAGTTTGCCAATATCACGATACACAAATAAACCTCCACTAAAACCTGCCTTATAGAAGCCAGACATTCTATCGCCATCAACTTGTGTGGCAAGGACACCTCCAAGCAATCCTGCCTTAAACTCTTGAGAAAAGACAAAATAGGAAGATAGGATTAGGAAAGCAAAAATTACAATATATTTCTTCATAGGGCTTGATTTACTTCTTTGATTAGTTTTACAAAGTAAATAATAATAATTCGATAATCAAAAAGAAATCAAAGTTATTTGAAATAAGCAAGGTTTATTTTCGAGTTTATGGGCTAAAATTAAGCATGAATTTGCTATAATCTCACAAAACTAAGTTTGAGTCTGGGTTTAATTTGTTCAAGTATTTATTAATCATCTAATCAAAGTATAGATTTTTATTAGATTATATCTATTAATTTTGTATCTTTGCTCATATATTTTGCCATTAATAATGAATAAAGAGATTACAAATCAGGACAATAAGGACAGTTCACAAATCACTGAGCAATATATATCTTTAAAACGAATACTAGCGAGTAAAAACAAGAATGCACTTAAGTATATTCCTAAGCCTCTTCTTAAATGGTTCGAAAAGATTATTCATCTTGAGAGGATAAACCGAACTATTTATCAGTATCGTGACTATAAGGGAGTGAGTTTTGCAACTTGTGTTTTAGAAGATATTAAGGTTGATGTGGAAGTTGTGAACCCTGAAAACATTCCAAAGACTGGAAGACCCTTAGTTATTAGCAATCATCCTCTTGGAGGAATTGATGGAATGGCTTTGATTTCTGAGGTTGGGAAATTCCGCTCGGATATTGTTTTCCCTGTTAATGATATTCTTTGCAAGCTACCTGGCTTAAAGGATGTTTTTATTCCTGTAAATAAATATGGACGCAATAACGAAAACCACAAAATTCTTGAAGATGCATTTGCAAGTGATAGTTGCATGATGTTCTTTCCTGCCGGCATGGTATCGAGGAAACATAATAATATTATTCGTGACCTAGATTGGAAGAAGTCTTTTATCAAGAAATCAATAGAATATAACCGTGATATTATCCCTGTTTATACTGATGCAAGGAATTCTAATTTCTTTTATAGGTTTTCTAATATAAGAAAGAAGATAGGGATGAAGTTTAATATTGAACTAATATTCCTTCCTGATGAAATGTTTAAGCAAAAGGGAAAGAAGATAAGGCTTATATTTGGTAAGCCAATCCCTTTTGAGACATTCGACAAGAGGTTTTCCCAAAAACAGTGGGCAGATATCTTAAAAGAATTTGTTTATTCCTTAGCCAAAGACCCTAAGGCAGAATTTAAAGTTGAGAACTATATAAAAAACCAATAGAAAATGGACACATCTTATGTTATCCCACAAGTGGATAAAGAGCTAATCAAGGAAGAACTTACTAAAGATATATTCTTTCGTAAGACAAATAAAGGAGGAAGGGATATATATATCACTACTGCTCATCAGTCTCCAAACATTATGCGAGAAATAGGACGTTTGAGAGAGATTAGCTTTGGAGCCGAGGGTGGTGGTAGCGGAAAGGACTGTGATATTGATGAATTTGATATTGCACCAGAGCCACATTGCTACAAACAATTATTTGTTTGGGACCCTGTGGATGAAGAGATAATTGGAGGATATAGATATATATTAGGAAATGATATCTTTATTGAATCAAGTGGAGAGTTATTAAGTGCAACAGCAGGGCTTTTCTATTTTACAGATATCTTCAAAGAAAACTACTTAGCAAACACTCTCGAACTTGGACGTTCATTTGTTCGCCCCGACTACCAACCAACTCATAGCTTAAGAAAGGGTATGTTCTCTTTAGATAACCTCTGGGATGGACTTGGAGCAATGGCAAAGACTCATCCTGAGATTAAGTATTTCTTTGGCAAGATAACAATGTATCCATCCTTAGACACTAAGGCAAGAGATTATATTCTGTATTTCTATAAGAAACACTTCCCAGACAATGAAGGAATGGTTTATCCTAAAGAGCCTGTTGAAATTGAGACAGACTATAACGAACTAGTTAAGCTATTCAATGGAAGAAGCTATAAAGAAGATTACCTAATTTTGGTTAAGGCAATTAGAGAAAGAAATGAACACTTACCACCACTTGTGAATGCTTATATGAACCTTTCTTCAACAATGAAATCATTTGGAACATCAGTTAACACACATTTTAGCAATGTTGAGGAAACTGGCATTTTAGTTACCATTGATGATATTTATCCTGACAAGAAGCAGCGTTATATGCACTATTAATTTAAAAAGAAAAGACCTCATATGCAAATTAAAACAGCTGAGTTTATTGTAAGTAACTCCGATCACAAACTATGCCCCCCACCAGATAAGGCAGAAATAGCTTTTATTGGAAGGAGTAATGTTGGTAAGAGTTCTCTTATTAATATGCTCACAAATAAAAAGAACCTTGCTAAAACAAGTTCTACACCTGGGAAGACCCAGCTAATTAACCATTTTGAGATTAATGGTAATTGGTATTTGGTTGACCTTCCTGGTTATGGATATGCTGTAACATCAAAGAAGAATAGAGCAACATGGGGTAAGATGATTTCAAATTATATACTACAAAGAGAAAGTCTAATATCAATCTTTGTACTTGTTGATTCAAGAATTTCACCACAGAAGATAGACTTAGAGTTTCTTAGTTTCTTAGGCGAAAATGGAATACCTTTTTCAATTATCTTTACAAAGATAGATAAGCAAACACCAAGAATAACTCAGAAAAACATAGATGAGTTTATTAAAGCCCTACAAAAAGATTGGGTTGAACTACCAAAATACTTTACCTCCTCAGCAATTAGCAAGATAGGACAAGAAGAAATCCTTACAGAAATAGAAGACCTATTAACATATTTCAAACCAGAAGAAAAAGAATAACGGACGATGAAAAGACTTATGGTTCTTACAGGGGGAGGCGATTGTCCAGGATTAAATGCTGTGATAAGGGCAATTGTTAAGAGAGCCTCACAAGAAAAAGATTGGGAAGTTATTGGTTGCATAGAATCATTTAATGGAGTGTTGAAAGAACCAACTGAAATTGTTGTCTTAGACCCAGCAAGTGTTTCTGGAATAATAGTTAAGGGTGGAACAATATTAGGTACAACAAATAAGGGAGGTCCCTTTGCTTGGCCAATAAAGAATAATGACAATACATATAGTTATGTTGATAGGTCTGATGAAATGATTAGGAAACTACAAATCCTTGGCGTTGATGCAGTAATTAATATTGGAGGAGATGGTTCTCAAAGAATTTCACAAGCTTTATTTGAAAAAGGATTAAATATCATTGGAGTTCCAAAGACAATTGATAACGATCTTTCAGCAACTGACTTTACTTTTGGATTTCAAACAGCAGTTCAAACAGTAACAGAGGCAATTGATAAGCTTGTAACAACAGCCACAAGTCATAATAGAGTTTTCATAATGGAAGTTATGGGAAGAGATGCAGGTTGGATAGCTCTCCATAGTGCAATTGCAGGGGGTGCTGATGTTTGCATTATTCCAGAGATGCCTTATAAGATTGAAAAGATAAAAGAAAAGATAGATTCAAGATATAATAAAGGTAAAGGATTTTGTATAATTATTGTTGCCGAGGGTGCTCATTCAGCCACTCAAGGTAAGATAAGCAAAATATCATCTGAGATTGGATACACTAATGATAACCTTGGCGGTATAGGTAATGTACTTATGCAAGAGCTTAAAGATGCAGGAGTTGAACACGATATAAGGCTAACTGTCTTAGGACATATTCAAAGAGGAGGAACACCAACTGCTTATGATAGAATTTTGGCTTCAGAGTTTGGAGTCAAGGCTTTTGAACTTGTTTTGGAAGGAAAGTTTGGAGAAATGGTTGCTTACCGTCATCCAGAAATAGTTAGTGTTAGCATAGGTAAAGCAATTAGCAAACCTCATCTTGTTTCCCCTAGCTCAAGAATGGTTAAGACAGCCAAAGGATTAGATATTGAATTTGGTAATTAATATATAGATATAATAATTTTTTGATTAAAAGAGTGAAGATGAAGAAGATTAAGAGCGCATTAGTTTCAGTATTTTACAAAGATGGACTTGAGGAGATTGTAAGAAAGCTAGACGAGTTGGGAATAACAATTTATTCAACCGGAGGAACATATAGTTTTATTGAAGGATTAGGAATTAAGCCTATTTCTGTTGAAACACTAACAGGTTATCCTTCTATCCTTGGAGGTAGGGTTAAAACTCTACACCCACAAGTTATGGGAGGGATTCTTAACCGTAGAGATAACGAGCAAGATAAAAAAGAGATATTAGAGTATGGTATTCCTGAAATAGATTTAGTTATTGTTGACCTCTACCCTTTTGAAAAGACCGTTTCATCAGATGCTAAGGAGGAAGATATTATTGAGAAAATAGATATTGGTGGCATTTCTCTAATTAGAGCTTGTGCAAAGAACTTCAACGATGTTATCATTGTTCCATCTGTTGACTACTATACTGAGTTCTTAGATATACTTAATGAAAAGCAAGGCATCACAGACCTATCAACAAGAAGAAGATTTGCAACCTATGCTTTTGAAGTTTCTTCTCACTACGACACTGCAATATTCAATTATTTCAATCAAGAAATAAAAATACCTATTTTCAAGAAGAGTTTTTCAAATGTAAAGACTCTTCGTTATGGAGAAAACCCACATCAAAAAGGAATGTTCTTTGGCGACCTTGATGCTTGCTTTGAACAGTTCAATGGTAAGGAGATTTCATATAATAATATAGGAGATATTGATGCAGCTTGCTCTTTGATTGATGACTTTGAAGACACAACCTTTGCTATCATCAAACATACTAATGCTTGTGGCTTAGCAAGTAGAAACACTTTAAAACAATCATACCTAGATGCACTTGAGGCCGATCCTCTATCAGCTTTTGGAGGTGTTTTAGTAACTAATAGAACTATAGATATTGAAACAGCACAAGAGATGAATAAGCTATTTATGGAAATCTGCATAGCACCAGACTATAGTAAGGAAGCATTAGACTTATTAAAGTCAAAGAAGAACAGGATACTACTAAAACGTAAGCAAATTAAAAACGAAACTATTCAGTTCCGCTCGGCACTAAATGGGATAATGGTACAAGATAAAGACTTAGTGGTTGAGAAAGCTGAGACAATGGAAAGCGTTACCTCTACCCCACTTACAAAAGAACAAAAACAAGACCTTAGTTTTGCAAATAGAATTGTGAAACATACCAAATCAAATGCAATTGTGCTTGTAAAGAACAATCAATTAATAGCATCAGGAACAGGACAGACCTCAAGAATAGATGCCCTAAACCAAGCAATTGAAAAAGCAAAACACTTTGGCTTTGACCTTAATGGTGCTGTTATGGCATCCGACGCCTTCTTCCCTTTCCCTGACTGTGTTGAGATAGCTCATAATGCAGGAATAGTTGCAATTGTTCACCCTGGGGGAAGCGTTAACGATCAAAAATCAATTGATTATTGTGAGCAAAACAATATGGCTATGACCTTAACAGGCTATCGTCATTTTAAACATTAATCATAAAAGCAAGTAAATAAAAATAATGATGTAACTGTTTGGTGTGATTTGCGTAAAAACTGCAAACATTATAAAGAGGAACAAAAAAAGGAATAGATAAAAAATTATGGGTTTATTTTCATTTTTAACAAGAGAAGTAGCAATAGACTTAGGCACTGCCAACTCAGTAATTATCTTTAATGATAAGGTTGTAGTTGATGAGCCTTCTATTGTGGCGAAAGACAGAAGAACTAATAAGATCATTGCAATTGGTAAAAAAGCTATGCAAATGCATGGTAGAACCCACCAAAATATAGAAACAATAAGACCTTTAAGAGATGGTGTTATTGCAGACTTTGAGACAGCAAACCAATTGATTAGAGAGTTAATCAAGATGATTAATGTTAGAAAATCAATTATTCCACCAGCACTAAAAATGGTTATCTGTATACCTTCTGGGATTACCAACGTTGAGGAAAGAGCTGTTAGAGATGCAGCTGAGCAAGCAGGAGCAAAGGAAGTTAAGTTAATACATGAACCAATGGCAGCCGCAATTGGAATTGGTATTGATGTCTTAGAACCAGTTGGGAATATGATTGTTGATATCGGTGGGGGAACTTCCGAAATTGCAGTTATAGCTCTTGGAGGTATTGTATGTAACAAATCAATTCGCATTGCAGGTGATGAATTCAATCAAGATATTATAGAATATATGCGCAAGCAACATAATATTAATATTGGAGAAAGAATGGCAGAGCAAATAAAGATAGGTGTTGGAGCCGCTATTCCAGACCTTGAAACCCCACCAGATGACTATGCAGTTCAAGGAAGGGATGTTTTGACAGGAATTCCAAAAGAGATATTAGTTAACTACAAAGAAATAGCTCACGCCTTAGACAAATCAATTGCAAAGATAGAAAGTGCAGTCTTAGAAGCCCTAGCTCTAACACCACCCGAACTTGCATCTGACATATTCCACACAGGCATTTATTTAGCTGGAGGAGGTTCCCTTCTAAGAGGATTAGACAAACGTATCTCTGCAAAAACCAAACTAACAGTTCACGTAGCAGACGACCCACTTCGTGCAGTTGCAAGAGGAACAGGTATAGCACTTAGAAACTACGATAAGTTTACTTTCTTAATAAAATAAGATAGTTCATAACAAGAATACACAAAGAAAGGGAGTTGATTTTATTATCAATTCCCTTTTTCTATTTCTCCATCATGCAGGATATATTCTTATTGTTAAAATAGATTGCTTGCATTATCTTGACATTCTTTTCCATTACTGATTACTAATCTATTTACCGTTTGCCTTAGTAAGACTCCGTCGTGCGGGATTTGTAATCTCGCACTTCTTTACTATTAGGATTTTCAATCCGATACTTATTCATATTTCTTTGCATTATCTTGACTTTGTTTATATTACGGATTACAAATCCTAATAGTAATGATGAGGTGGAGTGCAAATCCACCTCGACGGAATTACTTACATCATCAACTACAAATCTGATACACTACCCACTACCGACACTACCATTCATATTTTACGCCCCTATCACCCGCATCATAAGGACCATTAATTGGAAAAATAAATTCAGAAGAACATATTATCTTATTATTTTTATCAATAAAATATGAATTGATTACTATTTGATTTAGATAATAACCTAATTCTCCTTCTTTAAATTCATACGCTCCATCTAATATATCAATTTTCAAATCTCTTAATAATTGTTTTATAGGTATTTTAATTGGGGATAAGATATTTTTCCCAGAAAATAGAATCTTATATGTATCTTTCAAATCAATCTCTTGATTCAATAAAAGAATAGGCTTTGATAGCATAGGATTAATAACATTATAACTATCTTGATATAATCCATATTTAAAACTAAGTTCTGATTTTATTCTAATTTTCTCTCCTTTTTTGATAGAATCTTCTTCCAAAGCTGTTGAAAGACCGATATCTAAATCAATTATTAATATTTCTGGAATCTTTTTTGATTTATCCGAATTTACTTTTTCCCAAAAATCAACAAATAAAGAATCAGGAATTGATTCAGGGGAGATATCATTTTCATAATACCAGTAATCTTTAAAATATGTTATTTTTGTTGAATCACTTTTATAATTACTGTATAAAGTAGGTTTAATTTTCCAATATCTACAAACAAAATCTTGATTTGACTGAGCAGAAATATTATTTGCTATAAAAAGGATAGTAATTAATGTTAATTTTATTTTCATACTTTACTGTTTTTTGTCTATTATTCCGTCGTGCGGGATTTGTAATTCCGCACTTCTTTACTATTAGGATTTTCAATCCGATACTTATTTATATTTCTTTGCATTATTTTGACTTTGTTTATATTACGTATTACATCATCGGCTTGCCGCTTGCCTTAGCAAGAATCCTAATAGCAATTAAGAGGTGGAATACTTATCGGTTTACCGCTTGCAAGGCAAGTAATCCACCTCGACGGATGTATTGTATTTCTCTTTCACGCGTCAAAGATAGGAAATTGTTTTGGAATAGATTGCAATGTTTATTGGAAAAGTTAAAAATAATGGGTACTACTTACTTATTTTATGGTTGAGGGGGATAGAAATTGAGGGGGAATAAGGGAAAAGAATTACAAAACTAAGGAATAATCTTGTAATTCAAAGGTTTAGTTTAGTAAAACAAAGTAATAATTGAGTAAGGTGGCAGGTTACTCATAGTAAGGTGGCGGGTTACTGGTAGTAAGGTGGCAGGTTACTGAAATGAAACGCTGTTTTAGGAAATCCTTTCTTTGATTTAAGAAATTCTTTCAGCGTTTTAATTATTTATTACAGCGATTCATTTTCACAAGACTTTGAAACAGTATTTTGGCTTAGTTATTATAGCCAACGTTTCTTTTTGAACCAGATTAGGAAACCTATTGCCAGGATAACCATAAGTGCCATAATGCCTTCGAAAACCCATTTGTCATTCATAAATGGAAGCATGACGTTCATTCCGTAGATTCCAGAAAGTAGTGTTAGTGGGAGCATAATGGTTGAGATAAAGGTTAGTATCTTCATTATCTCGTTGGTTTTGTTGGTTTGTAGGGAATCAAAGGTTTTGGATAAGCCTTCAATTAGCTCTCCATAGTCTTCAATTAAGTCAAACATCTTTTGATACTGGTCTAATATATTTCCCCAGTAATCTTCCATATCTTCTTCATACCCTTTTATTCCCCCTGATTCAAACTTGTGGAATACCCTAACTTGAGGTTTAAAGGTGGTGTTTAGGGATATGATATTCTTTCTTGTTATTGATAATTGCTCAATTACCTTTTCTGATTTCTTGGTGAAGATATCGTAATTTATGCCGTCAACCTCTGTTCCTATTCTAAGGATTAGGGTATAGGTTTCGACCATTAATCTATCTAATATATTATAAAGAAGACTATCTGAGCTTTCTATTATCTCTGCTAAGTCTTCGCTATGTGTTTCTTTCTTTTCTTTAAGGTCTTTGAATAGGTTTTTCACAACCCAGTGCGAGCGACCAATGGTTACGATATAGTCTTTACCCCAAAATATTTTTACTTCCTTAACTCTAATAAATTTATTTGCTTTATCGAAAAATGGGAAATGAAGTACAAGGAAGTAATAGTCGTCGTATTCGTCAATCTTTGGACGCTGGTTAACCGATCGGCAGTCCTCAATGTCAAGAGGGTGAAATTCGTATTCTTCTATAAGATAATCAAAATCTTCTTCACTTGGGTTAAGGATATGCAACCACTTAACGTTCTCAAAATTTATAGTTTCTATCATGCAATATCCTCCTTTCTAAAAAATGCTTTGCAAAAATAGGAAAAAAATGGTAAACAACAACACTATACTATGAATAAAATAAATTTTCACTTCATTTTTGCTCTTAAGTTTTTTCTTTATTATTTATTTTATACCTTTGTAGTCAAATAAGAAATGAATTAACAAAATAGATTATTTAAGTTTCTGCTAATTGTTTAGTAATGGCTAACTAGAATTTATGCTATTATCAAAAAAGGATAGAAACTTATAAGAAATAGAGTATAATAACTAAAAACAACCAAGGATATGAAATCAATAAACGACGTAAACTTCAAAGGAAAAAAGGTATTATTAAGAGTTGACTTTAATGTGCCTTTGAATGAGAGAAAAGAAATAACTGATGATACACGTATGCGTGAGTCTATGCCTACGATAAAGAAATTACTTAATGATGGGGCTGCTCTTATTATTATGGCTCACTTTGGAAGACCTAAGAAGGGTGGTTTTGAGGAAGAGTTCTCATTGAATCCTGTTGCAAAGCATCTTTCTGAAATGTTAGGTAAGAGTGTTTTGTTTACACAAGAAATCCTTGTTGATAAAGTGGCTGGATTTACTGCTAACCTTGAGGATGGAGATGTTATGCTGCTTGAAAACATTCGTTTTTACCCTGAGGAAACAAAGGGAGACGTTGCATTTGCTGAAAAGCTTGCTAAACTTGGAGATGCTTATGTTAATGATGCTTTTGGAACTGCTCACCGTGAACACGCTTCAACTGCAACTATAGCTCGCTTCTTCCCTAACGATAAGTATTTTGGTTTCCTTATGGAAAGCGAAGTGAAGAATCTTGAAAAGTTAATGAATAACCCTGATAAACCTTTCACCGCAATTGTTGGAGGTTCAAAGGTTAGTTCTAAGATTGATATTTTGAAAAACCTTGCTCCTATTGTTGATAATATAATAATTGGAGGTGGAATGACATATACCTTCCTTAAAGCAATGGGAATAAATATTGGAACTTCTATTTGCGAAGAAGATAAGGTTGAGATAGCAAAGGAACTAATGAAAGATATGGAAAGGAATAATACTAAGCTTATTCTTCCAATTGATCATATTATTGCAGATAAGTTTAGCAATGATGCAAATACAAGAATGACCACAGACCAATCAATACCTGATGGCTTTATGGGAATGGATATTGGCGATAAATCAATAGAACTATTTAAGAATATTATTTTAGACTCCAAGACCATACTTTGGAACGGACCAATGGGAGTTTTTGAAATGCCTTCATTTGCTAAAGGAACATTTGCTATTGCAGAATATATTGCAAAGGCTACAAAACAAGGAGCTTTCTCAGCAGTTGGTGGTGGAGATTCTGTTGCAGCAATCAATCAATCAGGATTTGCAAAAGATGTTTCTTATATCTCAACAGGCGGTGGAGCTATGTTAGAATATTTAGAAGGAAAAGTATTACCTGGAATTAAAGCGATAATTGATTAATAAATGAATAAGATAGTTTGTATTAGTGGAGCAACATCTGGAATAGGATATTACTCAGCAGCTGAGTTTGCAAAGTTAGGATATAACCTTATTATTACTGGAAGAAGAAAAGAACGCTTAGTTGAAATTGAAAAAGAACTTAGAGATAAATACAAGGTTGACATTATTGCTTTGAACTTCGACGTTAGAGTAAGAGAAGAGGTGGAAGAAAACCTAAACTCTTTGCCAAAAGATTGGAAAAATATCGATGTGTTAATTAATAACGCTGGTCTTGCAGCAGGTAAAGAACCAATCTTTGAAGGAGATTACCGTGATTGGGATCAGATGATAGATACTAATGTTAAGGGACTTCTCTATGTTTCAAGAGTTATTATTCCTTGGATGAAAGAAAGGGAGTCAGGTCATATAATCAATATTTGTTCAATTGCAGGTAAGGAAGTTTATGCAGAGGGTGCTGTTTACTGTGCTAGTAAGTCGGCAGTTAATTCCATTTCACAAGGGATGAGAATAGATTGTGCCCCATATAATATTAAGGTAACTAATATTTGTCCTGGTGCTGTTGAAACAGAGTTTTCAATGGTTAGGTTTAAAGGGAATAAGGAAAAAGCTGATGCAACCTATAAGGGATATAAACCTCTAACGGGAGAAGATATTGCTAATACAATTGTGTATTGTGCTACATTGCCAAGCCATATTTGTATTAATGATTTACTAATAACTCCTACTGCACAAGCTAATGCAACAACTTTTAATAGAAAGTAAAAACAATGTACGATAAAATAATTAACCCTGATGATAAACACTCTGCCCTAAAGGTTAGTCCTCCAATAGAGCAACCAGGGCAGGTTAATGAGGAATTTCTTAAAAGGCATGTTAAGACAAAAGAACTTAGCGTAGATGATTATGTTGATGGTATTTTAAGTAAGAATAGAACAATATTATCAAGAGCCATTACTTTGGTTGAAAGTTCAAGATATGACCACCAAGAAATTGCACAACAAATCATAGAACGCTGCCTTCCTCACGCAGGAAAGAGCATAAGATTAGGAATAACAGGAGTTCCAGGAGTTGGAAAGTCAACTGTTATTGATGTACTTGGAACTAACCTAACAAAGACAGGACATAAGGTAGCAGTGCTAGCAATTGACCCAAGCAGTGAAAGAAGCAAGGGCTCAATACTTGGAGATAAGACAAGGATGGAAGACCTATCAACTGACCCTAATGCTTTTATTCGTCCTTCTCCATCGGCAGGAAGTTTAGGTGGAGTTGCAAGAAAGACAAGAGAGATTATTATTCTTTGTGAGGCAGCAGGCTTCGATGTTGTTATTGTGGAAACTGTTGGTGTTGGACAATCGGAAATCGTTGCTCACTCTATGGTTGACTTCTTCCTACTTCTTCAACTGGCAAATGCTGGCGATGAACTACAAGGCATTAAGAGAGGAATTATGGAGATGGCTGATGCTATTGCAATTAATAAGGCTGAGGGCGAAAACAAACAAAAGGCAGAAATTTCAGCAGGGCAATATAGAAATGCTCTTCATCTTTTCCCAATGACAGAAAGCGGTTGGACGCCTAATGTATTTACTTGTTCTGCTTATGAGAATATAAATATTGATAAGATTTGGGAGACTGTTAACGATTATGTTATCCACACTAAGCAAAATAACTATTTCTATAAGAGGAGGAATGAACAAAACCTTAAAATCCTTTCTGAATCAATAGATGCTCATCTAAAAGAAAGCTTCTATACTAGTCCTGATATTAAAGAAAAGATTCTTGCAGCTCAAAAGGATATACTAGAAGACAAGATTAGTGCTTATATTGCTGCACAAAAATTAATTGACGATTACTTCGCAGATATCAAAAACAAAAAGTAATTATGAGAAAGCAAGTATTATTAATAATATTATCAGTCTTTATATTTTCAAGTTGCAGTATCTTCAACCAGAGAGACTACCCAACCTATGATAATGAAAAGCTTAACCAAACAATTGGCTTATATCAAACCGAATGGGAGCTAATAAAGATGGGCTCAACAAAACCTAAGCTAACAGATACTGATGAGAAAATTACTATTATATTTTCTAAAGACAACTCTCATATTGCTGGATTTAGTGGTTGCAATAGATATGGTGGACAATTCACTATTAAAAAGGATGTTCTAAGCTTTGAATCTTTGTTTTCAACAAAGATGGCTTGTCCTGAAATCAATATGAATTTTGAACATAACTATCTAAACACATTGGATAAAGTAACTGGCTATAAAATTGTTGGAGATACTCTCTTCCTTAATAAGGGAGAAAGACCGGCATTGATATATATAGCAAAATAATATAATGTCAGAACGAATAACTCTTTTTGCAGAAGTAATACTTCCACTACCCCTACCCTCAACTTATACCTATAGAATTCCTTTTGAATGGAATGATTTGGTTAAAAAAGGTCAAAGAGTGGTTGTTCAACTTGGAAATAAAAAGATTTATTCAGGCATTGTTTTCGATGTTCACGACAAAGCTCCTAAGGTAAGCAGTGTAAAATACATACTATCTATCTTAGATGAGGAGCCAATAATCAGCGAACTTAGTTTTAGTCTTTGGCTGTGGGTTGCTTCTTATTATATGTGCTATTTAGGAGATGTGATGTCAGCAGCTCTTCCTTCTGCTCTTAGATTAAAGTCAGAGACAAAAATCATTATGCATCCAGATTTCGATGGTGATATAACTTCTCTTAGTGAAGACGAGTCAAAGGTTTTTGAAGTAGTTTCAAGGAAGGAAAGCATAGAGATAAAAGATGCAATAGAGACCACAGGGAACAATAATATACTTCCCCTTCTTAATTCAATGATAAGAAAGAACCTTATTATTACTGAAGAAGAACTTAATAGCAAATATAGACCTAAGGTTGAAGAGTATATTTCTATATCCAATAATTATAAGGATGAGGAAAAACTCAAAGAACTATTTACTCGCTTAGAGAGTAAGAAAACCCTTCAAAAACAATACGAAGCTATTCTTATCTTTCTTTCCCTTGCTAAGAATAAGGACAATGAAATTAAGAAATCAGACCTAACAAAACAACCAAATATATCAGCTTCTGCAATAAAAACTCTTATAAGGGATGAAGTATTTCATATTGAAAAGAAGATTCAAAGTCGTTTGGTGAAAAGGGAATCTAACCTATCGGTCGATAAGCTTATCTTAAGCGAAGAACAATCAATAGCCTATAATAGCATTATTGAGAAATGGGATGAAAAGCCTGTGTCTCTAATACATGGTATTACTGGTAGCGGTAAGACTGAATTATATATTAAGCTAATTAATGATGTTATTAAGGAAGGTAGACAAGTTCTATTCCTTCTTCCTGAAATAGCTCTAACAAGTCATTTAATTACACGTTTAGAAAAATACTTTGGCAATAGGATTGGTGTATTTCATTCAAGGTTTTCAAATGAAGAAAGAATTGAAATTTGGAATAAGGTAAGAAATCCAATAAAAGAAAGCCGCTATGATATTATTCTTGGCTCTCGTTCTTCCATATTCCTTC
This sequence comes from Bacteroidales bacterium, assembly GCA_028708845.1. Taxonomy (GTDB): domain Bacteria; phylum Bacteroidota; class Bacteroidia; order Bacteroidales; family P3; genus UBA10566. Next base: position 52,078 of record JAQVXZ010000009.1, read on the forward strand.
CCTTTATTGATTTAGGACTAATTATTGTTGATGAAGAACACGACCCTTCCTATAAGCAATACGACCCATCACCACGATACAATGCAAGAGATACAGCAATTGTATTAGCTAATCTTCATAAGGCAAAGACCGTTCTTGGTTCTGCAACCCCTTCTTTGGAAAGCTATTTCAATGCAAAGGACGATAAATATCAACTATTGGAGCTTAAACAAAGGTATTCAGGAACTCTATTGCCAGAAGTTTTTCTTGCAGATATAAAAGAATCAACCAAGGCAAAGAAGATGTATTCTCACTTCACAAAAACCTTACTTGAGAATATGGGAGAGGCTCTAAAGAATAAAGAACAAATAATATTATTTCAAAATAGAAGAGGGTTTGCAAGACATTTACAATGTGAGGCCTGCTCTTGGATCCCTTCATGTGAACGTTGTGATGTATCTCTTACCTATCATAAGCAATCGGAACTTTTGAAATGCCATTACTGTGGTTATTCCATTAATATACCTCAACAATGCCCAGAATGCAATAGTCATGGGGTGAAGATGGTTGGCTTTGGAACAGAAAAGATTGAAGAAGATTTAAATATATTCTTTCCAGATGCTAGAATTGCAAGAATGGACTTAGATACCACAAGAGCAAAATCATCTTACGAAACCCTGATTACAGATTTCCAAGATAGGAAGATAGATATATTGGTTGGGACGCAAATGATAACAAAGGGCTTAGACTTCGATAATGTATCAATAGTTGGAATCTTGAATGCTGACTCAATAATTAACTTCCCTGATTTCCGCTCCTACGAAAGAGCCTTCCAACAAATGGTTCAGGTTAGTGGAAGAGCAGGAAGGAAGTTTAAGAGAGGAAGAGTAATAATACAGACCTTCAACCCATATCATCCAGCCATAAAAGATGTTATTAGTAGCGACTATAATTCAATGTATGAGAGCCAAATCTTAGAAAGGAAAGTATTTAAGTATCCCCCATTCTATCGTTTGATAAAGATAAGTCTTCGCCATAGAGAAAAAAATGTTGTAGATAAGTCATCAGAAGAGTTTGCTCTTGAAATAAGAAAGATATTTGGTGGAAGAATTCTTGGACCTGAATATCCACTAATACCAAGAATAAGAAACTACTACTCCAAAGAGTTTTGGCTAAAAGTGGAGAAAGAAGCCTCCATAACACAAGTAAAACAAGAGATTAAAGTCCTAATGGAGAAATTCCAAGCCTCCCACAAACAACTCAGAATATCCATTGACGTTGACCCAGTATAAACAAAGAAAAGACCGAGATTCGCATCTGGGTCTTTTCGGTTCATTTGTCATGAAATTTAAGAAAAAACGTATCTTTTTTATTTTTTAATTAGTCAACTATTGTCTTCCATCTGAACTTTTCTCCCTCTCTTAATAACAGCTATGTACTTTAATCCTGGATTGGGTCCAACTACTATGTTTCGTTGAACTCGAATAAATTCAATTGCCATAATACAATAATTTTGGTTAATAAATAATTTATTTACTTAAAAGGAGACTCTCGTCCCTATATCTAAACACTTATTTATCATCGAGATAGACCCTTGTCCTTATCATAAAAAAAGCAGACAACGTCTAAACCAAAAGCAGACAACGTCTAATGACCCATTTGATAACGGCAAACTACCCATTAGACAACGGCAAACTACCCATTAGACGTTGTCTACTTTTCACCTAGCCTTTCTTTAATCCTCAAAAAGCCTTTTAAGAACTATAAAAATGCCGTTTTCGTGTCTTTTATTCCACAAGCAATTTCTTTGTTGCAATTCCTCTTGGGGTATAAAGCTTTACGATATATGTTCCTGAAATTAGGTCTGAAATATCTATATACTTCTCATAAGCGTTTATAGAAACAGTCTTTAGTTTCACTCCTCTTATATCATATATCTCAATATCCTTAACCTTAAATTGACTTATTACCTTAATATTATCTCTTGCAGGATTTGGTAATACATTGCAAGTGTTGTTAATATCAATTGCATTAACCAAACTTAAAGAATCAGGTCTTGGAACCAAAATGATTGGGAACCAACCTATATGTTTCTTTCTATAATACTTATAAAGAGAATCATTATCAAACCTTGTCCATTGTGTAGAATTTCTTTTTAGTAAATAAGGATATTCTCCCTCATAACAACCTCTATCTATTTTCAAACATACCTCATCAGTAAATGATATAGTATGGTCAAACGAATACTCAGATCCTCCTCCATAAGCATATTCCTGAGCACTTGGCATATCCACTGCAATATAAAAATCCTTTAACGTTACTTGATTATTGAAATAGTATTTTCCTTGTATAATGTTCCAAAGTGAAGGAATTGGACCTGGAGTTGAACCAAGAAAAGGAACGGCAACAGTAGCTATTTCAGTTTTTGTTGAATCCATTAAACGGAAATAATTATAAGCTTGACTCATTCCTGGTTTTGTTCCTCCAACCTTTGCGGCAACACCAATAACCAAAACTGCAGTGTCTAAGTGGTAGGGTTGAGCAAATGCTCTTGTGTTTACATGGTTTGTATCTTGTGGACCTATTACAGGAGCGTAAGTATCAATCATAGGTAAGTTTAAATCACAAGTTCGTCTCATTAAACTATAATGATAAAAAACATTATAATAACCCGAAGGGTCTATAGGATCCCATATTTCTACCGAATCCATCCACATTGGACAATTTAAAACTGTAGGTGGATAATAGATTATTGTATCATATATTTGCTGTGATTTACCTTGCAAGCCAATCAAGATAAATGCTGCTACTAGTATTAGTTTTTTCATATTATTTGTTATTAATTGGTTAAACATTTAATTTATTATCTCTTCTATTAACCTTAACAAAAGTTTAGGTGGAAAAGTAAGTGAAACTATAAAATATAATTTATTCTTACCTTGAAAACATGTAATATTCCCGTCGTGCTGGATTTGTCCTTAACGTTGAACTGGATTTCTTTCTTTGCATTGTCTTGACTTTATTTATATTACGGATTATAAAGCTTTATTATAATGAGAGGTGGAGTGCTTGTAGGTTTACCGCTTGCAAAGTAAGAAATCCACCTTGAGGGAGTTTACTAATTGATACTGCAAATGTATAAAACTAATTCTGTATAAACAAAGAAAAGACCGAGATTCACATCTGGGTCTTTTCAACTGATTATCATGAAATTTAAAAAAACGTGTCTTTATTATTTTATGATTAGTCAACTATCTCGTTCCAATTATGGGTGTCAGGATGTCTTCCGTCTTGTATTCCTGTTAACATATCATAAAGTTTTGTACAAACAGGACCTGCTTCGGTTCCGTAGTCATAAACTTTTCCAGTAGATCTTTCTTGAATTTGGCAAATTGGAGAAATAACTGCTGCTGTTCCGCAAGCTGCTACTTCGTCAAATGTTGATAATTCTTCAACTGGAATTGGTCTTTCTTCAACACTCATACCAATATCCTTTGCTAGTTGGCGAAGTGACATATTGGTGATTGATTGAAGGATAGATGGTGATTTAGGAGTACAATAGGTATTGTTTTTAATACCAAAGAAGTTAGCAGCACCTGCTTCATCAATATATTTTTTGTGAATTGCGTCTAAGTATATGCAATTTGAGAATCCTTCTTGAGCAGCTCTTTGTCCTGAGAAAAGAGAAGCAGCATAGTTTCCTCCAACTTTGTATGTTCCTGTTCCAAGTGGAGCAGCACGGTCAAAGTCATCAACTAATTGGAATTTCACTGGCTTAAATCCTTCTTTGAAATAAGGACCAACTGGACCAACGAAAATTATAAATAAGTACTCTTCTGCTGGTCTAACACCAACTTGAGGACCTGTTCCAATTAGTAGTGGACGAATATAAAGAGAAGCTCCTGAACCTGCTGGAGGAACAAATCTTTCATTTCTTTTAACAACTTCTTTACATGCTCTAACAAACAATTCTTCTGGAACTGGTGCCATCATAATTCCCTTTGCAGTACGTTGAAGTCTTTTTGCATTTTCGTATGGGCGAAACAAACGAATTTTTTCGTCAACTCCACGGAATGCTTTCATTCCCTCAAAGCCTTCTTGTCCATAATGTAGACAAGTTGCAGCCATATGCATAGTTATTTCTTCTGATTCATGGAATTCTAATTCACCCCATTTTCCATCACGATAGTAACAACGAACGTTACAATCAGTTTTGAAGTAGCCAAATGGTAGGCTTGACCAATTTATATCACTCATTTTCTTAAAAATTTATTGTGTTTTCTGATTCTTATTCTTGTGCGAAATTACGAATTATTATCTATATGGCAAAATTATAATTGAAAGAAAAGCTCTTTCTCGTATTTAATATTGTGTAAGAACAAAGCCTTAGCAGGAAATGAAGCACCTGCTCTCTTCCTATCCTTAGCCTCAATTATTTCACAAAATTCTCTAATGCTTATTTTCTCTATCCCCACCTCAACCAATGTTCCAACAATACTCCTTACCATATTTCTTAAGAAACGATTAGCCTCAATTGTAAAGACCACCATATCACCCTCCTTTTCCCAACGAGCATAAATTATTGTACAGTTATTATTATTGACCTGTGTGTGTAGTTTTGAGAAACTTGTAAAGTCAGTATAAGAAATTAGCTTTTGGCAAGCCTCATTCATTTTATCAATATTTAATGGTCTTGAAAAGTAATGAGAGAAATCATTATTAAAAGGTTGTTTCTCTTGTGCAATATAGTATTTATAGGTTCTAGTTCCTGCATCAAAACGTGCATGTGCATCGGGTTTCATCTTAAAAATCCCCATTATCTTTATATCGAAGCCAAAATAACGGTTAAGTTTAAATATTAGCTCCTCTATTTCCTGATTAGAAATCTCTTTATAGTCGAAATGAGCATAGTAATTTAGGGCATGAACCCCTGTGTCTGTTCTTCCGCAGCCTGTAATATCTATTTTTTCTTTTAGAAGGTGAAAAAAAGCTGTCTCTAAACTTTCTTGAATAGATGGCTCATTGGGCTGAACTTGCCAACCACAAAAATTTGTTCCGTTATATGATAGATGTAAAAAATACCTCATCTTGTTTCTTTCTTATGCAAAGATAAATAAAATCTACCACCTTCAAATGAAACGCTGTATTAATTTCGTAGATCTTCATAATAATTTATTAAAACGAAGATTCAGCAAATTCTTTCTTCGTTTCATTTTCCTAACTCTTGATTTCATTTCTTCAATACAAAAGACAAAAAAAAGGATCTCAAATTAATGAAATCCTTTTCTTATATTAGTTATTGTAGTTTACAATTTGTCTGCAACAGCTCTTCCTGCTCTTAGAGAATTGATGTTTGATTCAACAATTGCTTCACCTTTTCTAGAGAAAGTATCTGTAATTGCTTTTTCAAGTTGTTCAATATCTATTTTTAAGTATTTAGAAGCTGCTCCAAGAACTACCATATTAGTTCCTTTGAAGTTCCCTAGTTCTATTGCTATCTTGTCTGCATCAAATACAATGCTGTTTTTTAATTTTCTAATCTCAGCCAAAATATCTTCCTTTTCTGGATAGTTTGGAATATTGATAAATGGATTTTCGTTAGTTATTACCCAACCGTTTTCTTTGTCAAGATATGGTAAGTAACGTAGTGCTTCCATTGGTTCAACAGAGATTATCAAATCGCATTCTCCCTCTGGAATAAGGTCAGATGAAATTTCTTTATCGCTAAGGCGAAGATGAGACTGAACATCTCCTCCTCTTTGTGACATGCCATGCGTTTCTGCTTGCTTCATAAACATTCCCATGCCAAGAGCAGCTTTAGAGATTATGGCAGCAGAACTTAAAGCTCCCATTCCACCTACTCCGCATAATATTATATCTATCTTCATTTCTTTCTTTCTTTAAAGGTTATTATTGTTTCTTTGCGTCCTTACGTTTCTTATTTGCATAAACTATACATTCTCTTCTTGGGATGATAACAGATACTCCTTGGTATGCTATTTCATCTTTAATTGTTTGAACGTTTTCTGCATGGAATTTCTTAAGTGGAGTAATTACTTTAATATGGTCTGGATCAACTCCAATACCTTCACATATTGCTTCAATTCTGCCTGTTGCTGAAGATTTTTGGGTTCCTGTCATTGCTGTAATTGCATTGTCAAGAATAAAGATTGTAACTGGCACATTATCGTTAACGCAGTCAAGAAGTCCTGTCATTCCTGAGTGAGTGAAAGTACTATCTCCAATTACTGCAACCGCTGGAAGTAAACCAGATTCTGATGCACCCTTTGCCATTGTTATTGAAGCTCCCATACAAACTGTTGTACTGATACCATTGAATGGAGGAAGTGCTCCTAGGGTATAGCAACCAATATCTCCAAACACATGTCCTTTGCCGTGCTCTTCCATTGCTTCATTTAAAGCTCTGTATGTGTCAGCGTGAGGACATCCTTCGCAAAGTTTTGGAGGCCTTGGTGCAACAATTGCTGGAATAGGTAGACCCTCAGAAACCTTTAAGCCTAATGCTTTTCCAACTATTGCTGGGTTTAACTCCCCAACTCTTGGAATGGTTCCGTCTATTCTGCCCATTATCTTTTTGCCTTTATTAAGAAGACCTAATATTTTATTTTCATAAACAGGTTGTCCTTCTTCAAGTACAAGAACTGAGTCACATTCTTCATATAGTCTGTTAACCATTTCAACAGGCATAGGATATTGTGAAATCTTTAAGATAGGATACTCACAAGCCTCATCTTGGAAATTTTCCATTAGATAGTTAAAAGATAAACCACAAGCTATAATACCTATTTTCTTATTCTTTCCGTCTATGTATTTGTTGAAGCCATCATTCATTGCTGCATTTTCAAGTCCTTCTTGTTTTGCAATAAGTTCATTGTATTGACGGCGAGCATTAACTGGAAGTAAGATAAACTGTTTTGGGTTATCAAGAAGTTTAATCTCGTTTTGTTTTCTTGCGTTTCTTCTTATGTTTACTGCTGCACGAGAATGTGCAAGGCGAGTTGTAACACGCAAAACAACTGGGGTCTTGAATTTTTCTGAAAGTTCATATCCGTAATGAACCATATCATAAGCCTCTTGTTGGTTTGATGGTTCAAGAACAGGTATCATTGCCCAGTCAGCAAAATAACGTGAATCTTGTTCGTCTTGTGAAGAGTGCATTGAAGGGTCATCAGCTGCGATGTAAATAACTCCGCCATTAACACCTGTAATTGCTGAGTTCATAAAAGGGTCAGCCGCAACGTTTATTCCCACATGTTTACATGAGAACATTGCTCTTTTTCCTGTATAGCTCATTCCAAGAGTTGCTTCCATAGCAGTCTTTTCATTACAAGCCCAATTACTGCGGATTCCTTTTTCCTTAGCTTCCTTTGAAGCCTGTATATATTCTGTAATCTCTGTTGAAGGGGTGCCAGGATAGGCAAATATGCCCGAAAGTCCTGCATCAATTGCGGCTTGAGCTATTGCTTCGTCACCTAATAGAAGTAATTTCTCCATTGAAGTATGTTTTTAATTTTTTTATTCGCTGAATTTATAATGTGCAAAGTTATAAATTTAAAATCATTTTTCCAAACAAGAAAGACACCAAAAGCTTGAAAATTAAATTTTAATTACTCTTTTGCTTAATCTTTGTTTATCCAAGAAGCAAACTCCTATTTCTTTTAAATCAAAATTAAGTTTTGTGTGTTTGTTTCCAACGATTCTTTTCCAAGCTGTTTTCATCCCTTTTGACCATGATATATCGTCAAATATTATTATTGATTGCTCAGAAAGGTGAGGGAATATGATTTCAAAATATTTGATCGTTGCGTTTTGATCATGGTGCCCGTCAATAAAAACATAGTCTATTGGTTTATTGTCTTCCAATACCTTGTTTAAATTATCAGAGAACCTACCCTCAACTACTTCAATATTCATTAGTCCTAAATAAGTGAAGTTTTCTCTTGACTTTTCAACCAAAGAACTTGAACCCTCCATTGTTATTAATTTCCCTGATGAGTAAATGGTTAATGCTGCTGCTTGGTATGATGATGATATCCCAAGGCATGTGCCTAGCTCAAGAGCTGTTTTGGGCTTAAACTCGCTTATTATTTTATATAGTAGCAATGACCAAAACGGAGACTTGCTTGCAGTGCTTATTTCTGCAATTGTTGACCTACCTACTTGACCAATATGCATTTCACTATCCGAACGATTTGATTTGGAATCCCCAGCACCAAAGTCTGTTATAATAATCTCACTCTTGTCTCTACTTAAATCCTTACGCAAAGCCTCAATATTATCTACCCAAATCTTGTCTTCAATATTTAATCTTTTCTTTATGGTTTCAAATAATATGGAACCAAACCTTGAGACTATCTGGTCTGGATCCTTTATCATCTTCTTTGATTTTGTCTTTACTCTAAATAGCCAAATATTCCAGATAATAAATCTTAGAAATGATTTTATATATTTCATTATTAGTTTTTAGTCTTTGTATGAGCTTTGATGAAATCTTTAATTTGTAATAGTATAACTGGTGATATGGTTTGTTCAATTGATGAATACTCGTCTATCATTCCTGTTGTGCTTTCTTGGAAAAGGTGATTCATCCCAACTGCTGTGTAGATTTGATAATGATTATTCTTAGCTTTCTTAAGAGCCTTCTCAATTGCAGGCAGGTTGTATTGGTAGAGAACTTGAATATCATTTGTTCCATTTATTGCAAAAACTGGTTGCTTAACTTTCTTCAAATAATCTGAAGGGTCAAGAGAAAGGAAGGTCCTCATCCATGGTGAACTTAATTGACTGTTAAATTGGGTTCTCATAGCAGGGCTTGTAAACTGAATATCTTTTAGTTTATCCTTATCAATCTTTCTCAGCTCCTTATCATACCATTTATCCATTCTTTTGTTAACTTCCTTATTTATCAACCCTTTTTGAGTCAATCCATATATTTGTTTTAGAGCTGCTAATTGGAAATCTAGTGCATGTTTTGGCATATTAGCTTTCTCGAAGAATGCTTTATTCTGTTGCATAAGAACATCAATACCTTTCATGCCTGGTCCTGCAAGAAGAACAATAAATTTAATATCAGAGTTTTCAGATGCTGCAATTGAAACTATTAGTCCTCCCTCACTATGACCTAACATACCAATATTGTCTTTGTCTATATTAGGATGAGTTTTTAGCATTTCATAAGCAGTCATTGCATCCACAGCATAATCAAGAGTAGTTGCATTTATGATTGAAGAGTCAACGGTTTCTATTCCCCATCCCCTATCGTCATAACGGAAAACTGCAATTCCGTTACTTGTTAAATAATCTGCAATTACTTTAAATGGCTTATGTCCAAATATTTCTTCATCTCTATCTTGCAAGCCTGAGCCAGTAACAAGAATTACGCAAGGGTAGGTCTTATCCTTTGAAGGGATGGTTAGAGTTCCTTTGAAATCGTAGTTTACACCTTTCACCTTAAAGCTTAACTCCTCTTCAATATATGAATATGGTGGCATTGGCTCTTGTGGACGTTTTAGCTCAAAAGTCTTATCAGTCTTAGCCATTACTAAGTCCTCTGTAAGGAATCCTTGTTTAAATTTTGCAAAGATTGTGTCCTTTGTTTCATTATACTTCCCTCTAAATACAATTGACATATTTTTTATGGAAAAGATAACAGAATCTTCGCTAAGCCTTTGTTTTGTTACTCCAAACATATCTTTTGTTTGAGAGGGAGAGCCCATCATAATTATTGTTGTGTCTGGACTTTGTTCTATTTTCAATGTTATTGGCAGAAGCTGTACCGAAACCTTTAGCTCTCCATACCAATTTGTTGTCTGAGCTTCTATGTTTTGATGAAATAAACTAACAAGCAAAACAACTGCTCCGACTAATAATCCTTTTCTTCTCATATCTTTCCTTTTTTTTCAGACCTCTTAGTCTCTTAATTAATATCCAAATATTTCTTCTAAACTAAGTGTCTTAACTTTACCATATTTCTCTAAAGCTTTTAGATTTACTTGGTCTTTATTACCTAAAACAACATAGGTTCTTGGTTGGTTCTTGATATACTGATTATTAAATTTAACTATATCATTCATTGTTAGATTAGGAATTGTTTCAAACATCTTCTTACTTGGATTTGTTTTTCTTCCCATTTTCAAATCTTGTAAGTAAGAATATATAATTCTTTCTTTAATAATTCTTGATGTTCTATAATTAGATAGCATTGCATCCTTAGCTAAATTAAAATTTTGCTGAGCAATAGGCATATCATCAAACAACTCATTGAAAGCATCAAAAGCATCAATTACCTTATCGTTTTGAGTTGCAATATGAGACATGTTTTGATAGTATCCATCAAGGCGTGAAGGCACAATATATCTTGAAGATGATTGGTAAGCTAGTGAACGTTTTTCTCTCATTTCTTGAAAAACTATTGAATTCATAGATCCTCCAAAATACTGATTGTAAAGAGCAATTACAGGAGCTTGGCTTTCGTCATAAACACCACCTCTTGTTAACTGGCGACAATAAGATTGTTTAGCATCATAGTGAACAAAATAAACTGTATTTGCTTGTGTAGGAATTGGATTAACTCTCTTAACCTTTGGCGCTGCTTTTAATTTCTTTGGAGAAGAATTATGTTTTGCATTTAATAAGATTTTCAAATCCCCTATTGGCATATTACCATAGAAGTGAACCTTATGAACATAATTAGTTAAGCCTTTAATATCGCTTGTAATCATTTCCGGACTTAGCTTCATTAGTTCAGCCTCTGGGATAAAGTCGTAGAAAGCATTATCTTTTCCGTATGTAACATAGTTATTAAGTGCAGAGAAGCAACTAGCTTGTCTTGCCTTAGCATCATTTCTGCTTTTCAATATGCTTTTAACAATATTATCAAGAGCTTCCTTTTCTATCTTTGGATTAGATAGTATGTTTTCAAGTAGTGTTATTGCCTGAGGTAGGTTTTCTGTAAGACCACTTAGAGTAACTCTTGTGAAATCATCAGAAGAATATATTCTATAATCACAAGCTAAATTATAGAATCCTGTTTTAATATCTTCAACAGAAAGACTTGGTGTTGAAAGTTGACTTTGGTAAGATCCTATTAAACCTAATCTCTTATTAGATAATACACCAAAATCATATTCGTAAGCTAAGTAGAAGGTTTCGTTTTGTGTATTTGGAACATATATTATTTCTGCTCCATTATTAAGTTTTGCAAGTTGAAGGTCTTTTGTGTAATCAACAAATACTGGTTCTATTTCCTTAACCTTTGCACTCTCTATTGACTCAAAGAATGTAGACTTTAAGTCTCTATTAACGTGAATTGGAGTAATAGGTGGTTTATCAACCTTTTCAACCTCCTTAGCCTCTCCTTGTAGTTTCTTAATCACAACATAGTTATTGTCTTGGAATATTTCTCTTGCAAATTTAACCAACTCATCTTTTGTTACCTTTGACATCCTATCCATTTGACTTACTGTTTCTGCCCAGCTTTGTCTTGAAAGATAGCTTGTAACCATCTTCATTGCTCTTGAATTATTAGTTTCAAGGCTCTTTATTTCAGATAATCTTTCATTATTGATAATAGCTTTTAGTATGCTTTCGTCCCAATCACCTGCTTTGAGTACTTCTAATTGTTTTAATAATAAGTCTCTTAATTCATCTAAGCTTTGTCCTGTCTTTGGTGTGCCACGAAGAATAAATGCCGCATAGTCATTAAGGTCATAAACTCCTGAACCTACATAAGATGCCAATTGTTTTTGATTAATGTTTATATCCATTATACCTGAGCTACCATTATTAAGTACCCTATCTAATAGATTTGCTAAAATAACTTCATGAGATGTTGAACCGGCATTGATTCTAAACGCAATTGTTAGGTTTTCTGCTTCAAGCCCAACAACTTCAACTGTCTTAACTTCCTTAATTGCTTGTTCTGGCTTATAGGTAAAAGGTGGCACTTCTTTTGATGGAATATGTCCAAAGTATTTTTCAATTATTTCAATAGCTTGCTCTGGATCAAAATCTCCACTCATTGCAATACAGAAGTTATTTGGAACATAGTAAGTGTTGAAGAAGTTGTTAATAGCTACCATTGAAGGATTGCGAAGATGCTCTGAACTTCCAAGAGTTGTTTGTGTTCCATAAGGGTGGTTAGGGAAAAGAGCAGATAACATAGCCTCATTAGTCTTACGTCTATCATTTATTAATGACATATTCTTTTCTTCATAAACTGTCTCAAGCTCTGTGTGAAAAAGACGAAGTACTGGATTTTGGAAACGATCTGATTGAATTCTTGCCCAATTTTCAATTTGGTTTGAAGGGATGTTTTCAATATAATATGTGAAGTCATTAGAGGTTGCTGCATTTGTTCCATTTGCACCAATAAGCTTCATTAATTTATCGTACTCGTTTGGGATAGCAAGCTTAGATGCCTCAAAAGATAATTTATCTATTTCATTATATATACTTGCTCTCTTCTCTTTATCTGTTTCTCTAACATAAAGCTCATATAAGTCTTCTATTTGCTTAATATACTTACTTTCAGCTTCCCAGTCGGTTGTGCCTATTTGTTTTGTACCCTTAAACATTAGATGTTCAAAATAATGTGCAAGACCTGTATTTTCTGCAGGGTCATTCTTACTTCCAGCCCTAACAGCAATATAGGTTTGAATTCTTGGCTCTTCTTTATTAACAGACATATAAACCTTTAGTCCGTTTCTTAGAGTGTAGATAACAGCATTAAGAGGGTCATTAGCTACTCTTTCAATCCTATAATCTCTATTGTCTTCTTTAGCAACTGTGTATGTAACAACATTAGGATCAATATTTCTTTGTGCAAATACTGAATGGGATAAGCATAATGCAAATAATATCCCTAAGAAAATTTCTATTCTTTTCATTCTTCTTGTTTTTAAAAGTATTAAATTTGTGTCAAAATTACAAAGAAAAATCGTAAAAATATAGAACTATAAAATATTTAAGTACTATTCAAGCGTTTATATGGAAAGAGTCTTAGGGATTATTGGATATTTTTCTCTTAATATCTGCTTTTATATTATTAGATAAGTCAATATAGGCTAAGGTTTAAAATTAATTTTAAACAAACTATTTAAATGGAAAACAATAATACACCTACTGTTAAGAAAACATTCCCAGTACTTCAAATGGGATGTGCCTCCTGTGCTGTAAATGTTGAAAATACACTTAAAACACAAGAAGGAGTGGTTAGTGTGAATGTAAATTACGCTTCCTCTTCAGTAATAATAGAATACCTACCTAAGATAACTAATCCTGAGAAATTGCAAAAAAGCGTTCAGTCTATTGGTTATGATTTACTAATTGATGAGGGTGAAAACAAAGACCAGCAAGTTCAAGATATTAACACTAAGAAATATAAAAGCTTAAGGAAAAGAACCTTTGGTGCAATTATACTTGCAATGCCGATATTTATTATTGGTATGTTTTTTATCAATATGCCTTATGCAAACTATATTATGTGGGCTTTATCTACGCCTGTAATATTTTGGTTTGGTAAGGATTTCTTTATTAATGCCTTTAAGCAAGCTAAGCATTTCTCTGCAAATATGGATACATTGGTTGCACTAAGTACTAGTGTTGCATATGCTTTTAGTGTTTTCAATACCGTTTATGCTGATTTCTGGATACAAAGAGACTTAGAGCCACATGTTTATTTTGAAGCCGTTGCCGTAATTATTGCCTTTATTCTTATTGGTAAACTATTAGAAGATAAAGCCAAGGGCAATGCATCCTCTGCTATTAAAAAACTAATGGGACTTCAACCAAACGCAGTTATGGTTGTTAAGGATAATGGAAGCCAAGTTGAGACGCCGCTTGCAAATATCATAATTGGAGATATAATTATAGTTAAGCCTGGTGAGAAAATAGCAGTTGATGGTGAAGTTATTGAAGGCTCTTCTTATGTTGATGAAAGTATGTTGAGTGGGGAACCTATTGCAGTACATAAAGTAGAGAAGGAAAAGGTATTTGCAGGAACCATTAACCAAAAGGGTAGCTTTATGTTTAGGGCTGAAAGAGTTGGTTCTCAAACCATGCTTTCCCAAATAATTAAGATGGTTCAAGATGCACAAGGCAGCAAAGCACCGGTTCAAAAACTTGTTGATAAGATAGCAGGCATATTCGTTCCAACAGTTATTATAATAGCAATTATTGCATTAATCGCTTGGATTCTCTTAGGTGGCGTAGACGGTTTAACTCATGGCATACTAGCACTTGTTACTGTCTTAGTTATTGCTTGCCCTTGTGCCTTAGGACTTGCAACCCCAACAGCAATTATGGTTGGAATGGGCAAGGGTGCAGAGAATGGCATTCTAATAAAAGATGCTCAAAGTCTTGAAATAGCAAAGAAGATTAATGCAATTGTATTAGACAAAACAGGAACAATTACAGAGGGGAAACCAATGGTAACTGATATCTTTTGGCTTAATGATGATGAGTCAAAAAAGGATATATTATTTAGTTTGGAGAGTCAATCCGAACACCCATTAGCAGAGGCAATAATACAGCATTTCGATGACTTAAAACCAACTCCTATCAACAGTTTTGAAAGTATAACAGGCAAAGGAGCAAAAGCAAAGATTGAAGATACAACCTATTTTGCAGGAAACAAAAACCTATTAATTGAACATAATATTCTTTTTGATAATAATCTTATTGAGAAGTCAGAAGAACTAATCAAGCAATCAAAAACCATTGTTTGGTTCTCTGATAATGAAAACGCCTTAGCTCTTATTGGGATTGAGGATAAGATAAAACCAACATCCAGGGAAGCAATCAAAGACCTGAAAGACTTAGGAATAGAAATTTATATGCTAACTGGCGACAATAATACCACAGCAAGGCTAATAGCAGAAAAATCAGGTATAGAGCATTATAAGGCAGAGGCACTACCTCACCAAAAAGCTGAATTTGTGAAAGAATTGCAAGCAAAAGGAAAGATAGTTGCAATGATTGGGGATGGAATAAATGATAGTGCAGCCTTAGCTCAGGCGGATATAAGCATTGCTATGGGAAAAGGCTCTGATATTGCAATGGATGTTGCAAAGATGACTATTATCTCATCTGACTTAAAGAAAATTCCAGCTGCAATAAAACTATCCAAACAAACCGTTGCAACAATTAAACAAAACCTATTCTGGGCATTTATCTATAATATCATAGGCATCCCTATTGCTGCGGGTATACTTTTCCCAATAACAGGTTTCTTATTAAATCCAATGATTGCCGGAGCTGCTATGGCATTAAGTAGTGTTAGTGTGGTTAGCAATAGCCTAAGGTTAAAACTAAAGAAATAACATCTTTTGGGCATAAGCATTACGCCCAACGAAACGCTGTAATAAAAAATTAAAACGGCATATTAATTCCGTAACTCTTCGTTTTAATTTACTGGTTCTTCGTTTTAATTTTTGGGCATGAAAAAAGGGACAAATTATTAATAAGCCCCTTAATTACATAATATATCTGGAAGCGATTTATTAGTCTGGGTTTGAATGAATATATGGATTATTATTAGTGCTTATTCCTGATGAGTCTACCTTTAGGGATGAACTCTCTCTTGTTGAGGAATGTTTAGTAACTGGAATATCAATATTATAATGTTCGTATGCTGGTGTGTTTATTATATGGTCTAAACCATTTTTATCTTTCATCATCCTTGAAAACTCTTCCATTCTTGCTTGACGATCAATCATTTTCTTTTCTAGATCTTCTTCGTAGTATGGATTGGTTGAAATTGGTTTCCTTGGTGCTATTCTATTATCATAACCTATGTTGGATAAGCTTGGGCTAGGTGCTGGCTTTTCTTCTTTTTCAATGGTTTCTGTTGCCACTTCTGCTTGATACTTAACCTTCTCTATTCCTAAAACACTTATATCTACAATTGTTTCATTGCTAACAGGGTTATCATTGGTTCTTGATGTTGGATGGAATGAACCTGGGCTTATATCCAATTCTTTTCTTACTGGCTTTGTGCTAGTTTGCATGCTTTCTGAAAAAACTTCTTCTTGTTTAGCTTCTGCCTTGATAAGGAAAGGTGCATTTGCAATTTCTTGCTCTGCTTTCTTTATTGAATCTACTACTGTTTCTGCTTTTACCTCAGCCTTGATTTCTGCTTTTACTTCCTTTACTGGTGGTTCTTCAATAGTAAGCTCTTTCTTAATAACATTATTATTCCTTTCGTATGGATTGTAGATTTCTTTTTCTTCAAATCCTGTTGCTACTAAGGTAATATCAATTCTGTCTTGGTATGATTCATCATATTTTAATCCCCAAATAATATCTGGTTCATTTCCTGTTTTAGATTGAATATAATTTGCTATTACTGCATATTCATCCATTGTGATTGAATGCTCCTCGTCTGGTGAGGTGGTTATATAAAGAAGCATATTCTTTGTTCCAGTTATCTCACAATCGTTTAGTAGGTCTGAGGTTGCTGCTTGTTGAATTGCTTCAAGGGCTCTTTCTTCTCCTGAGCCGTATCCTGTACCGGTTCCCATAATTGCAACTCCTGACTTAGCCATAACGCTTTGAACATCTCTAAAGTCAACCATAATATAAGCGTTGCTTGTTATGATTTCTGCAATTCCTTTGGCTGCTGTTAGCAAAACATCGTCTGCCATTGGGAACATTCTTGGTAATGGTATATTTCCTCTCTCTCTAATTTTGTCTGTATTAACAACAATTATTGAATCAACATATTGTTTTAAATTTCTAATTCCTTCTTCTGCTTGTTCCTTCCTTCTTCTTCCCTCAAATGATAATGGTAAGGTTACAATTGCAACTACCAATATCTCATCCTCAAGCTTTTCACCCTCTTCGTTAGTAAATTCAATTTCTTTTGCAAACTTTGCTATTATTGGCGCTGCACCTGTTCCTGTTCCTCCTCCCATTCCTGCTGCAATAAAAAGCATTTGAGTATTATTACTCAACATCTCCTTAATTTCAACCTCTGCATTTATTGCAGCTTGCTTTGCCTTGTCAGGACAATTGCCTGCACCTAAACCGTCTTTGCCAATTTTGATTTTATTTTGAATAGGGCTTGCATCTATTGATTTTTGGTCAGTATTGCAAACAATGAAATCAACACCCTCTATGCCTTTATTGTACATATGGTTGATTGCATTTGTTCCCCCTCCACCTACACCAATTACTTTGATATAGTTTGAGTTTTCCTTCGGTGCTTCAAATTGTAACATTATATCTTATATTTTATTTTTTCTATTCTAAAATGACTGCTATATATGTATTTCAAGTTGTAAAGATACTAAATAATCACAACACAGCTTGGCTTGATTCTATTAGTTTTTAACAACCTATTGTTTATAACCTTTACTACTCAGGTCCCTCTTCTTTAAAAAGCCCTTCAAGCCATGAAATTATTGAGCTTTTAGTTTTATTTTCTGAAGATTTTTTCTTATTCTTTACTTCTTCAACTTCCTCTTCTTCAATCTCTTCTTCTTCTACATCCTCATTTATTGCATCAAGCGGAATTGCCATTGGGTGTTTGTTTAACCTCTTATCTTTTTCAAGCTTCTTTAAGCCCTCTAAAATTAGTCCAATCCCTGTTGCATGCATAGGATGTGTGATTTCTTCTGTTATTGTTCCGCCTAAATGATCCTCTGGCGTACCAACTCTTGCGTCAATCCCTGTTATGAACTCAGTTAATTGCACAATATCTTTCATCTTTGCACCCCCACCTGACAATACAATGCCTGCAATTAACTTTCTCTCGTATTTCTTGCTTCTAATTTCAAACAATACTTGGTCTATTATCATTTCCATTCTTGCCTGAATTATTCCTGCAAGGGTTTTCATGGAGATTTCTCTTGGGTCTCTTCCTCTAAAACCTGGTATTGCAATTATCTCGTCTTCTTTTGCAGATGCACTAAGGCAAGATCCGAAACGAGTTTTTAATGCCTCAGCTTGGGTCTTAATTATTGAGCAACCCTCTTTAATATCTTCTGTGATAACATTTCCTGCTAATGGAATAACAGCAGTGTGGCGGAGTATTCCGTCGTGGAAGATTGCCATATCTGTTGTACCACCACCAATATCAACCAAACAAACTCCAGCTTCCTTTTCGCTTTCATTAACAACTGCCTCTGCCGATGCTATTGGTTCAAGAATTAGGTTTCTAACCTTACAGTCAGCCATTTCAACACTTCTAACAATATTCTCAATATTAGTAACATTACCTGTTATTATATTAAAATTACCTTCCAAGCAACTTCCTGGCATACCAATAGGGTTTATCACATCTCCCTCACCATCAACAATGAAGTCTTGAGGCACAACGTGAATTATCTTCTCTCCTGGTTGAAGAACAAGGTTTTCTTGATCCTTAATTAATCTCTCTCTATCACTTTCTTTAATGATATGACCCTTTGTTTCAAGCATAATGTTTCCTCTATGTTGAATATTGCGGATTTGATTTCCTGCAATACCCACAAAGACTTCCCTAACCTTGTAACCTGTTTTTTGTTCGGCCTCGTCAATTGCTTTTCTTATTGAGTTTGAAGTTAGTTCTATGTTTCTAACAACCCCTCTTTCAACACCAATTGATTCTGATTTGCCCATACCAAGCACAACGGGTCTCCCCTCTTCGTCTTTTGAGCCTATGAAAACTGCTATTTTTGTTGTACCGATATCGATGCCAACTACTATTTCTCTTTCCATATCAATTTGTTTTTTATTTTGTTTATTCATTATTAATTATAGTTGTTTGGTTTTCTTCTTCTAGATTACCTGATTGAGATTTCTTAGTGCAAACCACTTGGTTTCTATACCTCAAATCAACAACACTATAATTATCCCATCCTATTCTTGTGAAGCTTTCCTTGTATAAATAACTTAGTTTAACAAGTTGAGTTTCCAAATCCACCTCCTCATCTATTTTAATAATATAGTTTCCTATCTTTGGGATAAGTTCGAAGCTGCCGTTTTTATTTATGTATATCTGATCAATTTGATAGTTAAGTATTGAATCATTTTGAAGCCTTTGAGCAATTAAGAAAACATTTGCAAGAGTTTTGTCCAAACCTTTCTTATCGTTAATGCTAATGGTGTCAATATTTCCTTTTTTAAGAATATTTGCATTAATATCAATATAACCACTTGCCACAATCACATCAGTTGCTTCATCATTATTAATTTCAATTATCTTTCCCTCTCTATCAATATAAAATTGTTTTTGTCTATGAGTGCAAACCCTAAGAACGGGCTGCCTTTGTGTAATTTCTATCTTAAGAATTCCTTTTAAGGTTTGAAACACGTCAGCCTTCTCAACATAAGGTTTACTCATTAGAAAACCCTCTATATCCTTTGCCTCGACATCTTTTCTTTCCTTTAATGTGAACTTGCCAAACCTATCTTCTAATTCTTTTCTTATTGTTTCGTTTCTTATTATTGTATCTGAAATGCCATAATGTATTGAGATATCAAGGCGTTCAATCTTTTGATTACGCACAAAAATATTAGCCCCAACCACAATTGTAATTAGGATAATGATAATAATTAACATTGCCAATATTCTTTTACCTCTACTACTCATATATTACTCGTCTTTAAATCTTTCTGCAATACTCGGTACAAGCTCTGAAATATCACCAGCTCCAATTGTAACTAATACCTCAGGATAAAGAGCTTCCAATAAATCTAAAAGCATTTCCTTAGTGCTATAATACTTATCCATCTTATCAATCTTATGAAGGAGCATCTTGGAGTCAATCCCCTTAATAGGCTCTTCCCTTGCAGGATAAATATCCAAAAGCACCACTTCATCAAAACCATTCAGCTCCTTAGCAAACTCATCTGCAAAATCCCTCGTTCTGGAATAAAGATGTGGTTGGAAAACTGCCGTTAATTTCTTGTTAGGATACTGAAATCTTAGAGACTCAACAAGAGCCTTAATTTCATTTGGATGATGAGCATAGTCGTCAATATAAACTAAGTCTTTCCTATTAATAATAACATCAAAACGTCTTTTCACTCCACTGAAAGAAGCAAGACTCTTACGCATTTGCTCTTCTGTCACACCACAAATCATAGATATTGCAATTGCCATAACAGCATTCTCAACATTATGAACACCACCATAGTTTAAACAAATATCGTAGTATATCTTATCAGGAGTTCTTAAATCAAAATAATACCCTCCCTTATAGTTTCTAATATTAATAGCATAATAATCAGCCTCTACTCCTCTTATTGTATAGGTAAGAATATTTGCTGGGTTACATTCTCTTAGCTGAAGGTCAAGTCCTTTTTTCAGAAACAAAACCTCATTTGTCTTATTAGCAAACTCAAGGAATGATTTTTGCATCTCTTGATAGGTGCCATAAACATCTAAGTGATCAGCATCCATAGCAGTTATTGCAGAAATCATAGGGTTAAGCTGCAAGAAAGACCTATCATATTCATCAGCCTCAACCACAACATAATCAGAGTTTTTATTAACCACATAATTGGAATCGAAGTTCTTAGATATACCACCCAAGAAAGCACTACAACCAACTGAGCTATTATGAAGAATATGAGCAATCATGGTTGAGCAAGTTGTTTTGCCGTGAGAACCCGCAATAGCAATACATTTCTTTCCCTTAGTAATCTCGCCTAAGATTTGAGAACGTTTTTCCATTTTAAAGTTATTCTCAATAAAGTGTTTATATATTTTATTATCGTGAGAAACCGCAGGAGTATAGATAACCAAATCAATATCAGCTGGAAGACTTGAGATATCATCACTATAAACAATCATCATCCCTTCTTTTTCCAACTCTAATGTCAAAGGACTACTTGTGCGGTCATAGCCATAAATCCTATTGCCCAAATCTTTCATATAGCGAGCAATAGCACTCATCCCAATTCCACCTATTCCTAAAAAATAATATGTCTTCATCTCTTTATATCCTTAGTTTCTATATAAAACCTATTCTATTTCTTTTCTAATAACTCTTCAATTTCTTCAAGAATCCTTTTGTCCGCATCCCTTATCCCCAATTTCTTAATATTATCACTTAAAATCTTCTGCACATCCTTATCTTGCAAAAGCATATCCAAATGGTCAATAAGCCCTTCTCTTGATTCAACATCTCTAACCAATATACCAGCATTTTTATTAACCAAAGCCATAGCATTCTTTGTTTGATGGTCTTCTGCAACATTAGGACTAGGAACCAAAATTGTTGGCTTGCCAATAACACATAGCTCACTTATAGCAATTGCACCAGCTCTTGAAATAATCACATCAGCAAGGCTATAAGCTAAATCCATTTCATATATAAAATCATAGACTTTAATATTATTGGAATTAAACCCACTAGCTACTTGCTTAGCCTTATCAAAATAGTTCTTACCAGTTTGCCAAATAACTTGAATATCGTTTTCCACAAAATACCTTAACCCCTTTGCAATGCTATCATTTATGGTTAGAGCACCAAGGCTACCACCAACAACCAAAACAGTTTTCTTATTAGCATCTAAATCAAAATGCACTCCTGCCTTATCTCTTTTATTTTCAATATCAACTATATTTTGTCTAACAGGATTTCCTGTAAAACATATCTTTTCTTTTTCAAACCACCTCTCCATATTATCGTAGGCAACACATATCTTATCTACTTTTTTGGCAAGTAGTTTATTAGTAATGCCAGGAAAAGAGTTTTGTTCTTGGATAAGAGTTGGCAGTTTAAGAATTGTTGCAGCCCTAAGAGTAGGACCCGAGGCATAGCCTCCAACACCAATAACTATATCTGGTTTAAACCTCTTTATTATCATTATTGCTTTAAGAGTACTTGAAATAACCTTGAAAGGAAAACTTAAATTCTTAAACGTAAGACGCCTTTGCAAACCACTAATCCATAATCCCTCAATCTTATAACCAGCCTGAGGAACCTTCTCCATCTCCATTCTATTCTTAGCACCAATAAAAAGAATATCAGCATCACTATACTTTTGCTTAATAACATTTGCAATCGCAACAGCAGGAAATATATGTCCTCCCGATCCTCCTCCACTAATTATTACTTTCATATCCTTATATTTTTAATTAATTAACTTTCTCAATTGATTCATCCTCTTCCAAAACATCTTCCTCTTCAACAACATCTTGTTGGAGTGAAGCCTTCTCCAATGTCTTATCTGCCTCTGCACTAATACTTAGGACTATACCCAAGGCAATACAAGAAAACAAGAAAGAAGTACCACCATAGCTAATAAAAGGTAGGGTCTGACCTGTTACTGGAGCAAGACCTGTGGCTACAAACATATTTATTAGGGCTTGGAAAACTATCATAATAGTAAGTCCAATAGCACAAAAGGCACCGAAATAACCCTTAGACCTTCTAGCAACCTGAATACCTCTATATAGTAATATAAGATATAGTGCAATTACAAGAATACCTAATAATACACCACCCTCTTCAATAATTATTGCAAAAATAAAGTCGTTATGACTCTCACTTAAAAACCTAGCTTGAGTTGTGTTACCCACAAACTTACCAAAGAAACCACCTGTTGCAATTGCCATCTGTGATTGGTTGGACTGAGTTATTGCAGTTTTATCAGGATTTCTAAACTCCTCAATCCTATTAACCCATGTTCCACCTCTGGAAAGAAGGTCTGGTTTTGTTTGAAGGATTGTAAATATTGAAACCATTCCAACAAGACCAATAAGAACAATCATACCCAAGTACTTAAGATTAATCCTCCCAATAAACATCATAAGAAAACAAATCACAAATAGAATTGCAGCTGTTGAGAAGTTTTCAGGGAAAATCAAAATACAAATGCCACCAATAACAAGGATTAGATTCTTAAACACATCCCAAGTCTTTATCTTATCTTGGTAGAGAGCAAGACCCCTTGCAACATAAACAATAAGGACAATCTTAACAATTTCGGAAGGTTGGAACTGACCAATTAATGGAATAGTTAACCAACGAGCCGCAGCCTTATCGCCCAAAGAACCAATAAGTAAGGTAACAATAAGAATGCCAAAAGAGAACAAAAGCCCCATCTTAGCAAACCTTGAGAAATAAGTATATTTGATATGATGAACAGCATACAAGACACAAGTTCCTAAGAAAAGGATAAAAAGATGCTTAGTGAACATACCAATTGGAGTGCCACCTTGCTTTTCGTAGACAGTCTTACCTAATGTACTATAAACCTCTAAGCTAGATATAGCCATTAGCAAAAGGAAGACCATCCAAATAATCTTGTCGCCCTTAATCTTAAACTTGAAATTTTTAATCTTGTTTGCCATTATAAATTATATAACTATAAACTATAAACCCTAAACTTCCTATCTATAAATTATTTACCTTACTACAAAAGTCTAATCCTCTTTTCTCAATATCCTCAGTATTTCCATTTGCAGGAGAATATAAAACAACATCCTTTTCCTCAGCCACAGCATGAGCCAAAAGAACAGCATCGTTCATATTGTTTACAGACAGAATAGTTGGAATAATATCTTGAAAAGTTGATTTTAACTTAGCAGTATTTTTACCAAAAACAATAAGTACCGACACCTTTTCCTCACAAACACTCTTTAAGCTTGTATAATCCTTTGTTCCAAAATCGTCATTAACTATCCAAATAATCTTACTTGGAATTTGCTCCATAGAGAACCAAGTTATGTTATTATTGGTTGAGAAAGCATCATTAATATAATTAACATCTTTAATAGTTGCAACCAACTCCATCTTGTTTTTCTCGTCTTTCTTAAGAGCGAACATATTATACAAGTCTTTTCTTTTAAATAAAATCTCATCGTAAGTCCTGCCAGCAAGATTAGTATATACTTTCTTTGCTCCTTGTTTTGCTAGTAATTCCATATTCATTCTTATCTTAGTTTTAGAGTTATTATTGATACGACTGCTAGTATTATGCTGATAATTAAGAACCTCATTACTATCTTTGGTTCCGCATATCCTTTTTTCTGATAATGATGGTGAAGAGGTGCCATTAAGAAGAATCGTTTCCCTTCACCGTATTTTCTTTTTGTAAATTTAAAATATCCAACCTGAATTACTACCGAAAGACTTTCTGCAAAGAAAACCCCACAAAGAACAGGTATAAGTAGTTCTTTTCTAATAAGTACAGCAATAACAGCAATAATTCCACCAAGAGCTAGTGAGCCAGTGTCACCCATAAATATTTGAGCAGGATAAGTATTATACCAAAGGAAGCCAACGGTTGCACCCACAAAGGCAGAAATGAAAATGGTTAGCTCTCCAGCATTTGGAATAAACATAATGTTGAGATAGTTGGCAAAGATAATATTGCCCGAGACCCAAGCCAAAATGCCTAGGGTTGAACCCACAATTGCCGATACCCCTGTGGCAAGACCATCAATACCATCCGTAAGATTAGCCCCATTGGAGACCGCAGTAATAATAAAAATAACAATAGGAATAAATATAATCCAAGCCCATTTCTTATAATCCTTACCTAAGAAATTAACAAGTGAAGAATATTCAAACTCATTGTTTTTCATAAAAGGAATAGTAGTCTTAGTTGATTGCTTAGCTCTTTTCGAAAACTCTATCTTTGCTTTTTCATAATTAGTTTCGTTTTGAATATTGTGAGTAGAGGCGTAATGCTCAAGCTCAACCTTTTCCTTAATTCCTATGCCTGGATGAAAGTAAATTAAAGCCCCAACAACAATACCCAAAACCACTTGACCTATAATCTTAAACTTTCCCTTAAGTCCTTTCTTATCATGTCTAAACACCTTAATATAATCATCCAAAAACCCAATAAAACCAAGCCAAATGGTGGTTAGAAGCATTATTTGAATATATATATTATCTAATCTTGCAAACAAAAGAGTAGGAATAATAATGGCAGCAAGAATAATAATTCCTCCCATAGTAGGAGTACCTTCTTTTTCCTTTTGACCATCAAGACCAAGTTCACGAACCGACTCCCCAATTTGTTTGCGTCTAAGGAAATTAATAACCCTCTTACCATAAATAATTGTTATAAATAAAGATGTAATAACTGCTAGGGCTGCACGGAAGGAGATATAATTGAAAACTCCTGCTCCTGGCAATCCAAACTCAACATCAAGCCATGTAAATAAGTGGTATAACATAATCTTTAATATTTAAGTATTTCTTCTTTATCGTCAAAGTGATATTTAACTCCGTCAATCTCTTGGTATTTCTCATGACCCTTACCAGCCACCAAAATAACATCTTCACTTCTTGCAATCATACAAGCCATCTTAATTGCATCATGCCTATTGGTTATACTAAAAGTATTCTTTGAATTTATAATATCTAAACCCTCTTTCATATCCTCAATAATTCTATCAGGATCTTCCGTTCTTGGATTATCGCTAGTAAGAATTAGAATATCAGAATTCTCAGCAGCAATCTTAGCCATAATTGGTCTCTTAGCCTTATCCCTATCGCCACCACAACCAACAACAGTAATAAGCTTACCTTGACCATCTCTAATTTGGTTAATAGTATTTATCACATTTATAAGTGCATCAGGAGTATGAGCATAGTCAACAATAGCCTTAGTATTCTTAGATGTACTCACACAATCAAACCTTCCCTCAGCAGAATCCAATTGGGAAATAGCCCTTAGGATTTCGTCCTTTGTTAGACCCAAAAGAATAGCAGTAGCATAAATTACTAGTATATTATAAGCATTAAACCTCCCAATTAATTTTGTCCAAAGTTCAGTATTATCAATTGTTAGAAGCTGCCCTTCGAAGCTATTTTCAAGAATAAGAGCGTGAAAGTCTGCCATAGTTCTTAAGCTATAAGAGTATTTCTTAGCCTTAGTGTTTTGAAGCATAACCTCACCATTACTATCATCAAGATTAGTTAGAGCAAATGCAGTTTTTGGTAATTTGTCGAAAAACTCTTTCTTAGCTTTAATATATTCTAAGAATGTTTTATGAAAATCTAAGTGCTCATGAGTAATGTTTGAGAATATCCCACCCGCAAACTCCACCCCTGCTATCCTTTTCTGAACAATTGCATGTGAGGAAACCTCCATAAAAACATATTCACATCCACTATCAACCATTTGAGAAAACAAATCATTAAGCTCAATAGCATTTGGAGTAGTGTGAGTAGATGGTATTTCTCTATTATTTATCTTATTAACTATTGTAGAAACAAGACCTGTCTTAAAGCCCAATAACATAAATAAATTATGCAGAAGAGTAACCGTTGTAGTCTTACCATTAGTTCCTGTAATACCAATAACTTTTAATTTCTTCGATGGATTATCATAAAAACAAGAAGCAATATATCCAAGAGCCTCACTACTATCCTTAACCACAAAAAACTTAATACCCTCTGTCAATCTCTTATTTTCTTCAATCTCCTTAGGTATATACTCACAAACAATAAACAAAGCCCCAGAAAGAATTGAAGACTCAATAAAATCATGCCCATCTACCTTAGTTCCTTTTTGAGCCACATAGAGATACCCCATATTAACTTCTCTTGAGTCAAAACTTATACCACTTATCTTTTGGCTTCTAACTAGCTTATATATTTCTTTATACTCTTGCATCTTCGTTTCTTTTAATTAAGTTTCAAATGTATATTATTACCTTTCTTAAATCTTGTTCCTTTGTCTAAGGACTGAGAAACTACCTTTCCCTTACCCTCAAAACTCACTCTAAGCCCTTGTTTCTCTAAAATATAAATAGCATCCCTAATACTCATACCCATAACATCAGCCACAAGATTAGAATTTACCACGCTAGTTTTCTTTGAAGAACTTTTTTTAATCTCACTTGGCTTTATACCTATATTTTCACAGAATTTATCATAGTTATCTTGATTACCCCTAACACCATTAGGCATTCTCTTCTCTTGCGTTGAAGCCACTTGGTGATAGGTAAGTCTTGTTCCAACCACTCTATCGGAAAGGTCTCTAAAAACTGGAGCTGCTAAGTCCCCACCATGAGTTGCATTCTTCTGAGGCTCCGAAACAACAACAATACAAGAGTACTGAGGATTCTCGGTTGGGAAATAACCAGCAAATGAAGCCCTATGTTGGAGTGCCACAATACCTCTCTTGCTATAACCTATCTCTGCCGTTCCCGTCTTTCCTGCAATACCATATCCTGTCTTCGATAACCTCCTACCTGTTCCCCTTTCCACCACATTCTTCAACATATCTTGCAATTTATCAAGTGTTTCTTTCTTACACATCTTTTCTTTAATCACAACAGGTTCAAATGTTTTCACAATCTCACCATCCTTAACAATATTACTAACAAACATCGGCTTAACCATTTTCCCATTATTTGCAATTCCATTATAGAAGGTAAGCAACTGCATAGGCGTCATAACCGACACATAACCAAAGCTAAGGCGAAGAATATCATCTACAGAAACTCCTTTTTCATTAATATATGGCTTAGGCTCTGCAATCTTTATATCCATATTCAACTTATCGAAATAGAAATAATCTTTTAAGTCTTTTTGAAACTCAACACTCTTTCTTTTAGAAATATAATTATCATAAACCACCTGAGAAACCCCCACATTTGAGGACATCTCCATAGCCCTTGCGAAACTTACATTGCCATGGTTCACCTTGCCCACATCCCTAATAGAGGTCTTAGCACCAGGGAATTTCTTTTCAAATGTAGGCACCATAGAAGAGGTATCAATTAATCCCTTATCCAAGTAAACCATAGCCGAAATGGCCTTAAAGGTTGAGCCAGGTTCAAAATAACTACTTATAGCAATATTAACCTGCTCCACATAATTACCGTCCTTATTCTTTTCCAGTGAAGAAATAGCACGCACATAACCAGTCTTAACCTCCATAAGGATAACACATCCACTTTGAGCATCATTGGAGTCTAAGCATTTCCTCAAACTATTTTCTGCCAATTCCTGAAGCCTAACATCTATTGTAGTTACTATATCCTTTCCGTCAATTGCCTTAATTTGCTCATCATCATCAACCGGTATCCAAATGCCAGGGTTAATCTTTCTCTCCCTTCTCATGCCCGACTCACCAGCCAAATAACTTGAATAAAAACCATCAATCCCATCATAACAAGTGTCGCAACCATAAAGTGGCACACCAATAGTTCTTCTAGCCATTGGGTAATAAGGATAATACCTAACATTTCTTTCCACAACATTTATAAAATGAGTAAGGTAGAACTTACCAGAATGTATTATCTTACCAGTCTCCCTACTCTTTCTAACCTTTTCCTTCGAAATAAGAGGAAACTTCCTCACCCTTTCCCACTCCTCTAATGTAATATCCTTTTGAACCAAAACATACCTATTCCCCTTCTCCATCTGCCTATATTTGCGGAAATAAGCCATATACTCCGACTTTGTTTTCCCATTAGGTTTTCCAGCATAAATTTTAGCCAAACTATCACAAAGAACAGATATCTCCTTCTTATATATCTCATCATCAATAACCCTTTGCTTAGTCTTTTCTTTTAGTTTCTTATCAAATGCATAGGTATAGCCAAGGTCAATATAAATATCATATTTCGGAATATCAGTAGCAAGCATAAGTAGCTCACCATTATCCACATCCACACTATAAATACTACCCCTCTTAGCCTTCACAGGACGCATCTCCTCATACCTATCTTGCGAGAGTTTCTTCCAAAACGAACCCTCAACCGTTTGTATGTAAATGATTTTACCAATAACAAAGACGAACCCAATTAAAATAATTAGATACACCCAAAAAAACCTAAACATAATAGTCCTCTTGTCGTCTTGCATTCTTATTTATTCTTTTTTATTTTCTTATTCTTTTTATCACTCTTAGCCTCCTGCTTCTCAATCAAGATAACCTGCTTCTGCTCCTGTTTAGAAACCTTTATACCCCTATCCTTCAAGACCTTTTCCAATTCCAACATCTGAGTCAATTTCTGATAAACCCCTTTTTGACCAGAGTGTTTCTTCTGCAAATAACTAACCTCAGTTTCCAATTTATCAATCTCCCTAACAGTCTTTTCAATATTATACCTATTTGTTATATAGATAATTATCAATACAACCCCAATCAAAATCAAAGGCAGCCAAGCCAAGAAACCCTTCCTAACCAAGAAAGACCCATCAATAAAACTCTTAGCCTTTATATTCGTTTTCTTCATCTCTTCTTTGCAATTCTAAGCTTAGCACTCCTTGAACGAGGATTCATAATCACCTCCTCATCCTTAGCCAAAACTGGTTTCCTAGTAATCATCTCCATAGGAGAAATCACATTGCCATAAAAATCCTTCTCAAGCTTAGCCTCAAAGTTCCCCGTCTTCATAAAATTCTTCACCAACCTATCCTCCAAAGAATGATAACTCATAACCACCAAGCGACCACCAGGTTTCAAAAGCTCACAGCTCTGAGAAAGCATAGATTTTAAAGACCCAAGCTCATCATTCACCTCAATCCTAAGAGCCTGAAAGACCATAGCACAGAACTTATTCTCCTGACCCTTAATGGCAAGAGAAGCAAGCAAATCCTTAAGTTCAAAAGTAGTATTGATTGGTGTAGCCTCCCGAACAGAAGCAATCCTCTTAGCAATATGAAAAGCATTAGTAAGCTCACCATAGTCCTTAAAGACACGCTTAAGCTCCATAATATCGTAAGAGGCTAATATATCCTTAGCAGAAATACCCTCCTTAGTATTCATCCTAAGGTCTAAGGGAGCATCGAAACGAGTAGAGAACCCCCTCTCTGGAGTATCTATTTGGTATGAAGAAATGCCTAAGTCAGCTAAAATGCCATCTACCTCAAACTGACGAAAAAGTCTAAGACTATTTTTAAGATTTGAGAAATTCTCATCAATAAATATAAATCTAGGATCATCAATCACATTCCTTTTAGCATCCTTATCTTGGTCAAAAGCAAACAGCAAGCCATCCTCATCGAGCCTATCCAAAATAGCACGAGAATGACCACCACCACCGAATGTTACATCGACGTAATGACCCTTTGGATTGATTTTAAGACCATCCAAACATTCATTCAGCATCACAGGATTATGATACTCAGTCTCTAAGTAATTCTTCTGCTGCTTTAACATAATCAAATCCATCATTATCAATTGAACTATAAATAGAAGCATCCCAAATCTCTATGCAAGTAGCCGAGCTCACAAGCACAATATCCTTATCGATATTTGCCACCATGCGTTGTTCTTTAGGAATAAGGAATCGGTCTGAGGCGTCCAATTCAACGATGTTTGATTCTGTTAATTTTCTGAAAAGCCTTTTAGCCTTAGGATCATAGAGGTTCAATTTGCTTTTAAGGTCAGCAACCTCATTTTGGAAGGAATCGTAAGTAAATAATTCTAAACACCTGTTATAAATTGACAATCGGACAACAAACCTAAAGTCATCACTAAGAGGCAATTGCTTCTTCAGAGCCACAGGAAGTTTAAACCTCCCCGTTGCATCCATCTTACAATTTTCTATACCAATTAATGACGACATATTATTCCAATTTCTATTCAAGGTTCAAAATTACAACAAAAATTCCAAAAAAACCCATTTGTTAGTAACTTTCTTTCATTTTCTTCCAAAAAAACCCATTTTCCCCAATATTACGCAACAAAACCCCAAATGTTACAAAAAAAGAAAGGTTGTTGTTATTAACACGTAAGGACGAATTGGACTGCACTAAAATGTTTTTGTGAGGATGTTTTTGTGAGAGAGTTTTTATCAGAATCAGGATTATGGAAGATTAAAAGGATTAACAGGATATAAATTATCAGAATCAGGATTTTCAGAATTTGAGGATTAGTAGGATGTTGAGTGTTGGTTAGTATTTTTCTGTCCCAAGAATCAAGAAAATCTATGAATCCTGTATCATCGGCTTGCCGCTTGCCTTAGCAAGAATCCTGATTCAGACAAAAAAGCAGACAAAAAGAAAAGACAAAAAAAGAGGGAGATAATAAATACCTCCCTCAACGTTTAAGACCTTTGTCCTTTGACCTTAGACTTTCGACCTTTGACCCTCCTCTACTGCAGTCCTTTAATTTCCAAATTCGCTTCAGAGAAAGAAGTCTTTGCAAGTGAGCGTTTGAACTCAGGAGAGGCATAGAATCTACAACGAGCCATTTTGATAGTCGATGCATCTACCATATCAAGGTCGTCCATTGCCGTAGCCTTAATAGCTGGGATGAAAGACCCCAAATAACCAAGCTTAACAGCAGAACCATTTAACACGTGCCTTG
>JAQVXZ010000050.1 GCA_028708845.1 Bacteroidales bacterium
GGATAACCTGTTCCGAAATTAAAGTTAAGATATACTCTTAGAAATGGCATTGAGGGGATATAGTCTTGGAAGGAGATATTCATATTAAAGAGCTGGTCGGTTGGTCTTGGGATATAGCCGTAGTTGTCGCCCTTAATGTTTTCTTTTGTTTGCATTAGTGACATTGTTAGCCATGAGTCTATTCCCTCTATAAATTCTCCAAATAATCGTAAATCCATTCCTGTAACATAACCTACCGAATTGTTTTGTGCCGAATATCTTATTCTAACATTGTCGATTGAGTAGGGGATAAGGTCCCAAAGGTATTTATAGTATGCTGAGGCTAAAAACTTAAATGGTCTGTCTAACATCTTGAAGTTATAGTCGGAGGATAGTACAAAATGTAGGGATTTTTGAGATAATATATCTTTGTTTATATTTCCTTGATAGTCTCTGTATTCTCTAAAGAATGGTGATTGTGAGTAAACTCCTGTTGCAAATCTAAAGAGTAGGTCTTTTTCCCACTTTGGTTTATAGGAAATGCTGGCTCTGGGTGAGAGAAGAAATTCGTTATTGAATGTCCAGTACTGTGTTCTTGCTCCTATATTAAAATACCATTCTCCTTCTTCCTTATATATTGTCCACTGCCTTTGAAGATATGCTGAAAGTCGTGAGGATGATATATCATTTACTGAGCGATATATATCTTGAAGTATTGGTGGGTTTTGTGGGTTTATTTCTCCTGGTATGCTTGGAGTGGTTCCAACTGGTGTTCCTGCTGAGTCAACCATCCTCCATTCATTCATCCTATCGTTTATCATTTCGTATTGGTATTTTAAGCCCCATGCCATATTACCATTATCATAGAAACGTATTCCTTTATGCTCTGTATTAAAGATATTTGCAACTAGCCTATTTCTTGCATGTTCTAGGTATGTTCCTATTCCTCTATCGAAAAGGAGAGAATCGTCCTCAGGGGCTCCCATTCCTGTTTCGTATAACCAATACTGTCCTTGAATGTCGTAGGTTTCTTTTTCGTCGGTGTTAAAGGCTGAGCCTATAAATTTAAGTTGGACTTTCTTGTTTGGTTTATGGGTTAGCATAAAGGCTCCAAAGAGTGAGGAGAAACGGTCTAGCTCTTGTCCGTCAAAATATATCTTTAACTTATATGATTCATATATATTGCCAAATGTTGTCTCCCTTGTTCTTGGAACAAACTGGTATTTATTATCTGCAATATTGCCTAAGAATGCTATTTCTGTTTTCTCGTTAAGGTCATAAGTTAAGTATGCTTGTAGGTCGTTAAATACTGGGTAATAGCTACCCTCTGTGTCTAATGAACCAAGTATGTATTTATTTGTCTTATTCCTGTATCCTATTTGGTAGGTCATTTTTGAACCAATTAGTCCTTCCAAGTGAACGCTACCACCTAAAAGACTCATCGAGGCAGAGCCTGCAAATTCTTGTGGTTTCTTATATCTTATATCAAGGACTGATGAGAGTTTGTCGCCATATTTTGCATCAAATCCTCCTGAGGAAAAAAGAATATCTCCAACCATTTCTGAGTTAACAAAACTTAGTCCCTCTTGTTGACCACTCCTAATTAGAAAGGGTCTAAATATCTCAATATCGTTAACATAAACAAGGTTTTCATCGTAGTTTCCTCCACGAACAGAATATTGTGAGGATAGCTCATTGCTTGAACTTACTCCTTCAAAGGTCTTAATCAAGCCTTCAATTCCTGATGTTGGTCCAACAACATTCTTTGCCCATTCGGTCTTAATTCTTGTTATTCCTTCGCTCCTTGAATTATCTTCCCTTATTTCAATTTCTTTTAATGTTGTTTTTGAACCTATGAGAGAGAAGTTTATTTCCCTTACTTCATTGGCTTTAAGTGTTATTTTATAGAGCTTAGTTGCATAGCCTATATATGAGATTGCTATCTCTAGTTCTTTGTTAGCAGGAACAGAAAATCCAAACTCGCCCTTTTGGTTAGTTGTTGAACCTATTGCCGTTTTGGTATTGATAACTCCAATATTTACAAGGTCAAGTCCAACTCCCTTTTCATCGGTTATCTTCCCTTTTATGTATGCGTTTTTATTTTGAGCTTCAATGTTATTAGTAAAAACTAAAGTAAGTAACAAGAAACTAAGTAAGCAATATATTTTTTTCATTAAACTCCAATTAATCATTAGCCATTAGCTGTTAACTTGTAGTATCCAATCAAACTATCGTAGTAAGTGCCGGGCTTACGGTAGTAAACGAAGATGTGATATGAATTATTTGTTTCTGAGTGATTTCCTTCCAATTTACTTGTCTCGTATTTATAAGTATTGGCAGGGTTATACATAATCATATAATTATAGAAGCCTTGTTTCAAATAGAGGCTTAGGGTATAGGAATTCAAGCTTTGATTAAACTCCATTTTGTTTTGCTGGTTATAATTCCAATCGGATAACTCTCCCCATACATAGTAGCTACCATATAGATCCATTGGGCTTTTCAAATAGAAATCAACCCAAGCATAATCGGACTCTAAGTCGTAATTATCTCCTCTGTCGTTCCTAATATAATAATAGCCATCAATATCCCCAATGGTGGTGTAGGGGAGTTTTGATCTATCAACAATAGGTCTTAACCTTACAACATTATTCCCATTAACATAATCAAAATTACTTACACTTTGGGCTCTTACCCTCATGCTTGTGAAGTCAAAATTGCGGAACTCATTACCTGCATCAAAGATATTGGAATTATCGAAAGAGTACTCTAGTTCATTTGCCCTATATTGACGGAGCTTAAGCTGGGATATATTATCTCTTCTTCCATTTTGTTGAACAAGAACCTTTAAGTATCTGTTTGGATCAGCAAAAGACAATCCGGTGGAAGGAGATACGAAAACGTCTAGTTCTTGTTTTGTTCGCTGGTCTCCAGGAGCTCGAGCCATCATTACATTTGCTCTAATATTTGCTTCTTGCTCGTAAACCATAAATCTTCTAACCATAATAACCTTATTGGGGTTATCATCTTCAAATACCTTTATCACATAGTTGCCAGAAACTAAGAACCTCATCATTTGAGAAGGGAATTCTTGAAAATAATGAGTAAATCTTTGAATGGTATTGATTGAATTTAAGTGGTTTTCAATTATTCCTTGCTCAAATCCTTCAATATATTCTTGTGGCTGAAGCTCGCTTTTGGTCCAATCGGAATTGCAATGAATGATTGAATAGCCATATTGCGTATAGCCTTCACCTAGTTCATCGAATTTGAGAACAATTTTATCGCTAGAGCCTAAACGAAGCATAGGGAGCAGAAAATCTACTCCCTCTACCTCAAGTTTCACTGTTTTTATTATTGGGCTATATACTTTTTCAACCCAAATGTCTTGACAAAAAGAATTAATATTGCCTAAGACTAATAGAAACAGCAATAATGCTAATTTCTTCATTTAAGACATGATTTCTTCAATTTCCTTAACTGTTTTTGGAATTGGCTTACCTAAAACTCTATTTGATTTATCGGTAACAAGAATATCGTCTTCAATTCTTATTCCACCAAAGTCTTTATAGGTTTCAAGTAGGTCGTAGTTAACGAAATCTTTGAATTTATTTTCTGATTTGAATTTATCTATTAGTGCAGGAATAAAATAACATCCTGGCTCATTGGTTATAACCATTCCGTCTTCAAGGGTTCTTCCCAAACGAAGTGATTTTAATCCAAATTGAGTTGAGCGTGAAGTCTTTTCATCATAACCAACAATAGATTCATCGAAGTTTTCCATATCGTGAACATCCATCCCTAGCATATGACCTAAACCATGTGGCATAAATACTCCCATAGCTCCCTCAGAAACTGCTGCATCAATATCACCTTTCATAAGTCCTATTGATTTAAGTCCTTCTCCTAAGGTTTTGACTGCTAAAAGATGTATTTGCTTGTATTCAACGCCTGGTCTAATTGCCTCTTGTG
This sequence comes from Bacteroidales bacterium, assembly GCA_028708845.1. GTDB lineage: Bacteria > Bacteroidota > Bacteroidia > Bacteroidales > P3 > UBA10566. The sequence continues at coordinate 3,952 of JAQVXZ010000050.1, forward strand.
CTGCTAAGTTAGCATTAAGAACTGCCTCATATACGTCTTTTTGTCTTTGGTTGAATTTTCCGCCACAAGGTACTGTTCTAGTTATATCAGAGCAATAACCACTAGGGGTTTCACATCCAGCATCAGAAACTAACATTCTACCCTCTCTTAGTTGTAGGCTATGGTCGTGACCGTGAAGAATTTCTCCGTGAGTTGTTAGAATGATAGGGAAAGAAACGGGTCCTCCTCCAGAAAGTGCAATACCTTCCATTGTGCCTGCAATTTGATATTCGTAGGTTCCAAGGTTTCTTGCCATTCTCATCATTGTTGTATGCATTTCATAAGCCGTATCGACAGCTTTTTCAATTTCAACAATTTCTTCTAGTGATTTTATTGAACGTTGCTTAACAATTGCTTTTCTAAGTTCTAGTGAAGCAAACTTTTCAATATGGTCTTTCTTAATATGAAGTAGAGAAGATAAGGTATTTCTGTTTTCAGCCCTATATGGTGGTAGGAAATGTATATGTCTTCCTTGAAGTATTGCAGCTTCAAGCAAGTTTTTTAGGTCTTGTTTTGAACCACTATGCTTAACTCCAATTACATCTGCTCTTTCTCTGATTGAAGCAACTTCTCCTGTCCAAATAATATCGTCTATCTCAACATCGTCTCCAAACAAGTAATCCTCTCCTGTGTTTGCATCAATAACTCCTGAAAGGTCAGCTAAGTTATATTCGAAGAAATAACGAAAAGAAGAGTCTTGACGGAATGTGTAAATATTTGCTGTATAGTTAAATGCACTATCTGTATTACCTAAAATAAGTATTAGTCCATCTTTTACGTCTTTTGCTAATTGCTTACGACGTTCTATATATGTGTTTTTATTAAACATGTTTATTCTTTTTTAAAGTTAGTCATTCTTCCAGCCTCCAAAATAGGTAGATTGGTTTCTGTTGGCACGTAGATAATAGTCCTATCATTAAGGTTGTTTTGGTTTCTAACCCATAGGTATTGAATATATCTATCGGATAAGGTTCCATTTTCAATTTTTATAGCCTCTGCAGCGCCCTTAGCTCTTTCAATTTCTGCTTGTGCATTTAGTTTCTCTGCCTCAAGGTTTGCTTTTGCTTCCTCAATCTTAATTCTACGGTTTTGTTCAGCTTCTGCAAACTGAGCTCTACCTCTCATCTCTTGTTGCCATACCCTATAAACTGGACCACCAAACATAAATAATAATATTAATGTAAGAACGCCAATAGCTATAAGGACTATATGTTTTGTTTTTATAATATTATTCATAAATTCTCCCTTTTAAACGTTCTTTAATACATCCAAAGTATGTTGCCAGCACAATTCAACTGTTGCAATTTCAAGTTTTTCATCTGGAGAGTGAACACCTCTTAGGGTTGGTCCAAATGAAATCATATCCATACCTTTATACTTTTCACCAATTAATCCGCATTCTAGTCCTGCATGTATTGCTCTAACAATTGGTTTCTTTCCAAATAACCTTTCATAGCTTTGTTCAGCAACTTTCAAGATTTTTGAATCTGGATTAGGAATCCAACCAGGGTAACCATCGCCATGCGTTACCTCTGCACCAACTAAGTTGAAACAAGCTGCATTTTTATCACAAGCTGCTTCTTTTGCTGTATCAATTGATGAACGTTGAGAGGTTGCAATAACAAAACAATCGTCAATCATCTTAACAGATGCAAGGTTAGTTGAAGTTTCCACAAAGTTTGGTATTTCTCTACTCATAGATAAAACACCGTGCGGAACTGCATACAATACATTTAATAAATCTTCTTGAGTCATTACATCAATAACTTCTTTTGGATGCTCAGTCTCTTCTATCTTAACATGAAGACCTGGTTCGGTAGAACGGAACTCAAAACGAATTTCATCATTATACTTTTCAACCATAGCAATCATTTCTTTTTCATCACCTTCACCAACAACCACAACAGCGTTAGCCTCACGTGCAATTGCATTTCTTAGGTTACCTCCCACAAAGCTAGCAAGAGCAAATTCCATTTGA
>JAQVXZ010000051.1 GCA_028708845.1 Bacteroidales bacterium
ATGCATTAACCCATTATAAAGAGGTTGAAAACAAGATAATAGAAATAAAAGAAACAGAAAGCCTGCTTAGAATAAGTGGGGGAGATGCAAGAAAGCTATTAAATGCAATAGAAATTGTAGTAAGCCAATTGGGAGATGATTTAGTTATTACCAATGAAAAGGTTTCTTTAATCATTCAGCAAAACCTTACATCCTATGACAAAAAAGGAGAGATGCACTACGATATAATCTCTGCTTTTATCAAGAGTATGAGAGGTTCAGACCCAAATGCTGCTGTTTATTGGCTTTCAAGAATGATTGCATCTTCGGAAGATGTTCTTTTTATTGCAAGAAGGATGCTTATTTTTTCATCTGAAGATATTGGTATGGCAAATCCTAACGCCCTACTTATTGCAAATGCTTGCTTCGATGCAGTAAATAAAATAGGTTATCCAGAATCAAGAATAATACTATCTCAAACTGCTGTTTACTTAGCAACATCTCCAAAAAGCAATTCAACCTATATGGCAATTAATTCAGCCTTAGAATTTGTTGAAAAGACTGGTGATTTATCTGTTCCCCTCCACTTAAGGAATGCTCCAACCTCTCTTATGAAAGAAATTGGTTATGGAGAGGATTATAAATATGCTCACGACTATAAAAACAACTTTACTCCTCTTAACTTCCTTCCTGATGAGATTAAGGGTACGAAATTCTACTTAGGAGGGAATAATCCAAAGGAGAAAGAGATTGAAAAGAGATTGAAAGAAATGTGGAAAGACTTTTATAATTATTAATTATGGGCTATGAACTAAGATTTCTATCTCCTCAAATTAAGGTTGAAGATACATTTGTTTTCAACACAAGGCTATGGACAAAAGCAGATAAGCTTATAATGGCACCAATGCACGCTATAACCAACTATGTCTTTCGTAATGCATTCGACAAAACATTCCCAGAGGCTATTGATAAGGCTATTACTCCTTTTATTTCCCTTACGCATGGCAATACAACCTTTAATAAAAGGAAGTATGCCGATATATTAAAAGAAAACAATACGTGTAATTTTGAAATAATACCGCAAGTCTTAGGTAATGATGCAAAAGGAATTATAGATATTTGTAATCTATCCTCTCAGCTTGGTTATAAAGAGGTGAATTGGAATATTGGTTGCCCACAAGAAAAGATAATGAATAAGGGTAGGGGAGCTGGGCTTTTGAAAGATAGTGAAAGAATAGAAAGAATAATTGATGAGGTCTTAAATAATATTGAAATAAATTTCTCAATAAAAATAAGACTTGGGTATAGTTCGAAAGAAGATATCAAAAGGTTAATCCCAATCATCAATCAATACCCCATAAATAATGTTGTTATTCATCCACGCATAGGAACAGAGGTATATGAAAAGGAAGTTGATTTGGATTCTTTTGAAGAGGCAGCTAAATTAATTAATAAGAGGATTACATATAATGGAGATATATTTACGGTAGAGGACTTCAATAAAATCAAACTCAGATTCCCAAACATTAACGACTTTATGCTTGGTAGGGGATTATTATTTAACCCTTGCCTTGCTTCACAAATTAAGTCAATTGATTATGTTGATGAGAGGGAGAGGTTGATTTCTCTGCATTCCGAGTTAATAAGTAATTCTCATTCATTAAATAAATTAAAAGGTTTTTGGAGTTATTTCGTTGTAGGACTAAACTGGAAAGAAGATAAGCTTAAACCACTCTTCAATTGCCAAGCAGTGGAAGAGCTAGATAAGTTCGTAAGAGATAATATTTATGATTAGAAAACGTATTATTATCTCTTATATTTGAAAATTAAAGATATAAATATATGGATTTAGTAGCCGATAATATAATTCTTGTAGGAGCAATCCTTATTTTTGTTAGTATATTATTAAGTAGGTTTAGTTCAAAACTAGGTATACCAACCCTGCTTATATTTCTTGTTGTTGGAATGGTCTTTGGTAGTGATGGTCTTGGTCTTCAGTTCTATAATGCTGGAGTAGCTCAGTTTATAGGTATCATTGCCCTAAGTATTATTCTTTTCACAGGGGGTATGGAAACGAAGTTTAAAGAAATAAAACCCATAATGGCTCAAGGAATTGTCCTTTCCACAATGGGCGTATTATTAACTGCTCTTATAACAGGTCTTTTCATATTTTGGATTTCAGGTTTTCAGTTTACTAACTTATATCTCCCATTTGCAGCTTCACTCCTCTTAGCCTCCACAATGTCATCTACCGATTCTGCATCTGTTTTCAATATCCTCAAAACACAAAAGATTAAACTCAAACATAATCTTCGTCCAACCCTAGAACTTGAAAGTGGTAGTAATGACCCAATGGCATATATGCTAACCATAGCTCTAATTCAATTTATTAGCTCCTCAACATTAGGAGTAGGGGCTGTGATTGGACTTTTCTTTGTTCAGTTTATTGTTGGAGGGTTAGTTGGTTTTGTGGTTGCAAAGCTAACAGTTATTCTAATAAATAAGGTTAAAATCCCTTACCCTTCTCTCTATCCTCTCTTGCTTCTAAGTATCCTTCTTTTCACCTATGCAATAACAGATATCTTACATGGTAATGGATATTTGGCAGTATATATTTCTGGTATAATTGTAGGCAATAATAGAATAGTATTCCAAAAAGAAATAACTTCATTCTTAGATGGGTTAACAATGTTTGCTCAATTAATAATGTTCCTTTCATTAGGTCTATTAGTTAATCCAAGCGAGATGTTAAGTGTTCTTCCTGTTGGAATAATTATTGCAGTGTTTATGATTTTAGTTGCTAGACCTCTTAGTGTTTTTATTTCCCTTGCACCATTTCGCAAAACAAAAATAAAATCCAAAGCCTTTCTTTCTTGGGTAGGGCTCCGTGGTGCTGTGCCAATTATTTTTGCTACTTATCCTGTTGTTGCTAATGTTGAAAATTCCGACCAAATCTTTAATATAGTCTTTGTAGTTACTTTGGTTTCTCTTATAGTTCAAGGGATGACTATTACAACTATTGCCAATAAGCTTAAACTTGCTGAGCCTTTGGACGAAAAGGAAAGCGATTTTAGGGTAGAGATTCCAGAGGATTTAAATGTTAAGCTAAGAGAAATAAAGCTAACAGAGAAAATGCTTGAGAAAGGAAATACTCTTGAAATAATGACTATTCCTGACAAAACCTTAGTAATGATGGTTAAAAGAGATATAGACTTTATTGTCCCTAATGGTCAGATGGAGCTTTTTGAAGGTGATATATTACTAGTTATTTCAGAAGAAGAGCAAGACAGAATTACTGACTTCTACGGTCATATAGATGATTAATTGCTGAAAAAGAAAAGGCCATCAAATAAATGACAGCCTCTTGTTTCTCTTTTGTCTCAATTCTAAAAAGAACTGATTAAATGCTTAGTAGTTTTTAGCATGCATTTCAAAATAAGCTTTTGGATGTTGGCAAGCAGGACATTTTTCCATTGCTTTTTTGCCAAAATGAACATAACCACAGTTTCTACAATACCAGAAAACTTCTTCTCCTTTTTCAAAAACTTGACCCTTTTCAATGTTTTCAACAAGTTTTCTATAACGTATTTCGTGTTCTTTTTCAACCTTAGCAATATTCTTGTAAGAGTTTGCAATATCTCTAAATCCTTCTTCCTCTGCAATGCGAGCAAATTCAGGATAAAGGTCAGTCCATTCCTCATTCTCACCATCAGCAGAAGCTTTTAGGTTTTCAAGAGTTGTGCCAATAATTCCAGCAGGGTAAGTTGCAGTAATTTCAACCATACCACCTTCTAAATATTTGAAAAACACCTTAGCATGTTGTTCTTCTTGAGCAGCAGTTTCAGCGAAGATAGCAGAGATTTGCTCATAACCTTCTTTCTTAGCTACTTTTGCAAAATAAGTATAACGATTCTTTGCTTGAGATTCGCCAGCAAAAGATTTTAATAAGTTTTGTTCTGTCTTTGTTCCTTTAATACTCATAATTTCATTCAGTTTTAGTTTATAAATTAAATTTGTTCAATAAATTCAGAGAGCAAATATAAACAAAATAAATAGCCACACCAAATAATAATAATAATTAATACCATATTAATAGTAGAAAAAATAAATAGTTGTACATTTGCTAAACTAAAGATCAAAGAATATGAATAGAACCAGTTTTATTGCAAATGTTCAATATAGTTTAATAAACAATTGGGACAGCCCAGCACTATCTGATTTCAAAGCAGAGTCAAAGAGCTTTGCTGAGGTAGCTAATCAAATCGCAAGACTTCACACCTATTACAAAGAATGTAAAATAGAAAAAGGAGATAAGATTGCTCTTTGTGGAAGAAATTCAAGCAATTGGGTTATTTCTTATTTCTCAATTCTAACCTACGGAGCAGTAGCTGTTCCTATTCTTAATGAGTTTAAGCCAGAGTCAATTTATAACATAGTAAACCATTCCGAGGCTAAGATGCTTCTTGTAGGAGATGTCATTTGGGAAGTTATGGATAAAACCAAGATGCCAGAACTTCATGCAATAATCCTAATTCAAGATTTCACCTTAGTGGCTTGTACTGACTGTGAATATGAAAAAGCATTCGATAAACTAGAAGAACTCTTCTTAAAGAAATACCCTAATGGCTTTTCAAAAGAAGATGTAAAGTACGAAAAAGATAACCCAGAAGAATTAGCAATGATAAGCTATACCTCAGGCACATCTTCAATCTCGAAAGGAGTAATGATATCATATAAAGCTCTAAACTCCAATCTGCTTTTTGCAACAGATACTATGCCTTTTATGAAATCAGGATGCAATATAGTTTCAATACTACCAATGGCTCACATGTACGGACTAAGCTTTGAGATTGTATTCCCTTTCGTTGCAGGAGTTCACATACATTCCCTAACAAAAGCCCCAAGTCCTGCAATCGTAGCCGAAGCATTTGCAAGAGTAAAGCCCGACCTAATAATAGCAGTGCCATTAATCATTGAAAAGATATACAATAACAAAATCAAACCATCAATAGAAAAGCCATTAACTAAACTATTACTTAAAACGCCAATCATAAACCATATAATAAAAAAGAAAATACTTAACTCTCTCAACCAAGCCTTTGGAGGAAAGTTCTATCAGATAATAGTAGGAGGAGCAGCCATAAACCAAGAAGTAGAAACATTCTTTAAAGACATAGGGTTCAAATACACAGTAGGCTATGGAATGACAGAATGTGCACCAATCCTAAACTATTCCGATTGGTCAACCTTTGTGCCAGGCTCTTGCGGAAGACCAGTAGATAGAATGCAAATCAAAATAGACTCGAAAGACCCAGCAAATATAGTAGGAGAGATACTAGCAAAGGGAGATAATGTAACAATGGGTTATTATAAGAATCCAGAAGCAACAGAAGCCGCATTCACAAAAGACGGTTGGCTTAAGACAGGCGACTTAGGCATAATAGACAAAGACCAAAACCTATTTATCAAAGGAAGAAGCAAGAATATGATACTAAGTTCTAATGGTAGCAATATCTATCCAGAAGAAATAGAAGACATCCTAAACTCTAACCCATATATACAAGAAAGCATAGTATTGCAAGAAGAAGGAAAGATAGTAGCCCTAGTATATCTTGACCAAGAGAAATTGAAACAATACAAAATAGACCTAACCCGTTCCCTACATATAATGAAGGTTATAAAAGGAGTAGTAAACAAGAAACTACCATCATATAGTCAAATCTCCTATATCTACATTAAAGAAGAAGAGTTTGAAAAGACACCAAAACGCTCAATCAAGCGTTATCTATACACAACAACCGCAAATATGCCAATAAAAACAGAAAAATGAAAAAGATAATCATAATCATAATAGCAATCCTTTGCTCAACATCAGCAACAATAGCACAAAACGTTTACGATGAAAAAGCAGATGGCTCAAAA
>JAQVXZ010000052.1 GCA_028708845.1 Bacteroidales bacterium
CAAAAGAACCTAAGATATAAATATTCCCATGAGAGTCGAATTCTGAATGATAGATTCTGTTAGTCTTGGAAGTTGATGTTGCAAAAGCCTCCTCCGAGCCCATATATGTCTTTGCCCAGTTAAAATATTGAGCATTGATATTACTTAGAAATAATATAGATAGAAAAAAGATGATAAACTTTTTCATAGACTATGATTTTTGGTGTTATATTTATATAACAAGGTTTTGTGTGTAAAAGTAAACATTATTTTTAATAATAAAGGTAAGCACTGCAAAATTAATTGCAGCACTTACCTTAATTGTGATTGATTAGTTCTTAATTAGTTTCAAATAATAAACCTTGTTTTCCTTGTTTATTACTCTAAGAATATATGTTCCTTTCAATACATCTTGTATATAAAAAGTGTTAGTTGATTGAACTTTCTTAAGGTTCTTTCCTGTCATATCCATTAATAAAAGTTCAGAAATATTATCTTGTTCTATTCCTTCTACTTTAACATAAGTTGACGCAGGGTTTGGAACTAAATAAAGCTTATCTGATTGGGATGTTTGGTCATCGTTATCTGTCGGTTGGTTTGGTTTAGATTTGGCTCCGCCTGAATTTTCTAATAATTCTCTTGCTGCTATGCAAACATAACATTCGTGATTCTCGTCATTATAACAGATCCAAACATAGAAACAAAATTTTTCGTCTCTATGATTATTTTAGGAACAAACTTATTAGAGAATATATTCACGACCAAACTGCAGATATGAAGACCATATTCCCCTTAGACCCCACCCTTGCAGATTTCTCTCTCTTTGGTTACGGAGTAAATAATCAAGAATAAATTTCCCAAACCTTGATATAAATCTCGTAATACTTGATATAAATTTCCTGAATCTTCGTTTTAGTATGCAAATGATGCACATCTTTCATAGCAAATGATGTACATCTTTCGGGGTAAAAGATGTACATCATTTTGTTTTAAGGAAGATTGAAGAAAAACTTTAGAATAAAATCTTAAAGAACCTAATCGTCTCAATTTTACTATGCAAATATACGAAATATTTTGCAAAAAGCAAGTAAATTGGTTATGAAAATAAGAATTATCGTTATTATTTTATATTTATTTTGTATCTTTGTAATCCTATATAAAAACAAAAGACGATATGATTACAATAGATAAATTATTAAATCCAAAGAAAGAGTTTTCAAATCTATTATTGATTGATGAGAATGAAAGCTTTAATCATCACTTACTTAACTCTGAACAAGAGGCTTATATATATAACGAGCATAAGGAAAACAAAAGAACATTCTTTACTTTCAACAACTTAAGTGAGTGGTTGATTGTTTGTGTTTTTCCAATAAATAAGACCGCTCATCAAACCTTTGAAAATCTAAGAAAGCTGGGTGCTAAGGCTTTAGACTTCTTCGATAAGGAACATATTAAGAACATTAATCTTGTTTCAAATTCCTCTAAAGAAGAAGTAATGAGTTTTGTTGAGGGTGTTTGTTTGGCAAGTTATTGTTTCGATAACTACAAGACAGATCCTTCTCGCCTAATCCATCCCTTCGACCATATTTCAATTATTCATAACGATATTGAAATTAAGGATATAGAAAATTTAAGGATTATTTGTGAAGCTATTGAAAAAGGGAAAGACTTGGTTAATGAACCTTTCTCAACCTTAAATGCTGAGGGGTTGGCTCAAGCTATTGTTAATATGAGTAGGGAGGCTAACATCGATGTTGAGGTACTGCACAAGGAAGATATTGAGAAATTAAGAATGGGAGGAATCTTGGCTGTGAACAAAGGAAGCATTGACCCTCCTACCTTCACCATTATGGAATATAAACCTGATAATGCACTAAACAGCAAACCATTGGTCTTGGTTGGTAAAGGATTAGTTTATGATACTGGTGGCTTAAACCTAAAGCCAGGTGATTATATGAATGAAATGAAGACTGATATGGCTGGAGCTGCTATGATGGCATCTGCTATCTATGCTGTTGCTAGACTTAATCTTCCTTTCCATATAATTGGACTTTTCCCTTCAACCGACAATCGTCCTTGTGGTAATGCTTATGCTTCTGGTGATATTATTAATATGTATGACGGAACGACTGTTGAGGTTGTAAATACTGATGCAGAGGGTAGAATGATATTAGCTGATGCTTTGGCTTATGCAAAACAATATAATCCTTCGCTTATTATTAATGCTGCAACCCTAACCGGAGCGGCAGAAAGAGCAATTGGAGCTGTTGGAATTGCAGCTGTGGAAAATCATGCAGGACTTTATATGTCGGACTTAAAACAAGCAGGGAAAGATGTTTATGAGAGAATAGCTGAATTCCCTTTCTGGGAAGAGTATGGCGATATGATTAAGAGTGATATTGCAGATATTAAGAATTCTGGTGAAAAACACGCAGGTATGATAACTGCTGGCAAGTTCTTAGCTCATTTCACAGGAGATATTCCTTTTATTCACTTAGATATTGCAGGAGTTGCATACACTAGTACCAAAAAAGGATATATTGGATATGGTGGAACGGGTTATGGAATAAGACTTATAGTTAAATTTATAGAAAAATACTTTATACAAAAATAAAATGGAGAATAGAATAGAAAAGAAGAATCAAAAAGAAATTAATACCCAAGCCACCAAACAAGAAACTCAACAACCACAACAGCCATATTCCGATAATATTAAAATAGGTATATCTCATGGTGACTTAAATGGGGTTGGATATGAAATCTTAATAAAGTGTTTCTCTGACGCTAGGATGATGGAAAACTGTACACCAATACTTTATGGTTCTTCCAAAGTTCTTTCCTACTATAAGAAAATGGTTGATTGTCCTAATTTAGCTTTCACTAATATTAGAAATTGTGAACAAGCTGAAACAAGTAAGCTAAATATTTTAAATATAATTCAAGACGAGGTTAAGATAGAAGTTGGTCAAGCTACTAAAATTGGAGGAGAACTAGCTGCTTTAAGTTTAGACTTAGCTGCTGAGGATTTAATGCAAGGTAAGTTTGATGCAATTGTTACAAACCCAATCAACAAGAAGAATGTTCAATCAGAAACCTTTCATTTCCCTGGTCATACAGAATACCTTACAAAGAAGTTTGGTGCAACGGATTCTCTAATGATTATGGCTTGTGATAAGATTAAGATTGGAGTTCTAACAAATCATCTTGCACTAAAAGATGTTCCAAGTGTTGTTACTGAGGAACTAATTTTAAGAAAACTAAAGATATTTGACCAATCACTTAGAAGAGACTTTGGTGTTCGTATGCCTAAAATTGCAGTCTTAGCTCTAAATCCTCACGCAGGAGACCATGGAGTTAATGGTGATGAGGATGAAACAATTATTCAACCAGCAATAAAGAAAGCATTCGACAATAATATACTTGCATTCGGACCCTTCCCTTCTGATGGTTTCTTTGGAATGGGTGAGTTTAATAACTACGATGGAGTTCTTGCTATTTATCACGACCAAGGACTTATTCCATTTAAGTTAATGAGCTTTGCAAGTGGAGTAAACTTTACTGCAGGACTTCCTTATGTTCGTACATCACCAGCTCACGGAACTGCTTATCATATTGCAGGAAAGAATCTTGCAAGCCCTGAAAGCTTCCGCAATTCTGTTTTCTTAGCAATGGATATTACTAAGAACAGAAGAGAGTATGATGAACTAACATCTAACACATTACAGATATCAAGGAAAGATCATATTATCGATGAAGATATAACTAAAGAACTTCAAAAGGAAGATGACCACCATTCTCTATAATAATATTATTGAGTTAAGAAAAGAATTAAACCAGCATAATTACTCCTATTATGTTTTGGATAACCCTAGCATTTCGGATGAGGAATTCGATTTTAAACTTAAGAAGCTCGAAGAATTAGAAAATCAATATAAGAAAGAGAACCCTAATATTGATAAATCATTCTTCGAGTATTCTCCTACCCAAAGAGTTGGGGGAGAAATAAATAAATCATTCAAACAAGTTGAGCATAAATATCCTATGCTCTCTCTTTCCAATACCTATTCTATTGAAGAAATTGAAGAGTTTGTTCAAAGAACCCAAGAATCTCTTAATACGGAAGAAGAGTTGGAATGGGTTTGTGAACTAAAGTATGATGGAGTTGCAGTAAGTTTGAATTATAAGGATGGTAAACTTGTTCAAGCCCTTACAAGAGGCAATGGAATTATTGGAGATGATATAACAGACAATGTTAAGACCATTAAATCAATCCCATTAGAGCTTTTCGGTGATGATTATCCTACGGAATTTGAAATAAGAGGTGAGATAATCTTCCCTAATAAGGGGTTTGAAGAATTTAATAAACAAAGAATTGAACAAGGAGAAGAGCCACTTGCTAATCCTCGTAATGCAGCATCTGGCAGTGTTAAGCTATTAGACCCTAAGGAAACAGCAAAACGAAAGCTTGACTGCATATTGTATTTTATCTTATCAGAAGACAGCGTTTTCAATAAAGAAACACATTATAAAAGACTTCAAAAAGCAAAGACATGGGGGTTTAATATTCCTTCCTTTATTGGTATTTGCAAGACAATTGAAGATATAACAGAATTTATAAACTATTGGGATAAGGAAAGGTTTAACCTTGGCTTTAATATTGATGGTATTGTCATTAAACTTAATGATTCAAGACTATGGGAAAGACTTGGCAATACTGCAAAAAGTCCACGCTGGACAACAGCCTATAAGTTTAAGGCAGAAAGAAAAGAAACAAAACTTATATCAGTTGAATACCAAGTTGGAAGAACAGGAGTTATTACCCCTGTTGCAAATCTTGAACCTGTTTCACTTGGAGGAACAGTAGTTAGACGAGCATCCCTACATAATTCCGATATAATGGAAAAGCTTGATATTAGGATTGGCGACTATGTTTATGTTGAAAAAGGAGGAGAAATCATTCCTAAAATCATAGAAGTAAATCTTGAGAAAAGAGATAAGGATAGCCAAAAGCTAGAATACATAAAACATTGTCCTGAATGTAACACTCTACTTACTAAAGAGGAATCAGAAGCTGGTCACTACTGCCCTAACTATAACCATTGCCCTGTTCAAATCTTAGGACGTTTCCAACATTTTATTTCTAAGAAAGCAATGAATATTGATTCTCTTGGTGCGGAAAGGGTTAAGTACCTTATCGACCACGAGCTTGTTAAAGACTTTGGAGATCTCTACCTACTTGAAGAAGAATCCCTAATTGGTATTGGTAATATTCTTGACACGGAAAAGAAATCAACCATACAAGAAAAAGGAGCTGCAAATATAATTCAAGCAGTCCTAAATTCAAAGCAAGTACCATTTGAAAGGGTTCTATACGCCTTAGGTATTCGTTATGTTGGTGAGGTTGTTGCAAAGAAACTTGTTAAGCACTATAAAAATATAGATAATATAATTAGCACAAACTTCATTGAACTAACCCAGGTTGATGAAATTGGCGAAAAGATAGCAGAAAGCATAATGGATTATTTCTCAAATCCAGAAAACATTAATCTAATTAATAAACTTAAAGCCCAAGGTGTTAAATTTGAAATTGAAGAAAGCTTTGCAAGTAATAAGTTAGAGGGATTAAGTTTTGTTGTTAGTGGTAGTTTTGAAAACTATAGCAGAGAAGGATTAAAGAAAACAATAGAAGATAATTCAGGAAAGATTGTTAGTGGCGTAAGTTCAAAGGTCAATTATTTGGTTGCTGGAGATAAAATGGGTCCAGAGAAAAAACGCAAAGCAGAGAAATTAGGTGTAAAAATAATATCCGAACAAGAGTTTAATTTAATGATTAATTGTTAATTAATAAATAGAGCATAAATATTTTTCTTATTTATTTAGTATATTAAAATAAAGTTTATA